>NZ_CP098511.1:3213230-3822376 GCF_026222555.1 Aquimarina sp. ERC-38 | reverse complement strand
GTTAATAAAAGGACGTTAAAAGCCATTAAAAAAGAATTGAATTCTTAAATGAACATTCTTCCGTACTTACTTAGTATTCTTTTAGTAATTACCTTAGGTTGTTCTTCTGACGAAAAAGTAATCAATGATGTACCAGTAGCAAGGGTTAATACCAATTATCTGTATAAGTCGGCGTTAAAAGATATTGTTCCGGAGAATAGTTCTGCAAAGGATAGCCTGGCTCAGGTAAATAACTTTATTAGACAGTGGGCAACACAACAACTATTCCTGGATCAATCCAAACAAAATCTGGACGATACTACCATACAGGAGTTTGAAGAACTGGTAGAAGATTATCGAAATACCTTATTGATAACCGCCTATAAAAATGCAATTGTAGACAAATCTATTAATATGCGGGTGTCCGATCAGGAAATTGCTTCGTATTATCAGGAGAATCAGAAAAATTTCAACCTCAATAAGGAGTTAGTAAAATTACGTTACTTACATTTGCCTCCGGGTTATAATGATATGATTGTCACACAAACGATGTTTGATCGTTTTAATACTGATGATCAAGAAGATTTAATTCGGAAAAAGTTGGAATTTGTAAAATTTTCTTTTGAAGATTCTATCTGGATTCCTATTGACCGAGTCTTTTCATTAATACCGGTGTTAATAGAAGAAGAAAAGAATAAAATACTTAGAGAGAATACATACATACAACGTAAAGATTCTTTAGGTAGTTATATGATAAAGATTAAAGAGGTACTCCGTAAAAACCAGAAAGCCCCTTTGTCTTACGTAGCACCTACCATAAAACAGATCATCCTGAGCAGCCGGAAAAAAGATTTGATAAAAAAAATTGAAAAGGATATTACAAAAGATGCAATTGAAAATAAACAATTTGAAGTTTTTAACTAATTTTTTTATAGGCGGTTTCCGGATAGGTTGTTTTATCATACCCGGCTTGTTTTTTGGACAAGTAATTAAAGATACTGCACAAACTAAGGTTCTACAAGAAAAAATTGTAGATACCCTAGTCGTAAATGCAATTCCTCAAATCCGAGAGACTATTACTGATTCTTTATCTGCTACAAAAACTAGTACCTCTCCTAATACATCTGGTTTGAACCCTCAGGATCGTATAAAAATTGACGGGGTAGCTGCGGTAATCGGGGAATATGTTATTTTAGATAGCGATGTTGCTATTGCCTATCAACAATTAGTTAGCGAAGGCGTATCCGCAAGCGAAGTAGGCCAATGTGAATTAGCCGGAAGTTTATTTGAAAATAAATTATACGCCCATCATGCAGTTCAGGATAGTATTGAAATCAGCGATGCTGAAATTAACGCGATGGTAGACCAGCAGTTAGCTTATATGAAAAATGAACTGGGAACCATACAGAAAATTTTACAGTTTTATAAAAAGGATAGTGAAGAAGAGTTCCGTAAAGAATTGTTTGATATTAACAAATCAAATCGGTTATCTGAAAAGATGCGGTCTAAAATCATTGAAGAAGTAGAAGTAACCCCTGAAGAAGTACGTTCTTTTTATGACAAAATACCAGAAGAAGAACGCCCTTTGTTTGGTACCGAATTGGAGTTGGCGCAAATTGTGATCGACCCAAAAGTTCCGGAGGAAGAAGAAGAAAAAGTCATACAACGTTTACGGGAATTCAGAGAAGATATCGTAGAAAATGGAAGTAGTTTTGCTACTAAAGCTGTATTGTATTCACAAGACCCGGGTTCTAAGTCAACCGGAGGTAAATATACAATCACCAGACAGACCGGTTTTGCTAAAGAATTTAAAGATGTTGCTTTTAGTTTGCAGGAAGGAGAAGTAAGTGAACCGTTTCAAACCGATTTTGGATGGCATATTGTAAAAGTAGACCGTATCAGAGGGGAGGAGATTGACGTTCGACATATCTTATTAATACCAGAGGTTACCCGTTCCAGTGTAAACGAAGCAAAAAAGTTAGTCGATTCCATCCGAACGGCAATTATTGCCGGTTCTATTAAGTTTAAAGAAGCAGCAAGAAAGTTTAGTGATGAAAAAGAAACCCGGGAAGACGGGGGTCAATTATTAAACCCTACTACCGGAGATACACGTTTTGAACTGACTAAAATTGATCCGATTTTATACGATCAGGTTTCAAAACTTACTGAGAATGAAGTATCAAAGGTAATTCCGGACCAGGATCGGCAAGGGAAGCCTAAATTTAAACTAATCACCGTATTAAACCGTTTTGATGAGCATATTGCAGATTATGCAAAGGATTATTTAAAGGTACAGGAACTGGCATTACGTAAAAAACAAATTGATGCGATCCGTAAGTGGCAGGAAGAAAAAATTAATGATACGTATATAAAAATTAATGGTGATTACCGTGAATGTGAATACAGTGGTAATTGGCTAAAAACCGAAGACTAATATGGCTGATGACGTTACAGCGATAAAAACACTGGTTCAAAAACATACCGACCTTAAGAAAGAGATTGCTAAAGTGATTATTGGTCAGGAAAAAGTAATTGATCAAATATTACTTTCTGTTTTTTCCGGAGGTCATTCTTTGTTGATTGGAGTTCCGGGTTTGGCTAAAACCTTAATGGTAAACACTATTGCCCAGGCTCTTGGTTTGGATTTTAAAAGGATTCAGTTTACGCCCGATTTGATGCCCAGTGATATTTTAGGAAGTGAAATACTGGACGAAACCCGGCATTTTAAATTTATCAAAGGGCCTATTTTCGCAAATATTATCCTTGCAGATGAAATCAACCGGACACCCCCTAAAACCCAGGCTGCCCTTCTGGAAGCCATGCAGGAACGTGCGGTTACGGTAGCTGGTCACCATTATAAACTAGAGTTGCCCTATTTCGTATTAGCAACCCAAAACCCTATAGAACAAGAAGGAACCTATCCTTTACCCGAAGCTCAGTTGGATCGATTTATGTTTGCCATTGAGTTGCAATACCCAACGTTTGAAGAAGAAGTACAGGTAGTAAAAAGTACGACCGGGGACGTAACAAAAAAAGTAAATGCTTTGTTTACGGCACAAGAAATAGTGGATTACCAACATCTTATCCGACGTATTCCGGTAGCAGACAATGTGATAGAATATGCGGTTAGAATGGTAGGTAAAACCAGGCCTCAGTCTGATGCCATTCCTGATCTGGTTAAGGAATACGTGGATTGGGGAGCAGGTCCCAGGGCGTCACAGAATTTAATTCTGGCAGCCAAAGCCAATGCCGCAGTAAACGGAAAGTTTTCTCCTGATATTGAAGATGTAAAAGCTGTTGCTAAAGGAATTTTACGTCACCGGATGATCAAGAATTATAAAGCCGAAGCTGAAGGAGTGGGTATCGAAGCAATTATTGAAAGTTTGTTTTAAATTCTAGTTTATAATGTAGCTTTTTAATAACGCATCTTTCGTGTACTTCCTAATTTGATCTACTTTACCTTATACAATTTCTTTTCAGTCACGTAAAGCTAAATAGGGTATAACCTTCTTAGAAGAAAATAAAGTTTTATGCTTTTGTCTTTTGGATAACTATTATGGTAAAAAAAGGAAATGAACAGAAATGAATTAAATTAGTAAAGTTCATTCTAAGCAGTAACAGCTATTTTAAATTATATAAATAAGAACATCTTCATTACATTTATCAGCAGATTAAGATGATGAAATGTAGTTTTTCGATATAAATTTCTGAAATTCGATCACTTTTTTTGAGATTTTCTAAAAATTCACTAAACAAAATATTCCTATAAAAAAATACTTTAAAATTCGTATTTTCGTCGCGTTTTATATATTTAAAAATAAGAATACATGGCATTTGACATAGATATGATTAAAAAGGTGTACAGCCAGGTAGCTGAACGTGTTAATACAGCGCGTGAAATCACCGGTAAACCTTTAACGTTGGCAGAAAAGATTTTATATACACATCTTTGGGATGGTAAAGCATCCAAAGCTTTTACCAGAGGAAAAGATTATGTGGATTTTGCTCCGGATCGTATTGCGTGTCAGGATGCCACCGCACAAATGGCACTATTGCAATTTATGCAGGCAGGAAAAAGTAAAGTAGCAGTACCGACTACGGTACATTGTGATCATTTAATTCAGGCGAAATCAGGAGCAAAACCGGATTTAAAATCTGCAAATTCTACAAGTTCAGAAGTGTTTGATTTTTTAGAATCTGTTTCTAATAAATACGGTATTGGATTCTGGAAACCCGGTGCGGGTATTATTCACCAGGTAGTTCTGGAAAACTACGCTTTTCCCGGCGGGATGATGATTGGTACGGATTCTCACACGGTGAATGCGGGTGGTTTAGGAATGGTAGCGATTGGAGTTGGTGGTGCTGATGCCGTAGATGTAATGGCAGGTATGGCCTGGGAACTTAAATTTCCTAAGTTGATTGGTGTCAAACTAACTGGTAAATTAAACGGATGGACCTCTGCAAAAGATGTTATCTTAAAAGTAGCTGGTATTCTTACAGTAAAAGGAGGTACCGGATGTATCGTCGAGTATTTTGGTCCCGGGGCTAAAGCTCTTTCTTGTACAGGTAAAGGTACCATTTGTAATATGGGTGCGGAAATTGGTGCAACGACTTCAACCTTCGGGTACGATGAGTCTATGGATCGGTATTTACGAGCTACGGGTAGAGCTGAAGTTGCAGATGCAGCTAATGAAGTAAAAGAGCATCTGACGGCTGACCCAGAAGTATACGCAAATCCTGAAGATTATTTTGATCAGTTAATAGAAATTGACTTAGATACCTTACGTCCTCATTTAAATGGTCCTTTTACACCGGATTTAGCTACACCGGTAGGCGAATTAGGTGAAAAAGCTAGAAAGAACGATTGGCCTATTAAAGTGGATTGGGGATTAATTGGTTCCTGTACCAATTCTTCTTATGAAGATTTAACAAGGGCAGCTTCTATTGCACAACAAGCTGTTGCTAAAAAGATAAAACCTAAATCAGATTTTGGTATTAATCCGGGATCCGAACAAATCAGGTTTACTGCTGAGCGTGATGGACTTCTGGAAGTTTTTGAAAATGTAGGTGCTACTATTTTTACAAATGCTTGCGGGCCTTGTATCGGTCAGTGGGATCGTAGTGATTTAAAGGGTGATGAGAAGAATACAATTGTACATTCTTTTAACCGTAACTTTTCTAAAAGAGCAGACGGAAACCCAAATACCCATGCATTTGTAGGTTCTCCTGAAATGGTAGCGGCTATCGCTATTTCCGGTCGGCTGGATTTTGACCCGATGAATGACACTTTATTAAATGAAGAAGGTGTAGAAATTAAATTGGACGAACCCAAAGGTATCGAACTTCCACCAAGAGGCTTTGACGTTGAAGATGCTGGGTACTTAGCCCCGGAGGAAGATGGAAGTCATGTGCAAATTAAAGTGGCAGAAGATTCCGAAAGACTGGAGTTATTAACTCCTTTTGAACCCTGGGATGGTAAAAATATCATGGGGGCTAAGTTGTTAATTAAAGCTTTCGGTAAATGTACTACTGATCATATTTCTATGGCAGGTCCATGGTTACGTTATCGGGGACATTTAGATAATATATCTAATAACTGTCTGATTGGGGCGGTTAACGCGTATAATAAGAAAACCAATTTTGTAAAAAATCAGTTAGACGGAGAGTATGGCGGTGTACCTGATGTACAAAGACAATACAAAGCAAAAAATATTCCAACTGTTGTGGTGGGAGACCATAACTACGGAGAAGGTTCTTCTCGGGAACATGCAGCCATGGAACCAAGACACCTGGGAGTAAGGGCAGTTATTGTAAAATCTTTTGCTAGAATCCATGAAACTAACCTAAAAAAGCAGGGGATGTTAGGGTTAACTTTTGCTAACGAAGCAGATTATGACCTGATTCAGGAGGATGATACCTTTAATTTTATTGACTTAGAACATTTTGCACCTGATACACCATTGACTCTGGAAATCGTACATAAAGACGGAACTAAAGACACTATAAAGTTAAACCATACGTACAATGCTTCGCAAATAGAATGGTTTAAAGAAGGATCGGCTTTAAATTTAATTAAAAAACAAAATACTTAGTTTAAAACAGAATATACACTTTAAAAAACCGCTTGTTTTTACAAGCGGTTTTTTTTGATTATTAAATAAGTGTTAAAATTTCACTTCTATGTAAAGATTATCAAGAAACTACGACCAACTGTTTGTTATTACACACATTTAAACAAACACTAATACACTACAAACAAAATGAGTACAATCTGGTTCTTTGAGGATTCTAACCTGTTTAAGGTTTTATGTCCTCACAAATTCAAAGCTTACAAGAAAAATCACACTTTTAAAGCCTACAAAAAAAGTGATTACATTTATTTTGAAGATGATTCTGCCACAAAGGTGTACCTTATCCAAAAGGGTAAAGTTAAAATAGGTTATTATGCAGAAGATGGCAGTGAAGTAGTTAAGGCTATTTTGACTAGCGGAGAAATCTTTGGAGAAAAAGCAATTCTTGGTGAAGACACTCGGAACGAATTTGCACAATCCGTAGATAAATCAACTTCTATTTGTCCGATTAGTGTAGATACCATGCACGACTTAATGCGAGATAACCATTCTTTTAGTTTAAAAATCTATAAATTTATGGGTTTACGTTTTAGAAAGTTAGAGCGTCGTTTACAATTGCTACTTTTTAAAGATACAAAAACCCGCCTGGTTGAATTTTTTACAGAATTAAAAGAAGATTACGGATATTGTTGCCCTAATACCGGGGATACTATTATTAAACATCCATACACACAAAGTGATATTGCTAATCTTATTGGTACCTCACGTTCTACCCTTAATATTACTATGAACGAGTTGAAAAATCATAAAATTATTGATTTTGACCGTAAACAAATTCGATTATTAGCTGCTTAGTGTTAGGTAGCTAACATTTTATCTCATCATTATCTGGTAATTTTGATTTAAATAAAAATTACCAAAATATGAAAAATAGAATTTTAATTGGACTACTAGCTATAGGTTTAGCTTTTACGTCTTGTGATGATGATGACAATGAAGTGATTGACAATGGTAGCGAAGTAAATGCAGGTACCATTACTGGAGGCCCCTATAACTTTCAAGTAGATGGTATCCCTGATTTTGCTACGGATTTAGGTCTTGATGATGCTGAATCTGTTGGTGACAACAGTTCATGGGTAATTACCGACGCAGATGGTATGATATTGGGTTTACCACCAACTCTGGAAGCAGCTCAGATGGTGAATTTTGACGATCCAGGTCCAGGCGTTTGTCTTATTTGGTATTTAAGATTTAATGGCGAATTGGAAGGAGCAGAGATGGGAGCAAATGCTAATGATCTTAGTGGAGATTTTGATCTATCCAACTCGATAGAGGTGAATAGAGTTCAAAATGTGGTACCTGGAGTAATTTCCGGCGGGCCTTATGAATTTGATGTTGATGATATGGCAGATTTTGCTACGGATCTCGATGTTGATGATTCTATGGCTACCGGAGCTAATAGTACCTGGGTTATTACTGACGATCAATTGAATATTTTAGGACTTCCGCCAACGTTGGAAGCGACACAGGGAGTAGATTTTGATGCTGCTGGAACCGGGGTGTGTTTAATCTGGTACTTACGTTTTAATGACGGATTAGAAGGTGCTGAAATGGGAGCTAATGCAGCTGACCTTCAAGGTGAATTTGCTTTAAGTAATTCAATTGAAGTCATTAGAAATGAAGTAACCAACGCTGGTACTATCTCAGGAGGACCTTATGAGTTTCAGGTAGATGGTATTCCGGATTTTGCAACTGACCTGACATTAGATGCAACCAGAGCATCTGGTGAAAACAGTACTTGGGTTATTACTGATGAGCAAGGTAATATTTTAGGATTACCTCCTACATTAGAAGCGGCACAGATGGTTAATTTTGATGGTGCAGGACCGGGTATTTGTTTTATTTGGTATCTACGGTTTAATGGTGAATTAATGGGAGCCGATATGGGTGCTAATGCCAATGATCTTCAAGGTGATTTTGATCTATCAAATCCTATTGAAGTAAATAGAGTACAAAATGTGGTACCTGGTGTAATTTCAGGAGGGCCTTATGTTTTTGATGTAGATGGTACTGCAGATTTTGCTACGGATCTAGGCGTAGATAGCTCTATGGCTACCGGAGCCAATAGCACCTGGGTTATTACTGATGATAAATTAAATATTTTAGGGCTTCCACCAACTTTACAGGCGGCACAAGGTGTAAATTTTGATGGAGCTGGAACTGGGGTTTGTTTAATCTGGTACTTACGTTTTAACGATGGTTTACAGGGGGCTGTGATGGGAGCTAATGCTGCTGATCTTGAAGGTGAATTTGCCCTAAGTAATTCGATAGAGGTTGTAAGAAATTAAAATATAAAGAGTTGTTTGTTCATCTATAGCGATTATAAAATAGATGTATGTGTTAGTAAGAGTGCGATTTCCAGATCGCACTCTTCTATTTTATATAAGTTGTGTTATTATATGTTACCTAGAATCCGATCCATCACCCAACTGGTATGTAACCCGGAAATTCCTGTTGAGGGGTGTTTTACTTCTCCTAATAAGTGTTTTTTTATATTTTCTACATGGTATTGCTGTACGTGCTGTGGATGTTTAATAAAATGTTCTTCTATATTTCCATTTACATTTAAAATTGAAGGGTTTTCCCAAAACATAGAAAATTGAATACTTCCTTTACTTCCTAAAATCTCAACCTGATCCCGGTTGATAAAGCTACCGAAATTCCATAATCCGGTACCGGTAATTCCATTTTTATGTACCCAAGAAGCAGCGAGCGCATCTTTAGCGCTGTATAATTGTTGTTGATTGGTACTAATTCCATGGACTTCCTTATAATTCCCAAAGTAGTGTGCAAATAAATCCAATCCATGACTCGCAAGGTCATCAAAATAGCCTCCTGGTGCAACTTCAGCATTGGTTCGCCAGTTTTTATGATTGGTCAGGTCAATAGGTTTGGGTGATCTGCTTAAGTGCCAATGGATATGACGTACTTTTCCTATCTTTTCTTCAGCAAGCCATTGTCGGATTTGTTCAAATCTGGGTAAGCTCCTACGGTAGTAAGCTACAAATAATGAAATGTTTTTCTCCTGAAATGCCTGAACTACTTTTTTAGAATCTTGATAGGAGGGAGTTAAAGGTTTCTCTATACAACAAGGTTTACCAGCATCTGCTACTTTTAATCCGTAGTAGCAGTGTGAATCCGGTGGGGTAGCAATATAAACCGCATCTACTTCCGGATCGTGAATTAACTGATCGGCATCAGTATACCACTTTTGAATATTGTGACGTTTGGCGTAATCTATCAACTTTTCCTTATTCCTCCGCATTACTGCGGAAATTTCAAAACCTTCCGTTTTTTGATAAGCCGGAGCACTTTTTACTTCGGTAACATTACCTACCCCTATAATTCCCCAGCGAATGGGTTTTGTCAATTGCATCATATGGTAAAATTACTACTATTTTAAATTATTAACGTTTGGTAAAGATTTAAGACCCGCCTGCGGACGGGCAGGTCGCTATTGCTTCTAGAATTAAGAATAATTGTACCTCTGCTACAATTGGGTTAAAAAGCGTCAATTCGATTTCTATGACAATTGCAAGTTAAATTTGTAATAAGTTTTGTTGTTGACAAGTGCTAGGGCAAGGTGTATAATTTTATTCCTCACTGCGTTTAGGATGCTCATTTTGTTTTTACCCTCCGCTAGTTTTCTTTCATAATAGACCCTGAGGGAACTATCTTTGAGCCTTACCGAACGCATGGCACTCATCTGGAGTACGGATTTAAGTTCCATATCTGCCATCTTAGAAACCCTTGGTTTAGTTTTTATGCTAGTCCCGGATTGCTGTTCAAAAGGTACAACACCTGCAAAACAACCTAGTTTGCGTGGGTCTAATAGCCTGGTAAAACCATTTGTTTTGGCCAGCAGGGTCCACGCCACTACCTTACCAACACCGGGGATACTCTTTATCCTTTCTACATCTTCCTTTAGGGTATGGTCTTTCTCCAAATGTGCTACGATCATTTTTTCCACCTCAACAATGTTCTTGCTAAGCCCTTTTATTTGTTTGCCCTTAGAAGTAATCAACTTGTTTATTACTTTGGAATTAATAACTTTCAATTCTTTAACCTGTTTTTTTAAAGCAGCTTCCCTTTTAACTAGTGACTTTCGCTCACTAAGCAGTATTTTAAACTCGTCCACTAACTTTGAATTTGGCTTCCACTGGGGTAGGTCACTATAGTTTTTTTGTAAAAAACTACAAATACGTTTTGCATCTATCTTATCGTTCTTCCCCCTGGTAAGGCCAATACTCCGTTTTATATGTATAGGGTGAACCACGTAAACATCAAACTCAAACCCTGCCAGTGCTTCATAAAGCGGGAAGTTGTACCTTCCTGTATTTTCCATGGCAACAAGGACCTTTTGGTTTGTAAACTGTTTAAAGAACTTAGTTAGTTCCTTAGTTTTATTGACTACTACTTCTGAGGTGTAGGTTTGGTCTTTGAAGGTACTGATATCTACGTTTTTCTTAGATACATCAATACCGATAAAAATGTTTTTCATAGTTTTGCCTTTAACATGAAACGAAGTTGAGAGAGGGCACTTTATAATAACTCGACTCCTTGATAATGGGCTTTAAGAACCCTAATTTCTATTTGAGATTACTATAAAGAAGGCTGTTCAAGTCTGAATCGAATTATGAGTTTTACTCTAAGTGATACTAGTGTACTTCAACAACCGCTCTCTTTCAATTTTAATGATTTAAATATATTAGATTAAACATAATTTTGCTAATGCAAGTCTAAAGGAGTGTTTTTTCGTAAGGAAATGAAGAAAAAATAGCCTGTCCTTGACTTGGTCGAGGATATCGAGTCCTTCGGTTTAACTCAGGACTACATAGCTTTTTTGGCTAAAATCCTTGTTCTCGATACACTTCTTCCTTTGGTCGAAGCACTCGAACTGACGGATTTTATGATAATAGTTATTATTCAAATGCACCACGGGTTGATTATAAAATATCAAAAATCAATATTATAAAATTATCCATGTTAAAAACAAATTCCTTCCAAAAAAAACAAAAAAGCAACCTCCAAATACTTTAAAGTTTTGTATCACCTTATTTTACTATGCTTTACAAACTTTAATTTGTTTTAACAGGACACTGATAATTTTAAGCCTATTAGCCTTCGGTAATTGACTAAAATTTTCTTTTTTCTATGAAATGATAGTTACAAAACTAATCCGAAGATTTTATCAGATATAGTTTATAGAACTTTATTCTTTAGGAAGTGTAATTACTAAAACTTGTGATCCGGGTTCCGGATGTATAAACTCAATTGTCCCCTGGTGTAGCTGTACAATCTTTTTACAATAGGACAATCCCAATCCTAAATTTTTAGATACCTGAAGTTTTTGAAAGAGTTCAAAGATTTTTGTTGCGTATTTTTTTTCGAATCCTATACTGTTATCAGTGATCATTATTCTTAAAAATGGTTTGTATTTATAAAGGTCTTTAGAAATTTCAAACACATTTTTTTCAATCAAATCAACTTTTACTGAAATTGTAGGAAGCTGATCTTCTTTAACAAATTGAATCGAATTTCGAATTATTTCTGTAAATAAAAAAACCAAATGCCGATAATCTCCTAAGAACTGTAGGTTTTCTTTATTTTCTATATGTATACGATAGTCTTGCTCATTTAAATCTGCTTTAACATCAATCAGAATTTCATCTATAGTAGTACTATCGTATGGTTCAAAGGTTTCTTCTAGTAATAAATATTTTTGAATATTACGAAGTAAATTTCTATTATCATTTGCAAGAATGTTTATCCGTTCCAAATAATGTGTTCTGTCTTTTTTTGGGTTAGCTAGAATGAGGTCACTAAATAAACCTATTTTCCGGATAGGTTCTTGTAGATCATGAGATAATACTTTGTTCAGCTCTCTATGTTCGTTACTTATTCGCGACTGATTTTTTAGTTTTTCTTCTAGTTGGAACTGGTGTAGCTCTAGATTTTTTTTTAAATCCAAATATTTCTTATTCTCCCGGTTTTCCTGTTCAAGTTTCTTTTTATCCTCAATTATTTGTTTTTCTTGTGCAATACGATTTTTAATTGGTAGACCGGTAAATAACAATCCGGGGGCGGTAGAAGTAGTACTCTTACTAATATTAAATAGTACGGGAATACGTTTGTCTTTACCTTTTAAAGTAAGAAACACTTCATTTTTAATGGTCTCGTTTGAGAAACATGGAAGTAAATAGGTTTCAAAAAATATAATGCTTCCTTTTGTCAAGATATCTGTAATACTCTTAAAGGTGGTCTGATGATCTAATTGCTCAGTCGTATAACGATTATAATAAAGAAGTTCCCCAATAGGATTAGTTTTTATAACAAAACAAGGTAACTCTTCAAAAGCTTTATGCATTTATTATAAAATTACTACGATAAAAAAGATTGAATGGCAGCAATAGTTTCTTCCGGATGGGTCATGTGCGGACAGTGACCGGTTGCTTTCATTTCTAATAAGGTACTGCCTTTAATCTGCTTATGTACATAGTGCCCTACGTTGTTAGGAGCTATAGAATCTTCCTGGCATTGTAGAATTAAGGTAGGGATGGTGAGTTTTTTAAGGTCATTTCGGTTATCTGAGAAAAAAGTAGCCCTTGCAAAGTTCTGGGTAATTAAAGGGTCAATACTTTTAAAAGATTCTTCCAGTTCTTTTACTAATAAAGGTTTGTCTTCATTCTTCATCACTACGGGAGCCAGAAAACTAGCCCAGCCTTCATAGTTATTTTCCATTACTTCCATAAGTTCTTCCAGGTCTTGCGCTTCAAAACCTCCGTGATACTCGTTTTCATTTGTATATTTAGGAGAAGGACAAATCAATACCATTTTTGAAAAGTGGTAAGGGCGTAAGTTAAACGCCAGTACTCCAATAACCGCACTCACTAAATGTCCGATAAAAATCACATCTTTTAACTGTAGGACTTCACAGATATCAATAATATCCTGAGCGTATCCACGAAGGTTTTCATACTTCTCAAAATGATAAGCGTCCAAATCTGATTTGCCACATCCTACGTGGTCGAAAAGTATGATTCTGTACTGTTTTTTAAAGGCAGGGGTCAGAAAACGAAACATATTCTGGTCACAACCAAATCCATGAGATAATAGTAAAACCTGTTCGCCGTCTCCCTGAAAAGAGATATTGTTTCTACGAATTACTTCTGCTCGGGTCATTTTATAAAATCTTTAGTGGAAATATAAGCTTTTTACAAAAAATATGCTTAGGTAAACGTACTTTATTGTATACGAAATGGGCCTTAATTTAAAATTATGAATTAGTTTGGGTTTTTAGGGGTATTTTAGTTTTAATTTCTTACTGTCTGGAATGGACTCAAGATCGCTATCGCTCCTAGAACCAAGAATCATGACTAATCATTATCATATTGAAAATCAAAATGATAAAATTGTCTTACTTTTAAAAGTAGAAAAGTAACTTTCAAATATTTTCAAGCATTCGATCCCTAAACTAAAGCTCAAAGTTTAAATTAGAAATTTGAATAGTTTAGTTTCAAAACCTATACCTTCTGATCCTGTACTTTTGACTGTAGCATTTTAATTTCATCGCGTAAACGGGCGGCGGTCATAAAATCTAACTCTTTTGCTGCCTTTTCCATCGCTTTCCGTACGTTTCTAATACGAGATTCCAATTGATCTTTAGAAAAATAAGCGGTTTCTTCTTCGGCTGCTTGTAAGGTGGGGGCTGTCTCGAATTTATAAGGTTCAACTTTTTTCCCGGCTAATGCATTATCTAAAGATTTTTTTAATGCGGTTGGTTTTAAATTGTGTTTGGTATTATAAGCAATTTGTTTTTCTCGTCGATAATTGGTTTCATCGATAGTTTTCTGCATACTTTCCGTGATTTTATCAGCATACATTATCGCCAAACCATTTACATTTCGGGCAGCTCGTCCAATAGTTTGCGTTAGGGAGCGATTATTCCGAAGAAACCCTTCTTTATCTGCATCTAGGATAGCTACCAAAGAAACTTCGGGTAAATCCAGACCTTCTCGAAGTAAATTTACCCCTATCAGCACATCAAACAAGCCTTTACGTAAATCCTGCATAATTTCAACCCGTTCCAGCGTATCCACATCACTATGGATATACCTACACCGTACATTGATTTTAGTTAAATATTTAGTAAGTTCTTCGGCCATACGTTTGGTTAGGGTTGTCACCAAGGTTCGTTCGTCTAATTCTACCCGCTTTTGAATTTCTTCGACCAGGTCATCAATCTGGTTTAAACTGGGGCGTACTTCGATAACCGGGTCTAAAAGTCCGGTAGGCCTAATGATTTGTTCTACATAAATACCTTCACTTTTTTGAAGTTCATAGTCTGCCGGAGTAGCACTGATGTAAATCACCTGGTTTTGTAAAACTTCAAACTCTTCAAATTTTAAGGGGCGGTTGTCCATAGCAGCGGGCAATCTGAACCCGTATTCTACCAGGTTTTCTTTTCGGGAACGGTCACCTCCGTACATGGCATGTACCTGCGGTACGGTTACGTGGCTTTCGTCAATCAACATCAGGTAATCATCCGGGAAATAATCCAGTAAGCAGAAAGGACGAGTACCTGGTAATCGACCGTCCAGGTAACGGGAGTAATTTTCTATACCGGAACAATAGCCTAATTCTTTAATCATCTCCAGGTCAAAGTTGGTTCGTTCTTCCAGACGCTTTGCTTCCAGGGGCTTGCCAATGTCTAAAAAGTAATTTATTTGTTTTCCCAAATCTAATGCGATCTGATCAATGGCTTTATTAAGACTTTCCGGCGAAGTCACAAACATATTTGCCGGATAAATGGTTAGCCGATCGTATTTATTTAGAATTTTATTCGTCTGAGGATCAAATTGTTCGATTTCTTCGATTTCGTCTCCAAAAAAGTGGATACGATAGGCTTCGTCAGCATATCCGGGAAAAATATCTACGGTATCTCCTTTAATCCTAAAGTTTCCTCTTTTAAATTCCCCTTCGGTACGGGCGTATAAACTCTGTACCAAGCGTTGTAAAAGTGCGGTACGAGATACAAATTGTCCGCTAGCGATAGATATTACATTCTTTTGGAATTCGACCGGATTACCAATACCGTATAAACAAGATACGGAGGCCACTACCAGTACATCCCGACGTCCGGAGAGAAGGGAAGAGGTGGTACTTAAGCGTAACTTTTCAATCTCTTCGTTAATGGACAGATCCTTTTCAATATAAGTTCCTGAACTGGGAATAAAAGCTTCGGGTTGGTAATAATCGTAGTAGGAAACAAAATATTCTACGGCATTATTAGGAAAAAACTGTTTAAACTCCGAATAAAGTTGGGCTGCCAGAGTTTTATTATGACATAGTACTAAGGTAGGACGCTGAGTTCCTTCAATAACATTTGCTGCAGTAAAGGTTTTTCCGGATCCGGTTACACCTAGCAGGGTTTGGTATTTATCACCGGATTGCATCCCAGACACTAGTTGTTTAATAGCTTCCGGTTGGTCTCCGGTTGGTTTAAAGTCAGATTCTATAGTAAATCGCATGCCCTTCTTTTTATGAACTAAAGATACGGAAAGGGAAGGGGTGATAAAAATTCATTTGGGAGTTATGTTGTCTTAAACAAACATTTTGAAATTAATTATTTTAGCCGAGTTAGTATACTACGTAATATCTTCACTAAAATGTCCGCCATGTTTCCCTTTTATCTTCTTTTTATGGTTGAACTCTTCAGATTTTCCTTTTGAAATGGATAAGCTTTTCCATTGTTCATTCTTTATAATTTTACCGATATACACTATTTGACCAATATGATAAGCATAATGCATCATCTGCCGGTTAATTGCTTCGATAATCGTATGTTCCTGGTTTCTAATAAAAATTTTAGTATTAAAGTTAGCTTCGTTGATGGTACCTAAGGCTGTAAAAAGCGTTTTCCAGGCTTCGTTCCATTTTTGTAGTAATTCCTGTTTTGTAGTGATACCAGGTTCAAATTCTAGGTCACGGGTTCTCCAGGTTTTTTCGCCATCTTCAGTTAGAAAATTTGTCCATCTTGATTGCATATTACCCCAAAGATGATTTACAATAATCGCAATCGAATTTACATCTTTGCCAGGTTACCAGAATAAATCCGTTTCCTGAAGTTGATCAAAAGTGTTCTCTCCTAGGATTTTATAATATTCAAACTGTTTACGGGTACTTTGCATGTAGTTATTGGGGATAGTCGTTTCCATTTTGGTATTTTTGATGAAGATTGGTTAAGTTATAAGTATATAAACATTAGTGTCTGGTAAAGATTTAAGACCCACCTGTAAACGGGCAGGTTGCCATCGCTTCTAGAATCAAGAATTAAAACTAATGTAAAGTTTAGGATTAACTTATTTTATGATGTCTATAAACTATTAATTTTAACTGGATATTAATGTTATACAAAGTACATTTATTCTTCTTTTCAAAAATGTATACTAATGCATTTTTGCGTTTACTACAATCACATGTATATTTATATTTAACCGTTCAAATCTATTTTGTTTTCCTGGCAGAAGTTGATCCATGATTGTATTTTAGCCATATACATCTTTACATAATTCTCGGATAAGAAGATGTTAGACCAGTCATACCGTTGTGCCTGTATTCCCAGATAAAACAAGAAGACTAAAACCCCCGCTCGAGGTATAAAATCAATTTCTTTTTTAGAAAGTGGTCGATTTGTATGATAGCCTTTTAAAAAACTTTGAGTTTTGAGTAAAAACTGTTGTTTATCTGATTCTATATGAAATAATTGCTTACAGAAATAACCTACGTCTAAAATTTGGCATCCATTACCGCAAAAATCAAAATCAAATAGGGTGATATCAATGTCATTTAATATTGCCATATTATCGTACCAGATATCCATATGTACGCTTCCTTTTTGCATATCTTCAAATTCAACATTTGAAAAGGACTTAATATATTCTTCTATAAATCGCATTTCAGGAAGTTGTTCTGAGAAATAGCTTTTTAAATTTTGATAAGGTTTTTCTAGAAGTGTATTTTTAGTATAGGAAATTCGATCAATTTTTTTGTCTACCGTTACCTGATGGAATTTTGCCATTATTAAACCAATAGTCGCAGCAGTTTTATCCTTGATAAAGCGTTTCTTTTCTCCACTAGCAAATGAAAATAGTACTGCGTAGCGGATTCCTTCCAGAGCTTCGATTTGTTGAATTAAATTTTCGTTTTTATCCGGAATGGGAAGGGAAACCTGAATTCCTTTTTGATGTAAATAAAGTAAAAGCTGTAATTCTGCTTTAATCTCATTCAACGTTCTCCAGTTGTACGTATACAATCGAAGTACGTATTTTTCCTCAGAACCAGATAAGATATAAGTATGGTTCATTCCTGTTCGAAATAGGCGACACTGAAGTTTTGGGTTGAGTTGGTATCTTGTTTTAATAAAATCACCTATCTCTTTTGCTGAAAGTATAGAAGAGATTACGGGAAACGTCTTTGTCATGCTATTTTTCTATTCCAATAAATGATATATATAGTTCCTAACAAGGTAGGCAGTATCCACGATATTAAATTATCTAATTGTAAACCCGCTACGATAAAAGCAGTTACAGATGCAATCAAAGCACCAATCATTTTACCGGTATGGGCAATCAACCAGACATTTTTAACTTTATCCAATTTTTTATAAAAACGGAAATCTTTTGAGGATAAAAATAAAGCCGTACCTCCAAAAAACAGAAAGAGGATACTATTGGATTGTGAATTTAGAAGTCTATAGGTTCCTATTAGTATCATGATACATGAGAAAATAATCATACTACCGGAAATAACCAGGTCAATTTTACCGGCATATTTTTCTTTTTTTAATTTTAACGCACGATTACCAGTTAATACTAAGTAGATGGTAAATATGCCTATCAAAAAGAGAAAAATGTTCTTATGGTTGGACATCCAGGCTATAGGTAAAGAATTTAAGGAACTTATAACCATGCTTATTGAAAAGAGTTTCCCCATTTTTTTATGTAACACACTTCCTTTTTTTACAATTACGCTACCAAAACCGGTCAATAATCCCACTCCGCCAAAGAAGGCATGCATATAAATAAGGATACGTATACTATTTTCCATAGTTGTTATTTATTGAAATGTGGTTGGATTACGGTTGCGAAATAAAGATAAACCGGTTTATAAACTAATCCAAACCAATTACATTACTTCTACGTTCAAGTAAAATATTATCTTTCCAAACTCCGTCCCGCTTTGCAACTTTCTCACGGTACCCAATTTCTCTAAAACCTAAACTTTTATGTAACTGATAGCTGGCATGATTTTCTCTAAATATGCTGGATTGTAAGGTCCAAAAACCTTCTTCCTCGCTTACTTTAATAACTTCTTCCAGTAACTTTCTGGCAATACCTCGTTTTCTAAAATCAGGATCGATATAAACGCTTATTTCAGCTACGCCGAAATATACTTGACGGGTAGAAGTGGCACTTAGGGCAATCCAACCTACTACCTTTTGGTCAAGTATGGCTACTAATCTACCAATATCCAGATGTTTTTGATCCCATTGTTCCCAATCCGGCACTTTGGTTTCAAAAGTTGCCTTACCGGATTCCATTCCTATTTTATAAATACGCTTTACAGCTTTCCAGTCTTGTGGAATCATAGGTCGAATCTGTAAATTAGTGTTCATAGCTATAAATAGATGTAAAAACGTTGAAAAAACACTCCTTTTATTAAAAATCCAATACCTCTTTTCCCTTAAAATAATTCACTAACAAAGCGGAAACATAACTATAGGTTTCCATCCCGTCCGGTTGGTTATTGGCTTTAAGATACGAATCATAACTTTCTTTAAAAAGTGGTTCTATAGGATTGCGATATGCTTCCCAAAATTCGTTTACTGCCCTATAATTCATCCGTACTCCGTGACGTAAGTTTTGTTCGATAAGACAGATTGCCTTTTGTTCGTCGCGACGGTACAAATCGTTTAAGCAAAACTTAAGGGCAAAGGTCACACCGCTATATCGAAAGTATAGATCATCCGAATTCAATGCTGCCAATGCTCCGATAAAATTAGCTTCATTCTCTTTAGCAAATCCTATTTGATGCGCTTCCTCATGGCAGGTGGTGGTAGGTGTTTTATAATTTAAAATTAAGGAATTGACCTGTCCTTCATTTGTAATTGGGTTGAGATATCCACTAAACCCCATATAAGTTAAGGGTAGGCTTAACATGGATTTTTTAATGCTCGCTGGTTGATAAGATTGAAAAGGGTATTTTTTTACCAGATTTTGATAAGCAGCAATAGTTTTATCAAAAATCTCGTCTTTAGTATAAGGAATTTCAACTGCTAGCGAGTCATCAGGTTGTAGTTGTTGGTGGATTTGGTTAGATTTCTCAATAAAATATTTGGCTACCTGTATTAGTTCTGCTTCTGTATAGGTATCGTCAATATCCAAAATTTTATGCATAGGTTGCCGGTAGTAATTCAATCCCCATAGGATGTGAAACATAAAATAGACCACGGACAAGGTACTTCCGATTTCTATGACTAACTTTTTCCAGGAAAACGGCTTTGTTTTAAATTGCTTATAAATAAAACGAATGATAAAGATGATAAATATAAAATATCCGATATCCCCAAAGGAAAAGGGAATCCATCCAAAGGTGTAACGAAGTCCTCGGGATATATACAAATAGAGACCATTGCTGTAATAATCTTCAATAAATTTCGGGAAGAACGAAATCAGTTGTATCCCTATAATTTGAACGGGTAGGAGTAGGGTAAGTAAGATTTTCGTTTTATCTTGCATTAGCTTCGTAAGAAGCGTAAAACTACAACTTTTAGCATTGATTTAATTCGTTATACCTTAGGATTTATGAGTACTGCCGTTACTGCTTTGGAACCCAAAGCCATTTGGAAACATTTTGCTGCACTAAATGCGGTGCCAAGACCTTCAAAAAAGGAAGAACGTGTTATTGCTTTTATGCTTAACTTCGGAAAAGAACTGGGCTTACCGGTTGAAAAAGATGATGCTGGAAATGTATTGATCCGGAAATCGGCTACCCCGGGAATGGAAGATCGTAAAACCATTGTATTGCAGTCTCACCTGGATATGGTTCATCAGAAAAATGAAGGAACTGCTTTTGATTTTGAAACTGAAGGAATCCGGATGAAAGTAGACGGGGATTGGGTCAAAGCCGAAGGAACTACGCTTGGGGCAGATAACGGGCTTGGTGTCGCTACTATTATGGCTATTCTAGCAGCTGATGACCTGGAACATCCCGCGATTGAAGCTTTATTTACTATTGATGAAGAAACCGGAATGACCGGGGCTTTTCAGTTACGTCCGGACTGGTTACAAGGTCAGATTCTTTTAAACCTGGATACCGAAGAAGATGACGAAATCGGGGTAGGTTGTGCCGGAGGTATTGATGTTACCGGTACCCGAAGCTATACGGAAAAAGCAAATCCGGGGAATACTAAAAGTTATCGTGTAAAAATTTCGGGGTTAAGCGGTGGGCATTCCGGGATGGATATTCATAAAAATCTGGGGAATGCTAATAAATTGATGAACACCTTGCTACGGTCAGGAGGTAAATTTAAAATGTATTTATCCAGTTTACAGGGAGGTAGCCTGCGGAATGCCATTCCCAGGGAAAGTGTTGCTGAAGTTGCAGTAGATTTTACCTCTGGTGAGATATGGAAAGAAACTTTGCTTCAAAAAGCGGAAGCATTAACGAAAGAATTTAAAGATACGGACCCTCATTTTTTGGTCGAAATTGACCAAATTGAGGAAGTGGAAAAGATCGTAGATGAAGAAGTACAACAATCTTTATTGGATGCTTTAGAAAATTTACATAACGGAGTGTATACAATGAGTAAAGCCATTCCGGATCTGGTAGAAACTTCTAATAATATTGCAAAGGTTATGGTAATGCAAGGCAAAATACAAGTGGAGTGCCTTACCCGTAGTAGCTCCGAGGATGGGAAAGCTGAATTGGTTGCTGACCTAACTGCTATTTTTAAGTATTATGGGTTCAACGTAGCGACAGGTGGTAGTTATCCCGGATGGAACCCTAATATGAATTCTCCGATTGTTAAAGTATTGGAAAAAACTTATACCGATCTATTTTCTGAAAAACCACATGTTGCTGCCTGTCATGCCGGATTGGAATGTGGTATTATTGGCCAACAATACCCGGAAATGGATATGGTTTCTTATGGCCCAACGATCAAAGGAGCACATTCTCCCGACGAACGTGTAAGCATCTCCTCCGTTCAAAAATTTTGGAAATTAACGAAGGAGGTTTTGGTGAATATTCCTGGGGAGTGAGTATGGAACTGGATGGTTTAAGTAATTTTATTTTCTTACTGTTTTAGATAAGTATATGAATGTTTCACAAGAAGGAATTAATAGCGTATATAATTCTTCAATGGTTATAAAAGCTGTAGTAGTGTAAAGGTTAAATATTTCTTCTACGTAATGTATAAATTAGATATTTCTTTTATTTCTTTGTTATACTTAATACAGAAAAAAATAGAAATTGAATGAGAATACTTTTCATTTCAAATAACCGATTAAATGAAACATCTAGAAGAAATCAATTAGAACCATTAAGTGAAAAATGGTCTTTGCTTTTCGTTTATTCAATTACGGAAGCGAGAAATTTTATCCGTCAAGAAATTATAAATAAGCAAAAGCCTCTTGATTTAATTATCGGAGATTATATGGTCAAAAATGAATCAAGTACAAAATACTTTGATGAAATAAGATCAAATATAGAAGATACATATTCTAATCGAGATTATAATATAAGGGAGATTTCTACCTCAGTTGTTTTTTCGAATAGGAGAATGGCAGTGGATTATTATACAAATGCCTGGAGTCAAAATTCAATTTCTAACCAAAGAGAAGAAGTGTTAAATATTGAGCAATATGCAGTACAGATAAAAAATTGGCGAAGACAAGTTCTCGAAGAAATGCAAAATCTTGGAATCAATTTAAATAGCGGAAAAATAGACTATTCAAATTATTTTTCTTCTAATCGACGATTTAAAATTGATACTAAAATTTTATCAAGTAATTTCAAACTATTCCCAAGAAAAATATTTTATGATTGGTTAGTAAATGATACCGAACAAATCAAAATAAAAATTGATAAATACATAAAAAAACTTAAGCGATCCATGCGATCCAAAAAGAGTGAAGAGAAAAAGTATCATAGGTTTTTTAACGAAAACTTATCATTCATTAAAAGAGATTCATTCTCAGGACACTTTTACGAACCTAAATTGTACTATACCGACAAAAATTTTTATGAACCTGATTATGTATTGAAACCTGAAATGACATTTGAAACAGACCTCAGCATTCTTGAAGTAAAATTACCAAATGAACTAATTGCAAAAAAGAAGAAATTTCACCCAACTCTAAGAGCTAAATTCATAGATCATCTATTTCAAATAAACGACTATAAAGCATACTTAGAAGAAGTAGAATACAAAAAGCAAATTAATAATGTCTTCGGATTTATTCCTAAAAATGTTGAATACAATATTTTAATAGGAAGAAATGACCATAAAGAAGAGAATAAGCATATCATAAATGATAGAATGAATCAGATGAACTCTAAAATCAATATTATAACTTATGATGACTTATTGGATTATCAAGTAAAATATTTGAAAAGATTGGAACTATTAACCATAAAGCACTGAGCATAACAACAAGTATGATCGCATATCCTCTTTCGTCAGAGACGATGACATACTATCATCCGTTGTATTTCATACGTAAAAAAATAAATCTGAATTATATTAATGATTGAAAAAGGAGATTATATTGTATATATTGATGAATCAGGTGATCACGGATTAAAAAATATAGACCCAAATTATCCCATATTCGTACTTACTTTTTGTTGTTTTAAAATACCTGAATATATTGATATTGCAGTCCCTGCTCTTCAAAAGTTTAAATTTAAATATTTTGGACATGATCAAATAATACTTCACGAAACTGATATTAGAAAAAACAAAGATCCTTTTCAATTTTTAAGAACAAGTAAAGATTTAAGAAGTAATTTTCTATCAGACCTGTCAAATATTATAGAAAAAACACCTTTTATAATTGTTCCTATTGTGATAGATAAAAGTAAACTAAAAACGAAATATGCTCAACCATTCAATCCATATCATTTAGGGCTTCGTTTTGGTCTTGAAAAGTTAAATGAAGTCTTATTACGCAAAGATCAAGTAGAAAAAGAAATTTATTTAATTTGCGAAAAAAGAGGGCGTAAGGAAGATAAGGATTTAGAACTTGAGTTTTTAAGAATTTGTAAAAAAGACGAACAGTTTGGATACAAACAGACAGACTTTGAGGAAATGACTTACCGATTATTACTTGCTGATAAGAAATCTAATTCTAGTGGATTACAATTAGCTGATTTGACGGCAAGACCTGTTGGATTACATTATTTAAAACCATCACAACCAAACAGAGCTTATGATATAATTAATTCAAAAATTTATAGATATAAAATATTTCCTTAAAAAACAAATTCCCCAGTAAAGACCGAGGAGAAATGCCGACCGGGAAATGCCCAATCCAATATTTTTTGATGCTATAAATATACGAAAAATAACTTAATTAAAAGAATTGAAAACAAACTTACTGATGCAATATTTAATACTATCTTAAATGTATTTAAAGCGTTAAATGCAAAGATCAATTTTAACGGGGAACTGCTAACCAAAAAGTAGAATGGGCAATAGAATAAAAACACTAAATACAAAAAAGGGTTGGTAGCACCTTCTAAAGCCTTAAAAATTATAGCTATCCAACTTTGAGATCTATCACCTGATATATTTATATTATCCATCATTTTTTTTACAATATACGACCATATAAAATAAAAAATCCCGCTTCAAAAGTGAGCGGGATTTTTATTATATGATGTTATCTAAACTAATTATTACTAGTTACTTTCAGGAGTGGGAGGTGTGGCTTCTTCCTTTTGAATATCAACTAATGCTAGTTCAAAAATTAAATCGGCGTTAGCAGGAATAGGACCGGCACCTCTTTCGCCGTAGGCTAAATGTGAAGGGATATAAAGGACTACTTCATCACCTACCTTCATCTGTTGTACGCCTTCTTTAAATCCGGGGATCATTTGTGCATCCGGAGAGTAGGGCATAGGGATTGGAGCATACCCCATAGGATGATCTTTTCTTCTTTGGTCAAAAACACCCATTTCAGTAGCTACGGACTCGATATTGGTATCAAAGATTTTTCCATCTGTAAAATACCCCTGGTAGTTAATTAAAACGGTTTCACCAGTTTTAGGTTTTGGACCTTCGCCTTTTTTAGTAAATACAATCTCCAGCCCGCTGTCCAGTTTCTCTGCATTTTCCTTTAGCTTTTCGTATTTGGCAGCTACTTCTTTTCCTTTTTCAGCAGCTAAGGCTTCTTTCTTTTTATCTTCTTCTTCAATAGCAGCTAGTTTTTCATCAAATTCAGCTTTGGCATCAAAGTTTTTAGCTTCTTTTCCTTTTCGGATAATGGTAACCGTTTCCATTTTTACTTCGGTTTCCGGCTTGTCCCCGGTTCCCACTTTAACGGATCCGATGCTATCAATCACTTCCTGACCTTTAATAACTTCCCCAAAAACGGTATGTTTTCCATCCAACCAGGGAGTTTCTTTAAGTGTAATAAAAAACTGGCTTCCATTAGTCGCGGGACCACTGTTTGCCATGGATAAAATTCCTTTGCTATCATGTCTTAAAGAATCCACGATCTCATCCGGAAATTTGTATCCCGGATCACCAGTACCGGTACCCAGAGGATCTCCGGTCTGTACCATAAAATCTTTGATCACCCGGTGAAAGATGATGCCGTCATAATATTTCTTACCCTTATACGTACTATCCACCATGGTATTGGTACCTTCGGCAAGGCTTACAAAGTTGGCAACCGTCATCGGAGTATCCTGAAAATATAACTCTGCAATGGCAGTACCTTTATTTGTTTTAATTTCTGCATACATCCCGTCTTCTAATTCGGGGTATTGTTCATCACAATTGTAGAAAGTGATAGCTAAAATAGCTAATAAAAAAAGATTTAGTTTTCTCATTTTTTGTGTTACTTTAATTTTCTTTTGTTGATTGTTTGGTAATTGTATGTAATGTTACTGTTGATACTAACGGAATATTAGTTCCTATCTTATCATTATCTCCGTAATATCCATAAGCCTGATAACTGGGAAATAAGAAGGTGACTGTTTCACCTTCTTTCATTAGTTTTAATCCTTCCCGTAATCCCTGAAATAATTCTTCTTTATCAATAGCATACCGGACGGTATCAATTTCTGTTTCAGAATAAATGGTATTTTGGTTTAAATCTTTAATATTGTAGTTAAAGGTAACCACATCTCCAAAAACAGGTTGTTGTGTTGCCATGGTATCTTTTTGACGGTAGTAGTACCAAAATCCGTTTTGAGAAGTCAAATAGGTATGGGAAGTATCCTGTGCAATCAAGCGTTTAATCTGCGCCTCTTCACGTGCGGCCAACTTTTTATTACGCTGAATGGACTCCTGTATAAACGACCCGGATGAAACACTTACCGGCCTGCGTGCTTCGGGAGTTTTACAACCCCATAAACAAATTATACAGCAGATAATATGTAAGCCTTGTAGCTTCATTGCAATTCCTTTTGATAAGAAGGTAAGATACTAATAAATTTATCAACGGTTTGTTGTAAAGAAAGTTCGCTTTTACCTCCTGCCGCATTATGATGTCCGCCTCCTTCAAAATGACTTCGGGAAAAATTATTTACTGAGAAGTCACCTTTGGAACGAAAGGATATCTTTATAATACCTTCTCCTTTATTTTCAATAAAAATCACAGCAAATTTTATGCCTTCCAGGGAGAGGCCGATATTGACCAGTCCTTCAGTATCTCCTTTTTTGAAATTATGGTCGTCCAGTTCTTGTTGGGATAAGGTAATATACGCTGTCTTATAATCGGAGAGTATTTTTAAATTTTTTAAAGCTACTCCTCTTAACTGAAGTTGTGAATAGGTATTAGTATCATAAATCTTTTCATGGATCATCGTATTGTCTGCCCCACGGTCTATCAAATCCGCAATTACCTGGTGGGTAGTACTGGTGGTAGATCGAAAACGAAAGGACCCCGTATCTGTCATAATCCCAACATACAAACAGGTAGCAATTGCTTGATTAATCTGATCTGTATCTTTTAGTTTTTCTATAAAATGATACACCATCTGGCAGGTACTACTCATACCAGTGTCACTATAGGTTACGGCGGCATACGTATCCGGTTGCTGATGATGGTCAATCATAATAAATTGAGCCGTACTTTTTTCGAGTAAAGCTTCCATATCTCCGGTCCTGGAAAAATGATTAAAGTCTAACGTAAATATAAGGTCAGCTTGATCCAGTAATGAAATGCATTTTTCAGTATCCGTACTGTACTTTTTAATAGTATTTTCTCCGGGAATCCATTTTAAAAACTGCGGATATTCGTTTGGGGTAATTACTGTACTTTGATGTCCTTTATTTGACAAATAATGATGCAGTGCCAGGGTGGAGCCAATAGCATCCCCATCCGGATTTTTATGCGGAATAATTACTATATTTTTTGAAGTACTTAGTAATTTGCGTACGGTGTCCAGATCAGCTGTGTTCATAGAGGGGCGAATATAATGTTAATTGTTAAATTGCAATTAGTAAAAAACGTAATTTTAACAGCTCTTCAACAAATCTACGCTTATGATATTTAGAATTTTTATGCTTTTTATGTTTGTGTTTTCTACGATTACCTGCCAACAACAGGTAGTAGAAGATTCATTAGTGACTATAGCTTTTGGTAGTTGTAATAAACAGGAACTACCACAACCGCACTGGCAACAACTTATCAAACTTCAACCCGACTTATTTATCTGGGGTGGGGATATTATTTATGGAGATACGGACGATATGGTATTACTTAAAGAGAAATACCAGCTCTTACAGGACCAAGAAGATTATAAAACATTTAGTTCAAAAATACCGGTGATCGGTACCTGGGACGATCACGATTATGGAATTAATGATTCCGGGGTAGAATGGGAAAAGAAGAAAGAAAGCCAGCAATTGTTCTTAGATTTTTTTGGCGCTTCTGAAAATGATGTTCGTAGAAACCAAGAAGGAATTTATAACACCTATACTTTAGCTAATCAGGTAGGTTCTGTAAAAGTTATTTTGTTAGATACCCGATACTTCCGTTCCCCATTAGAAAAAGATACTTCCGGTAACAAAAGGTACATCCCTACTACAGATACCACGACTACCTTGTTAGGTAATAAACAATGGAATTGGTTAGCCGACGAACTGGCTTCTTCTGATGCAGATTTTATAGTTGTGGTTTCCAGCATTCAATTTTTATCCAGGGATCATGGATATGAAACCTGGGGTAACTTTCCACATGAAATTAAAAAAATGGAACAGCTTCTTAAAAAAAATAAAGATAAGAAGGTTATAATTTTAAGCGGAGACCGGCATATTTCCGAATTTTCAAGACAAGAGGTAGAAGGATTACCCTATCCTATTATTGATTTTACTTCAAGTGGTTTAACGCACTCTTATAAAAAAAATGAGAATGAATTTAATACGTACCGTGTTCAGGATATGCTAGTTAAAAAATCTTTTGGTATGCTAAGCTTTGATCTAAAGAACAAAAAAGTAGTCATGAGTATGTATGGGGTGAATGGTACAAAACTTAAGGAGTTGGTGCAGGAATATAATTAGTATAGTGATTTAAGATAAGGGGGTTAACTAAAGTTAAAGCTAGTTTCTGTAATTCTTACTGGTTATTGCGGTGATTATAACTACTTTTGCACCGTTTTACATGAAAATACGAAAATAACTCACGTAACTAATATAAAGATGGCAACAAATAGAACTTTTACTATGTTAAAGCCTGATGCAGTACGAAAAGGCTATATCGGGGCAATTCTGGAACAAATTACCGCTTCAGGGTTTAGGATTGTGGCAATGAAGCTAACAGAACTTACTGTAAATGATGCAAAGACTTTTTATGAAGTACATAAAGAACGTCCATTCTACAATGATCTTGTAGAGTATATGACAAGTGGTCCCATTGTAGCAGCTATTTTAGAAAAAGAGAATGCTGTAGAAGATTTCAGAACGTTGATCGGAGCGACAAACCCGGAAGAAGCTGCGGAAGGTACGATACGGCAAAAGTTTGCTACTTCTATTAGTGAAAATGCAGTACATGGTAGTGATAGTGATGAAAATGCAGCGATAGAAGGTGCATTTCATTTTTCAGGAAGAGAGCAATTTTAAAGAAAGATATACAAGATTACGTAAGAACGCCTTTGGTTTTAGACTAAGGGCGTTTTGTGTTTTTATTAGTAATATTATCCAAACGCTCGCTCGATAACCATTAAAATGGAGTAATAAATATCGAATGCAACGAATTTTTTAACCTGGCTCTTTAGAATTTCTGCATCGGTCATATAATAAAGGCGTTGTGCAATAAGAGAGGTGCTTATATTACCATCATTTTCAAGAATGGTTACAATATCTTTAAAGTCTTCGCTATTAGACGTATTTTTTAAACATTGTATAAATCCTCCCCGGTAATTAAAGGTATAAATTTCTTCTTTATTATCTTTTTTAGGGTTGGTGTACGGAGATGAGGAATCGGTTGCTTCATTACTTTCGTAGTCACTTAATTTTACCCAAATGGAATTGGTCGATGTAGTCTTAGTTTTAAATAACCTTGCCAGGTCAATCGCATCTTTAGAAGGGATTTTGCGTAAATCAATAGAAAGACTGGCAACTTCGGTTAAAAACTTACGGTATACTTTTATAGGGTCAGAACTAAAACTTTGGTAATGGTTGTACAGGTCTTTTTCAAAAGTTTCAAAAGCTTGATCTATGAATCCGGTATTGTCCAGATTTGAACAATTAAAATCTTGCGATTGCATCCTGGCTATAGCAAGAAAGCAAATACAAATTAACACTAAGGATCTTATCTTCTGGGGCATCGATTAAGATTTTACTATGATATTATTTATAAAAACAGTATATCAGATTTTTCTTTCAAATATACAATTATTTTCTACTTTTTGCGTTAATCTACTAACTTTTATCGGTGAAATTATTGTTTTCTTCTTACTTTTTGGCGGTTTATCCTTTTTTACCCTAGTGTTTTCAGGTATTTCCGAAGATGGAAAGATGGTAGCTCCTACTATATTTATTTTACCTTTATCTACCATTTGTTGCTCTTTTAAGGCACTTTCTCTAATTTTCTTTTGTAAAACACCTTTTTTTACCTGACTAAAAAGTCCACCGTTTTTTTCGATTTCTTTAAAGAGTGATAAAGCTTTTTCTACCAATTGTCGGGTAATTTCTTCGATATAAAAAGAACCTTCTGCCATAGTTCCGGCGTTTCTAAACTGACTTTCTTCTTTTAGAATGTGTAATTGATTTCGGGCAATGTGGGATGAGAATTCATTTTTAGCTTTAAAAATTGTATCATAAGCATAACTAGCTACGGTATCAGCGCCTCCTAAAACGGCACTCATACATTCAGTAGTAGCTCTTAAAATATTTACATTATAGTCTAACACGCTATTATTTCTTTCTGAAGGCTGAGTAAATATATAACATTTTTTTAACAAATTATATTCTTTATTGAAAATTGCATATAGAATCCTAATTGCCCTTATTTTAGCGATTTCAAAGAAATAATTAGAACCTACACTAACTTTAAATTGAATTTTTATATTTTCTATTAACTTTTTATTATGATTTTCAAAAAGATGTAGATATTCCACTAAATGGTTGAAACTATACGCCAGTTGTTGTACCATGGTTGCCCCGGCATTTTGATAAATACTAGTATCTATAGTTAGCATAAAATGATCTGTATCTACCGTTTCTACCAAATGAAATAACCTGGTAAAATCAATTTTTCTAGTCTTTTGCCAATTCCCGGATTGAAGAAAGGAGTGGATAATATCATTTTCAAAAAACCAATGAGTAGGGAGTTCTCCTAATTTATTAAGACTACGAATTATTTCTTCCGAATTATTTTTTAATTGTATATATACCTCGGCTTCCTGTGCTTCTTTTTGTAGAAGGTTTACTAATTCTGACGGAAGTTCATACAGGGTAAAGAAAAGAGACTCTACCCCTTTATGTAGGGCATTTGTTATTTCCTCTAAAGACAAATCTACTTTTGTATTTCTAATCACTTCGGCAATTCTCCATGTTTTTGGGAGAGAGACCGGTAAACTTTCTTTTACCGTTTCTGGATGATAAAAAGGTTTAATGCTAATACCTTCCAGGGTTTGATAGGTGAGAAGGTTGTTATAATCAGCACCTTTAAGTTCAAACTGTATCTGATTTTTCCATTGTTTGGCACTAACAGGGTCAAATTCTTCAAATAAAAAGTCACTCATCCCTATACCTTTTATTTAAACTATCTTCATATTCAATGATATAAATTTCTTCGTTTTCTTTTTTCATAAAATACTCTTCTCTTGCAAATTTCTCTAAGGAAGCATCATTTTTTAAAGATTTAATCTGCTTTTGATCTACCTGAATTTCTTTTTGATAGTATTTTTTATTATCATTTAATTGCTCAATCTCATTATTTAATTCGTGATGAATTAGAAAGGAATTGGTATCCAGAAACAACATCCAAACCACAAAAACCAATAGTATTAAGATGTACTTATTGAATAATACACTTAACACCGGATATTTTTGAGGTGCTTCCTTAATGTTTCGGATGTATTTTTTAATTCTCAATGGGGTCTTTTGCTTATACTTATAAAGGTACAAAACTTAATTAAGGCGTTCTTTTATAATTGTCCTTAATACATCAATAGCCACATTATTATAGGTGTTATTAGGCACAATTAAGTCCGCAAACTGTTTTGTAGGGTCTATAAATTGCTGATGCATAGGTTTTAAAGTATTTTGATATCGAGTAAGTACCTCTTCTACATCCCTTCCCCGTTCCGCAACATCCCTTTTAAGCCTCCGGATTAAGCGCTCGTCACTATCGGTTTGAATATAGATTTTAATATCAAATAAATCTCTAATTTCCGGGTCAGTCAGAATTAAAATTCCTTCTACAATCACCACTTTACCTGCTTTTGTTTCTTTGGTTTTATTGGTACGGTTATGTTCTTCAAACGAATAGACGGGTTGCTGGATAGTATTGCCTTTTTTTAGTTCTATAAGATGTTGATGTAATAGTTTAAAGTCAATAGATTGTGGATGATCAAAATTGATGTCTACCCGTTGCTGGTAAGTAAGGTGACTGGTATCTTTGTAATAAGAGTCTTGAGAAATTACGGTGACTTCACAAGCAGGAAGTTCGGTTACTATTTGATTTACCACCGTTGTTTTGCCACATCCTGTTCCACCGGCAATACCAATTATCAACATATTTAGTTTTTTGCAAAAATATAGATTGTTAGTTACAGTAGGAACAATTGCTATTTTCTTTTTTGGCAATCTTTAAGAAATAGTAAAACCTCTTTTACAAATTTGACCAAAGAACTATGAATGTAAAGGAAGACAAATAATTTACTGGTAATTTAGACTAAAACGAAATACTAAACTTTATTATGGATAATACCAAACCCCGGAAGAAGAGTCCTGGCTGGCACCCGTTACAGATTGTAAGCAATTGATTTCTTTATTTTTTGATAAAACTCCCAGGAAACCAAATATTAATGCTTCTTTATAATCTATTAACTCTTCAGACGGAACTATAATTTGAATGTTAACCCCTGTTGCCTGTTGTAGTTGTTCGATAAGAAAGGTGTTTTTTGCGCCACCGCCGGTCAGTAGAACTTTTAGGTTATCCTTTTTTATACTTTGTAAAGCCAAATTAATTTGTTGTACGATATGGGTTATAGAAGTACGTAGTAAGTTAGTAACGGAGTCCTGACTTTTATCGATTATAGGAATGACTTTGTCTTGAAACCATTCGAAACCTAAAGATTTTGGAAAAGATTTTGTGTAATACGATAGTTGATTTAGTTCTTGTAGTATTTTAATATTAATATCTCCCTGTGAAGCCATTTTTCCATTTTTGTCATATTCCAAGCCAACTTTTTTGCTTAGATAATTAAGTAACATATTGACGGGTGCTATATCATAGGCAATACGCTTATTGTTTTGGGTAAAAGAAAGGTTGCTAATACCACCCAGGTTCACACAACAATCATATGTTGAAAATAATAACTGATCTCCTATAGGAACCAGGGGAGCTCCCTGTCCGCCCAGAGCAATATCTTTTGAACGAAAGTCTGCTACTACCGGATATTTAGTAGCAAGGGCAATTTCTTGTCCCGAGCCAATTTGTAGGGTAAAACCTTTCTCCGGACGGTGATGTATGGTATGCCCATGATTAGCAATAAAATCAGGTGTGATTTTATTCTTCTTGATAAAAAGATTTACCTGTTCGCCGATCCACTGTCCATAAGTACTATCTAGCTCTAAAATATCAGGAACATCGAGGTTAATCGCATTCTTTAATACTTCTTTTAAATCCGTATCATATTCGATATGTTGAGTGGCTATCAGTTCAAAGGTATAAGCTCCTCCAACCTTGTCAAATTGGCAAAAAGCAATATCCAAACCATCACGGGAGGTTCCTGACATCAAGCCTATTACTTTGTATTGCATACAGATGGGTAAAAAATTAATTAGTTTCCAATAAAGATTCAAAATTACTATCAATATTAGAACCAAGAATTAAGACTAATTATTATACTATTGAAAATCAATGTTATAACAATATTCACCTTAAAAAACAAATTACTTTTAAAAATGTAGAAAAGCAAGCTTCAAATACTTTAAAGTTTGGAATCATCTTATTTTACTTTGCTTTATATACTTATTTTAACCGGACACCAAAAAAACACACACAATTCTACTCAAACCACATGGTAGGTATAAAATAAAGGTGTTGCTAATTTTATGAAAAACTGATTTTTATAAAAAACAGGAACTTCGTCTTTAAAAAGCTTTATTAAAAAATCTTAAAAAAATGGGTTGTAGCAATTGATTATGTTAAGGTCATTTAAAAGTTTAGGGGGAACTATTATTTGAATTAATTCCCGAAGTTTTTACGTCTTTCTGCAATTACAGGAGTTTTTAATTTCGTATCTGAAAAAGAAGAATAGTTTAATTTAAAACACTGATTATGAAAACTTATTTACGTTCACTAATTTCCATATTATTTGTAATCTCCCTATCAAGCCTTAGTGTTAACGCACAGGATAAAGAAGATATTATTTTAAGTAAGGTTGAAGATTCAAAAATGTATAAAACGATCGAATTGGCACAAATGGATCGTAATTTATCAACGTTTGTCAATCTGGTTGCCTTAAGTGGTCTGGAAACTTCAATGTACATGACAGATGATCATACTTTATTTATTCCTACTAATGAAGCCTTCTATGATATGACTATTGAGGAATTTGCTAATTTAACAAATCCTAAAAATCGAGTGGAACTGGTAAAGTTTATAAAATATCATGTATTACCTAATAAAAGAATGGCATCAGAATTTGAAACAAGGCAGGTAATTAGTACCGAAGAAGATGAAGAAATCTCAGTAAGCGCAGATGATAATTTGGTATATATCGGAGGGGCACAAGTAATTAAGTCAGATATCGAAGCGAGTAATGGTATTGTACATATTGTAAATGCGGTGATAAAGCCTACGGTAAGTGTGATTGCCGGAGGAGAATAATTAAGAAATAAATTTTTGAGTTAGCCCTCAGGATGTTTGTTTACATCTTGATAGTAAATCCTGGTATAGATATGCCGGGATTTACTATTTACAGAAACTTGAATTTCGAATAATTGATAGCTAATTTATATTTTTTGAATTACAAGAGTTTTCTAGTGTTTATGGCCTTTAAACTACGTGTTTTAAAAGTGTAGTATTTTCAACGAACAACTTATTTTTAGCTTCAAATATATTATTGAATAAACTGAAATAATCATAAATTCTTTGAAGACTGTTTGTTTTGTAGATAAAATTGTTTGAAAAGTAATAGAATTACTATTTTGTCGTATCAAGCGTAGTTAAAATTATGAGAGAATTCAATCATTAATTTTCAACTTCGCTTAAAAAAAGTTCTAGGCAATACTATATGTAAGCTTTCAGAATAAAACGTAGTATTTTTTCATTAGTATTCTGTAAAGATTTAAAATTCCTATCACTTCTAGGATCAAGAATCAAGACTAATTGTTATACTATTGAAAATCAATATTATAATAAAATTCACGTTTAAAAATGAATTACTTTTAAAGGTTTGAAAAAGCAACTTACAAATACTTTAAAGTTTAGAATTACCTCATTTGACTATGCTTTATAAACTTTTATTTATTTCACCCGGACACTAATATCTATTTTTATAAAATAACTAAAACCGGGTTAATAATTTAGGCTTTAAAATACATGGGTAGTTTAGCAAATTCTTATTTTTAGAATATCATAAACGCAAGTCTATTATATGCAATTTATTGATTACTATAAAGTTTTAGGCGTAGCCAAAGATGCTTCTGACAAAGATATAAAAAAAGCGTATCGAAAGTTAGCCAGAAAGTATCATCCTGACCTCAACCCAAATAATAAGGAAGCTGAAAAGAAATTTAAAGAGATCAATGAAGCGAATGAAGTTTTAAGTAATGCAGAAAATCGTAAAAAATACGATCAATACGGTGAAAACTGGAAGCATGCTGATGAGTTTGAAAAAGCAAAACAATCTCAAGGAGCTTATTCCGGTGGGCAACGTAGCTACAACGATTTTGGAGGTACAGGATATAGTAATGCAGGATATACAAGTGATGAATTTTCAGAATCAGATTTTTCAGATTTCTTTGAATCTATGTTTGGTGGCTCGGGTCAATCCTATCGCAGTCATCAGGTTAAGTATAGAGGTGAGGATCTTAATGCAAGCTTGCAGCTCAATTTAACAGATGTACTAACTACTGAAAAAAGAACTTTAACCGTTAATGGTAAAAACATTCGGTTAACTATTCCGGCTGGCGTAGAGGACGGACAAACTATCCGTATAAAAGGACATGGCGGTTCCGGGGTAAATAATGGTCCTAAGGGAGACTTATATATTACTTTTCAGATAATTAATAATACGGAGTTTAAAAGAGTAGATAATAATCTATATAAAACCGTAAAAATAGATCTATACACGGCAGTTTTAGGAGGAAATATTACTGTTGATACCCTTAGTGGTAAAGTAAAACTTAACGTAAAACCTGGAACCCAAAGCGATACGAAGGTCAAGTTAAAAGGAAAAGGATTTCCTATCTACAAAAATGAAGGAAAATTTGGAGATCTTTATATCACTTATAAGGTAGAAATTCCAACCAAGCTTTCTGAAAAACAAAAAGAATTATTTACACAATTGTCTAAACTTTAAATCAGGCTTATGACATCAGAACATTTAATACCCTTATTGGATTTTTGTAAAAATCATAAGGTAGAGGATACTTTTATCCGTGAACTGCAAGATATGGGGCTGATCCAGGTTGTTTCTGTTCATCAGTCTTATTATATTGAGCAGGACACCTTACCCAGGTTGGAACAAATTGTACGATTTAATAAGGATTTACATATTAATGTAGAAGGAGTGGATGTGATTTTACGCTTACTTGATGAAATGCAACAAGTCAAAGATGAAATGAAAGTACTACAAAAACGACTAAGGTTATACGAAGATTTTTAAGTAAAAGATAAAATTATGACAGATTCATTTAAAAATATTATAAATACCTCGACACCTGTACTGGTAGATTTTTATGCGGACTGGTGTGACCCTTGTAAAGCATTAGCTCCGGTTTTAAAAGAAGTAAAATCCGAAATGGGGGATGAGGTAAAAATTGTTAAAATTGATGTGGATAAAAATCAAAACCTGGCTAATCAATTCCAGGTGAGGGGAGTTCCTACCATGATGGTTTTTAAAGACGGAAAGCAACTCTGGCGACAGTCCGGTGTTTTATCAAAAAATGACCTGATCCGGAAGATTAAATCTTATTAAAGTACAATTTAGATTTATCTATGCCTACATTCAAGTTATAAATGCAACAGTTTGGGTTTTGTTGATAAAAGTTGCGTATACCTCATTGGGTGTTTTATACCCGAACCTTTTCCTAGGCCTATTGTTTAAAATGTTTTCTACTTTCTCTACCGCTTCCTTAGTTATCTCTGCAAAGCTACTACCTTTTGGGAAATACTGCCTTATCAGCCCGTTGAGGTTTTCATTGGCACCCCTTTGCCAGCTATGGTAGGGTTTTGCAAAGTAGAAATCAATGTCAAGCTCCTCTGCTATTTCCTGATGGTTTGCAAACTCCTTCCCGTTGTCACTGGTAATAGTTTTAATAAAGGGCTTCCAATCTTCCAGTAGTTCTTCCGTTTTCACCTGGACTTCCCGGGCTGATTTGTTTTCTATATGTCCCATCCTTAGCATCCCTGTAGCCCTATCGTTTATAGTGACAAGGGCACCTCTATGGTCTTTACCTATCACCAGGTCAATCTCAAGGTCACCTATCCTTTCTTTTTTGTCTACTACCCGGGGGCGTTCTGTTATGTCCCTTCTATTAGGGATGCACCCCCTACCTGCTTGCTTACCGCCTCTTTTCTGGTACTTCCTTCCCTTATTACGCAAACAAAGGTATGTTCTCCCGCCTGCTTTCTTATCCTGCCATATAAACTGGTAAATACGTTCATGCGATACACAAGGGGTCCCCTCTAGCATAGCCCTTCCTTTGATCTGTTCCGGGCTAAGGTGGTCTTGAAGCCCATCACAAACCAACTTCTCCATAGAAGGGGTAAAAACCTTGTGCTTTGTTTTATCCTTATGGCGTTTTTGGGCTTTTCTTTGGGCTAGCTCAGCATTGTACTTCCCACTTCGGTTGTCAGCATTGCGTCTTACTTCCCTATATATAGTAGAGCGATCCCGACCCAACTGTTCTGCTATTTCCTTTTTAGGGGTTTTAAGTTCTAAAAGTGCTGATATTTTGTACCTTTCCTCCAGCGTTAAATGTTCCATATTCTTTAAGTTTTCCAACCCAAAGGTATGAGATTTTTCGCCGCCCCCACCATAGTTTTAGCCCTAGGGCTAAAACTATGGTGGGGGCTTTTATCAACAGCTAAGCTGTTGCATTTATGTGTTGAATCTAAGAAGTTTTAAAATAATTTTTTAGAAAGATAAATGCAAATTAGGGTAACTTAGAAACGCTTTAAAAAGTCTAAAGGTTCGAAATTGATTAAAATAGGAATGTATAAAGATCAGAAATAGTACGTAGTTTTGTTGCAAAATAAAGTTATTAAATGTTTACAGTACTTCCTAAAAAGGATAAGCTATTAGTAGGTCTACAGGCATTGCTATTTATTTTGTTTTTACTACCCTTTACCTGGTATGTTTTTGAAGTAGGATATAATGTAATGTTATTCTGTTATCTGGCTAAAGTTGTAGGTTTTCTTATAATCATTATAAGTATTTTCCAATTACGAAAGCAACTTTCTCCTTTTCCCAGTCCGCGTGAAAAGGGGAAATTGATTACCAGTGGAATTTTTAAATATATACGTCATCCAATTTATAGTGGAATATTGATGTTGTTTTTTGGTTCCGCTATTTACCAAGGATCCTTTTATAAAGTACTTATTTCCGTATTGTTGCTAATTTTGTTTTATTATAAAAGTAATTATGAAGAGCAGCTTTTGGCTAATTACTTTAAAGAATACGGGGCTTACCAGAAAACTACCGGCAGGTTTCTACCTAAAATTGAGTTTTTACAGAGATAGTTTTTAAAACATTTTCTATTTATGGTAGTATCCTTATATTTGCAAACCAAAATTTGGAAATGGTAGTATAGAACTGCTATCAACGGGTAGTAGCTTAGTCCGTTTAAAGTGTCCTGGTTGTAGCGGGAAGAATGGAATTAGTGACACCTTTGGAAAGAATGAAATACGGGTAGTAGCTTAGTCCGGTTAAAGTGCACGTCTGGGGGGCGTGAGATCGGAGGTTCGAATCCTCTCTACCCGACATACGGTAATCCCTTTAAAATTGTAAGGTTTTAAAGGGATTTCTTTTATACATACTTTCATTTGAGATACTAAAAGGTTGGTATAGCTGACTTGTTGAGAGTTATAAAAATGACTATTAAAATGTTGTGATAATTACTTTCTTTGATTGAGTTATCAGTTCTTTTTTTGATAGGTTTGTATATACCTACGTTCAAGCCCATACTCCGCTACGCTCCATATAGGCTTGAATGTGCGGGCGGCTACGCCACCAGTTCTTGCCCGTCACCGCCGAGAGCGGAGAACGGGCAAGAACTGGCTGCTATAGCAAATTTCCACTCCGCAAAGATATTTCATATCTTGCTCCGTGAAAACATGCCATAGCCGCCCGCACATTATGTTCAAGCTGAATAAAACACTGAAATAAATATGATAAAACTTTTAGGTTTACTGACAACAGTAATAATTTTAGTGAGTCGTCAAACAGAAAAAAAGGGCTATAAAAACATTGTAACAACAGACATAAATAACTTTTGGGAAGCCTATGACAAAATCACATCGACTCAAGATTCAACTTTGCAATACCAATATCTCGACAGCCTGTACTTTAAAAAAGGGACAGAAGGATTAAAAGCTATCCGACAAGTAAGAAATTATACGCTACAAGATTACTTACGCACTATTAACAACTATCCCGAATTTTGGACTTCAATAAGAGAAAACACTTTAAAAGCCAACCAATTTAGTTCTGAATTACAAGATGGAATCGAAAAATTTAGTAAAATTTATCCTGACCTAAAACCTGCAAAAATCTATTTTACAATTGGAGCATTTAGAACAAATGGAACCACATTAGACAGTTTAGTACTAATAGGCAGCGAATTGGCAATGGCAGATAAACATACAATATCAACTGAATTTCCTAAAGAAGAGCGAGAAGATAGACGAACATTTTTTGATAGTAGTCCCATTGATAATTTGGTTCTATTGAACATTCATGAATATGTCCATACACAACAGAAACCAATGGTTCACAACTTACTTTCTTTGTCAATCTATGAAGGTGTTGCAGAATTTGTTTCTGTAAAAGCAATGGATGTTCCTTCTGCTGCACCTTCTATTGAATTTGGGAAGAAAAATGCAGATAGTGTTAGAGATAAATTTGAACAAGAAATGTTCTATACCAACAATAGATTCAAATGGTTATGGAGCAGTGGTACATCTAATGAATTTGGAGTGCGAGATTTAATATATTACATAGGGTATCAAATGGCAGAAAACTTTTATGAACAAGCAGAAAATAAGAAAGAAGCCATTAAAAAGCTTATCGAATTAGATTTTAACAACGAAACCGAAATAGAGGAATTCGTACATTCAACAAGTTTTTTTTCAGCATCGCTTGATGAACTTTATCAAAATTTTAAGAATAAAAGACCTACTGTAATAGGAATAAAGCAATTTGAAAACAAAAATAAAAATGTGAATCCAAAAATGAACCAAATCACTGTAGAATTTTCAGAGCCATTAAATGGTACTAGTACAGGAATAGAATTTGGGCCTTTAAGCAAGGACTATTTCCCTAAAAATAGCGCAGTTGGTAGATATTGGTCAGAAGACAATAAATCTTATACAATTCCTGTAGATTTAGAACCTAATAAACAGTATCAAATTTTATTACACAACAATTTTAGAACAACAGATTGGATTCCATTAAAACCGTATTTGATTGAATTTAAAACAGAAAATAAATAAAAGCTAGCACGTAACGTATATAAAAAATAGCGATTTTATCGCTTAATCGAAAGAAAATAAATAAAATAAGGTCATTGTAAAACTGAAAAATAAGTGAGTAAAATCCGCTACTTTTCATATGTGTACCGAGAGTAATGAACGGCTGAAAATCGTTACGCAACTGTTTATAAGATGGTGGAACCGACCCACCGGTGTTGTCTTACAGGAGAGCGCATCAAACCCCCATAAAGCTTGCCCCGCACTTGATGCGGGGGTGCTTTGGTAAAGAGCCAAGGTATTGAGCGTTATGTAAAAGATCGCGTCAAGAACGCGTTCAGGTATAGATAAAAGAGACGAATGAGAATGAACCTCTGATGAAGTGCCGGAGAAGTGCCACACTCTATCAAAAGCGGACTCAAATATATGATCCGTGATCAGTTTAGCGCAAACCTGTTTACAGGCTAAGCGACAGGCGTCATTTAGGAGACATGACTTTTATCTGGGCTTATGAATGGAACTCGGGGAACTTGTATACCCGTGCAAAGGGAAATGTACAATAAGTACAACTTAGGGGCAGAATACCGATAGGGTATACAGGGGCGGACCCGTCCGTAGTAGTTATGAGGGTTTTGTAATGAATCCGAAGCGAAGGGATGGGCTTATACAGACTTGAGAGAGGATGACTTTATGGAATGAGATAAAATCATTAATAGATTTGTATAAAAAGAGCCGTATGATTGGAGACTATCACAGTTTGTCCCAATGCAGATTGGGATACGGATCTGTGAGAGGTTAGGGGGGTGAGCATCTCCTTGTCTACTTAACAAAAACCCGTTCAAGCCCATACTCTGTTGCGCTCTGTATGGGCTTGAATGTTTGGGCGGCTACGCCACCAGATCTTACTTGTCACTGCCAGGAGCGGAGAACGGGCAACAACTGGTTGCTACTTGTCCAGCCGTTGGCAGGATAACGCATTTTTACTCCACTAAGATATTTCATATCTTGCTCTGTGAAAACATGCCATAGTCGCTCGCACATTATAGTTTATTGGATATATTAAAGTAAAGAAATGACAGAAATTGAAATTTTTAGTAAGCAAACTAAGGATACTTATCTATGGATTCATAAACTGGTAGATTCGATTCCTGAAGAAAAATGGAATGAAACTCCTGAAATCTTAGAGTCGAATGTCTCTTGGCAAGTTGGACATTTAGTAATTAGCATTTATTATCATTCGATTCTTGTTATTAAAGGACATCAAGAAGATATTCTAAAGCAAATTCCAATAAAAAAGTATTCTGAATTATATACGTTTTATTCTTCACCTAAAGATTCTGCTGGAAAACTGACCACGACGGAATTAAAAAATCATCTTGAGATTATTGAAAAAAAGTCCCTAGAAATAATCAATTCTTTAACTCCGGAAGAACTTAAAAATGAATTGATACCCGGAAAAGTGGAACATCCTGTTGCTAAGACAAAATTTGAAGCCATTGATTGGAATATAAAACATACAATGTGGCATTGCGGACAGATAGCCAGTTTAAAGAGAACAATAGGTAATCCATACAAATTTGAACTTAAAAAAGCCAAAAATATAATTTAAAACGCATCACAACAGTTTATATAGTTCATTTGCTCCCTTCGGGAATCAAACGCACCATACAAGAGGCGTTCAAGCCCATACTCCGCTACTCTCCGTATGGGCTTGAATGTGTAGGCGTCTACGCCACCAGTCCTTGCCCGTCACCGCCGAGAGCGGAGAACGGGCGAGAACCGGCTGCTACTTGTCCAGCCGTAGGCAGGATAGCAAATTTCCACTCCGCTAAGATATTTCATATCTTGCTCCGTGAAAACATGCCATAGCCGCCCGCGCATTGGCACAAATTTCAAAAATGAATTCTGAACAAGTTTTAACTTCAATAAATATCCTCCTAACATCAGCGACATTTCTTGTCGGGTACTTAACATATCGATTTTACAAAAAGAAAGATTATGAAGACAAAATTTTCAATATGAAATTTGAGACATACTCAAAACTGAACGAGCTATGTTTTAACGCATTCAACAAATTGAATCCAAATAATTCACCTCTCGTTGAAATCTATGATTATAAGGACAAAGATAAATGGACCAAATATTATGAAAAAGAAGTTATGAAAATGGATGAAATTGCCTTGGAAATAGAAAGAGTCATTATGAAATCATCATTTTATCTTCCTAGCGAGACTTTGAATGCAGCCTTAGAATTTTCACAGTATTGCATTAAATATATTACTCAATATGCACACTTTGATACTGAATTAAATCTTAGATTCAACACATAAATGCAACAGCTTAGCTGTTGATAAAAAGCCCCCACCATAGTTTTAGCCCTAGGGCTAAAACTATGGTGGGGGCGGCTAAAAATCTCATACCTTTGGGTTGGAAAACTTAAAGAATATGGAACATTTAACGCTGGAGGAAAGGTACAAAATATCAGCGCTTTTAGAACTTAAAACCCCTAAAAAGGAAATAGCAGAACAGTTGGGTCGGGATCGCTCTACTATATATAGGGAAGTAGGACGCAATGCTGATCACCGAAGTGGGAAGTACAATGCTGAGCTAGCCCAAAGAAAAGCCCAAAAACGCCATAAGGATAAAACAAAGCATAAGGTTTTTACCCCTTCCATGGAGAAGCTTGTTTGCGATGGGCTTCAAGACCACCTTAGCCCGGAACAGATCAAAGGAAGGGCTATGTTAGAAGGGACCCCTTGTGTATCGCATGAGCGTATCTACCAGTTTATATGGCAAGATAAGAAAGCAGGCGGGAAAGCATACCTTTGTTTGCGTAACCAGGGAAGGAAGTACCAGAAAAGGGGCGGTAAGCAAGCAGGTAGGGGGTGCATCCCTAATAGAAGGGACATAACAGAACGCCCCCGGGTAGTAGACAAAAAAGAAAGGATAGGTGACCTTGAGATTGACCTGGTGATAGGTAAAGACCATAGAGGTGCCCTTGTCACTATAAACGATAGGGCTACAGGGATGCTAAGGATGGGGCATATAGAAAACAAATCAGCCCGGGAAGTCCAGGTGAAAACGGAAGAACTACTGGAAGATTGGAAGCCCTTCATTAAAACTATTACCAGTGACAACGGGAAGGAGTTTGCAAACCATCAGGAAATAGCAGAGGAGCTTGACATTGATTTCTACTTTGCAAAACCCTACCATAGCTGGCAACGGGGTGCCAATGAAAACCTCAACGGGCTGATAAGGTAATATTTCCCAAAAGGTAGTAGCTTTGCAGAGATAACTAAGGAAGCGGTAGAGAAAGTAGAAAACATTTTAAACAATAGGCCCAGGAAAAGGTTCGGGTATAAAACACCCAATGAGGTATACGCAACTTTTATCAACAAAACCCAAACTGTCGCATTTATAACTTGAATGTAAGAATTGTAATTCACACGATAAAATATTCCAACTATATTTAACACTTCTTAAAGAAATTCGTTCTAATTTAAAAATTGACAACTTGAATTCAAGTATGATGCAAAGAATTGAAAGTAGAGTGTGAAAAAGCTGTGCAAATGGAACTGAAAATCGTTGCGCAGATGGACTTTACTTAAACGTAATCGTTACGTGAAAAGAAAAACTTATGCCAACAATGGTAACCGTTGCACAAGCCCCTAAAAAGTCAAAGGACAATCAATAATCTTGAGTTTAAGCCCTGATTTTCTAGAGGGATATATTCATAACTACCTCAATACAACTAGCGCTAAATTGCTTATTTTACGCCTTAAAAGGTATTTTAATCGAAAAATTATGGGCTAAACAGACTCCCACTTTACTTATTGGGTTTTTCTTGGTGAATTTCAGGTATTTCTTCAAGTTATAAGCAATAGCCGCCAAGTGCATAATCTTGTTTGCTTGCTGGATTCCAATAGTATTAATTTTTCGTAGTCCCATAAATTGGGTAAGAGTCCCAAATACCGGCTCCACAGTACTCTGCCGTTTGGCTTTCATATAGCGCCCCTGTTTACTGTTTACTCTAGCTATGTTACGCTCATATTCCGCCCGGTAATAAGTAACCGTTATTCGTTTCTCCTGACTGCTCTTTAGGCATTCTTTACGCAGTGGACAACCGGTACATATCTTTTTACTGGCTCTGTATTCCTTCTTTCTTGTTTTGGTTCTATAATCTAAAAACTCTTTGGTAAATGGGATTACGTTTCCTTTGGGACACAGATAATGATCTTCTGTTTCTATATACTGAAAACCATCCGGACCACCCTTATAGGTGCCGTGAGGCGGTATAAAACTTTTTATACCTTGACTTTCCAAAAATGCATAGTTCTCTCCACTACTATAACCAGTATCAGCTACACAATTTTCCCAAAACATACCTTGCTTCCATAACCGCCTTTGTAAGCGCTTTACAATATCAGGTAGTTGCTGGTTATCCTTGCCGTCTGCATGGTAAGCTTTTATATCGGTAATGACGTGGTTGTTTGTATCTACACTGAGTTGGCTTAAATAGTTCAGTTTTCTGGCCTTACCTGGCTTAACACTGATCCTTGCATCCGGATCTGTGGGACTGTAATGAGTTTTATTACTCGTATAACGACTTCCTTTGTTTCCAGCTCCCGGGCGCTGATCCTGATCTTTTGACCATCTTTTGTTCCTGGAAGTGATTCCTTGCAGTTCTTTCTCATTAGCAGTAATGATTCTTTGGTCTTTACTGGATTTATCCTGCTTGGCTTTTCTGAAGGTTTGTTTATCTCTTTTACTGATATGGCGTACTTCTGCCAGGTGGGCATCCAGATCTTGGCTTGGGACTTTAAGCTCTAAACTATCCATGGATGCATTGGCTTTTACAGGGGCGCTGTCAATAGCCTGGGTGTGACCACTGACCATACCTTTTTCCACACACAACTCAAGTACTTTTGTAAAGACCTCTTCAAATATGGACTCCGGAAATAACTGACGTGTTCTCGAGATAGTCGAATGCCAAGGAAGTTCTTCATCAATATCATACCCTAAGAAATAAAGAATATCCAGTCGCATACTACAGTGTTCAATAAGCTTGCGGTCACTTATGATATTCTCCAGATAACCTACCAAACAGAGTTTGAAGAAAACCACTGGATCAATACTTTTTTGACCGCTAGAACCATAAAACTTTGAAGTAAGATTGTATAAATAGTCCAGGTCCAAAGCCTCTTTGAGCCTGCGGTAAAAATTACCTTTGCCAACACGATCACTAAGCTGGAAACTACTGAACAACTTCTCCTGATATATTTTCTTGCCTTGCATACTTCAAGATAAGAAATCAAAGAACTAAACATATTAACCCAATGTTAGCTTTTTACTATCTTGTGCAACAAGCACAATGGCTATAGCAAATAGGGCGTTAAGTCTTGTAGACATTGGCTTGGGCGTGTTTATTGAGTCCGCCAAATCTTTTGGATTTGGTAATTAAAAAAGAAAAGATAATTACAAAACGAAAAGCTCTGGCTAGCAGACCAGACGGAAACGAAAAGTTTCCTTGCCTGCCCTACTTGCCATAGCCGAACCATTCAAGCCCATACTCTGCTACGCTCCGTATGGGCTTGAATGTGCAGGCGGCTACGCCACCAGTTCTTGCCCGTCACCGCCGAGAGCGGAGAACAGGTAAGAACTGGCGGCTACAACATATTTCCACTCCGCTAAGATATTTCATATCTTGCTCCGTGAAAACATGCTATAGCCGCCCGTGCATTCTAAGCAATTAAATGAAACCGACATATATATCAGAAATAGAAGAACTAAATCTTGAGGGTTGGACTCTCAAAGAAGAAACTTCAACATTCCAAGTTTATCAAAAAGATGGAATTGATAAAAAATTGCAGATTTTTGATAACTATACTTTAGAAGAGAACTATAAAGGTGAAAAACTAAATGGCAGTTTGGTTGGCAGAATGAAAAAGCCTTTTTTTCAATATCCGAACTATAGAAGTAAAATCTACCTAATAGAAAGCTATAAAGAAGGTTTAATGGAAGGTGTTTCAGAAAACTTTTATGATGATGGTTCTAAAACTCGACAAGAATGGAAGAATGATCAACTCAATGGTAAATGGGAAGAATGGTTTGGCACTGGGCAGAAAGAAAAAGAAAAGAATTACGTCAATGGAAATTTAAATGGAGAACAATGTGAATGGTACGAGAATGGACAGTTGAAATTTAAAGAAAACTTTATAAATGGGCTTCAAGTTGGAGAAAGTGAAGAATACTTAGAAAATGGAAAGCTAAAGAGAAAGAAGTTTTACAATAATGGAAAAATTGAAGGACTTGTCTACGAATTATGGGACTTTAAGGGTAAAGTAGTTGATGGCGGAATTTATAGCGAAACAGAATACGTAGGAGATATTCCAAATGGCAAAGAAACGGTTTTCTATCCAACCGGAAATAAAATGAGAGAAGGAATTATTGTAAATGGGAAAGAAAACGGGGAACGAGTATGGTACAACAGCAATGGAACTAAATCTATAAGAGAGTATTATAATAATGGAGAACTTGAGGGTAAAAGATTTCTTTATGATGAGAATGGGAATTTAGAAAATATCCAAGAATACTTAAACGGAGAAAGAATATCTTAAATACTTGCTTAGAACAATATATATATAAAATAGGCGAAGTATTAATAAATCCAAAGCTCTTGACTCTTATCAAACTTTGCGTTTAACCGAAAGTTTGGTTCTTTATAATTGCCTACTTTTTATGTACTAACCGTTCAATCCCATACTCCGCTATGCCCGTATGAGATTGAGTGTATGAGCGGCTACGCCACCAGTTCTTGCCCGTCACCGCCGAGAGCGGAAAACGGGCATAAACTGGTGGCTACTTGTTTAGGCGTTGATAGGATAACGCGTTTTTTCTCCGCTAAGATTTTCATATCTTGCTCCATGAAAATATGCCATAGTCGCCTGTACATTGGCATTCATTTTAACAAAACCCAGAAACTTATGAAACACATTTTAATTCTAGTCATACTAACAATATTTTCGTCTTGTAAAAACACAGAGAAAAAAAAAGAAAATATAGTAGAAAGAGTACCTACTTCAGAGGAAAGAGCAAAATATGCTGAATTGAAAACCGAAGCTTGGAATCTTTACGAAAACCAAGACTATTTAGCATCTGCAAAGAAATATTCGGAAGCATTTACTATTCTTAGAAATAAAGAAAATACAAATGACAGATATAACGCTGCTTGTTCTTGGGCTTTAACCAATCAAATTGACTCATCATTCGCGCAATTATTCAGAATAGCGGAAAAAGGTAATTATAGTAATTATGGACATATTACAACAGATGGAGATTTGAACGCTCTACATTCTGACAAAAGATGGAATGAGGTTTTGAATTTAGTTAAGAGTAATAAAGAAAAAGCTGAAGAAAATTTAGACAAACCTTTAGTTGCAATACTTGATACAGTATATCAAGAAGACCAAGGTTTAAGAAGACAAATAAGCGAAGTTGAGGAAAAATATGGTAGAGATTCAGACGAAATGAGGATGCATTGGAAAACCATAAGGGAAAAAGACTCTATCAATCTTATAAAAATACAGAAGATACTTGACGAAAGAGGTTGGCTTGGTCAAGACATAATTGGAAGACAAGGAAATATGACATTATTTTTAGTCATTCAACATTCGCCAATTGAAATACAGCAAAAGTACTTACCAATGATTAGAGATGCAGTTAAGAAAAATAATGCACGATCAAGTAGTTTAGCATTATTAGAGGACAGAGTAGCTTTAAGAACTGGTAAAAGACAAATTTACGGTAGCCAAATTGGAAGAAACCAAGAAACAGGAGAGTTTTATGTTTCACCAATCGAAAATCCGGAAAAAGTTGATGAAAGAAGATATGAAGTCGGACTTGGTTCTTTACAAGAATATATATCAAATTGGAATATAACTTGGGATGTTGAAAAGCATAAAGAAATGACTGCTAAATTAGAAGCTGAAAAAAAATAACGAAATGCAGACAATGGCTATAAGTAATTGCTTGTTTTTGCCTACTTCTGTAAATCCTCTCGGATTTTCAGTTCGGTATGTATTTGCTAAGTTAAGTACTAAACCACGCAACTACTCATAGTCACGTCCGTTCAAGCCCATGCTCCGTATGGGATTGAGTGTGTGAGCGGCTACGCCACCAATTCTTGCCGGTCACCGCCGAGAGTGGAGAACTGGCAAGAACTGACTGCTACTTGTCCAGCCGTGGGCGGGATAACGCACTTTTTCTCCGTTAGGATATTTCATATCTTGCTCTGCAAAAATATACCATAGCCGCCCGCGCATTGGCATTCATTCAAAAAACAATGTACCAAGAGATAAAACCATCGGAAAGACTTAACGCTATCATCGATTCTTTTTGGATTTTCTCACAGAATAAGGCGAGCGAGAATTTTAAAGTATTGCCTGATACCTGTGCAGATTTGATTTTTGACCTTAATCAAAATAAAGCCTTTCTTTCAGGTATTATGACCAATTACCAACTTCGGGAATTAACGATCGAATCGGATTTAATTGGAGTTCGTTTTAAAACCGAAAAGTTTGGCTCTCTATTTGAAATCCCGCTCTACGAAACCAAAAACCTAAGAACTGAACTATCTCAAATATTTCCTTTCTATGAAGAAAATTTATTGACCGAATTAAACAATATCAAGCAAACATTGCATAAAGTTGATTTTCTTGAGAACTTTGTAATAACATTATTTCAAAAAAACTATAATAGACAGGATAACTTGGTTTTGTCGGTAGTACAAAAAATAAGGTCATTAAAAGGGAATATAAAAATTAGCGATATAGCAAAATCAAACAACATTAGCTTAAGACAATTAGAAAGGCGTTTTAAAAGTTATATTGGTTTAACAATAAAGGAATTTTCAAATGTGGTACGTTTTAGAAACACTAAAGAACTAATAAATTCTTTCACTGAAACGAGCCTTTTAGAAATTGCTTTTGATTCAGGTTTTTTTGACCATTCCCATATGAATTATGAATTCAATCGAATTTCAGGAGAAAATCCAAGCTACTTTAGATAATGTCGTTTTTTTACTAAGTGAAATTATACTAGTAGCGTAATTTTGTGCCTAAATACCAATTTAAAATTTTGTCTTTTATCAATCAGCTTAGTTGTGTATCTGTCTTGAGTAAATGAGGTCAATAGTCTACATAATAGTACGGTTCATAAATAAGAATCTAAAACAAAAGAAATAGATATTCAGTACGCATACACAATTTTATATGTAAAAGACGTTCCAAAAACAATGGAATTCTACAAAAACGCATTTGGATTTGTACAAAAATTTCTCACACCTGAAAAGGACTACGGCGAGATAAATTCAGGAACGACAACAATTGCATTTGCCAATACTGAGCTTGGTAACTCGAACTTTAAAAAAGGTTTTAGTGAAAGCACCTTGAATGACAAGCCCTTTGGTATTGAATTAGCATTTACGACATCAACAGTTGAAAAATTAATGCAAAATGCAGTTAAAAATGGTGCTGTACTTTTAGAAAAAACGGTAACGAAACCTTGGGGTCAAGAAGTTGGTTATTTAAGAGATTTGAACGGATTTATTATAGAAATTTGTACACCAATTCAAACTTCAGAATAAAACCTACTGCCGGTATTGTATATAACTGATAGCTGATTATTTTATTAATTAAAGTTTGGGCATTTTTATAAAGTCCGCTAAATTTTTAAAATTAGCATCTATAGAAGAAAAGATAGAAACAAAATATTTATATTTAGTTAAACAATAATCCGAAGCAAAAATGCTTATTATTTGTCATATGTTTGTTACACTGACGTTGAGGGCAATTGAGCAACCTTTTTGAAATTTTGTATCTACGTATAAAATAACTCAATGAAAAATATACTAATCTTTTTAAATGTAATACTGCTATTTTTAATTTTCGGATGTAAAGGAGATGATGACCAAAATCAAGTTGATACTAAAGAATATACTATTAGAACTGATTCTCAAATTAAAATACCGTCTCAAAATTCAGATTCTTTTATTGCTACAATTGAATCAGGAAATAAACTTGTTTTTGAATACACTTTTGATTCACCTTCTGATCCTCAAATAGCTGATTCAGGTTTTAGTGAAGAGATTATTTTTGAAATTGAATCGGATATGGAGGAATTTAGCTTAAATAACGAAAGCCTGGAAGATATCAATGCTTTTTACAGAGCTACCTGTTTTTGCTCTAATATCCAAAGCGTAAGAATAACAGAAGGAACAATATCTGGGAAAAAATTAAACGCTACATCGTGGGAGATACAAATTGATGTAAAAATAAACCTCGACATAACTAACATTGACTCGACTTTAATTGAAAGAAATATTAGTAACATCTTTATGCAAAACTAAACTACCAATAATTTTAGTAAGTCTTATACAACTCCTTAGGTTAAAAAAACGAATTTATGCAATTGAAAAATGATTTCAACTACGCAAGAAACACCTATTTATTGGATCTAATCAGAGAAGTCCAAGCTATTTCAATGAGTAAAAAACTACCGACCAAAATGCAATACTGTATTTTGGTCGGTAGTTTAAAATATAATTACTTTTTAACCAGTTTTAAAGTTTTATTTCCCTGTGCTTGGTTAATAAGCCTAAGGAAGTATACCCCTTGTGGTAAACTGTCAATATTAAGGATATGATCTTTACCAAGTTCCTGATCTAGATATTGAGCACCTTTAAGGTCATATACCTTTATCGTATGTTGCTCATCCTTTGCTAATCCTTGGATAAATACCTGTCCTGTCGCAGGATTCGGGAATAAAAAGATATTTTCCAAGGATTCATTAGTTAGACCTTCAATGGAAGAACTTAGCGTATTTCCTTCGGTAGACCTTCCTGGTACTTTACTGAATTCCCAGGTAAGTAAATTCACTACGTTCACTTCCCCGTTATGACGGAAATCGATTACGATGTCATTATCCTCTTTTAGTAGATTTGTTGGAATTGGGATTTCCAAAGTTCCGAACCATCTACTTCTATTCTGATCCCCACCCCTCCAGTCAATAGGGGCTTCTATCTCGGTTCCGTTAAATACTAATTTGGTGATACTTAAAAAGCTATCCGGATCGTTATCATCATCGTTAAATAGGTTTGCTGTTACTTTTAGCATGGCTTCCGCCTGTGCCGGGTTGGAAGGTACGGTTACCCCGTTTACAGAAAAACTATTGTCCCCCGGTTTAATCTCTACCCGCTCGTTGTTGCTAACCGCCTCACCGTAGAACTTTTTCTCGATAGAATTCTGGTTGATGCTGATGTCACTAGCATAGGTATATTTGATAATCATAGTCCCATCTGCCGCTAACTCTACAGAACCTGGGGCAGTAGTACTTGTAGTATTGTCTAGTTTTACGTCCCTTATCCCGGATAAGTATAAGTGTTTGGTATTTACACTTTGCAGGTTAGGGGTGTTACCAAAGAAATTAAGGTTAAGGTCCCTGGCTATGGGTTCTAAGTTGTTTAAAATCAGGTAAACATCATTCCCGTCAATATAAGCATCTACTTGGATATCAGGATCGGTAGACTTTGTATCTACCCGGGTACCTTTTACTTCTGACCAAAGTTCAAACCATTTAATATAGTCACTCCATTCCCATTCACCATCGCCGTCATCATCCCGTAGCATTTTGTATTGGTACCTATATTCCGGGGTACCATCACCATCCGTATCCGTATCCCCCCATTGTGCTTTAGTAGGAGTAAAGGGCATTGATAGTTCGATGTAGTCCGGTCTTTCTAAGAACTGCATTAGCATGGCACTAAAGGGCTTCATGATTTCCCAGTCATACCGGGTATCATGCGGTTTGAAATCCCAGGAACCATTTACCCCTCCGTATTCTGAAATTACGACGGGCTTTCTATTCTCTGCTCCGTTTTTAGAAACATCATACCATTCCAACATTTCCAGGGTAGCTTCTACGTGTCCACCCCTTCTGGTCACCCCTCCGTTATTATCATAACTAGGCCAGTCATATAAGTGTACTGCATAAAAGTCCATGTTCTTACCGGCAGTATCCATAAAACCTTTCCAGATAACATCCCACTGAAACCATGGTTGTGCTCTATCTACAAAGAAAGAAGGTTTGTCCACCTGGCTGATTGCATAGTTGATTGCTGCCTGGTCACCGGGTGTATTACCATAGAAATTCTTAGGGTAGTCTACATTTTTAAACCTGGAAAAACCGTCTCCAGCAAATAGGTCATGAAGTCCCCAGGTCATACCCCCAATCTTAGGTGCCCTGCTACCCAACTTCTCTTTAACCCCTTTGGCAACCAGGTTATGGTATTCAAAGATATCTTCCCAACTGGACATCATAAACTGCCCTGTGTTCAGTACAAAGTCAGGTTCGTTGATTACCTCCCAATATTTTGGTAGGGGCATTTCATTACTGGCATTATCAACAAAGAATTCGTCCATATACTGAACTACCCATTCCGCAGAAGTTTCAATATCTTGTGGAAGCCAAATAGTTCCGTTGGCACGTCCCCAAGTGGAACCACTAGGGTGGCGATAGGACAAAGTAGGATAGGTAGGGTGGGGGTTGGTACCCATGATCATACTCTGTATTTTATCTTTAAATTGCACGCGGTCCTCATCAACCAATAGGTCTTCAAAAAAACCTCTCCAAAATCCAAGCATATCTGTAAGACTATCCCTGTCGTGTTTGTTAAGTCTGTCCGGATCTGCTGGGGTAAACCCAAACAAGAAAGATGCGTTACCATTATCCCTACCAAAATAAGCGTCCAGGTCATCGATAAGGTATTTCGCTTTATCTAGTTCCCCAGCCCAATCGCCTTCATATAGATTGGAATGTATGGTAATGTGTCGTTCCCTCCCAAAGTCCGAGACTCCGTTTACCGAATGTTTGATATCGACGTTTACATCGACCTCAACATTTTGGGCAATACCTGCTATCGGAAATAGCATCAGAAGCCCGATAAAATAAAATAGATTGTGTTTTTTCATAGTTAAAAATTAAAATATTGATTAATAGAGATTATGTAGATTGTATAAATTATATTCCCTAAGTTTTTAGATCTAAATATGCGGTATCACGTATATTTACAACACATGGATTTTAGAAAATATGAGAAAGGTTCAGCTGCAAATAATTATATCCATATGGATATCTTAATATTTACTAAACTGCCAATTTAGATATTTTAATAGGTGGTAAAATGCTTTAGAAAATTTTTTAATAAAATTTTTCTTACTGGGTTTGTGTTAACTGTAGTCATAGTTATGAGTGGTTAATTAATTTTTAAAGGAATTTAAAACCTTGCTATTATTTCCGTTCTTTTTAAATTTTTTTTATTTAAAATAAATTCTACCTGGCAACTAAAAATAGGTTAGTTATTTCCGAAGTAAAAAATGCCTTTTAAACAAATATTAAATAAATACTATAAAGTATATAGGACTTGGTCAGTTATACCAAATTCCCCTAAAAATTATAGTTCCTATTATACCATGGCAAAATTATATGATGATAGGTAATTAAAGGTTTATTTTGATGTAGACTCAAACTGTACAAACGTAAATTAAACTACGTATTAACTGTACAAGAAGTAAACTGAACTTTGATATTATGGGGAATAGTTAGTTATTTAATCGTTTTATTGATTATTATTTATAAATACACTCAATAAATAGCATATCTAATTTACAGAAGATTTTTATAAAAATTTATAGCGAATTAGTATTTTAAAATTCCCCTTTTATTATTAAAAGGAATAAGCTGCAATTTGTTGGAAGATTTAAACTAAAATGGTTCCTAATTGATTATTGTATTCAAGTTATAAAGCTAAATAGATATTTGATAAGTAGAAGATTCATAAATAAATTAGTTGGGAATTAAAGGGAAAAAAAGTAGAAATAACCTTAGCTCAGACGAGGCTTTTCAACACAGACATAGGATTTTTTATATAAGGGTTTTTGTAATTTTATGTTGATTTAACTATTAACCTAAATTATTTAAAGGTTTGTTTATCTAGCAGTATTTATAAGATATATTATTTAGACCTTTTTTTCCTTCAATAATACTTTCCTGGGTTTGTTATCCTTCAGAAGAATTAAATTCTAATTTGTAAGATATACATAAAAATAAACTACCCTCAATGGCTTTGCCTTGAGGGTAGTTCGTTACGTAGACTGAAATTAGTCTATTTCTTTACCAGTTTTAAAGTTTTATTTCCCTGTGCTTGGTTAATAAGCGTAAGGAAGTATACCCCTTGTGGTAAACTGTCAATATTGAGGATATGATCTTTACCAAGTTCCTGATCTAGATATTGAGCACCTTTTAGGTCATATACCTTTATCGTATGTTGCTCATCTTTTGCTAATCCTTGGATAAATACCTGTCCTGTCGCAGGATTCGGGAATAAAAAGATATTTTCCGGTGACTCATTAGTTAGACCTTCAATAGAAGAACTTAGCGTATTTCCTTTGGTAGACCTTCCCGGTACTTTACTGAATTCCCAGGTAAGTAAATTCACTACGTTCACTTCCCCGTTATGACGGAAATCGATTACGATGTCATTATCCTCTTTTAGTAGATTTGTTGGAATTGGGATTTCCAAAGTCCCGAACCATCTACTTCTGTTCTGATCCCCACCCCTCCAATCGATAGGGGCTTCTATCTCGGTTCCGTTAAATACTAGCTTTTTAATACTTAAAAAGCTATTTGGATCGTTATCTTCATCGTTAAATAGGTTTGCTGTTACTTTTAGCATGGCTTCCGCCTGTGCTGGGTTAGAAGGTACGGTTACCCCGTTTACAGAAAAACTATTGTCCCCTGGTTTAATCTGTACCCGCTCATTGTTACTAACCGCCTCACCATAGAACTTCTTCTCAATAGAATTCTGGTTGATGCTGATGTCACTAGCATAGGTATATTTGATAATCATAGTCCCATCTGCTGCTAACTCTACAGAACCTGGGGCAGTAGTACTTGTAGTATTGTCTAGCTTTACGTCCCTTATCCCGGATAAGTATAAATGCTTTGTATTTACACTTTGCAAGTTAGGGGTGTTACCAAAGAAGTTAAGGTTAAGGTCCCTGGCTATGGGTTCTAAGTTGTTTAAAATTAAATAAACGTCATTCCCATCAATATAAGCATCTACTTGGATATCAGGATCGGTAGACTTGGTATCTACCCGGGTACCTTTTACTTCTGACCAAAGTTCGAACCATTTGATATAGTCACTCCATTCCCATTCACCATCGCCATCATCATCCCGTAGCATTTTGTATTGGTACCTATATTCCGGGGTACCATCCCCGTTCGTATCCGTATCCCCCCACTGTGCTTTAGTAGGGGTAAATGGCATGGTAAGTTCAATATAGTCCGGTCTTTCTAAGAACTGCATTAGCATGGCACTAAAGGGTTTCATGATCTCCCAGTCATACCGGGTATCATGCGGTTTGAAATCCCAGGAACCATTTACCCCTCCGTATTCTGAAATTACGACAGGCTTTCTATTTTCTGCTCCGTTTTTAGATACGTCATACCATTCTAACATTTCCAGGGTAGCTTCCACGTGTCCACCCCTTCTGGTCACACCCCCGTTGTTGTCATAGGTAGGCCAATCATATAAATGTACTGCATAAAAGTCCATGTTCTTACCGGCAGTATCCATAAAACCTTTCCAGATAACATCCCACTGGAACCATGGTTGTGCTCTATCTACAAAGAAAGAAGGTTTGTCCACCTGGCTGATTGCATAATCTATTGCTACCTGGTCACCGGGTGTATTACCATAGAAATTCTTAGGGTAGTCTACATTTTTAAACCTGGAGAAACCGTCTCTTCTAAACAGGTCATGAAGCCCCCAGGTCATACCCCCAATCTTAGGTGCCTTGCTACCCAACTTCTCTTTGACCCCTTTGGCAACCAGGTTATGGTATTCGAAGATATCTTCCCAACTGGACATCATAAACTGTCCTGTGTTCAACACAAAGTCAGGTTCGTTGATTACCTCCCAGTACTTTGGTAGGGGCATTTCATTGTTATCTTCTGTTGAAAAGAATTCGTCCATATACTGAACTACCCATTCCGCAGAAGTTTCAATATCTTGAGGAATCCAAATAGTTCCATTGGCACGTCCCCAAGTGGAACCACTAGGGTGACGATAGGACAAAGTAGGATAGGTAGGGTGGGGGTTGGTACCCATGATCATACTCTGTATCTTATCTTTAAATTGCACGCGGTTCTCATCAACGAGGCGGTCTTCAAAAAAACCACGCCAAAACCCTAACATGTTAGATAAGCTATCCCTGTCGTGTTTGTTACGCCTGTCCGGATCTGCCGGGGTAAACCCAAATAAGAAAGATGCGTTACCATTATCCCTACCAAAATAAGCATCCAGGTCATCGATAAGGTATTTCGCTTTGTCCATTTCCCCTTCCCAGTCACCTTCATATAGATTGGAATGTATGGTAATGTGTCGTTCCCTTCCGAAGTCCGAGACTCCGTTTACCGAATGTTTGATATCGACGTTCACATCGACTTCGACATTTTGAGCTATACCTACTATCGGGAATAGTAAAAGAAGCGGTATATAATAGAATAGTCTGTGTTTTTTCATAGTTAAAAATTAAAATATTGAATTATGCAATTTATATTAGTTTAATAATATTTTGTTCCTCAAATTATCAGATCAAAATATGTAAGATGATGATACTTTTGATATCACATGATTTTAAAAGGTATGCCATAGATTACTACTAGCGATCGTTTGAATCCGTACTATTGGAATATCTGCTACTTAGTGAACTATTAAATAAGGAATGCTAATAGGCAGTATAATACCTTAGAAATTTTTTAGATAAAGAATTCTTTATCAAGTTTGTGTTAACTGTAGTCATAAGTAGATATTTGTTAATTAAAATTTAAAGGAATATAAACCCTTACTATTGTTTCTGTTCTTTTTAAGGCTAAATTATTATTCAAAAATTTTTACCTAATAATTAAAATTCGATTAATTATTTCCAAAGTAAAAAATGCCTTTTGAACATATATATGTATAAAATATGAGTTATATAAGAAGTAATTAGCCGTAGCATTTCTCCGAAAAATTATAGTTTATATAATACAATGGTAAAATTATAGGATGTACGTAAATAGAGGTTTATTTTAACGTAGACTGAAACTGTACAAATGTGAATTAAACCACATATCAACTAGACAAGAAGTGTACTGAGTTTTAATTTTTTATGAAATAGGTAATAATTTAAGTGTTTTATTAACCATTATTTATAAATATACTATTAAAAATAACATATTGAATTCACATAAAATTTTATAACGGGTCATAAGATTTTAAATTTCCCTTTAATTTATTAATTAAAAAAGCGACTTTTTGTAGGAAATATTATTTTAAGTGAGTCCATTTGAAGGCTTATAGCATCAATTTTCTTAAGTTAGTTTTATAAAACGATAACCAATGATTTACATAACCCAGTTAATTTATATCAAAGAAGGGCAGGAAGTGGTTTTTAATTAGTTTGAAGCTGTGCAATTCTAATAATATTAAAATACAAAGGTCGGCTAAGCTTTAGAATTCTTCCAAGTAAAAATTATATTATAGAAAGTAATATGGAGATATCGTTTGAAATACACTTGGTAGAATTTAATACCCAACAAGATTTTAATAATTTTAAACTCGACAAAGAGCGAAAGAAGTTTTTACACTTAAAAGAGCAGACCATACAGTCCTCTATTTTAATACAAAGAAGAAGATTGGATTAAAATCTCCTAGTAGTTATAGTTTAGATAGGGTAGTAGCATTAAATTGAAAAATTATGAAATTTATTATCGATCAAAACCTCTTAGTAAAATCTAGTTCAACATTTATAATAAAAATTATAGTCTTACTTTTTATACTTTTTCAGTTTAATACCAGTGCACAGGAATCAACAAAATATACCTATCAATCTAAAGGACTAAAAATTGAGAAGTTAAGTAGAAATACCTGGTTACACACTTCTTATATCAAAATTCCAAAGTATGGGGATTTTCCTTGTAATGGATTAATATTTGCTCATAAAAAGGAAGTAATTGTATTTGATACGGCCATTAATGATTCAACCACGGTAGAATTAATAAATTGGATTACAGAAGAAAAAGGGTTTAAGATAAAAGCAGTTGTAATCAATCATTTCCATAAAGACTGTCTGGGAGGTTTGCAAGAATTTCATAGTAGGGATATACCTTCTTATGCTTATAAAGAAACTATTACCTTAGCTAAAAAGAATGAAGAAGTAGTACCTCAAATCAGTTTTGATAGAGAAATTAATTTAAAGATCGGTACAGAAGAAGTCATAAATTCCTATTTTGGTCCGGGTCATACTCATGATAATATCGTCAGTTACATTCCTTCTAAAAATCTTCTTTTTGGGGGTTGTTTAATAAAGGCATTGCATTCTGGAAAAGGAAATTTGGCAGACGCTAATACTCAAAAGTGGTCAGAAACCGTTATAGCCATTAAGAAAGCTTATCCTAATTTAAAAAGGATTATTCCCGGACACGGTCAATACGGAGGGGTAGAACTTTTAGACTACACCATTGATAAGTTTAAATTGGATGATGATAAATAGTTTAGAAAGAAAAATTAGGAGTTCCAGTGAGAAAAAATAATTTGGCTGATTTGTTGAAATAATTCAAATGCCAGGTTTAGTTAAAGAAAATTTTTAAAGTTCGGTTTTTGTTTAATTAAAGAAAAATGGAAAAGTGAAGGGCTTGGTTTAGCTAAATACATTTCTATTAAAAAAACAGATTCCATATAAAACTATCTACAACAATGACAAGAAATATGGCTACTCTACGAAATTGAAACTATTTTTAGCCAAGACGTTTAAACATATACCTTGCTACACTCCACATAGGCTCAAATGTATACAAAAGGTAAATCTTGGTTCACTCCCCAAAAAACTAGAATAAGGATAAAAACCGATTGCTAATTATCTATTTATGGACAGAATAGCATATTTCCATTCCGCCAAATATAAATATCTTGCTCTGTGGACACATGCCATAGCCGCTCGCAGATTAATATTAATTACAACAAATAAAATAAAAAATCACAGAAGGCAAAATGTAAACTCTATGGCTCAAAAACTTAATCAAATTACGTTGTATGATAAACCATTATTCTCTTGGTATCAATTATCTACGCCCATAGAGAAAGAATTAAGTTTACCTTCTGAATCTTGTTTTGCCTATATTCTTCAAGGCGATCATCAGGATGTAACAAAATCGGGGCTTTTTGCTACAACAGGAACTGTCATTCTTTCATTATGTGGCCGAACAGTTGAACGTAGTTTCTTAAAAATTGAAGCTGGATATATAAGTACTATTATTGTTCATTTCAATCAAAAAGTACTACAAGAAGTTTTTGCTGGTGAAAAGCCAAAGTTTTGGAAGGAATTAGGTCATCCCTTGAAGAAAGACAGCTTTCAAGAAGATGCTTCGGCTTTAATAAAAGCCTATTTTATGAGTGTTGCCAAATTTTTTGAACATAAAACAGCATTGAGTGAGGATATTTTAGTTGTTAAGTTAAAAGAAATTATTCTGCTCCTTCTGCAAACCGAAGAGTCTTCACACTTGAATTTAATTATAAGACGTCTATTTTCTGATAAAACTTTTTCCTTTAAGAAAGTCATCGAGGCTAATTTGTATGAACCCTTGGACCTTCATCGTTTGGCAGCTATGACTAATAACAGTATGGCTTCTTTTAAAAGGAAATTCAACAAAACGTATGATGGCACACCGGCTAAATACATCACTCAAAAAAAGTTAGAAAAAGCATGTAGTTATTTAGCTCTTTCTCAGAATTCCATAAAAGAAATCTGCTATGATTGTGGGTTTATCAATCCATCTAGTTTTTCTCGAATGTTTAAAAGTGAATTTGGTTATTCTCCTACTGAGTTCAAAAAGAACCTCAATGAATGATCATTGAACCCACTGGCAAAGATCGAATCACAATTCGATAATAAATTTGCATCAAAAAGAATATGAAACATTCAAAATTGATGCGTGCTATCATTTTTAGAGATTATGGGAACCCTCAGAAAGTATTAAAACTTGTAAAAAATCGTAAAATCCCAATACCTAATAAGAATGAAGTTTTAGTGAAAGTTGAATGTGCTTCAGTCAATGCAGCTGATAGGCATATCGTGCGAGCTAATTATCTTATTATTCGGTTGATTTTTGGATTGTTCAGACCTTCTAAAAACAAGAGAATCTTAGGAATGGATATAGCGGGAACTATTCTAAGCATTGGGCGAAATGTTAAAGGTTTTCAAGTAGGTGACGCAGTGGTAGCTGACATTCGAAAATCCTATGGGGGAGGCTATGCAGAATATGCCACTGTTCATAAAAAGTACCTGGTAAAAAAAACTGAGGGAGTTTCTTTTGAACAAGCTTGTACCGTGCCTATTTCTGGTCAAGCTGCCATGATGGGAATGATTCTCTATTCGATCAATCTAGGTAATAAAGTGCTGGTCAATGGTGCCTCAGGTGGTGTGGGGTCTTTTGGCATTCAGATAGCAAAAGCTCAGGGAGCCTACGTAACAGCAATCTGTTCTACTCAAAAAATTGAGGTGGTAAAAAGTTGGGGGGCAGATGAAATTATCGACTACAAAAAAAAGGATTCAATAAAAGCATTAATTGGAAAAGAGTTTGATGCCGTATTTGATACCGCATCCTTTGAATGTCCAGGCCGATACAAACAGATTTTAAAGAAAAGTGGTAGATATGTATTAGTTGGAGGTGATTTTTATAATATGCTTAAAGTAAAATCTCTTGGTCGATTTGATCGTGGCAGTCAAAAATTTATGGCTTTAACTCAAAAGGTTGAGGTTACCAAAAATATTAAAACAGTACTTGAGATGATTGCCGATAAAAAGATAAAACCAGCAATACAAAAAGTTATTTCACTAAAAGACGTGCCCGATGCTCTTCATAGTCTTGAGCAGCGTACCGTAGTTGGTAAAATAGTTGTAGATTTAAATAAGGAAGTCTAAACCTTTCCATAGGAAAAAAATTGGTGCTAACTTGTATATAAAATCATTACCGCCAATCGACAAGATATACTTCCTATACTAATCATTAGAACTCATAAAGAGCGTATCCCTTAGTTTAGCACAGTTATTCACATAGAGTTATATTAACGAAGTTAATAATGATGTAAGTGATTGATTTTCTTTTCTTTTTGCTTCTTTTTCTTTTCTTTGTTGATAACCTTAATAATTGTGGATAACCACCCAACCGATAAAGGTGAATTAAGAGCGTTGCAAAGTTTTTAGACTTATCCTCCGATTAAATCCTTTATCGGTTATTTCTGAAACAGTATCAAATGGAAATTCAGGTTTTTAGGCCTAGTATCAGGGTTTCGATTGTTGTTCAGATTCTTGGGTATGTTATCACTAAAAATATCTGATTATGAATAAACAAAATTTTTCTAATTTTATTGGTATCGACATCTCTAAATTAACGTTTGATGTAGCTATTCTGATCAATTCAGAGTCCACTTCTTACGTTTTTGAAAATACTGTCAAAGGGATTAAAGCTTTTCTGAGATTACTTAAAAATCAAAAGATTGAACTCTCAAAAACCTTGATATGTATGGAACATACAGGTGTTTATAGCAAATTGATCATTACAAAATTGATAGAGAAACAAGCAAATCTTTGTGTAGAGATGTCTCTTAAGATTATAAGAAGCCTTGGACTACAAAGAGGTAAAAACGATCAAATCGATGCTATTCGTATTGCAAAGTACGCTGCAAAGAATCACGAAGAACTAGAACTTTATAAATCAATACCCGAACTATTGGAGAAGATTAAAACATTAATAACCATTAGGGAGCGTTTGGTAAAGAGTAAAACAGATTTAACCAAATATCCCAAAGAACTTAAAACATTTGCTCCAGAGTTAGGTAAATTGGCTGAGAAAAACATTAAAAAAACAGTAAAGACATTTACCGATGAAATCAAAAGGATTGAACAGGAAATTCACAAACTGATACTCTCTGATGATAAATTAAGTAAGACGATCAATTTAGCTACTTCTGTTACTGGTATCGGGAAAATCACTGCACTACACCTAACCATATACACCAACTTCTTTACACGATATCAAAACCCAAAGCAATTAGCTTGTTATTGTGGCGTTGTACCCTTTGAACACTCTTCTGGCACTAGTATTAGAAAAAGAGCTAGAGTAGATCATATGGCTAATAAAACACTAAAAAAACAACTGCATTTATGTGCACTATCAGCCAAGACCTATGATCCGGAACTCAATGCATATTACGAGCGAAAAGTCGAGGAAGGAAAACCAAAAATGCTTGTTATTAATAACATAAGAAATAAACTAGTACATAGAGTCTGTGCGGTGATAAGAAAACAGCAGCCTTATGAAAAAAAGACTGCCGCTTAAATTTTAACTTTTAATACTTGGTTTTAACATGGAAATCGGAGTATGAGTTTGGATGTATGGTCTGCCTAAGCGAACCCCAGTTCTCCCCCGTCACTACCAGTAGTGGAGAACCAGCTACTACTTGTACAGCTTCAGGTAGAATAGTAAATTTCCACACCGATAAGATATTTCATATCTTGCTCCGTAATAATATATCATAGCTGTCTGCACATTGTGCGCAAGTTGAACAAATTAAACGCTAAGAATGAAAAAAACACTGAATGATTTGACCAAAGACGACTGGAATACACTTTTTCCTATCGAATTGGTTGAACATAATCCACAATGGAAAACTATGTATGCAGAAGAAAAGAAACGAATCATTGACAAAATTGGAAACGAAACAATTTTGCGTATAGAACACTTTGGAAGTTCATCAATTCCTAGTATTAAATCAAAACCTTATATCGATTTAATAATTGAAATACCAAAAGAAAAACTTTTTGACGAGAATCTAATTGCTCAATTTACTGAATTAGGATATTCTCATTTTGTAGTTCCGAATAGAGAGAATATTGAGACGTATTCAACTTTTGGAAAAGGATATAATGTGGATGGAACAAAAGAACAGATTTTTCACATTCACATGTGTCCAAAAGATAATATAATGTGGAGACAAATTGATTTTAGAGATTATCTTTATTCAAATGAAAAAAAAGCCAAAGAATACGAAAGTTTAAAATTGGAATTAGCTTCAAAATTTAAAAATGATCGAGGAGCTTATGTTTTAGGAAAAACTGACTTCATCAAAGAAACATTAGAGTTTATAACCAAATAAAACCAGCTTATGACGATTTGTGTAGTTCACTAGCTCCTTTTGTAAAGTAAACTTAACATAAAAAACATTACCTGCATACATAGAATAATATAGACAGAATTTAACCAACAACTATAAATGTAAAATATAATAGCAATTCAAATAATATAAAATACGTACGGCAATTGAGGCTTAAATGAAAGTCCTGTTCTAATTTTTAAAGTCGCCAAGTTTAAATTCGGTATTTCTGTAAAATAATAAAAACATCATCAATATATCTAGCTTAGTGCTAAGTTAAAATATATTACTTATCAACTATGATGATCACTTTTCCGTTATGATAAAAAGCCAATGGCAACTGAAATATTGTCAAAATACGGATTTAATAAAGAAATGATTTTCGGGATTTTAGAAGCGGATAACGAAGATATTTGGATTGGTGCTCTAGATGGCGTTTATCGATATAATAAAGATACCATTCACGCCTTTAAAGGTTAAGAGTGAAAATAGGAGTAGAGTAGTAGATGATTTTATAGTAAAATCTATTCAGAATTGATTTGAATTTAGGATATAAAAAGTAAGTGTAAGGAATAATATTGTCATAGTTCAATTAAAACTTGAAATAATCTACTAAGCGAAGAAAAATACTTGGTACTTCTAAAGCTATAGCAAAATTGGGATAGTAGATTTTTAATTTAAAGCTTTTGCACATTTTCCTAAATTACAATTCGAAAATATAAAGTAAGCGTATATTTATATACTAGTGTCCGATTAAAACACATAAAAGTTTATAAAGCATAGTGAAATAAGGTAATCCCAAACTTTAAAGCATTTGGAGTTTGCTTTTTACTGTTTAAAAGGAATTTGTTTTTTACTTGAATAATTTTACAATATTGATTTTTCATATTATAATAATAAGTCTTGAGTCTTGATTCTAGAAGCGATAGCGATCTTGAATCTTTACCGGACATTAATAATTCAAATACGTAAATCACTCCAAACATCTACTACTAAACACCCCCCTACATCTCTACAATAATAAACTCAGACCTTCGGTTTAATTGATGTTGGGACTCACTACACGGAATACCATTAGCACATTTATTGATGAGTTGCGTTTCGCCGTAACCTATAGCTTCAATAATACGATTAGAACTAATACCTTGCGAGATAATATACGCTTGTGTAGCTTTTGCCCGTTGGTCAGATAAATCAAGGTTATACGCATCAGAATCCCTTGCATCCGTATGAGAAGCAATTTTAATTTTCATTTTAGGATATTGCTTCATTAAGAGTACAATCTTATTTAGTTCAATTGCTGCATCATTTCGTACGTTTGACTTGTCCAAATCAAAATAAATAATTCCAATTTTAATCTTTAACAACCCGTTTTCTTCAACAATTAGGTCATCAACCGTCTCTAATAAAATAGAACGATCGGTTACTCCGGTTTCATCAGGTATAGTTACTTGTTCTTCAGCAGGACTGTAACCTTTTTTAGAAATTTTTAAAACATATGATGTACTACAATTAATTTGTTCTTCAAAGAAAAAATTACCATTTTGATCACTTAAAGTTTCAGCGGTGACAGTTCCGTTTTGAGTAAGTAGGGCAACCTTGGCATTCTTCAGAATTTGTCCGTTTTTCTTATTTTTTACCGTTCCGGTAATGGATTGCGAACAAGAGGTCTCTAACTTTTCAAAAGAATAAATATCATCATCTCCTTTTCCACCTTTTCGGTTAGAGCAAACAAATCCGGTGGTATGGTCTTTAGTAATAAACCCAAAATCATCCAAATTACTATTCATTCCCGGCCCTAAATTTTGGGGTAGGGTAGCGGTCTGATCAAAAGAATATTTAAAAACATCCAATCCCCCTAATCCCAGATGTCCGTCTGAAGCAAAATACAATATTTCATCCTTAATAAAAGGAAACATTTCCCGGTTGGGCGTATTGATGATGGGTCCAAGATTACGAGGTGAAGAAAAAGTGTTGTCCGGAAGGATATCTACCATAAAAATATCAGTTTCACCAATAGATCCGGGCATATCCGAGACAAAGTACAACTTAGTACCATCTTCACTTACAGAGGGGTGTCCTACTGAATAGGAATCACTATTAAACGGAAGCTCTTCGATATCCATCCAATCAACAGAACCTTTATCCGTACTACGCCGTGCACGATACAACTTTAAATGATTGGTACCTTCCTTATCCCGTTTCAAACTACCGTTGTAGTTATTTCGCGTAAAATATAGGGTTTGACCGTCCGGAGAAAAAGCAAGTGTAGCTTCATGGTATTTTGTATTGATTTCCCTTGAAAATTCTTCGGCTTCTAATACGTCCGTACCTGTCGTATTTAGTTTTCCGATAAATAAATTAAGATAAGGTTGCTGATTCCAACCGTAAGTACGCTTTTTATAATAAGAAGAATCAATTGCCGAAGCATATACCAACTGATCTTCAAAATACATCGGACCAAAATCCGATAAAGCAGTATTTACTGATATGTTCTTTAATTCATATTCAGGCTGCTGCGCTACTATTTTTTGAATGTTCGTAACATTGGGAGAAGTGCTAGTAGTTGTACTTGTCCGGTTCGTATAACGCTTCATCCATTTTTTAGCCTGTCCGTAATCTCCCATTCCTTTCAAAGATTGTGCATATCTAAAATAATAGTCAGAAGTTGCTTCCTCCGGAAATTGAGAAAGTAAAATGTCATACCATTTTGCCGCCCCCGGCATATTAGTATTAAAATAGTGTGCATCTCCTGCATTCTTTAATGCTAGTGCCGTATAGTTTCCGTTTTTCAATCCTGATTCATAAGCTTCTGCCGCTTCCTTATACCACATTTTCTCAAAGAGGGCATCTGCATTTTTAAACTTTTTCTGACCGTAACCCATCGTTTGCAGAAAAATTAAAGAGTAACATAAGTATTTTAAGTTCATAGTTATCAAATTAAAAGAATCGTGGAGATTTAAGACGTTGTTCTTGTGTTTTTAATTCAAATCGAATCATAATTTCATGACTACCTGTAGTAAAACGTTGCAACTCGGTAGTTGTATAGTCATACGCATAGCCTACTAATAAACCGGGGGTAATTTGAAACCCAGCCAATCCGCTTACCGAATCATCCCAGCGATAAGAAAGCCCTAAACGAACCCGTTCGTGAAACATAAAATTAGCAGATAGATCTACAATTAGCGGAGCCCCAACAACATGCTTTACCAGCGTAGCAGGTTTAAATTTAATAGTATTCTTAAGGTCAAAAACCAATCCTGCAATCAGGAAAAAATGCAATCGCTCAGAAGCTACAGAATTCTGGATATCATCAAAATGCTGATCCGTAAAAAAGTTGGGAATGGAAATACCAATATAACTTTTTTTACTATGCAAGTATAAACCCGCACCTACGGTAGGTAAAATTTTATTATCAATATTTTGTAACAAAGCATCAGGATTCTGAGATTGACCCCGTGACCAGTCTATGCTAAATAACCGGCCTCCGCCTTTAATCCCAAAAGATAGTTTATGTGTATAAGAAGCCTGAATAGTATAAGAAAAGTTAAGGTCAATAAATTGTTCATCAGATGGCCCGATACGATCATTGACTATAGATAATCCCAATCCTGCTTTTTTACCTATCGGTGAATCCACCGTTAAAGTTTGGGTTCTCGGTGCACCGTCAATGCCTACCCACTGCGAACGGTGAATAGCCACTACGTTTAAAAATCCTCTCGAGCCAGCATAGGCAGAATTTACACTTAACGTATTGTACATATATTGTGTAAACTGCGGGTCCTGTTGTGCTTTTCCCTTTAAGTACATAAGTAAGGTACATAGAATTAATGCACTTTTTAAAACTACTTTCATCGGGTTATTTTTTATTATTTGTAGTGCCATTCTATTATCGGTTTAAGTATATCCATCCTGATTTCGGGTCGTTACCGTCATTTAAATCTAATGTGTAGTAGTAAGTTCCTACGGGAAGTTGTTCTTCAGTATAAATAACAGCCCTGCCATTTGAAGTACCCTGCCAGGAATTATCGTAATTCTGCTTTTGGTAAACGATATTACCCCATCGATTGTAGATAATTAGTTTATTCCCGGGAAACCGCTCAATACAATCGATATAAAAGAAATCATTGGTACCATCATTATTAGGAGTAAATTCATTATATACATTTAGACAAATAGTAGTAATCGTAATTTCGTCGCTATCATTAGTTGGGTCTCCGTCAATCTGATCCAGGTCTAGTAAAGTAGCAATATTCACATAATCATCAATATCTAAAACTTCAACACTTACGGTTAGGATTTCCGAACCGGAATTACTTACCGAAGGAACTTCCCATATCCCGGTGTTTTCATTATACGTCCCGGAGGTAGTTTCATGAGTAAGGTATCGATATCCGGTCGGTAACCGATCTTCAATACGTACATTTGTTGCTGCCAGAGTTCCGGTGTTGATTGCGGTAATAGTAAATAAAATCTCATCGCCAATAGATGGGTTAGCATTACTTACTTCTTTTGTAACTTCAATGTCGATGCCCGGAGTTTGGATAAACGCATTGTCTTCGTCATCTTCACTTTGGTCTCCGTTATCATTAGCCGGACTACTATCCGGGTCAAACTGGTTACTTCCCGTTATTTGGGCGACATTCACATATTCATCTTCAGCCAAAGTAGGCTCCTGTACGATGGTTTCAAAAGTTAAGCTAAGTCCGCCTACCGGTATCGTTAGATTGTTCCAAACCACTTTATTTTCGGCTGCTTCATAAGTTCCGGCGTTACTTACCACACTTACCTGGTTAAACCCAATGGGTAACGTATCTTCTACAGAAACACCTGTCGCTGCATCCGGGCCTTCATTATTAATTTGAAGGGTAAAAGTAACCGTTTCGCCTACGTTCGGAGTATTCGTATTAACCGATTTTTCTAAACTTAAATCTGCCCGTTCCACAAATATCTGGATGCGGTCCTCATCGTCTTCACTTTGATCTCCATCATCATTGGCAACCGAACTATCCGGGTCAATTTGGTCTCCAGCAGTAACTTCTGCTACATTTATAAATTCACCGGGTGTTCCGGTAGGGTTATTTACCAGCACATCAATCAATAAGGTTTGGGTAAAGCCTGAAGGAATCGTTCCTACATTCCAAACTCCGGTATTTTCATCATAAGTACCCGAGGTAGTACTAAATAAGATAAAATCGAAACCTACAGGTAATACATCACTGACCTGAATACCCGTTGCCCGATCCGGTCCATCGTTGGTTACGACTACCTGAAACGTAATCTCATCTCCAGGTTGTACGTTGATATCATTATCTACCACTGCTTTGTTAAGTGAAATATCAGCAAAACTCTGCACCGGAGTAATTACTTGGTTATCCTCATCATCTTCACTTTGATCTCCGTCATCATTATTTGGGGTACTATCATTATCGATTACATCGGAAGCACTTACTTCGGCAATATTCGTATAATCTCCGGTTGGGTTAACCAAAACATCAATTAATAATACTTCTGAGCTACCCGAAGGAACGGTACCTACATTCCAAATCCCTGTATTTTCATCATAATTCCCCGCCGTAGAACTAAATAATACAAAATCAAATCCGGTAGGTAATTGATCTCTTACCTGAACCCCGGTTGCGGTTTGAGGCCCATCGTTAGTTACCGTAATTCTAAAGGTAATTTCAGTACCCACTAAAGGCGAAGTATCTCCGTCTACTACTGTTTTTTCTAACGATAAATCCGCTTGAGATTGAACAGGTGTTATGGTCACTGCATCCTCATCATCTTCACTTTGATCTCCGTCATCATTATCTGGAGTACTATCATTATCGATTACATCGGAAGCACTTACTTCGGCAATATTCGTATAATCTCCGGTTGGGTTAACCAAAACATCAATTAATAATACTTCTGAGCTTCCTGAAGGAACGGTACCTACATTCCAAATCCCTGTATTTTCATCATAACTCCCCGCCGTAGAACTAAATAATACAAAATCAAATCCCGATGGCAATTGATCTCTTACCTGAACCCCGGTGGCGGTTTGAGGTCCGTCGTTAGTTATTGTAATTCTAAAAGTAATTTCAGTACCTACTAAAGGCGAAGTATCTCCGTCTACTACTGTTTTTTCTAAAGATAAATCCGCTTGAGATTGAACAGGTGTTATGGTCACTACATCTTCATCATCTTCACTTTGATCTCCATCGTCATTATTTGGAGTTGAATTTAAGTCTAAAACATCAGAAGCACTTATTTCAGCAATATTTGTAAAATTACCAGTTGTATTAACTAAAACATCAATTAATAACACTTCCGAATTACCGGAAGGTACCGTTCCCACATTCCAAATCCCTGTATTTTCATCGTAGCTACCAGCAGTCGAACTAAATAATACAAAATCAAATCCGGTGGGTAACTGATCCCTTACCTGTACCCCTGTAGCAGTATCCGGTCCGTCATTGGTTACTGTAATTCTAAATGTAATTTCGGTACCGGGGAGCGGAGTAAGATCTCCATCGACTACTGATTTTACAAGTGAAAGATTAGCTACATCCAGGTAATCTACCCTAATCTCTGCATTATTAGAGAGGTTGCCGTCGTTGTCATCTATTGTATAAGTTATAGGTGTAGGTTGGGTGATAAAGCCAGGGAGCGGACTAAAAATTATCGTTTCGGTATTCAAATCATATAGCCAACTTCCTTCTCCGGGAACATCAAAACCAATTACGTCTCCATCGGCATCGGTTAGGATAGTTGAAGCCCCGACAGGCGTAGCTAAATTCACGCTTGCCGGATCTAAGCTTCCATCCGGATCACTATCATTTGTAAGCAGTAAAAGAGTCACTGTATTTCCCGGAGTATTACCTAAATTTTCATCATCTCGGGCAATAGGAGCTTGTATATCATAATCAATAGTGATCGTAGCCGAAGTTGTACTTATAGCATTGTTATCACTGTCCTGAATCGTGTAAGTAATAGGGGTGGGATCAGCCGTAAAACCGGTTTCCGGAGTAAAAGTAATACTACCTGAAACCTCGTTGTACAACCAAATTCCTTCATTTTGAACGGTAAACCCAATGGTAGTACCATTCGCCCCGGTTACCGGATTAGAAGTAGTGACGCTTCCCGGTGTTATCAAATTTACAAACACATCGGAGGGAAGCGGAGTACTACCGTCAGCCAATCGGTCATTTAATAAAATGTCTAAGCTTACGGAGGTATTTGTAATATTATTTAATCTATTGTCATCTTCCGGAATAGGTTCATTAAGATTATAGGTGATATTAACGGTCGCTACATTCGAAGTATTCCCATCATTATCCCGTACCGTATAGCTAATATCGGTTGGGTTTCCGGTAAAGCCATTGATTGGGTCAAATTCCAGTTGTCCGGTAGCTTGGCTATACGACCAGGTTCCTTCGCCAGGAACGCTAAACCCAATCACATCCCCATCCAGGTCAATTATAATATTGGTAGCAGTTCCCGGAGCAACCAAATCTACCGTTGCCGGGTCAATCGTACCATCCGTATCCGTATCATTGCTAATTATTACTAGGGAAACAGTGGTACCTACGGTATTTCCAGTACTGGAATCGTTACCCGCAACTGGAGGCACTTCGTAGGTAATTGTAACTAAAGCCGTATCGGTTTGGTTATTGTCCAAATCCGTTAGTTCATAGGTGATTGGTGTTGGGTTCCCGGTAAAAGCAGGTTCCGGGTCAAAAGTTAAAATTCCTATTCCGGTATCGTAGTCCCAGGTCCCTTCCCCAGGAGCAATAAAGGTAGCTTGGATTCCAGGGGTAGCGGTGTCCAAATCAATAGTAATATCCGAAGGCATAGGCGTAGTTCCGTCAGCCAGGGTGTCATTGTTTAAAATAGTAATATCGGTATTAGTTCCGATAGGTGTAGCGATAGAATTTGTATCGTTATTAGCAATTGGAGCGGCTGGACCATAGCCTACAGATACGGTCGCTACATTAGATTCATTCCCATCATTATCCCGTACTGTATAGGTAATATCGGTTGGGTTTCCGGTAAAACCATTGATTGGGTCAAATTCCAGTTGTCCGGTGGCTTGGCTATACGACCAGGTTCCTTCGCCAGGAACGGTAAAGCCAATCACATCTCCATCAAGGTCGGTTATAATATTGGTAGCAGTTCCCGGAGCAACCAAATCTACCGTTGCCGGGTCAATCATACCATCGGCATCCGTATCATTACTAATAATCGCTACGGAAACAGTGGTACCTACGGTATTTCCAGTACTGGAATCGTTACCCGCAACCGGAGGCACTTCGTAGGTAATTGTAACTAAAGCCGTATCGGTTTGGTTATTGTCCAAATCCGTAAGTTCATAGGTAATTGGTGTTGGGTTCCCAGTAAAAGTAGGTTCCGGGTCAAAAGTTAAAACCCCAGTTCCGGTATCGTAGTCCCAGGTCCCTTCCCCAGCAACGCTTAGAGTAGTTTGAATTCCGGTTGTACCCGGATCCAGATCAATAGTAACATCCAAAGGCATAGGCGTAGTTCCGTCTGCTAACGTGTCGTTGTTTAAAATAGTTACATCCGTATTAGCTCCGATAGGTGTAGCCGTTGTATTGGTATCGTCATTAGCAATTGGAGCGACTGCACCATAGCCTACAGATACGGTCGCTACATTTGAAGTATTTCCATCATTATCCCTAACGGTGTAAGTTATATTCGTTGGGTTTCCGGTAAAACCATTGATGGGATCAAATTCCAGCTGTCCGGTAGCTTGATTGTACGACCAGGTTCCTTCGCCAGGAACGGTAAAGCCAATCACATCTCCATCAAGGTCGGTTATAATATTGGTAGCAGTTCCCGGAGCAACTAAATCTACCGTTGCCGGGTCAATGCTACCATCCGTATCCGTATCATTACTAATAATCGCTACGGAAACAGTGGTACCGACAGTATTCCCAGTACTGGAATCATTAACTGCCACTGGAGGCACTTCGTAGGTAATTGTAACTAAAGCCGTATCGGTTTGGTTATTGTCCAAATCCGTTAGTTCGTAGGTGATTGGTGTTGGGTTCCCGGTGAAAGCAGGTTCCGGGTCAAAAGTTAAAATCCCTGTTCCGGTATCGTAGTCCCAGGTCCCTTCCCCAGGAGCGGTAAAGGTAGTTTGGATTCCGGTTGTACCCAAATCCAGATCAATAGTAACATCAGAAGGTATAGGTGTACTTCCGTCCGCTAACGTGTCGTTGTTTAAAATAGCAATATCAGTATTGTTTCCGATAGGTGTAGCGATAGAATTTGTATCGTTATTAGCAATCGGGGCTGCCACACCATAGCCTACAGATACGGTCGCTACATTAGATTCATTCCCATCATTATCCCGTACCGTATAGGTAATATCGGTTGGGTTTCCGGTAAAACCATTGATCGGATCAAATTCAAGCTGTCCGGTAGCTTGATTGTACGACCAGGTTCCTTCACCAGGAACAGTAAACCCAATCACATCTCCATCAAGATCGGTAATAATATTAGTAGCAGTTCCCGGAGCAACCAAATCCACCGTTGCCGGGTCAATCGTACCATCGGCATCCGTATCATTGCTAATTATTGCTATAGAAACAGTGGTACCTACGGTATTTCCGGTACTGGAATCGTTACCTGCCACCGGAGGCACTTCGTAGGTAATAGTAATTAAAGCCGTATCGGTTTGATTGTTATCCAAATCCGTTAGTTCATAGGTAATTGGTGTTGGGTTCCCAGTAAAAGTAGGTTCCGGGTCAAAAGTTAAAACCCCGGTTCCGGTATCGTAGTCCCAGGTTCCTTCTCCAGGAGCAATAAAGGTAGTTTGGATTCCAGGGGTAGCGGTGTCCAAATCAATAGTAACATCCGAAGGCATAGGCGTAGTTCCGTCAGCCAGGGTATCATTGTTTAAAATAGCCACATCGGTATTGGTTCCAATAGATGTAGCCGTTGTATTGGTATCGTCATTAGCAATTGGAGCGGCTGGACCATAGCCTACAGATACGGTCGCTACATTAGATTCATTCCCATCATTATCCCTAACGATATAAGTTACATCAGTTGGATTACCGGTAAAGCCATTGATTGGGTCAAATTCCAGTTGTCCGGTGGCTTGGCTATACGACCAGGTTCCTTCGCCAGGAACGGTAAAGCCAATCACATCCCCATCCAGGTCAGTTATAATATTGGTAGCAGTTCCCGGAGCAACCAAATCTACCGTTGCCGGGTCAATGCTACCATCAGCATCCGTATCATTACTAATAATCGCTACGGAAACAGTTGAACCTACAGTATTTCCGGTATTAGAATCATTTACAGCAACGGGCGGTACCTGGTAGGTAATAGTAATTAAAGCCGTATCGGTTTGATTGTTGTCTAAATCGGTTAGTTCGTAGGTAATTGGTGTTGGGTTCCCGGTAAAAGCAGGTAAGGGGTCGAAAGTTAAAATCCCTGTTCCGGTATCGTAGTCCCAGGTTCCTTCCCCGGGAGCAGTAAAGGTAGTTTGGATTCCAGGGGTAGCGGTGTCTAAATCAATAGCAACATCCGAAGGCATAGGTGTAGTTCCGTCTGCTAACGTGTCGTTATTTAAAACAGCAATATCAGTATTGTTTCCGATAGGTGTAGCGATAGAATTTGTATCGTTATTAGCAATCGGGGCTGCCACACCATAGCCTACAGATACGGTCGCTACATTAGATTCATTCCCATCATTATCCCGTACCGTATAGGTAATATCGGTTGGGTTTCCGGTAAAGCCATTGATCGGATCAAACTCCAGCTGTCCGGTAGCTTGATTGTACGACCAGGTTCCTTCGTCAGGAACGGTAAATCCAATCACATCCCCGTCCAGGTCGGTAACTATATTGGTAGCTCCGGTGGGCGCAACCAAATTTACCATTGAAGAGTCAATCGTACCATCGGCATCCGTATCATTACCAATAATTGATAGGGAAACAGTGGTTCCTACAGTATTTCCCGTACTGAAATCATTAACTGCAACCGGAGGTACTTCGTAGACTACCGTAACGATCGCGGTATCGGTTTGATTGGTATCCAAATCAATTAAGGTATAGGTAAGAGGAGTAGGATCCGTAGTAAACCCAGCATCCGGAGTAAAGGTGATTTCTCCGGTAGTTTCATTATAAGACCAAGCACCTTCCCCTGAAATTGTTATGCTTGTTTGAACACCAGTTGTACCTGGGTCAAGATCCACAGCAACATCATCAGGGTTCGGAATACTTCCGTCAGGGAGTTGATCGTTGTTTATAATGTTTAATACCGTAGCAGTACCAATAGGGGAAGGGTCTAAGTTTTGATCGTTGTTAGCAATAGGAGGAGCTACGGTATACGTAACTTCTACTTCGGCTTGGTTCGAAGTATTTCCGCTATCATCCCGAACCGTATATTCGATAATGGTTGGATTTCCAGTAAAACCAGGTTCGGGAGAGAAAGTAAGTACACCTGTATTCGCATTATATTCCCAGGTACCTTCATTAAAAACAACAAAACCAATAATATCACCATCAATATCTGGCATTCCGGTAATTCCTGACGGAACTATTAAATTTACCGAGGCCGGATCAATTGTTCCATCAACATCCGTATCGTTGGTAAGGATAGAAATTTCAACATTATCCCCGATGGTATTATTTAAATCCTCATCCCTAACGGCAACCGGATTATCATTTGGAGTCACTGTAACTTCAGCCGTATCCTGATCATCTTCGGAAGTATTGTTATTATTTGGAGTAGAATCGGAATCAAATTCATTTCCACCAGTAATTTCGGCAGTATTAATATACGTTCCGGTTTCATTAATTTCCGCATCAAAAGTCAAATTAAGGGTGGTTCCGTTTGGTATGGAAAGATTGTTCCAGGTTACTGAAAGATTTCCGGCATTGTATAAGCCTGAATTACTAACGGTTCCAGGAACTAGTGTATAACCATTTGGAATAATATCTGTGACTTGTACCCCTGAAGCATTAGAACTGTTGATGGCATCATTATTAAAAACTGCTATGGTAAAGGTTACGGTCTCTCCGGCTTTGGCTGCCGTAGGTAAAACAGTTTTGGTCAGTTCTAAATCTACAATAGCACGAATGTTAACAGTTACCTGATCTGAAACAACACTACAACTACCATTAGAAAGCGTCCATTCAAAAATATAACTTCCAGCCACAGTTCCGGTAACTTGAGTATTTGGGGCGGAAGCATCAATAAAATTAGCGGTGCTAGGTCCAGAAATTTGTGTCCATTCTCCGGTGGTAGGTGCCGTCGCAGGAGTTGCATTTAACTGAATTGTTTCAAATTCGTTTACAGTTTGATCCGGTCCTGCATTTGCAGTTCCCGGACCTTGTTGTACTTCAATAGATACGGTATCAGTATCTGTACACCCGCCTCCGGTCACCGTCCAGGTAAATTCGTAAATTCCCGGTACAAAATCAATAATAAGGGTGTTTGGATTGTTTGGCGAAGCAATAGTAGGGCCAATTGGACCCGCTGTTTGCGTCCAGGTTCCGGAGCCTTCTGTTAGGTCAACGGCATCCATAAAAGTTTGGGTTCGATCACAAAAGCTTTGATCCGGCCCTGCATCAGCAGGAGTGGGAGGAGTTCCGGTAAAGGTAACCTCAACCGTATCTGATTGTGGATTACACGCTGAACTGAGATCAGGGAAAGTTTGTCCGGTAGAAACGGTCCAGGTAAGTAGGTATACATCAGCTACTCCGTCGTTTCCGATATCATTAGGAATGTTTGATAAAGTAGTTTGTGGATTATTAGGACTGTCAATTACGATAGTCCCTCCGGACGGATCATCGCCGGGATTAGCAAAAGACCAGGTACCGATACCTGCGGTAGGCGTAGTTGCATTTAACTGAATATCCTGTTGACAAGCATTAGTTTGATCCGGTCCAGCTTCTACGGGGGTAGGTGCCTCAAAGACTTCCATACGCATAATATCGGCTTCGCTTGAACAATTAGCGGTGGCAAAGTTCCATTGTAAAATATAAACTCCCGGAACACTTAGACCGGTAACCGTTGTATTATTAGCTGTTGGTGTAGTAATGTTTGCCACACTTCCTGTGGGTGCTGCCAGAAAACTCCAGGTAGCCATCAACCCTGGATCACCCGGGGGCGTATTTCCTGCTAATGTCGTTTGGGTAGTATCTCCGTTACATAGTATTTGATCTGGTCCGGACATTGGCGGACTGCTAGGACCGGAACTTACCACTATTTCTACCTGATCCGAAGAATTACAGGTAGCTCCATTTCCTGTATAATCCGTGTTAAATTCAAATAGATAGGTATTCCCAGGGGTAACAGTTGCATTTGCCGTATTGCTATTGGTAGGAGATTGGGTTATAGTCGCAGCATCTGTAATGGTACCTACTTGCGTCCAGGTACCAGTAGCACCCGCAGAGGCTTCTAGTAAAACACTAGTCACTTCGCATAAATCCTGATCAGGCCCGGCACTAACCGGAGCAAATACTTCAACGTCTACCGTGGCAGTAGAAACCGGACATAGAGGCGAATTAGAAGTTACCGTCCAGCTAAAAGTATAAAGACCGGTAATTAAATTAGTGACATTAATACTGTTTGAACCAGGGTCGTTGATGTTTGGGGAATTAGGTCCGGAAACCAGTGCCCAGGTGCCGAACTCTGTATTAGGGTTTTGTAAAGGATCGGCTGTGATGACTGTATTGTTATCGCTACAAATAACCTGGTTACCAGCAGGGATATTAGCAGGTGTAGGTGGAATTCCAACTTCTATAGTCACCTGATCAGGAGTACTACCTGCCGGGCAATCTCCGTAAGTAATCACCCACTCAAAAACGTATACACCGTCCAGAAGATTTGAAAAAGTAGCCGTGGGGCTATTTTCATCATCTACGGAAAATCTACTTCCGGAAACTAAATTCCAGGTTCCTATTCCTCCCGCTGGAGCAGGGTCTGCATTCATATTAAAAGATAGCGTATTCGGATCTAAACAAAGGCTTTGATCGGGACCTGCATCTACTACGGCTGCGGTATCTGCAATGACCACTTCAACACTATCTGAGGTAGCTGGACATGTATTTCCGGGAGGAGCCATGTTATATCCGATTGTCCAGGTAAACGTATAAATACCGTCACCGGGAACTGTCGCTACGGCATTAAATGCAGTATCATCTGTAAAAGTAACTCCCGATGTAGGAGTAACCGTCCATTGCCCTTGCTCATTCGTACCAGGTTCATTACCTGCTAACGTAACGCTTGTAGTTCCCGTATTTAAACATTGATCTGGTCCTGCGTCTGATGGAGTTGGAGAAGTAAAATTATTAGTAGTGACGGTCATGGTATCGCTTGCCGGAGCCAGGGTACAACCGCTATCACTATTGTTGTCCAATGTCCAAGTTAAGGTATAGGTAGTAGTACCAGCTATAAAACCTGTTGCGATGGTTTTAGGGTCATTTATATCTTTAAAGGTAATACCAGGAGGCCCGGACCAAGTACCGAATTGTGCTGCTGTTCCAGGATCCGCATCTAATTGAACGGGGGCATTGATACAAATATCCGTTCGATTCGGACCAGCTTCAACCGGGTTATTCGAAGTAGGTGAAACTTCTACCCTTGTTTCAGCTGTGGCCGGGGGAGTACAGGAAGGTCCTGCTGTTACCGTATATCTAAAAATATAAGTTCCCGGGATCATATTAGAAATAGAGGGGGCTTGGGCGTAAATATCGCTAATAGTAGCTGTATTAGGCCCTGAAACCTGGGTCCAAACAGATTGTTCGCCATCATTTATAGCATTACCGGCAAGACTAGCGTTTGTCAAGCCACAATTTAAAAATTGATCCGAACCACCATTAGCTCCACTGGGAACTGCGGAGATAGTTACATTAATAGCATCATTAGCTTCATCACAACTCGTCAATTGGTCTCCAGTACGTCTTCTTCTAAAATTAATTCGATAAGTACCTGGTGCGTCAAAAGAATTTACCGTAACCGAATTACCGGAAATAGTTTGATAGTTAGTCGGAAAACTGAGAGCTGAATCATCGGGACCTGAAACAATTCGAAATTGGGTTTGATTACCACCCGTAAACGTAAAAGGGATGCTAGCTGAAGTTTCACCACAAGTTGTTACTATATTATTACCATTGTTTACATTTATGAAAATCGTATTGACATCATAGCGAACCCTGCCAGTATCTGAAGTAGTACACCCGGTAATATTATTTGTTATAGTATATTGAAACTGGTAACTATTCGGATTGGAAAGACCAGTGATACGGGTGGTGCTATTTGTCGGACTTTCTATAGTAGCTGCTGGACCTGCAATTTGTGTCCATTGTACAGTTTCATTAGTAAAGTCAGGAGTAGATCCTACGAGTGTTACTTCGGTAGCTCCTGCATCACAAAATCTTACATTATCATTTTCAATAAAAGCAGGAGTAACATCCTGTGTTGCTTCGGGCACGGTAATAGTAACCGTATCCAAACCCATAGCACAAGGCCCTACAACCTCCCAGCGAAGGGTATAGGTTCCTTCAATAAGATTTGACACTGGAGTTCGAGCGTTATTAATATTACTGATAGTAGGATTACTAGGCCCACTTACAAAGATCCAGGTGCCTTGTTGTCCGTTTAAGTTATTTCCACCAAAGCTTCCGTTTAATCTGGTATTTTGACTAACCGTATAGCAATTAGATAAGGTTTGGTTATTTCCGGCTTCTATCGGATTTTGACCTCCATAATTGGTAATAATTAATTCATCAAAAGAAGAGCAAAATCGTCCGGGAGCAAAGTTAGCCCCTCTGATGGTCCAACGTAAGCGTGTGGTACCAGCAACATTATCTGCTAAAGTAATAGGTGTTGATGCCGAGTTAGGCAAATTAATGGTAACTCCTGCGTTATTTGCCCCTTCAATAGTCCATAGACCGGTTTCACCGGAATTAGCTGGAGAGTTTCCGGAAATAACGATAGCACCGGTATTATCCGGACAAGAAGCTATATCTGCACCCGCACTTGCTTGAGTCACGGGTTCTACTCTAATAGAAACTTCCTGAAAGGGAGTATCTCCATTAAAACAAGTTGCCGCATATCTAAACGTATAGGTATTTCCGGCGACAAAACCGGTAATCTCCGGATCGTCAATATTCGGATCACTAATAATTACGGATGGACCGGACACCTGACTCCAAGTAGGACCGTCTGCATACGTATCCGGACTAACTCCTTGTAACTGCATGCGATCGTTACCACAAATAATTTGATCTAACCCGGCATTAATCGTACAACTTTGCGAATATGCAGCTAATGAAGTCAATATATAAATGGCTATTAATGCAAAGCTTAGGATAGGTTTATTTTTTTTAAGTACTGGCTTAGGTTGTGTGGGAAAGTAATTTTTTACCATGTATTTATATTTTGAGTTAGCCTAAAAAAAATCTAAAAGTTTATCCCGTAATAAAACTGTTTAAAAACAATATTTAAAGATAAAGAGTTGATTTATTAATAATTAAGTTTTTTTTAACAGGAGTAAATGTAAGTTATTTTTAGGGAAAATATGGGAAAAGATTTTTTTTTCTAAAATAGGTTTAGCTTCACCTTTACTATCTTAAAATAAAAGATAAAAACAGATCCAAATATTGATGGATAAAATTGACTAATTATAATCGTTTTTCAGTAGTACTACTTTAGCCACTGAACTGAAAAAACTATTGATTGAAGTTATTAATTACCAACTAAATCCTGATTTCTAAATTAAATCTTACTGCTTCCCTATGGGGTTGACAAATATCACCTCAAATGATGGTATTGAACTATTGATACAAGACTTACGAACCTTTTATCAATTATAATTTTACTAATTTTAAAGTTCGAAATACCCTACGATACATCCGGAAAAAATGGACTTATATGTTAATCTATTAGGAAATATTAAAAAGTACGTTACTCTTACCGCAGGGGAAACAGAAAGATTGACTTCTATAATCAGAACCAAATCGATTAAAAAACGGGAGTTGATAGACCAACCTGATCACGTTTGTAAATATCGAAATTACATTGAAAAAGGAGCTTTTCGTTCATTTTTTATAGATAGAGAAGGTAAGGAGCATACGGTTCAAATTGCTATTGAAGACCATTTTACCAGTGATTTTTATAGCTATATTACGCAAACACCGGCTACGCTCTTTGTAGAAGCACTAGAGGATTCTATAATTCTGCAAATGACTTATCAAGATATTGAAGGACTTTGCAGAGATATCCATGCATTAAGTGAATATTTTAGAATTACAACCGAAAGGGCTTTCGCTTTCTCCAGAAAAAGAGCATTATCTAATTTAAGTATGACCGCCGAAGAACGTTTTTTGGAACTAGAACAACGGTATCCGAAAATTGTATACCGTGTTCCGCAAAAGGTAATTGCTTCTTATCTCGGTATTACCCCTGAATTTATGTCAAAAATTAGAAAAAACCTGACTTTAAAAACTTAATCTACTTCAAGTTTTAAGTTTTAAATTTAATAGACTTTTGCAAAGTAAATTTTAATTTTTATAAATTGAAAAAATCGTTTTAGTGTTTATTAGTATTGGATAACTAATTTTAAATCAATTTATTAAAATACAAAAGAGGCAACAATGGTTGCGCCATGTCAAACATTAGGATAATTTAAAACTTAAAAAAGTCTATGAAAAATTGGTTAATAACAGGTATTTCAAGCGGATTAGGTAAGGTACTTGCAGAATCCGTTATTCAAAACGGAGATTTCGTGATCGGAACGTTTAGAAATCAGAAACAGGTAACAGATTTTAATGCTAAGTATAAGAATAAAGCCCATTCCATACTTTTAGATATTACAGATGAGCATAATATTGAAGAAAACGTTTTAAACATCATTGACAAATTCGGAAAGATTGACGTATTGGTTAATAATGCAGGCATCGGTTTTGTAGGTGCTATTGAAGAAACTTCTATGGCAGAGGTAAAGGAGGTTTTTAACGCTAATTTCTTTGGTACTTTAAAACTGACCCAAGCCGTTTTACCCTATATGCGTAAGGAAAAAAGCGGAAATATCGTACAAATTTCATCACATGGAGGAATCAAAGCCTTTGCCGGATTTGGGATTTATAATGCAAGTAAATTTGCTTTAGAAGGGTTTAGCGAAGCCCTGGCACAAGAAGTGGCACCTCTCGGAATAAAAGTTTCTATAGTGGAACCAGGTCCGTTCCGGACAAAATTCGCGGGAAACGGATTGGGACTTGCTAAAAACGAGATTACTGATTATTCCGAAACCGCAGGAGCATTTAGAACCAAGTTAAAAAGTGTAGATGGAAAACAGGAAGGTGATCCGGTAAAAGCAGCGGAAGCTATTATCAACTTAGTTAATTCGGAAAACCAGACACTCCGTTTACCATTAGGTAAAGTTGCATTGATGACCATTGGTATGAAACTGGATAGTGTAAAATCTGACCTGGAGAAAAATAGAAATACTGCTGAGAATGCAGTGTATACACAAGCGTAAATTACATTAATAAGTATATAAATAGCGGTTCGGGATATAAAACCAAACCGTATAATACGACTAAGTGTATTGTTTAACAACACATAATCTGACTAGCATACATCCTTTAGAATTAAAATACTAGATCGATAATTATATAGTTTAGAATTAGGTCATTAGTACGTGATTAATAATTAAATTTGATTTCAGCAAACGGACTTAAAATCAAACCACATTGGATCAAAGACGTAATTTTTTAAAAAAAATGGCAGTAGTTAGTGGGGCAACACTCATTACTCCTACTTTGTTATCATCCGTAAAACTAAAAACTAAATTAACAAACGATAAACCATTACGTATAGCCCTATGCGGACTTGGAAAATATGCTAAAATTTTAGCCGAAGCTTTAGCATCAACCCATAATTGTAAATTGATGGGATTGATAACCGGTACCCCTGAAAAAGAAGTTTCCTGGGGTGAGAAGTATAATATTCCTTCAAAGAATATTTACAACTACAAGAATTTTGATACTATAAAAGACAATAAAGATATCGATTTAGTATATGTCGTACTTCCTAATTCTATGCACAAGGAGTTTACGATTAGGGCTGCCAACTCTGGTAAGCATGTCATCGTTGAAAAACCAATGGCTCTTAATGCACCGGATTGTTTAGAAATGATAGCAGCCTGTAAAAAGAATAAAGTACAATTAGCCGTGGGCTACCGATTACATTTTGACCCTTACTATCATGAGATGAAACGACTGGCTAGTACGGATGAACTAGGTCCTGTAAGATATATAGATTCGGGATTCGGCTACAGGATAAAAGGTTGGGCTAAAGATGCCTGGCACTTAAAAAAAGAGCTTTCAGGGGGAGGTCCTTTACCTAATATTGGAATTTATTGTATACAAAATAATAGATATATCTTAGGAGAAGAGCCTAAATACGTTACAGCGCAATTTGGACCCATACAGCGACCTGAATATTTTAAAGAGGTTGAAGAATCTATTACCTGGCAGTTAGAATTTCCAGGAGGGGCTATTACCAACTCCGCTAGTTCTTATAGTTATAATGTCAATAAAATATATGCATCGGGGGATAAGGGGTTTATTGAATTAGATCCGGCACATAATTATGCCCCTTTAAAAGGAAAATCCAGTCAGGGAATTATGAATTTTCCATTAATTAACCAGCAATCCGAACAGATGGATGGCATAGCCGAATATATCTTAAGAGATGAAGCGCTACCCACTCATATAACCGGAGAAGAAGGCTATAAAGATATGGTAGTCATCGATGCTATTTATAAATCTGCTAAAACCGGGAGAAAAGTGGAAATTAAAAGAGCATAGTAAAACTTTCAACTGTTGCTATATTTTTCAAATTATTAGGGAAGAAGAGGAGTAGGGTAGCCTAAAATAAACTAAGAAAGAGGGGGTTTGGTAAGTTTTTGTGGAATGGACGTAATAAACAAATAAAATAGCAAAAGGCTTCCGGATAGAAGCCTTTCGCTATTTTCATTCGCTAAATTGAATTTATAAAATAGCTAATAATTTTTCGGCTACCAGTTCTGATGAAGCGGGATTCTGGCCCGTGATTAAATTACCTTCTTGCACTGAATATGGGTTCCAATCCTCCCCTTTAGAATAAATTCCTCCATTTTCCTTAAGCATATCTTCTACTAAAAAAGGGACTACATCCGTCAATTGTACGGCTTCTTCTTCGGTGTTTGTAAATCCGGTTACCTTTTTTCCTTTAACTAATGGAGTACCCTTAGCATCTTTTGTATGTTTAAAAATAGCAGGGGCATGGCAGACGGCACCGACAGGTTTATTATTACTATAAAAACTTTCAATTAAAGCAATAGAACTTTTATCCTCTGCAAGGTCCCATAGGGGTCCATGACCACCCGGATAAAAGACCGCATCATAATCAGCCTGGTTTACAGTATCAAGTTTTAAGGTTTTACTTAAAACTTCCTGAGTTTCTTTATCCTTATTAAAACGCTCCGTTGCCGGGGTACTAAAATCTTCAGCAGCACTTTTAGGGTCTATCGGGGGTTGTCCTCCTTTTGGGGAAGCCAGGGTAATAGCAACCCCTTTGTCTTTTAATAAATAATAAGGGCTTGCAAATTCTTCAATCCAAAATCCTGTTTTTTCTCCTGTATCCCCTAATTGATCGTGACTTGTAAGCACAAATAAAACTTTTTTCATAATTAATTTTTTCTTTTGAAATTATTTTAAAATATTGTCTTTTATAATTTAATACTGTTCCAGGCAGCGTGGTAAGCTTCTTCGATATGCTTTTCTTCTATGGTAAAAGCGCCTTGTTGCTGCATTACTATCAAAAAAGATAAAGGATTAATAGTATAGGCGTACAACAAATAGTCAGATAAAGGTTTAATTACCCCTTCTTCCTTTCCACGTTTCCATAAATCTAAAAGTGGTTGTAAATGCCTAATTCCTTCTTGTCTGCTAGATTCATCAATTATCGGGGTATTATCACATTGCGCTAAAAAAATAGCCTTAGCAATTTCAGTAGTTTTAAAAGTTGCAATTCGTTTCCAAATAAGCTTAAAACCTTCCGCCACAGGCATACTTTTAGTATAAGTTTTAAAAGTATAAGCGGTAAATGATTCCTTAACCTCTATATAGACTTTGTTGACCAGGTCCTGTTTATCTTCAAAATATAGATAGATAGTAGCCGGTGACACGTTTGCCATTTTTGCTATTTTTGAAACTGGAGCAGCATGAAAACCATTGTTGTTAACTAGAGAAATGGTAGCGTCTACCAAAGCCTTTCGTTTAATTTCACCTTTAGATAATTCAACCATATCATCTTATATCATACAAATATAATTTAAAAATGAACGTTCATTCTTTTTTTATGTAAACTTTAATAGTAGTAAAACCTATTTTGAATTTAAAGGGTAATTAGTCTTCTTTTTTATTCTACAGTTTTCCAATTTGCTTAATGCATTTACATAAGATTTGCCTGTATATCTAATTTATAAGTATAGGGCTTAACCTAATGTTGTACTTAACTGTTATCAAGAATTAGTTCTTATTACTAAGATATAGGAAGTATTAAAAGTAGCTTAGAATAAGGTTTAGTAATCTGTTTAAATCGTTTTTTAACCTATAACCAAAGCTACTGGACTTTAAACCGATAAGAAACAAGTAAAAGAATATATTTGTATCCGATTGATAAAAGTATAAATCAGTTTTTTACATATCCTGACTATTTTAAAGAAGTAACAACAATGGAGATAAGTTATATCAAAGCTTTAGAAACGATTATAGTGGTGATTGTATTTATCATTGCAAAAAAAGCTTCCAGTAAACTTATTCAGAAGACTATTGAAAATAAGTTACTACATTCTTCCCGGGAACGGATTGTTAAAAAATCAATTAAGCTGATTCTTAGTTTTATCCTGATAGTTGTCATTTTTACCATATGGGGGGTGCATCAATCCGATTTGGTTGTTTTTATCGGTTCTTTTCTTACTGTAGTGGGGGTTGCTTTCTTTGCGCAATGGTCTATTCTTTCTAATATTACGTCAAGTGTAATCATCTTTTTTAACCACTCCATTAAATTAGATGATGAAATAATTATCATGGAGGGCAAAGAATATGAGATAGAAGGTACGGTTAGTAATATTGGTCTCTTTTTTATTACTATTAGAATGAAGAATGATGAAGAACTAACTTTACCCAATAACATTTTTATCCAAAAAATGATTAAAAGAAAAACAGGTACTGACGAAACTATCCCTTAATATCTCAAAACAAAAAAAATGGTTACTTAACAATAAGCAACCATTTTACAACTAATTTAAATAAGTTTTCTCCTAGTGAAGGTTTTCCAAACTGTTGTTTTTAGAAATATCTTGTTGGATTTTATTCCTTTGTTGGGTTAATAACGAACGTAAAGATTGAGAAATTCCGGTTTCTTCCAATACATCATTATACTCGTCGATAGCAGCTTTATCTCCTCGGATAGACTCTTCAAGCATTGATTCTGCATCATCAGCAGAAAATAAGGATTTAACATCCATCCATGCTCTGTGAATAGATCCTGCAAAACTTCCGTCAATGTCAAAATCCGTATAAGCAGCTTTAATTTCTCTTCCTAATTCAGAATTAAATTGAGAACGCTCCGTTGCTTTTCTTTCAAAATAAGCTTTTAGTCCGCTATGATCGGTATTTTCAGCAGCTTTTTTATATCCTTTTACTGCATCTCTGTTTTTTTCAAGAATTTCCTGTAATTCGTCGTATATTTTATCTGTTGTTGCATTCATGGTATTTATTTTTAAAATTTACTATAAATTTAGTTTATCAGATAAAATTCTATTAACCGGGATACTAGGAATACGTCCTCAAATAACTTATTTTCAAAGTTTTATATATTTTTTTAGAAATTAAGATAAATTTATCTTAAACAATATATCTTGCCTTTATAGTGAGAGTCAACCCTATTAACCTTTCACTACTTTTAACATTATTCTACAGTAAGGTGAATTGTCTAAAGCCAGTGGAATGCCCTAGTCACCGAACCTAAATTTAAAAATAGCTCCTTTTCCTAAAGCCCCATTTGCCCAGATTTGCCCATTATGTTTTAAAACAACACGTTGTGCAATAGCTAAGCCAACCCCGGTACCTTTATATTCTTCTTTTACTAATCGGGTGAATACTCCAAATATTTTTGTAGCATAGTCGGGATTAAACCCTATACCATTGTCTTTAATATGATAAATGGGAGCATCACCTTCCATCTTATAGCCTACGTTTACTTCAGGATGAGCTACTTTACTTGAATACTTAAAAGCATTAGTCAAAAGATTAGAAAATAGCTGATAAATCATAGATTTGTCCCCATAAATATCAGGAATATTATCTTGAATGGTAAGAGTTGTATTTGGGAATTCCCCTTTAAAATTACCTTCTTTAACAATGTTATTACAAATATTTGCTACGTTATGATATTGATCAATTCGATCTAATTTTGCAATTCCGCTATATCCTAAGATATCATCCATCAACTCATTCATCTTTGCACAGGATTTTATGATGGTATCCAGGGATTCTTTACCGTAGTCATCTAGTATTTCACCATAATCTTCAATTAAAATTTGAGCAAATCCGTCAATACCGCGTAGCGGTCCTCGTAAATCATGACTTACACTATAACTAAAACTTTCCAATTCCCGGTTCAAATCAGACAATTGTCTGTTTAGCAAATTAACTTCAGTAAATTTGGTTACAATAATATTTCGTACATCTTCTACCAGGGATTCGCTGATAGATATTTCATCGGGAGTCCAGGATTCACTGGTATGTTTTACCTTTTCTACCCATTTATCAAAAGATTTTCGAGGTGACAGCCGTATGCTTTTTTCAGCTTCTAAGGATTTTTTAGTAGGTTCGCCTCCCCAGTTTACCTCCTTTAATTTTTCAGGTCGGAGCCAAAGCATATAATCTACAGATGACCTTTTAGATACTTTAAAAAGTAAAACCCCGGAAACATCGTTCACGTAATCTACCATCCAGGGACAATAATCTAACAAGCTGTCTAAAACAATACAATCCTGATCAGGAAATTCTCGGAATAATTCTAAAACCAGGCGTTGTAACACTGAGTCCGGTAAGGTGTTTGATACCGAAGATATCTGAGTATCAAATCCTACGATAAAATCCGAGCAGTCCACTAAATCCTTACCGGTTACTTTGTATGCTGTTAGCCCATCCAAAATACTTCCGGTACTATTAATGCTATCCATTAATTTTTGGCGTACGGATGACATTCGTTCGATGCCTTCAAAGGTTTGCCCGCTTATTTTGATAGATATTTGAGAAGAAAACATTTCGGCTAATAATTGGCAGGACTGTCTTTTTAAATACCCGACTTTTTTAGGAGTGTAATGGTGACCGGCAATTAACCCCCATAATTTATGATTATGAATAATGGCGCAATTAAGGGTTGCAGCAACCCCCATATTGGTTAGATATTCAATATGAAAAGGAGAGGAGCCTCTTAACTGGCTATTTCCTAAATTAGTTAATTCACCGGTATCCGGATGTAATTTAGGAACCATCTTTGCATACTCCTCTGTAACATTACTAAGTGAACGTACCCCCATTTTTTGAAAAAGATCTCTTGCGTTTTTAGGAACATCCCTAGCCGGATAATGCAAGCCTAACCAGGACTCCAAATCCGAATTACGGGATTCGCTAACAATATGACCATTCCAGTCTTTGTCAAACTGATAAATCATGACCCTATCAAAACCAATCAATTGCCTGATTTCTATACTTGCCTTAACTAATAATTCTGATAAGGTAGGTGCTGAGAAAAATGTTTTAAAACTACGTAATAGTTTCTGTTGAAAAATGTCTTCATCCCAGTTCTTATCTGCAAGTTCAATGTCTAAAACCAGGCCTTCTTTAGTTTTTTTAGGCGCTACGATACAATCTTTTCCCCCGAAATTTACCGTTAAATATTGAAATTCAACATCGGTATGAAGCCATTGCTCCATCTTTTTAAAAGTAGCTTCGTCAACTATTTTTTTAATAAGAACGTTCAGTAAGTCTTCGGCAGCAATAGAAATAATATCCTCGGTATTCGTACTTACCTGCTTAATTTGCAGCGTACGGTCTAGAATTAATACGCAACCATGTCTTTGTATCTTTGGATAAAATGCAATAGGTTCGTCTTCACATTTTTCCAGGTCGTTATAGGTAGGATAAGATTTCAAATTTGTCAGTAATAAGTGAAAGACAAAGATAAACTTTCAATGAAATAATAGATAGCCTTATTTATTCAAAAGTATAAAGTGAACATTAAATTAAAGAAGTATGCTATAAGTTTTCCTTTTCCGGATCTAATCTTTAAAGAAAGAATTAAGATTGAATGTATCCACTTTAGTAGACACTCCTTCACCACCTACTACAAACTACTTAGAGTTCTTCATATTATCCTTTACCATTGCATAAAACTGCTCGAACTGAGGATCAATAATAATTCGGGTTACTGTTTCAATAGCACTGGTACCGGTTTCACCTTTACCTACCACATATAAACGCTTAGGGTCAATCTCATATTCGGTTTGCAAAGTTCGGGCAACGGCTGCTGCCTGTCTTGAACTTAAATCCCAATTATCAAGGGCAGTAGTTTCATCAAATTTTATAGCATTACTATTTCCTTCAATAATCACTTTTAATTCGGGATCCTTAGTTAAAATACCCGCTAATTTTTCTAAAGTGGTTTTTGCTTTATCTTCTACACTAATACTTTTATCCGTATCGCCAAACAAAACATCATTAGGCATTGCTAGAAAAATAGTTCCTTTACTTATCTTTAAATAATCACCCCCCAGGGCATTTTTTAATTTACTGTAGACTGCAAGATTGATAGAATCGTTTTGAGTCAACGCATCATTAATAGCATTTAATTGACGGTCCTTCTCCTTAATAATTTCCTGTGACTTCTGTAAATTCGAAGCTTTCTTATTAGAAAGTTCGGTAAAACTGCTCATATTACTTAAAAGTGAAGTATTGGTTGCTTTTAATTCAGCCACCTGAGTTTCCATTCCTTTTACTTTAGATTCACTGGCATTTACCTGTTTTTTTGCTGAAACAAGGTCTGATTGAACGGATTTTAGTTCTTGTTTTAATTTACTGATTTCTTCCAGTAAGTCTTTTTTCTTCTGTGCGGTTATAGTAGAAGTTGTTGTTAAAAAAGCAAATACTATAAATAAAACGGGTCTAATCATTGGGTTAAATTTTCAGTTGCTAAAGTAAAACATTTTTAGAAAACAAAGGCCGTACCAAAGTTTAGATTGATTTTTAGTTTTAAAGGTCTATCAAAAATAATTATTCTTCCGAGATAGTCACAATGGCTCAAATAACGTTTATAATATCTTCCGCCAATTCAGCTATACTTACTGACCAAGCAATGCTTTTGCATTTTCTATACTGGTATTTATCTGGTCTTTTAATAAAGTTACTTCTACTTTTTCTTCTTCAAGCATTTGTAACTTCTTGTTGAATAATTCCTCATCTTTTTCCGTGACTACTTCTTCAGGTGGAAACTTATCACTAAAATCCCGCATCCATTCCATCATAAAATCATAAGATGCTTCTAAATCATCTTTTGCTTCCCCATAAGCTAGTCCGGTTGCTGTAGTATCAGTCTTTTGTTTTAATTCTGAGATTAACTGACTCATATCCGTCATTTTCGGCATTACTTCGTCATGTACGGCAATAACTTCATTCATTAATTGGTCAAATTGTTGCTCTTTTTTGGAAGGTTGATTGCAACTTAAAAATAAAACGGTGACGAAAAAAGTAAAGCAAGTTTTCATAGTTTTATGGGAACTTTAGATATCATACAAAATAACTGAAAATTTAAGAAATTTCTTTAATAAGCTATGATTGATTTTGACTTCCCAGTTATTTGACTAATTAAAAGTAAGTTTTTCTTTTTTCTTAAAGTTGTACAACAGACCAATACTCCAGCGTTCCCCAGCGTTTATTGTTGAAATATCATCAGTATTATAATTTTGGTTAATTGGGGTTTGATAAAAAGAATTTAGTGTAATAGCCTTCCAGTTCAATTGTACTCCAGCGGTAAAATGTGTAGCATTTCCTCCTGTATTTACCTGTTTAATTTGACCTTCTTTATGAACTTCTCCGGTCTCATAAAAAATTCCGGAGTAGGGCGTAAGTAACGCATTGATCAAGGGCTGAGCGTAAAAAAGATAGCTACTGGCATTAAATTGGTTTCCAAAACGGTACTCATCCTTATTGCGGGTATTTATTTTATAACTACCTTCTAAGTTAATTCCCCATCTCTTGATAGCCAAACTATAGTTGGTGGTCACTAAAAAATCTACGCTTCCCGTACCTACCTGAAAATTTCTATTGACAATTTCACCTTTATCAAGTCGATTAAATTTTCCAACCGGTAATTTGATTCCTCCTCCGATACGTAAGGAATGAGATATGTTTTTATATTTGGGAACTGCTATTTTTGATTCGGGATCTTCCTTTTTCTGTAGGGGATTAAAATATAAAAGTAGACTAGGGTCTCCAAACCCCTGAAAAGTCAATACCTGTTCGCTACCATTCATATCATTATATATATAAGGTACGATGGTATGCAGTTGAAAACGATCTGATAAAATATAACGTCCTAAAAGTTCTGCCCGGTGAAAAGTGTCTTCTGAAAATTCATTAGCAAGCAAGCTACCTTCCCCATAATCAATAGAAGCATTAAAATGCGCCTTGGTATACCGAACGCCTAGATAATGCGCATTAGAATTTGACAACAATCCAAAATATAAACCGCCGAGTTGACAACCGCAAATATCACAAGCTTGAGTGATCATCGTAGCCAATAGAAATATAAAAGTAATTACAAGATTTTTCATGGATTATTTCTGAATTTAGGATTGGTTAGGAACACATCATCCGTTAAAGATTTTAAAAAAGAAATGATGTCCTTTTGTTCCTGCGGGCTTAAATCAATACCTGGTTTTGAAGGGTTTTTTTGAAATTCCGGATCTAAGGTTTCCGAGTATTTTACTCCGGTTGCATAATGTTCCAGAACTTCTTCTAAGGAATTAAAGGAGGCATTATGCATATAGGGGGCAGTTACCTCAATATTACGAAGGCTGGGCACCATAAATTTTCCTAAATCCTCTGCTGATTCTGAAATTAAAGCCCTCCCGGGATCAGAAAAGGTATCCGAAATACCGTTATTTCTAAAGGTCTGATCGGTAAACAATATCCCACTGTGACAAGAGGCACACTTTTGATCAAATGCAGCTTTACCATCTAATTCCTGTTTGCTTAAAACCTCGGTATCTCCCCTTTGATATTGATCAAATCTCGACTGATCCGAAATCATAGCATTTAGAAATTGAGAAAAAGCCAGTAAAATTCTGGGAGAAGTAACGCTATCCGTACCAAAGGCTTTTTTAAATAACTCGGGATATTCATCATGTTTCTCAAGCCTTTCTACGGAAACTTTCATAGAACTTGCCATCTCCACTTCGGATTCAATTGCATTGATAGGAACAAAATCCAGATGGGTCACGCCACCGTCAAAGAAAAACTCCTTTCTAAAAGCCAGGTTAAACAATGCAGGTGCATTACGGTCACCCAGGGAATCATTTACACCAATACTTAAAGGATGAAGGGGAAGATCTGCAAAAGCCCGGGATTGCTGATGGCAGTTATTACAAGAAACACTTCCGTCTTTGGATAAAATAGGATCGAAAAAAAGCTTTTTTCCTAAAGCAAAACCATTTTTGGTAATTGGGTTTTTATCAAAGTCATAGGTGCTTTCCGGAAAATTTTCAGGAAGCGTAAAATCAACTTCAGTAACAGAAACGTAGGTATCGTCGTCCGTTTGACAGGCGATAAAGGCAAGGCATGAACTCCATAAGAGTATCCATGCCTTCCATTTTTTTATATATGTATACATCCTATTGGTGTACGTGACTAAAGGTAAATACTTTCTCCAAAATATCAGCAAAAGCTTTTCCCTTTCCCGGAGTATGTACGGCAAAGGTAGTGGCAAAATCCATTTCTGATTCATCTAATAAGGCCTTAGCATTGGCAATCATGTGTATGCTTGGGCTTAGATCTGAAGCTACGGTAGCATCCGAGTTCATATCTATACTAATAGTTTTTACATTGTTTACAAATTTGGGGGCTTCGCCTGCAACAGGCTCCTGATTCTTCCATCCCCCAATATGTACTCTATAAAAACCTTCGGGGGTTATTACTTCTCCATCCTTTTCTACCAGGCTTTGCGTCGAAGTAGAAGCATATCCTTCTATGGCAAAAGCGATATATCCTGCATTCCAGTTCCAAAACCAGGCTCCGTTTGCCGGATCCAATACACCACCGATAGCTCCTTCATTTACAATCTCTTCAGGAATACCTACAGTGAAGGTAATCTTGTTATAAGTACCCGCTGGCACGTTGGTAAGATTCAGTATGGTAGAATAAGGATTAGATTCTAAAATATGATAAACTCCGGTAGTTTTATCTGCTGAAACTTCTACCTTATCTTCATACACTGTTCCGTCAGGACCTTCTAACTTTATATTGGTAATATAATATCCGAATTGATTAATATTAAAATCCTGGTCGTTAGCTGTCTTATAAGCATAGGTTTTATCCGTTAAAGCCAATAAATTCATGTCTAGTGATCCAACTACATTATCCCATTTTAGTTCTATAGTTCCTACTTCGTTTTCAGAATTTTCATTAGAATCGTCGCTTTCGCAATTAGTAAAAAATAGTACAATTAGTGTAAGCGAGAGTGTTTTAAATAAATTTTTCATTGTTTCTTTTAATATAGTTTATGTTATAGTTTTTAAGTGTTTGTGCTATCGAACCGTATTCATTGGCTATTAATAATGTCATACTTCCAGATTGCTCCGGGAGCTTCATCTTTAGGTAATAAATAATACAACTGTGATTTTTTGGTAAGCATTGATTATCTTATCCAAAGAATTTGTTTGATAATCCTTTAGCTTACCTATCAAATATTTAGGTTCTAAATACTAGATATTTTGAAGTTTAACAGATAATTTTAAAGTCTTTCGTCGTAGTGGTGTACAAAAAATTTCGCTATTCGATAGCAATATGGATATGCTTCCTTCCTCTAAAGGAAAGTCAAACAAAATCTACTTAAATGGAAAACCCCGCGCTTATCCCTCAATTAAAGATAGGGAATTGAAAAAGTGAATTTATGATACACTTCATATGAGTTTAATATTTGATTCACATAAAAGACTACCGAAAATGTAGTAATCACCTGGTAATTTGGAAATTAATTATAGTTTAGACCAGAAGGTAAATACCAACTTGATATAAAATCAGGTGTCTTTCAGAAATTAAAAATGAAAACAGACTTAAAAATATCTATTTATGAAAATAGGTTGGGCGGATGGTCTATCGTAGTGGTAAATAAATTGGAATGTAGGTTTTTAATTCCCCACTGATGTTCTTGATAAAGAGTATCTATATTTTCAGGCATATCCATAATATGCTGTTGAAAATACAAGGGTAAAAATGATTCTACTATGCTTATCGCTCCGCTTGTATTGTTTTCTGTTGGAGTTGCTGTTTTTTTTATGTTTTGTACTAAATAACACTTTCCGTCACATTTAAGTTGAGGACGTTTTTTATTAACACAATAATTAGCAATGATATAATCAATATTAAATTGATAATAAAGAACAGCACTAATCTCCATCACCGGTCGTGAGACAAATGATACTATTAAAAATATGGAGCATAGTAATCGCATTCCTTTGGTAAAAGTGGACTGTAAAGATACAGCACCATTAAAATATAAAAAAGTATCCTCCTGTTTTTATTAGGATAACAGAAGCGCTACATCAATATTTTTATGCATTTTGAGCTATCGAAGTAATCCAAAGCATCTCATCTACCTCTTTACTCTCATCTATACCCGGCACCTTAAAGCCAAATAAGTTAAAGAAATCTTTCCGATAGCCTTCCAGATCACTAATGTCTGCAATGTTATCAGAGGTTGCACTACTCCAAAGCTTTTGTATTTCTTCCTGTACGTCTTTGCGCATTTCCCAATCATCAATCCGGATTCGACCTTCAGTATCTAACGGAATTGTATCTTCCGTAAATAATCGTTCTGAAAATAGCCGGTAGATTTGTTCAATACAACCTTCATGAATATTCTTATCCTTCATTACCTGGTATAAAAGGGAAATATAAAGGGGAATCACCGGAATTGCCGAACTTGCCTGCGTTACTAATGCTTTATTTACCGAAACGTATGCTTTACCCTTTATATCTTTTAACTGATCGGTAAGGGTAAACGCTGTTTGTTCCAAGTCGTTTTTTGCCATCCCGATTGTTCCTTCGCGGTACACGGGTTGTGTTACTTCCGGGCCGATATAGGAGTACGCTACGGTTGTACAATTTTCCGCAAGTACTCCGGCTTCAAGTAAAGCTTTGATCCACAAAGTCCAGTCTTCGCCACCCATTACTTTTATAGTATTGTCTATATCTTCCTGATTTGCCGGGTCAATGGCTACGTTAGAAAGTTCACCAGTATGAAAATCCACCGTTTTATTTTCAAATTTTTTTCCGATAGGTTTTAAAACAGATTTATATTTTATTCCGCTTTCAGGATCTTTACGAACCGGGGAAGCCAGACTATAAATCACAAGGTCAACCGTGCCTAAATCTTCTTTAATCAGTTGAATCGTTTCTTCTTTTACTTCAGTAGAAAAGGCATCTCCGTTGATGCTTTTTGCGTAAAGGTTTTGTTTATTGGCTTCGGTTTCAAAGGCAGCACTATTGTACCATCCCGGGGAAGCCGGACGGTTTTCTTTAGGAGGTTTCTCTAGAAATACCCCTATAGTAGCAGCTTGCGAACCAAAAGCAGCTGTAATACGTGAAGCCAAACCAAAACCAGTAGAAGCTCCGATGATCAACACCTTTTTTGGTCCGTCGATATTTTCTTTGGAAGTAACGTAAGCTATTTGATCCGTAACATTTTTTGCACAACCTTCCGGATGCGCGGTTAAACATATGAATCCTCTTGTTCTGGGTTGTATAATCATCTTTCTATCGGTTTAGGTTGCGAACTTACAGTAATTAAAAAAGAAACCAAAACATTTATTTTTAATAAGGATTCAAGACTCGCTTGCACGGGCAGGTCGCTATCGCTTCTAGAACTAAGAACTAAGACTAATTATTATAGTATTGAAAATCAATAGTGTCCGGTAAAGATTCAAGACCCGCCTGCAGACGGGCAGGTCGCTATCGCTCCTAGAACCAAGAACCAAGATTAATCATTTACTGAAAACTAAAATTATAAAATTATTTAGAGCTTTAGTGTACAATAGCGTTGGTGTATTGAAATTAACCCAATTATTGAGTTTACAGCTATCTATCCTATCCTAAATCCTTTCCAAAGGAAAGGACTTTTAGCTACCTTCCCTTTGGGAAAAGCTGGGGATGGGATCGATTTATATGAATTAGAATTATCTACACTATTGTAAACTAGAGCTTGAAGTAAGTAAAAAACAAATCACTTTTAAAAAAGGTGAAAAAGCAACCTCCAACTACTTTAAAGTTTGGGATTACCTTATTTTACTATGCTCTACAAACTTTTACTCAATTCAACTGAATATTAAAGAAACTAAGAATTAAATTTTACTAAAGCTGACGCTTAGTAGGACATATGATTTACGGAAATACGATAGTATTAAAATTCATAAGACAAATATAAATCCCATTAATTTTATTTGTAAGGTTTCCTACTTAATTACTACTTTTACTATAGAATAAAGGATAACGAAAATGGCAGAAAATATAGAAAGAATAAAATGTTTAATTATAGGTTCCGGTCCTGCCGGGTATACAGCAGCAATTTATGCAGCGCGAGCTGATTTAAAACCGGTAATGTATACCGGAATGGAACCGGGCGGGCAGTTAACCACCACTACCGAAGTTGATAACTTTCCCGGATATCCGGAAGGTATTGATGGGCCTACCATGATGGTGCAACTGCAACAACAGGCAGAACGTTTTGGTACTCAGGTACGGATTGGAATGGTTACCGAAGTGAATTTTAGTAAAGAATATGGAGGTGTTCATAAGGTGGTAGTGGATAATACTACCCATATTGAAGCGGAAACGGTTATTATATCTACCGGAGCTACGGCGAAATATTTGGGATTACCCAGCGAACAACGTTTACGGGGTGGGGGAGTATCTGCCTGTGCGGTTTGCGATGGATTTTTCTATAAAGGACAAGACGTAGCCATCGTAGGCGCAGGTGATACTGCAGCTGAAGAAGCTACGTACCTGGCAAATATTTGTTCTCACGTGACGATGCTGGTTCGTAAAGATCGAATGCGGGCATCTAAAGCAATGCAACACCGGGTAAACGGAATGGAAAATATTACTGTAAGGTATAATAGTGAGGTAGATGAAGTACTGGGAGATCAAGTGGTAGAAGGCTTACGTATTGTAAATAATAAAACGAATGAGAAAGACGAAATAGCCATTACCGGGTTATTTATTGCCATAGGACATAAACCTAATACGGAAGTTTTTAAGGATCAGGTTACTATGGATGAAACCGGTTATATTATTACCGAAGGAAAGTCTACTGAAACCAATATTCCAGGAGTTTTTGCCTGTGGTGATGTACAGGATAAAGAATACCGCCAGGCAATTACTGCTGCGGGTACCGGATGTATGGCTGCCCTGGATGCGGAGCGATACCTGGCAAAAGTAGAATCACATGAAGAGGAAATCATAGCCTAACTTCTTCTAAATATAGAAAGAAAAATACCTAAAGCCTGTTTAAAAGTATTAGTATTGGTCTTTAAACAGGCTTTTTTATGGAGACAATTTTATTATACTTGAATAATAAGATGTTGATGCTAAAAAGAAAAGAGACCGGGTGTGTAGTCAATTTCTTTTTTAAATAAGGTTGGAGTATCTTCAAATACATTAATAGTTACCACCGGAGCATTTCCGATTAAATATACCTTAGAAGTACCTCTGGCATCAAGTTTTACTTCAGAAGTTGCCTGCAAATACATATCTGCTTTATCCTTAATCATAAGTACGGCTTTTTCACTTATTAGTTTATTGCCTAAAAAGTTAGCTTCCTGGTTAGCCCTTACGCGAATGTGCTTTGATTCACCTTCTAATTTTGCAGTTGTTTTCTGGTACATATCTACAGCAAGATCATCAGACATTACAATACCTTTTAAGGTGGTATCATCTTGTAACTGGTAATAGATGGTAGTAGCCATAGCATGCAGTTCTACATTGGCTTTATGATTCAAAAAGGTTTTTAAAGTATCTGCTTTGACCGTTAAATATGTCTCACTGGCATCATGAGCATCTAGCTTAAAGTTGACAGAAGTTATTGCAGTGACAGCTTTCAACTTTACTTCATCGTATAAGCTAATATTAGTTATGGTATTTGGGTAGTATATACGAACTTCTAACTTCCTGTATTTGGAGAACTTTTTACCGGACGAAATAGATAAAACCCCATTGGTCACCGTAGTTTCAATATGCTTATGGAGATTGCTATCTGCTTCAATAGTAGCAATGTATTCACTACCTTCATCCAGGATAACATTAAATTCGTTAGAAAGCTTTAAGGAGTGAAAAGCATCCAGTACGTGTTGTTTGGTTTCTACAATTTTATTCCCTTTAATTTTGCTTTGTTGTGCGAATAGTTGTCCGCAAAGACATAAGCTAATGTATAAGTATGTGAACGTTTTCATAAGGCAAATGTAAACTTTTCAGAAATTTTGCAAACTAAAAACAAAAGGAAATTCATACTTTTTTAAAGTCAATCAGGGTTGAATTACTGTAAAAAAGACCGTACTATAATAAAATTAGCGCGGTCTCTTTTAGAATTTAATAAAATAAGTTTACAAGGTCCATTATAAGTTTATTTAGTAATCACCCGAATCCCATTTTCATCGATTCTTAGTTCCATTTCTTCATTTTGTATACGTACGCCATCTTCATTTATTTTTAGTTTAGCACTTTCACCTTCCAGGTTCACGCCATCTTCATCAATCAGTAAACTTGTTTTTTCATTCTCGTTTTTTACATCTACATAAGTTTCTTTTTTACCCTTATGAAAACGCTTTTTTTCGTTACAATCCAGGCATTCAAAAATACCTTTCTGTAGCTTCAGGTATTGTTCTTCCTGACGATCAATGTCTACATAGTTTCCATCATGTCGATACGAATTTGTAAAACGCCTTGTATTTTGATCAAAATAGAGGGTAGTTCCTTCGGGAATAGCAAGTATGACTTCAACTTCCTGATTTCTATACCTGTTTTGAAACTCTGTAGTAGCAAAAGCATCTAGTAATAGTTGATTGTTTACCAATTGATAAGAATAATTACTCTTTTGAGCCCTTTGATCCGCATCTTTATAGGATCTCCCTTCTGCGTTTTTAATGATCTTTAGCGTTACTTTATCTCCGGTATAATTTTCCTGGATGCGAATATTTACCCGGTTAAATATAATCCATTTAGTATTATTATCATCCGTTCTGATTTTATACTTGTTCCCTCGGGAGGAATAATTGTATAGCCCGGATTCTCTATTCATTCGAACGATCAGGGTATCCTTAGCGGTGATATCAAGAACTTCGGATTTGCTTTCTACCTTAGCTTCATAATTACTACCGGTAGCCCGGACAATACCGTATACTGATAATCCGATTACCGATAAAATCCAAATACCTAATAATACCATTTTTGCACGGCTCCCAATAGACTTTAAGTTACTAAACAGAATTTTAAGTCCCAGGACTAATAGAAAGAAGAAAGGAATGGCCGTAATTAAAAATATAAATATAAATACCAACCAAAGAGGAAAATCCGAATGATGAGATACGGTAATATAATCTACCATGGGATTTTCTATCCATCCAAAGATACCAATGGAAATAAAGACAATCAATAACCCAATGATAGCTGAACCAGCAATAAAAATTAAAAATAAACTTACCAGTTTTACGATGACTTTAGATAAGGTAACTAAAATTTTAGTCAATGCATTAAAGAACGAGGTAGATCCGGATTTTACTTTATTACCATATTTTTGATAATCAACATCTTTCATCTTATCAGCTACCCCGTTAAAGCCTTCTTTAATTTTTTTTTCGATGTTACTGATATTAACCGCTTCCCCTTTCATGGCTAAAAAATCCGCGGTACTTTTTGCTTCCGGTACAAAAATCCATAGCGCAATATAAATTAGGATAAACCCACCTCCCGAAGATAAGGTCAAGAATATCCAGGCCAGTCTAATCCATATGGGATCTATACCAATATAATGCCCTAAACCTGAACTCACTCCACCGATATAAGAATTAGTAGGGTCTCTAAATAGTTGTTTTGCTTTACCCGATGCCTTTCTATGGTTTGCAGTGGTTTCTTCTTCAAATATTTCTTCATCGATCCGATAATCTTCCGGTTGTCCCATTACCGCAATTACCTCGTCTACTTCTTTATTACCAATGACCTGCTTTGAATTTTCAACTTTTTCGTTAAACAATTCAGCAATTCGGGCTTCAATATCAGCAATAATCTCATCGCGGCCCTCAGAGTCGGTAAAAGAGCGTTTAACAGCCTCAAGGTAACGCTGTAGTTTTGCGTAAGCATCTTCATCAATATGAAAAAAGATTCCAGCCAGGTTGATATTTACTGTTTTATTCATGGTTCTTATTTTTTTGTTTAGTGACCATAGTTACCGCTTGTTGTAACTCGTCCCAGGTGGTGTTTAGTTCTTTTAAAAATAGGCGTCCGGTTTTAGTAAGTCCGTAATATTTACGTGGCGGTCCGGAGGTTGATTCTTCCCATCGGTAGGAAAGAAGACCAGCATTTTTAAGACGGGTTAACAGAGGGTAGATAGTTCCTTCTACAACCAGCATCTTAGCGTTTTTAAGTGTTCCCAGAATTTCTGCTACATATGCATCCTCATCTTTAAGGATGGATAGTATACAATATTCTAACACACCTTTACGCATCTGCGCTTTTGTGTTTTCGATTTTCATGTATTCGTTTTTATAGGGTTAAACTGTTCGTTCATGATTGATAATTTCTAATTGATGAATGATTGTAATTGGATTGATAAATGACAAAACTGATATCGTAAATTTTATAGTTAGGTTTATTTAAAAAATCGGATAGTAAAGGGATATTCGTAAGCTTCGCCTTTATTTGCTTTAATAGAAGCAGTTAGGATTAAAATAATTTCAATAAAAAACCCGGCTGCTGCCACTAACCCGATTATGGAGAAACCGATTAGGGTTTGAAATCCCACGAAGTCCGGAATATGAATATTAAAATGATTCCAATTATCAAAATCAAATAAAGCTTCGGAGTGATCAAAAAGATTAAATACAAAAAAGGGGATTGAAATCATACCTAGTACAATCGTATAAATCAAGATACTTAATTGAAAATTGATCACAGCTTTACCATTTTTATCAATAAAATTGGATTTATCGCGGTTCATTATCCAGATAACTATGGGTACGATAAAATTACCTAGGGGAATAAAATATTTCGAAAATGTACTTAGATGTAAAAATGTAGCGATATTCTGATAATGTGTAGTATCCATTTTAAAAGTATATAATAGTTTCTTATGCAAATATATATCTAAAAGAAGGTATTGTGCAAAACATAGTAGTATAAATTAACATATAATTGTGATTTCAGAAATTTATATGTGCTCAGGTAATTTTTGGTATATTGCCCGGTATATCTACAGCTTATGAAAATTACACCAGCTAAATTGAATAGTTTTGCGATGCTTAAATTGCCTTCTGCCTGGTTGTGCGGGGTACGGGTTAAGGCTATTAATGATACCAGTTGTACGGTAAGTGTAAAACATTCCTGGATCAATCAAAATCCCTTTAAATCCATGTATTTTGCGGTACAAGCCATGGCAGCCGAATTATCTACGGGGGCATTGGTGATCGGACATATTCAGGAAAGTGGTCAAAAGATTTCTATGTTGGTTGCTACGAATAATGCTACCTTTACTAAGAAAGCCACCGGACGGATCAATTTTGTTTGTAAAGACGGTCATTTAATTACTGAAGCTATCGCTAAGACTATTGAAACTAAAGAAGGGCAGACCTTTTGGATGCAAGCGGTAGGCACAAATGAAGAGGGAGTGGTGGTTTCTACTTTTAATTTTGAATGGACGATTCGGGTGAAGTAGTTGGTTAGATTCGTTCGCTGTCGCTCACTTTTAGAGAATAGATGATAGACCCGTTCGCTTTGCTCACTGATAGACCTGTTCGCTGTCGCTCAATAGTAGGTTTAAGAAAATAAATTTGTTGGCTTTGCTCACTGATAGATGATAGATTTACTCGTTCGCTGTCGCTTACTTTTAGAGAATAGAAAATAGATTTGCTCGCTTATCACTGTTAGAGGATAAAAATTATTTCTTTTGATTTTACTTTGCTTTTCTAATTTCTTTGTCCAGTTGTTTTAGGTCTTTTGGTTTGATATTGTAGGATACTAAAGTATGTTTCTGGTAAATAATATCCCCGGTTTTTCCATTGATAATGGTTATTATTTTATTAGAGTTGATTTGATTATACATGAGATAATAAAAATCTTCTTTCTGACTTCCCAAAATCATATTTTCTAATTCTTTATATTCAACTACTTTATAGTCGTAAGTATAATTTTTCATCATCTTTTCTGTTTTAAGTGGTTTTTTGAAACTTACAAGAAAAGGGTCATATGAATTTTCTAAAAACTTTTTATCAATATACAGGGTGGTTTTCCGAAGATTTTTTAATTCGGGTTTTACAAAGTTGTCATAGAGATTTGTAGATATTTCATTCTTTATGGAGTTATTTACAAACTGCAGGAGATTCTTTAAATAGCCAAGTTTAAAGTTTATTAATTCCCCTTTGATATCTTTAGAAAAGGCACCCGCTTGTTTTCGTAATTCAATATCCGGTGTAAAGTAGATAGTTCCTATTTTTGAGGAACTCCACGCAGCTTTTCCTTTTTTAACTTTTTTTCTAAAGGAATTAACCACATGAAAATCTAAAATGTGAAAGGAATAATTAATGATAGTACCGTTAGATTTTACTTTTGAAATACCTACATTTTTAAATTGCCCGATCCCATCCTCTTCATTAATTAGCGATACATTAAAATCTTTCTGCATTACTAACTGATAGGGGGTAACATCCCAAACTTCACTTATAATATCATTAAATTCAGATTCGGAATACAAGTCCGGTAAGATGAACGTTGTTTTTTTGGAAGTAAATTTCTTTATGGTTTCCTTATTGAGTTTATTAAATTTATATGCGGAAAGATTAAAATTACCAATTCTAGCTTGTGAATAGCTAAAAGTTGTCAGGATAATGAGTATACCTGTAAAGAGTGATGTTCTAAAGTTCATGTGGTTAAAGTAAGCTTGCGTTTTCGGCTGTAAATCTATTAAAAAAGGAAAGGACAACCCAATTAAATGATACGGTCATAGCTTACTTTAATGTTAAATCGAACAATTTTATGAAGTAACTTCATTTCTTCGTATCCTTCATGCTCCTTTAGCAAATAGAGTAGCTGATAGAAAACAACTTTTTGCCTTCCTTAATAATTAATTTTTAAGAAAACCTTATCATCGCATTTTGTAACAAAAGTTAATTTTATTCTTCTTTTAAATGTATAAATCAGTTTTAACTTTTTAAACTTGGAGATATTCCAGTTTGGGAACTTAATTCTTTTATAATAGAAAGGACTAATAACCATCAACAATAAAGCATTAACAAGTAACTAGTGCCTTTTGCCTGGTAACTAAATAAACAACAACTGACAAATAATACAACTATGACATCACACGAAATTGATTATGAAATTTACGGAGAAGAAATGCAATATGTAGAGATCGAACTCGATCCGCAAGAAGGGGTTATTGCAGAAGCCGGTAGTTTTATGATGATGGAAGAGGGAATCAAAATGGATACTATTTTTGGGGATGGCTCACAAAAAGACACCGGAGTGATGGGAAAAATTTTTGGGGCGGGTAAACGTTTGCTTACTGGTGAAAGTCTTTTTATGACTGCTTTCTACAATACTATTCCCGGTAAGAAAAAGGTAAGTTTTGCTTCTCCCTATCCGGGAAAAATTATTCCGTTGGACTTGACGGAATTCGGGTATAAATTTGTTTGCCAAAAAGATGCCTTTTTATGCGCTGCCAAAGGGGTTTCGGTGGGAATTGAATTCTCAAGAAAGCTAGGTCGAGGCCTTTTTGGGGGCGAAGGTTTCATCATGCAGAAATTAGAAGGTGACGGAATGGCTTTTGTACACGCCGGAGGTACCATGGTACGTAAACAACTTGCTGCCGGAGAAAAGTTAAAAGTAGATACCGGGTGTATTATCGGATTTTCACAAGGGGTTAATTACGACATTGAGTTTGTGGGTGGTATTAAGAATACGATTTTTGGAGGAGAAGGCCTTTTCTTTGCTACCTTAACCGGACCGGGTGTTGTTTTTATACAATCTTTACCGTTTAGCCGATTGGCAAACCGAGTGTTAGCACTTGCTCCGGCAGCAGGAGGAAAGAGTAGAGGTGAGGGAAGTATTCTCGGTGGTTTAGGTAATATTCTGGATGGGGATAATAATTTTTAACATTGTTAAAAATGGGTTAAAGAACAAATTATGGTTATAATTTGTATATATTAGCTTAACAACTTTAGAAAAAAGTAAGTAATTTCTTACTTTAATGTAAGTAAAAAATAATTTGTTAAACCAAAATTTGTGTATGGCTAGAGCAATGTTTGATTACACCAAAACAATTTTAAAAAAAGTTAGTTTTGATGTCAATCTTTTTACTAAAGAAGTAATTAAAGCACTAAATAGATTACTTCCACACGAAATCGATGAATTAAGGCTTTGGATTGAATCCTTATTAAAAAATCAACCGGAATTACGACCTTGTTTAATCTATCTAAATAGATAGAGAGATGTTAAAGAAAGTGGCTTAAACGCCACTTTTTTCTTTAGGACTAATAATTTTTACATTTTGAAAAGTAATTGCCCCCCGAACGATACTACGTATGATTGCATATAAAACTTCTATTAAATGCATTTTTAATTCACTTTTATTAAAAATTAAACTTACTTCCCGGGCGGGAGAAGGTTCCGTAAAATAGCGAAGATTCTGAGTTTCGGATTCATTTAAATCTAAAGTATGTAAATAAGGAAGCAGGGTCATCCCTAAGCCTTCGTTTGAAAGTTTAATCAGGGTTTCAAAACTCCCGCTTTCTAATTGAAAAGGGTCGTCATTGTACAATCGGGTTGCTTTGCATAAATTAAGTACCGTATCTTTAAAGCAATGCCCGTCTTTTAATAAAAGGATATCACCTATGTCCAGGTCTTCAATATCTATATCCTTTTTAGCATGTAACCGATGGTTTTTCGGAATGTACCCAACAAAGGGTTCGTAGTATAATACCCTTTCTTTAATATCCGCCAACTCCAGCGGGGTTGCTGCAATTGCAGCATCGAGATGGCCGTCATCCAATCGTTCTAAAATAGCGTCCGTAGGAAGTTCTTCTATTTTTAATTTTAATTTAGGATATTTTTTGATTAGCGTATTTAAGAACATCGGTAGTAAGGTGGGCATTACCGTAGGGATTACCCCTAGTTTAAATTCACCTCCTATATACCCTTTCTGTTGATCAACAATATCCTGAATACGTTCGCTTTCATTTACAATATTACGGGCCTGTTCGACCAGTTTACTGCCCACTTCGGTAAGTTCAATGGGCTTCTTGGTTCGATTAAAAATCAGAATATCCAGTTCATCTTCTAACTTCTGAATCTGCATGCTTAAGGTAGGTTGGGTTACAAACACCTTTCTGGCAGCTTTGGTAAAATTTTTATGTTCGGCTACGGCAAGAACATAGCGTAATTGAGTAATGGTCATTTATCTTGTTGGTTTTTACAAAAGTAATTGTACTATCATTAATAGCTATTAAAAAACTGCAAAAGTTCAGGTTTTGTCTATTGAAAATGTAAATAGTTCCTATTAAGCCATGCCTTAATGAAATAACAGGTAAGATTTGGTAACTATTAACTTGACCCTAAGTACATTTAAGTAATTTTTATTTTAAAATCTGTAAGTTTGAATGCTTTGACCAAAGGAAGAAGTGTACTTCATCTACGTTCGGCAGAGCTATCGAGTCTTTCGTCCAGGCTCAAGATGACAAGGATTTTAGTCAAAAAAGCTATTTTCGATATCCTCGATCAAGTCAAGGACAGGCTATTTTTTCTTCATTTCATTACGAAAAAACACTCAAATTGACGCTTTTTTCCCTAAATATATCAGAGGTCAACCAATGCTAATTTTCTATTATTATACCATTTGTAAATGAGTTTAACAGTAATTAAAAAAGCCATCCTTGAAGGTTTCAGAATGGCTTTTTTTCTTTAATAAAAATTATATTACATCCGTATTTCCATGGTTATAGGATCCCCTGAGACTTCAAATTTGGCTTCTGACCAGTTTGGAGGTCCGTAACTCATCGGATTATTAGAGATTCCGTAGCTTTCTTTAGGCATTCCCGTAGGTTCAAAATCCATTTGGTTATTATTATTCTTATCATGATAACAAGAAATAGCATAAGTCCCGGGGGCTACGTCTTCAAAAGTGACAGTAACTTTACCGTTTTCTATTTTCTTTATTTCACCCTGGATCGGAGCTGCTTTCATAAAAGTTTGTTCATCATAAAGACCAACCTGTACTGTACCTTCAGAACTGGTAACGTTAGGAATCGTTACGGTAATGGTCGTACCTGAAGCATTCTGAGCGTTTGTTGTAAATTGTAAAGTGAATGCAATTAGAAAGATAAATAGTGATTTCATAATAATAAGATTTAATTGTTATTCTTTTAATTTGATAGTTCAAAAGTATAACTTGCTCATAGTTCTCACTATTTTGACTTACTCAACCGTCATTTACTTAAGATGAATTGTAATCTTTAGTTTAACCGAAATAGAGAATAGTCTATAAAAGCCCTCTGGCTTTAATCTCAAGATAAGTATTAATAGTATCTACCGTCAAGGATTCGGGTTTGGTAAGAATGCTGTAGATACCACGTTTCCGGAGTTCATTTACAATACGCTTCTTTTCGTATACAAATTTTTCGGCAATGGTTTTTTCAAAAATTTGTCGGGTTGATAAGGCTGGTTTTTCTAAAACTTCCGTAAGTTCCGTATTTTCAAAAAAGATGACCACCAATAATTGATTTTTGGCGATAGCCTGTAAATAAGGTAACTGCCGATAGAGTCCATCCAGGGTTTCAAAGTTGGTGTATAACAATAGAAGTCCGCGTTGTTTTAAATTTCTTTTAATATCTACGTACAAACGCTCAAAGTCCGATTCGGCAAAATCCGTTTGGATGTTATATAAGGTTTCAATAATACGCTGCATTTGGCTTTGTTTTCGATCCGCAGGTATTAGATTTTCTACTTTTCGAGAAAAGGTAAACATCCCGGCTTTATCTTGTTTTTTTAAAGCAATTCCGGAGATGACTAACGTTGCATTGATAGCATAATCCAATAAACTTAATTGATTAAAAGGCATTTTCATCACTCGCCCGGTATCAATAATAGAATATACCGGTTGCGATTTTTCATCTTGGAATTGATTGACCATAATCTGGTTGCGCTTTGCCGTTGCTTTCCAGTTAATGGTTCTTACATCATCTCCGGGAATATATTCTTTAATTTGTTCAAATTCAAGGGTATGTCCGATCCTTCTTATTTTTTTAAAACCGTAACTTTTTAATCGATTGGTAAAAGCCAGAAATTCGTATTTTTTTAATTGAAGAAAAGAAGGGTAGGTAGGTACCATGGTTTCCTTAGAAAATTGTTGTCTTCTAATAACCAACTGTAAAGCAGAAGAAACAAAGATATTCAAAGAACCAAAATGATACTCTCCCCGTTCCAGAGGCCGTACTTGATACTGAATTTCCTTAGTTGTTCCTGAAGCCTGAGAAATAGATCTTGAAAATTCCCTTTGCTGAAATTGCACGGGCAATTCGTCTATAATATTTAAAAAACAACGGAAGGAAAAGGTATTTTGTAATTCAATCCGAACCGTATTGTTATCTCCATTTGACAACCGATCCGGAAGCGCTCGTTTTGCCTTAATTCCCGTTTTATTTCGATACAATAATATAATGTCAATAATTAACAAGCCCATTAATAGATAAAATAGCATTTGTGCTACAAAAAATAATCCCGGGAAAAAATAGGATATAATAAATAATACGGCAATGCTAAAGAATGCTGTAAAGAACCGGGTGGAAAGATATAGGCTTTTAAAAAACTGCTTCAATTATTTAGGGATCTCGATGGTTTCAATAATTTGACGTACGATGCGATCAGTCGTAAAACCTTCCATTTCCCGCTCGGGGGTTAAGATGATACGATGTTTTAAAACGGTGGGAGCTACATTTTTTATGTCATCCGGAGTTACAAAATCCCTTCCGTTAATAGCTGCCATGGCTTTTGATGCTATCAAGATGGATAAAGATGCCCTAGGGGAAGCTCCTAAATATAAGTTGGCGTTATCCCGGGTACGATGTACGATAGATGCGATATAGTGCATCAGGTTTTTTTCTACAATAATCTGCTGAATCGTATGTTGATATTCCGCAATTTTTTCTGAAGTTAATACGGAACTAATTGACATCGTCGGGTTTTCATCTTTACGCTCGTGTTGCCCTTCCAGGATTTTAATTTCTTCTTGTAATGAAGGGTAACCCACATCTATTTTAAATAGAAAACGATCCAGTTGTGCTTCGGGTAAAGCGTAAGTTCCTTCTTGTTCGATCGGATTTTGTGTGGCAAATACTAGGAAAGGGGCTTCCATACCATACTGCTTACCGTCAATGGTAATTTGTCTTTCAGCCATGGCTTCAAACAGGGCTGCCTGAGTTTTTGCCGGAGCCCGGTTGATCTCATCAATTAGGATAATATTAGAGAAGATCGGGCCTTCTTTAAATTCAAACTCCGATGTTTTTACATTAAAAATAGAAGTTCCCAAGATATCGCTAGGCATCAGGTCCGGAGTGAATTGAATACGGCTAAAATCTACGTTCATCGTTCTTGCCAGTAATTTAGCAGTTACCGTTTTAGCCACACCCGGAACACCTTCGATAAGCGAATGTCCGTTTGCCAAAATGGAAATAATCAATAATTCAATAAATTGATCCTGACCTACAATTACTTTTCCTATTTCGTCCTTAATTTGTTGTACGGCTTCCTGCAAAGCCGTTAAATCAATACGATTATTAAACTGTAGTTCGTTTTCTTCAGAAGAACCGGAAGTGTTGATATCTATTTCGTCCATAATTAGATGCTGAAATCGTTCATTTTTTTCTGTAATGTAATTAAATCCTGTTCAGTACAGTGTTCTTTTTTTTGCAATACTTTTATAAATGCTACCAGCTCCCGGGTGATATCCGGAGAATTATTAGATTTCAAAGCCAACTTTTTAATAAAGGAAGTCGATAAATCTTCGGTAGGTAAGTATAAAGTGCTTCTTACCTTTTCTAGGAAGTAGGTAATTTTCTTTTCTATGATGCTGGTATATTCTTTCTGTTGAAAATATAGATCCGCAATGGTTTGAGTAAAAGTAATTGTAGTGTTTTCCAAAGGTGGTATTACTTGGATAATTCGTTGTTTCCGTTTTCCTTTAATAATGACAAAAATAATTAACCCAAATAATAAAAGGTAGTACGCCCATTTTAACGGAACTTGGCTTAGTACATACCGCATGGGTGAGTTAATTACTTTACGTCCTGTCTTAAAATAGTCATCCCAAAAGATTATTGGATGTGTTGTTGCAAAGGACATTGTAGTCGCAGCATACCTATTGGTATTTTTTAAGAGGTAGTAATTTGTGAAAACTTCGGGTACGGTATGTAGAAATAAATATCCTTTACCTTTTCTAACTTTTATAAAGTTAGTTGTCTTTGCAGCTGCATCTACTTCGTTTGTAACTACGGACAAGGTATCCGTGAGTTCTTCCTGATCTTCTACCTCTTTAATTTCTTCTTTAAAATAACCTAAAACTGTGGTTTGAAGCGTATCAAAACTTTTAAAAGTAGTCTTATAAACACCCCTTTTTAATGCTGGTGGTTGTTCTAATTGCGTATGTTCCGAATAAAAATTAGGATAAACTTCCTCTGCTAAGAAGGTGTAGCTAATTTCAGTTTCTACCTTTAGCGAATCCGCAAAGTAATTTCCGAAGTAATGAGAGGAGATAAAGACATGGTTTCCTTTTTCAGCAAAATCCATTAACTGAAGGTAGGATTGTTTATCAATATTAACCGTATTATTGATAAAAACATAGGTTGCATTTTTTGAAGTAACAGTATCTTCAGAATTTAACAGGAACTCAAAAGGATTCCGATTGATGATTTTAAAATTCTCCCCTTTGTGTAATTTTTTAAGCTCTTCGGTGACAACATACCCTCCGTAAGGTATTTTATCAAAAGAAGTATAGCTGGGACTCCAGTTAATGGGAGTGGGGCGTACTACCTCAATGATGATTATGGTTAGGATGGCAATACCTAAAAGAATACCTATATTTCGTGTTCTTTTATTCATAGCTATCCGGTGATGCGTTTTAATTGTTCAAATGAAGATTGTGCCAGTTCAAAACCATTTTGATCAATTTCAAATTCCCCGTACCAGATATATTCGTAGGCATAAGAAATCTTTTTAAAAATATTTTTAACCTGTATATTTTCGATTTCGCTTACATAATCCTTATTGGTTTTTTCAGCATGAAATTGAATCCTATTTTTTAAACTTAACTGTTGTAATGTTTTTAGATAAAGAAACCGGATAGCCAATCTGTAATTTTTATCAGAAAGGGCTTCGTTTAATAAGTTGTCAAGGTCTAATTGATCAATATCTTCTTCATTAAATACTAAGGGTTGTACGGAAACTTCCTTTTTTTTAAAAAAAGAAACCGCTTCTTTACCCACTAATAATGTTACTATAAAATAAATAGCAGCTGCAATTAATAAAATATAGATAAAGCTTGTAACCAACTTCTGGATTCCCGGGGGAAGGTTAATCCCAAACAAATCCTGTAGACTTCGGAACAACCAGTTGATAGCTCGTTCTAAAAAGTTCTGATTGACAACTTCTTCTACCGGGTATTTAAAAGCATCATCCGTATAAATTTGTGATAAATCTTCAGTAAAAGATACGATGGACGTTTTACTGCTGTCCAAGGCTACCGAGGTACTATCCTGAGTACTGAACCATAACCCGGGATGCATATTTTTACTACTAAAGAATTCTACTACCATCTACCTATTCTAAGCCTATTTGCGAGATTCGTTCTCTGGTTTTTACATTGTATTTCTCTTCGTGTAAGGTAAAGTATAGGATACCATTTATAAATTGAGATAAGGATTGTGCATATGCTGCAACTACTAAAAAAGCGCATAATCCCAGGGTATAGATAATTTTTGAAAAGGCAGATTCGGCAAGATTAGTTTCTGAATACAATGCATGATACTGGTAGATACCCACGATAAACCCGGGGATCATTAAAACCATAATAATAAGTATACCTACCAGTATACCCAGTATAAAATTAACTCCAATACACTTTTTAAAATTGGCAGTTAACAATTCCATTCCTTTTGAATAGGCATCAATAGGTGCTACTCCCTCAGCAAGTAAAACCATGAAGGAGATACCCAACCAAGCTGATAAGGCAAAACCAAAAATGTATTGAATAATTGCTCCAATGATCGGTATAAAGGCTAAAATTATAGAAGCTACACCGTAAATTCCATAGATAAGAAACAATAATAAAATAAAGACTATAATATGTCCAAGCCGGGAACTTATAAAACTCCAAACCTTCTTGTTTTCAACCATAGTCCCGTTTGCTTTTTCATAAGAAATCATATAGGCAGAGGCCAAACTGTAGTTTAAAGCTGCTACCGCAATAAAAACGAAGATCAGAAATAAGAATCCAACTCCCAGATATATGAAGGACTCTGTGCTACCACCCCCGGTACCATCAAAACCTCCGGTATGATCTATTAGTCCAATAAATCCGGTTACCAATAAATAACTAATACCTAGTAGTAATAAAATGAAGATACCATTATAACTGATAAAAAGAGAGGTAAACGGCTTTACATTTTGTTTAAAAAAGGTAAAATAATCTTCAACTATAGCACCAAAATTTCGCCGTTGCCTAAGTTCCATATAGTTTTGTTGCATTCTTTCTTTTTAGGTAAATGGGGTAAAAAATATAATAAAATAAAATCAGGCTTAAGGAAGCAAAGATAATAAATAGGGCTAACCCAACCGGCATATTTGCGTACCTGGTAATAAAGCCCTCTATAAACCCAGCTATAATAAAAAACGGAATAGTGCTGACTACAATTTTTAAACCATCTTTTGCCCCTTTCATAAATGAAACCCGGCGTGAATAGGTACCTGGGAATAAGATGCTATTGCCCATAACTAGCCCAGCACAACCTGCAATAATAATTACCGAAATTTCAATGGTACCATGTAACCATACAGATTTAGATGCTTCAAAAAGTACACCTTTGGTATAAAAAAAAGTCATAAAGGCACCTAACATAATGCCGTTTGAAAACAAAATATATCCCGTACCAATGGATGTAATCACTCCAAAAGCATAAGCTAAAAAAGCAACCCTAATATTATTTATAGTAATTCCTAGAAAAGAGCCTACCATACTTCCGCTCTTATAGATAGCAGTAGGTTCCCCTTTTTCAATATTAGCAATCGTTTCATTCACATATGCATCCCCAAGGATTAAGCGAACAAAAGAGGCGTCGTGTAAAGCAGAAATACTACCGATTGCGCTAGCAGTTACAAAAATGATAAATGCATATAACAAGGTCTTGTGGTATTGGTAAAAAAAGTTGGGAAATTCCGTTTTCCAAAAAGATAGTACTCGGTTTTTACTTTCTTTTTTATTACCGTAGATTTTTTGATGTGCTTGTGACGCCAGGGAATTTAAGTATGCCAGGGTTTTGCTTTCCGGATAATAGGTTTGTGCATAGGATAAATCATTAGTAAGCTGAATATAATAGGTAGCCAGACGGTCCGGATGTAGTTGTAATTTATTGGTAATGGCTTTCTCAAATGCAATCCATTTTTCTTTATTTTGCCTGACAAAAGCAGCTTCTCGCATTTACTAATTATATTTGATACTGTATAAAGATAATGACTTCTTAAACAATGGCAAATTTAGCAATCAATACCACTCAAAATGTTAACCTGAATTATAAAACGGTAAGTATCGGTGAACGGGCGCTTGCACTTCTAATTGACATTGTAATTTTCTGGTTGTATTTTATCGTTATTGATTTTGTCACCGGATTAGTAGGAGAAGCTTTTAGTGATCGTTGGACCGTACTGGGCGTTCAGTCTTTATTAATGCTACCTGTATTTTTTTATTCGTTGTACATGCACCTGTTATTTAATGGTCGTACGGTTGGTAAAATGATATTAAAAATAAAAGTAGTACGGGCAGACGGTTTGCCACCCCATTGGAGTCATTATATGATTCGATGGATGTTACGTCTGGTGGACATCTGGTTATTTTTTGCGGCAATTGGTATTTTAAGTATCTTATTTAGCGATAAACATCAACGATTAGGAGATGCTGCCGCCGGAACTATTGTTATTAGTACCAAACAAAAGACAAAAATTTCGCATACCATATTAGAAGAAGTTGAAGATACCTACGAACCGAAATTTCAAAATGTAACTTCGCTAACTGATAAGGATGTACGTTTAATTAAGGAAACCTATCGTATTGCCAGACGATCACAGGATCTTAAGACCTTATCATTACTTCGTACCCGGGTAGAAGAGGTGCTCCATATCAAATCAGAATTGTACGACCGACAATTTTTAGATACGGTACTTAAGGATTATAACTATTTTACACAAAAGATGTAGGGGAGATGGGCTTCGAGGGCTTCGAGAGCCTCAGCCCCTGGTTTAGTTTGTTAGGCACTAGCCAGAAGGCATTAGTTATTAGTTACTTAGTCTAAATTCACTTGTTTCCATATTTATAACTTTGAATCTCTAATGTTAAGTAAATTCATAATTCTACATTCTGAATTCATAATTGGAAAAACTTCAGCCTTTGGTTTAGTTTGTTAGGCATTAGCCAAAAGGCATTAGTTATTAGGTTTTATTTTAATGAGATAGGGCTTCGATAGCCTCAGCCCTCTTTTCAAGTTACTAAGTTATTGAGTCATATTGTTTAAATTCACTTCACTCAACACTTATAAATTTGAATTTTTAATGCTAAATTAATTCATAATTCTTCATTCTGAATTCTTAATTAAAGAAGCCTCAGCCCCTGGTTTTATTATATGTATTGAATTAAAATTCAACATATAAAATTGTGGATACCACTATGTAAGATTGGGTAATTGTTTGGTAGTTAATAACTTATTAACCTAATAACTTAATAACTACTATAAAATAACCAGTAACCTAAATAACTTCTGCCTAGTGCCTTGTGCCTATAAAAAATAGGGCTTCGAGAGCCTCAGCCCACTGCTTCGAGAGCCTTAGCCCTCTTTTTTAGTTATAAAGTTATTGGGTTATTAAGTTAAAATTCACTTGTTTCCCAATTTATAACTTTGAATTGATTCATAATTCTACATTCTGAATTCTTAATTAGAAAAACCTCAGCCTTTGGTTTAGTTTGTTAGGCATTAGCCAAAAGGCAATAGTTATAAAGTTTTTAACGTCAAGTTGGATAGTTTGTTAGAAACTGTCAAACAATATTATGAGAGATCATGAATAACCCGGTAACTCAATAACCTAATAACTGAGTAACCCAATAACTGAGTAACCTAAATAACTTCTGCCTAGTGCCTAGTTAACTAAAAATCACTCTAACACCTCCACTTTAATATCAATATTCTCCTTAGGCCATTCGCTGCTATCTACCGGGACTTTATTTATTTGATCTACGACATCCATTCCGCTGATCACTTCTCCGAAGATGGTATGTTCTCCGTCCAGATGATGCGCTCCGTTTTTTGCAACGACAATAAAAAATTCAAAGGGCGTAGAGCGATTAGACGGATTATCTACCCACTGCTTGGATAGGGCTACACTACCTCTTTTATGCGTTTTACCGGGTATCTGCTCCTGCGGTATGGTATAATCGTCTCCAATCTCAAAACGTTTGTGTGCCATTTGATCCCGGTCGCTATTACCTCCCTGTATGACAAAATCCTTAGCTACCCGGTAAAAAAAGGTTTCGTCAAAATACTTTTGTTTGGTTAAATATAAAAAATTAGCCCGGTGCAAGGGGGTTTCTTTATACAAACGGATATCAATAGCTCCAAACTTGGTTGAAACACGAACCTTTGTCTCTTGGTTTTCTTTTCCGTAGATTGTTAAAAATTCCCGCATGTTTTTATTGGTTAGTTTAAACAGGGTAGTATCTTCCTGATTGCCACTTTTTTCCACTTCTAGAGTAGTGGTTTCTTCGCTTTGTTGAGGTAAAGAATCTTTTAATTTTGTTACTAATGGCTTTTGATCCTCCTGTTTAGTTACTTTCTTTTGAGTATCTTGGCAGGCAAAAAATAACAGGTTTAGTCCTGAAAAGATCAGTAAAGGCAATTTGTAAAATGACATTCGAACAATTTAAACAATATCTTCCAAAAATAGAGAAAATGTCATTACCGGGGGTTAAAGCCCATGCAAGTTTGGTTTCTACAGACCGAAAAAAAGAACTAGAATTAATTAATCCGGTATTAAGGAATCCCAGGAAAGCGGGAGTATTACTCTTAGTATTTCCTAAAAATCATAGGGCTCACATCGTACTTATACAACGTCCGGTGTACAAAGGGGTTCATTCTGCTCAAATTGCTTTACCAGGCGGAAAAGTTGAAAAAGAGGATTCCTCTTTAGAACAAACGGCCTTACGCGAAACCTGGGAAGAAGTGGGAGTACCTCCCGAACAGATAGCATTGGTAAGGGAAATGACCAAGGTTTATATCCCACCATCTAATTTTTGGGTGTATCCTTTTTTAGGGTACGCCGACCGCCAACCACAATTTAAAAGACAGGAAGAAGAGGTAGCAGCGGTTTTAGAAATTCCTATTGATAGCTTGCTGGATGAAAGTAATTTAACTACACATCGTACCGGTAAAGCAGATATCAGAGATGTAGAAGTACCTTCTTTTAATTTAGGCGGACATATGGTTTGGGGAGCAACTGCCATGATGCTAAACGAGTTTAAAGTGTTTTTAAAGACCATTATAGCTTCCTGATTTTGTATATTTGATTTTTCTTGACTACAGATTTAGATGGTTGAGAGTTCCGGTTTTGCTTAAAGGCTATTTAGAATTTCACATAGAGCACACACTATAAAACCGGTAGAACTTTAAAAAAACTTATGGGGTTATTCAAAAGAAACGCCTTCGGACATATTTTATTTATCAAAAAATGGTTAATCAGAATACTGGGAGGATTAACCCATCGACGGTTTCGGGGTTTTAACGAATTGCAAATTGAAGGTAGTGAAGTGATTAAAAATCTACCGGATACGAATGTACTATTTGTCTCCAATCATCAAACGTATTTTGCAGATGTGGTCGCCATGTTTCATGTATTTAATGCCAGCCTGAGTGGTAGGGTGGATTCTATTAAAAACGTGGGGTATTTATGGCATCCTAAAATGAATCTATATTATGTAGCGGCAAAAGAAACAATGAGAGCTGGTCTACTGGCGAGGATTTTGGCTTATGCCGGGGCAATTACGGTGGAACGTACCTGGAGGGAAAAAGGTAAAGATATTAACCGACAAGTAAAAATGAGTGATATCACTAATATTTCCAAAGCATTGGAAGATGGTTGGGTAATTACTTTTCCGCAGGGAACAACAAAACCCTTTAAACCTATCCGAAAAGGTACCGCACATATTATCAAACAGTATAAACCAATTGTGATTCCGATTGTCATTGATGGTTTCCGGCGTTCTTTTGACAAGAAAGGAATTCGGATTAAAAAACGAAATATATTGCAATCCATGGTTATTAAAGAACCCCTGGCAATAGATTATGAAAATGATAGCATCGATGAAGTAGTTAGTAAGCTGGAACATGCTATTGAACAACACTCTTCTTTTTTAAAAGTAATTCCGCTGGAAGAATTAGAAGCTGAAGAAGAATTAAATAAAAAAAGACAATGGGAGTATTAATGTTCGTTTCTGGATTTCTTAAATGATATACCAGACTTTAAAAGTTTATCTGCTTTTTTCAGTTGAATATTAAAAATAATTACCCTAACCATTCTTTAAAGCTTTTTACCCGGTCTCGGGCGACAATGACTTCTGCTTCTTGATACGAGTTTAATTTTAGTTGTAGCCGAGAGTTGGTATAGGATATAATATCTTTGATAGCATCCAGATGCACATAAAACTTTCTATTAATCCTAAAGAAGTTTTGAGGGTTTAACTGACCTTCCAGAGCGTCCAGGGTTACATCAAGCAAATAATTACGCCCGTTTTTTGTATGGAGATAAGTTCCTTTATTTTCAGAATAAAAACATTCAATATCTTGCACTGCTATAATTTTTAAATGTTGTCCGACTTTGACCGTAAATCTTCTCTTATAAGTAGGTTCTGCAGGTTGATTTAACAGCTTTCGGATTTCTTTAAAATCCATGTGTAAAGTGTTCACTGGGGTAGCTTGATTCTGATATTTTTGAATGGCAGCTTCCAGTTCTTCATCATCAATGGGTTTAAGCAAGTAATCGATACTATTTAACTTAAAAGCACGAAGCGCGTATTCATCATAGGCTGTTGTAAAAATGATAGCACTGTTAATAGTTACCTGGTCAAAGATTTCAAAAGATAATCCATCACTTAATTGTATGTCCAATAAAATCAGATTAGGATGCTCGTTATTTAAAAACCATTCAATGGATTCTTTAACCGAATGTAAAAGGATGGTCTTGGAAATGCCCAGGTTTGCCAGCATTCGTTGTAATCTACGAGCAGCTGGTTTTTCGTCTTCAATGATTAAAACATTCATAAAGCTATTTTAGGGAGAGTTGTTTTCCTTTTTTCCAAATGTATTCTATACTATTCAAATTGGTTATGTCCTCCAAAGGATTTTTTATAAGTACTATAAAATCAGCGTCGTATCCTGCTTTAAGCTTTCCAATATCTTTTAATTGAAATTGTTGCGCGGTATAAGATGTAGCGCTTTTTAAAGCGTCTAAAGCGGGTATTCCAGCTTCAGTAAGTAATTGTATCTCTTTGTATAAATCCGTTCCGTAATTAATATTAGCATTGGGTGGGTCCGTTCCTGCCAGAAGGGTAACTCCAGCATCATATAATCGCTTAATTTCTGCTAATAGAAATTGTTTTACTTTTTCTGTTTCTTCCTCAGTTTTTTGGAAATAGGCTTTTTGAACCAAGATATTCGTTAATAAGGTAGGAATGACAAAAAAGGTTTTTTGATCAGTTAGTTCTTTAAGCATTTTATCCGGAATTTGTTGATCACTCCAGATATGAACCAATCCATCAGCTCCATTTTTTAATACCTGGTAGCCATCGTCCATTTTTGATACATGCACTACTACCTTTCTATTGCTTTTATGGCTTTCTTCAATTATTGCCTTTACCGTTTGATGTGAGAGTGTTGTCTTCCAGGGTTCTACGATTACTTTGATATAATCCGCTCCATTAGCTATCCGTTCTGTGATAAAGGCTTTTGCATCTTCCGGTTTTTCGAGTGTGGGAACCGGAAAACCATATTGTGTCCCGTGTCCGCCAGGAGCAGTAGCTGCAAACCCTGCTTTAAAATACCGAGCATACCCCGTAGAATCTTTATATTTGACCAGACCGGATTGAGAAGGTTCATGACCGTGCATATCTAAAACGGAAAGAACTCCTGCCTTTGCTGCTTGTTGTAACGAACCTAGACCCCAGGCATGTACATGCGCATTAATCATACCGGGTATTACAAACTTACCCGTACCGTCAATTATAGTGTCTACTTTTTTTGCTGATTTACCTATTTCAACAATTTTTCCGTTTTCAACCTGTATCACGGTGTTTTTGATGACCTGATCTCCATCAAAAAGGGTAATATTTTCGATACGTAAAGAAGATTGTGCCGTTAGGGTTATAGAACCGCAAACGTATAAAAATAGTAGTAGTTTCATAAGTTGTTTTTTCAGATGAAGGTTTTAACTGTAATAACGAGTGTCCGGTAAAGATTCAAGATCGCTATCGCTTCTAGAATCAAGACTCAAGACTAATTATTATCACATTGAAAATCAGTATTATAAAATTATCGATGTCAAGAAAATAAATTACTTTTAAAAAAGTAAAATAGCATCCTCTAAATATTTTAAAGTTTGGAATCACTTTATTTTACTATGCTTTATCAACTATTATTTATTTTAACCGGAAATTGATAAATTGTAATAAATAGTGAGCGACCGAAGCCCTTTGGATTTGTAATTATCATTTATCTACCTGAATACTAATTGTTAGGAAAACAGTTATACAACTATTCCCATAGATTCGTATTCTGCTCTTGCTCCATATATTCCCTAATTTTACGCTGTTCCCAATCTTTACCTAAAAAAGGAAGGATTTGAAAAGTTTTCATAGCATGAAAGGCTACTCCGATTCCCCAACCTAAAGCTCCCCACAAGAACCAGGGGTAATCCCATTGATTTACGTAGTAATTAAAACCGCCGAAAAGAAAAGTAAATATTAGATAAGAAATCAAATTTTGATAAAACGCTTTCTCTTCTTCAACCCTCTTTTTAGCGAGGTAGTATTTTTCTGTTTCATTTTGGATAGGTGGTATCATATGATGTCTATTTATAAAATTTGTATTACTTACAAAGTGTCTTCTTCCATAAATTGTTTAATCTTTCGTTCTTCCCAATTTTTACTAAAAAATAAGTTTTGATTAAAAGTTCTTAAACCATGTATAAGTAGTCCGATCCCCCAAAAAAACGGGGATACATAAAAATTCCATTCCATCCAGCGTTGACTAGAAAAGTCAAATTTGGAATTCACCAGCATTATAAATATATTGATAACTATAAAGATGATTAAGTGGTTGTAAAATTTTTTTTCTTTAATCACCCGTTCTTTTGCCAGGGCATAAGCAGCTTCTTTTTTTATTTGATTTTCCATGATAGTATCGTTTAAAATTCGTTCATATATTTTTTAATCCGTTTTTGTTGCCAGTTTTTTCCGAAAATAGGATGCCAGTCAAAGGCTTCTATATAATGAAAAATTAAACCGATCCCCCAACCAAAAAGCGGAAATAGAAACCAGGGAAAACGAAACCTAATCGTCTGGTAATTAATAAAGGCAAGGATTGGGATAACAATGCAGTAGGATGCCAGGTTGCTATAAAACTCCTTTATTTTTTGAACTTTTTTCCGGGCCCTGATGTATTTCTCATCAGAAGATAAACTGTAATTTGCTGTAATCATTTGTGCTGCTAAGATTTGTTTGGTTAATATGGGTAATTCCGCACTAAAAACTTTAGCGGTTTTAGTAATGGTAAATTCCTTTTTAGTAAGCAATCCGTAACGCTGTTTAATATTACTTAGGCCTACCCCGCTACTTTGTACCATGACGTTTTTGGGTTGTAAGTTATTTTCAACTACTAGAAACCCTTCTCGTTCGTAGATTTTAATTCGTAAAGGTTGTGTTGCCGTCACAATATTGTGTTTTACTGCATTTTCTAGAAGAATTTGTAAGGATAAGGGTACGATTTTAGCATCCGGGTCATCATAGGTTTCCATAATTTCAAATACAATGCTATCTTCGAACCTCAATTTTAATAAGGTCATATAAGTTTTAGCAAACTTTAATTCTTCAGCAACGGTTATTAATTCTTTGTCTTTTTGTTCCAGCACGTATCGGTAAACTTTTGATAGCGAAGTCGTAAACTTTTGCGCCATTTGCGGATTTTCTTCAATAAGAGAGGTCAGAACATTTAGGCTATTAAATAAAAAGTGAGGATCCAACTGATTTTTTAAGGCTACAAATTTTGCCGAAGCAGTTCCGGCAATAATTTTTTGCTCTTTTATTTTAGACTCCTGCGTGTAGCGATAATAGTTAATTCCGTAGAAAATAGCGGTAACTGTGATGGATAATATCAGTGCAATTATATAATATTCAGGTCGTTCGCTACTAATAAATTGAGAAATGGATTGTTCATGTAAAGTTATTTTTAAAAACAATCGTACTAAAAAAATACACGTCACAGAAGTGATAACAGATAATACGCAACTAAATATAAAATTACCACGTTTAAAAAACTGCCCTCTAAAATAGATTTGTAAATAGTGAAATAGGTATCCGTTAGCCATATAGATTACTACAGAAAAAATAATATTTTGTGCGTATTCCAGAAAAAAATGAATATTCAAATGAAATTCAACTCCGGTAAAGTAGTAGACTATCAAAAACATCAGAAAAATAATATTTCCAATTAAAAATGCTTTTCCTAAGTGTTTTATAAAATTTGCCATACTGCTACGTTGCTGAATTCTAAATATCAATCTGTGGTTTAAGATAGTTATTTTTCTACTTCAGACTTTTACGTTTTTGTTGAAAACAAATATCTTAGGTTTTTACTTTCCAGGTAAAACTATATGACCGAATTGTAAAATATAACGGATGGGCTGTATTAAACGATAGCTGCGTTAAGATGAAGGGGTAGCTAAAAAACTAAAATTTAAAACATTAGCGTCCGGTAAAGATTTAAAACCTGCCTGCAAACGAGCAGATCGTTATTACTCCTAGAAACAAGAATCAAGACTAATTATTATAATATTGACAATCAATACTTACGATAAAGAACAAATTACTTTCAAAAAGCGAAAAAGCAACCTTCAAACACTTTAAAGTTCGGAGTCAGCTTATTTTACTATGCTTCATAAAAATTTATTTGTTTCAACAGGATACTAATGTTACCAAATAGAATTTAGTAGCAATTAAAAATTACAAACAAGGGTATACCAAAGGTTACCTATCCTTACGAATTTCAGGCTAATTATCTATTACAACTTAATATTATGCGTAACAGTTTTACCATCACTTACAGTAAATTTTGCATTTTTCCATTCTGGTGCGCTAAAGGTATTTTTTGCATTGTTACTTACCCCGTAGGCTTCTTTAGGAATACCTATAAAATTCGTATCTAATTTACCGTTTTCATTTTCATCATGAAAAAGAGAGATCGCATATTCTCCTGGCGCTACATCCATAAAAGTACAATTTACCGAACCCTTTTTTGCTTTTATTTTTTCGTATTTAAAAGGTATCTTTAAAAACTTTGCAGGATCTTTATAAAGACCTACAAGAATAATTCCTTTATCATTTTTAATATTTTCTATAGTAACCTCCACACGGCTATTTTGATTCTGAGAAGACATAATGGTAGTAATTAATAAGATAAATATTGTTGTGAGATACTTTTTCATAGCAATGTTCAAGTTATAAATAGGTTTAAGATTATACTTTTTCTATAAATTCATGTCTTTTTTTAAAAGGCCTGACAATTAATCGGGCGGCTTTATCAAAATTTATGTAATTGTATACCCAATTAAAAAAGGTAACAAATCGATTTCTAAAACCAACCAAAAATAAAAGATGTACGGACATCCAGATAAACCAGGCAAAAAACCCGCCAAATTTTAATTTACCGATATCTACTACGGCTTTATTCCGTCCCACCGTTGCCATAGATCCCTTGTCAAAATAAGAGAAAGGTTCCATTGCTTTTCCATGTAAACTTCTTATAATGTTTTCAGCAAGATGGTTTCCTTGTTGTATGGCAGGTTGTGCTACCATCGGATGTCCTTTAGGAAAAGACGCTGTTTCCATATAAGCAATGTCTCCAATGGCAAAAATATCTTCGTATCCCTCAATCTGATTGTATTGATTAACGCTGTACCGATTAGAATCTTTAAATAATTTTTGTTCCGGTAAACCGGGTATAGGAGCTCCGGTGACCCCGGCACTCCATATAAGGGTAGCAGCTTGTAACGATAAATCTGTATTTGTAGTGACTAAGTTATCTTCATAGGTGGCAACTTGGGTATTTAAATGAATGGTAACTCCTAATTCTTCTAAAAATTGAGTTGCTTTTTTTGAAGAATGTTTACTCATGGGTGAAAGCACTCGTTCACCGCCTTCAATAAGATGTATTTCCATTTCGCTAAAATCCATATCCGGATAATCCCGGGGCAATACATTTTGACGAAGTTCCGCGATTCCTCCGGCTAACTCAACTCCGGTTGGACCAGCTCCGGCAAGAACAAAACGCATTAATTCTTTACGTTTGTCTTCGTCTTCCGTAATTACGGCTTGCTCCAGGTTCTCTAACATTAAACTCCGTAAATCCAAAGCTTGCGGCAGGTTTTTCATCTGCATGGCATTTGCTTCAATAGAAGTATTACCAAAAAAATTGGTTCGCGCACCCGTAGCAATAACCAGATAATTATAGGATATATCTCCGATGTTTGTAGAAATCCGTTTAGATACCGGATCAACCGCAGTAACTTCTGCCATCCGGAAATAAGTATTCTTACCTTTTTTAACAATTTTGCGAAGCGGGTAAGCAATCGAATCAGGTTCCAGAGAGGCAGTAGATACCTGGTAAAGCAAGGGTTGAAACGTGTGATAGTTATGTTTATCGATAACTACCAATTGCACATCTTTTTTTACTAATTTTTTAGCCAATGCCACTCCGGCAAAGCCTCCGCCAATAATCACAAGTCGGGGTAAGTTTGAAAACGGAATATTCATAATAGAGATATGGTGCAAATATAATATACTATATAGGCAAAGCCAACTTGAAGCATTAAATTCGTAACGGTATTGTCAGTATTTTCATTCGTTTTTTTATTTTAAATTTTTTTCTAAAAAAGTGTAACAAAATTATGAGGAGAGCTACTAATAGTGATAACCAACTATTGTGAATAAAAAACTAGAACATACTTTTGTACTTCATCTGGAAGAGAATCAAAATCTCGTACATAAAATTTGCCGTTTATATACGAACGACAGAGAATCACACAACGACTTATTTCAAGAGATAACCATACAACTTTGGAAAGCCTTTCCGGAATTTCGTGGAGAGGCCAAGTTTAGTACCTGGATGTACCGGGTAGCAATTAATACGGCAATAACCTTATTTAGAAAGTCAAAGCGGAATATACCTACTTCAGAGTGGGAAACCTACGCCTTTAAGATATCAGATACCGAATATGATGATCAGGAAGATCAACAAATTAGTATTTTATATAAAGCAGTAAAACAACTTAATGATATTGAAAAAGCTTTAGTATTCTTATATTTGGAGGATAAAAGTTATTGTGAGATTTCAGAAACTATGGGGATTTCTGAAGTAAATGCACGGGTCAAAATGAACCGTGTAAAAATAAAGCTAAAAAAAATAATAAACCCCTGATAATGGACGAATTAGAATTATTAAAAAAGGATTGGCAGCAGCAGAAGGAGATTTTTCCGAAATTATCGTATAAAGAAATTTATGCAATGCTTTTAAAAAAATCATCTTCTGCGGTTAGGTGGATTTTAATTATCAGCATCTTAGAATTCTGCTTTTTTGCCACTGTAGATGTTATTTTTAGACTAAGTGATGGGTTTGAAGAAGCTATGACTGCAAAGGAAAGTAAAATTGCAATCGTCGGAGCTTTACTATCCTATGGGGTTTTATTGTTTTTTGTATTTGAGTTTTATAAAAACTACAATAAAATTAAGACTACGGATACCGTACGGGACTTGATGCGTACCATCTTAAAAACCCGTAAAACCGTAAAAATGTATGTATTTATTAATATTACGGTAGTTGCAGTTACCATCTTTGTTAGTATTATGTACGTATCCTTCTTTTCAGAAGGATATTTTGTAAAGAATATTGACCCTAGAATTCCGGTAGCATTTTATATTACAGTAGCTGTATTAGTAGTTGCATTTTTTGCCATAGGCGTCGGTCTGATTTATCGTATGATCTATGGAGTTTTAACCCGTAAGCTAAAAAGAAATTACCAGGAATTAGAAAAGATCGATCTGTAACTTACAGATTTTACTAAACAACTTCATCTCAAATAATCGATGTATTCTATAACTCTAAACTATCTTAGTGTGTATTTTCATTAAAAGCAGAAGGTAATAATTTAGGGATAAACTTGATAAGTACCGGAAGTAACAGACTACCTCCCGGCATTATAAATATGGCAAATGAGGGGATAGATTTACAAATATCCAGGAGTTGTTGGCGTACTTTTTTACGTTCTTCTTCAGATAAGTCCCGTAGGGTGGATTGCTTTAATAGAATTACCAGGTCTTTACTTTCGGTAATTTCAGTTAAGAGACGTTTCTTATTACGTAGGATAAGAATACGTACGGTACGTAAGCTATGCTTGTAAAAATGATGAGCCGGATTAGAATAATTAAAATACGCTATCTGATTTTTATGTTTAGTAATAAATTGGTCAACGTGGGCAACACATTCTTTAACCCATGTATGCGGAACCTGAAGTTTTTTACCCAATGTGGTAACAAAAGCATCTTCCCTTGGATCAAGATACGTATCTGTCCATAATGCTAAACTAACCAGGTCTAATATATATTGTTTTTCAAAAGTTTCTTGTAGCAGGTTTAAATTAAGGTCTTTAAGTAGTACTTTCTGATTGGAAGATGTGGTGGTGTATCTGACAGAGTTAGCAAATAAATAAATAAGTAATTCATCCGAATGATTTTTTTGCATTTTGGATTCTAAAGCTAATAAAACCGTTTTAGAAACCAGATTTTCCAGGTCAGAGGCAAATTGTATCGGATGCTCCTCATTCATTAGAAAATGATCAAAAGCAAGTACATCGATAAATAATAAAGCATTAGTCACTAAATGGCTAAAATTCTTTTTTAAAGGTGACTCAGTAGTCTGTATCCGGTTATGAATAATACTTTCCAACTTTTCAGAAGGTTTTCCGGACCAATTTTTCAAAAAAGAAAAAGTACTTTTCCTTACGTTTATAAGTTCGTAAAATTCATTCAGGGTATCAATAAAATTTTGGAAAGAACTATTTTCAATAGTATCGTAATAGATAGAAGCAAGGGCAGTAAAAAGATTTATTTTAGTAATTTCTTCCTCAGAATAGGATAGGGTTGGTGAACTGTCTACAACCGTTGTAACCGAAGTGCCGTAGATAAAACCGCTTCTTAACAGAATAGAATAAAGTTGGTCCGGAGGTAATACTTGGAATTTACCAGCATCCAGATCTCTACCATATTTTATAATCCAGCCGGCGGCAGAAGGGTTCATTTTTTTATGTAAAAATACAAGTTTATAGCTAAGCTTTGGTAATTTTTGAAGTAAGATAATCTTTGGTTAACTATATAATTAAGCTTGTAAGAAAGATAAAGATTTACACGCTTTAGAGTAAATGGTACTAAGTTTTAAATTTGCGCCACTTCATTATATCTAACTTTAAAAAAAACCGATCAAGTTTATATAGTATATTCTTATACAAACTTGACCGGCTTTTATATCGTCTTACGCCAATGTAGTTACGTGTTGATCATACTATTGAATAACACCACCACAACTTACCCGACTACCTGCTGCACCAGAAGGTTGTGAGGTATAGTCATCTGTACCCTGATGTACGATAATAGCTTTTCCTAAAATGTTTTCATTGTCATCATCACAACCAATACACCATTCGTTAGTAGCAAAGGTAATACTACCGGCACCACTGGCATCTGCCTTAAAATTACCAATATCCCCTTTGTGATATCCTTCTTGCGAACCCCATTTACCATGTGGTTGTTTAGTAGGGTTCCAATGCCCTCCGGAAGACTTACCATCCGGCGAAGAGCAGTCTGCTTTTTCATGTAAATGAATAGCGTGAGTTCCTTCTGCAAGTCCGGTAAGATTAGCACTCATAGTTACCATTCCATCTTTTTCTGTAAAGCTTACGGTTCCGGTAACGTCACTTTCACTTTTGGGGGTTAGTTGTATTTCAATAGTTTTAGCTTCGCTTTCCACTTCTGTAACATCATCCACTTCATTTATAGTCTCTTCAACTTCATCTACGGTTTCATTTGTATTTTCTTTTTTTACAGTTTCTTTACAGGAAGTAAAGATTATCCCTATAGCAATACTAAAATATATATTCCTTAATTTCATAAATATGAAGATTAGTTAGTTATTAACCTCTAATATAAAGTTCTTTCCTACGGGTGCAAAAGATTTAATATAATTTTAAAGCAGTTTACATAATACCATTACAAAAGGAAAGTGTCTCAATACCTAATCGACCTTTCTGAGAATTGAGTATTTGATAACCATTCATGGATAGGAGTCCGAAAAAAACAACAAAAAAAGCCGTTTCATTGAGTTATGAGACGGCTTCCTTTAGATTGTAAAATATAGTTCTTTTAGGCTCTAGTTTAAATTAGCGTTGTTATCAAAATAATGCTGAACATCCCTCTAAATCTCCCTTTAAAGGGAGACTTTTTTGCTCCCTTCCTTCGAAGGAAGGGTTGGGGAAGGATGTTTTTAATGATGCTAATTTTAAAATCTGATTATCAGTATTTTATGTAATAATATTAATATCGCTAACTTATATTAATAACGCTTATTTAAACTAGAGCGTTCTTTTATTATAAAAATATCTACTTTACGTTTATCTACCCCATTTTCCTCCGCCTACAAAGAAGCCTAAAGAAACACCAAGGTAGCTATTAGCTATTTCTCCGGTATTATCACCGTTTAAATTCTGTACTTCTGATTCAGGTATTAAATTATATTCTGCAGCTAGCCGAAACTTACCCCAGTCAAAACCAGTTCTTAACATACCTCCGATCTTTCCGGAAGCGTCTAAAGAGGTTTGACCTTCAATAGTATCAGAACTGCTAAATTCTAAATTGGCAATAGAAAAGTAACCAATACCAGCTCCTACAAATGGAGCAAATGAAGAGTTTCCGTTATTAAAGTTATACTCAAAAGTTCCTACATATGAACCATTTGAACTTAGTTTAGCCTCTGAACTAGATTCATCATCACTAATTTCAATTTCTTTTGCCATAGCTGCGGCTCCCAGACGTATTCCTACCGCCATATTATCTTTAATATTCCATTTAGGTTCTAAGTTTACCAGAATACCGCCACCTCCTTTAGGAGCAGTATAACCTATACCGAAGTCTACTCTAAATTTATTCTCTTGTTGCGCATATATTCCAATAGTGCAAAATAAAGTTAACAATGTTAATGTAATTTTTTTCATAAATATTTTGGGTTTAAATTTGATGCAAATATAGATAAAAAGACAATTAATATCGATAAAAGAAGTTAAAGTTTAGTTTAAAAGTTAATTTTAACATAAATTACTATTATCATCTTATAAAGATTTTTCTTTATAAAATGCTTGCTTAAACCTTATAACATTGATAATAACGGAGAATTTACATGCTATTTAATCTATATGATTTTCAATTACAAGTTAATTTTGTTTAATTTTTCATGATAATATGTAAACATTATTTTTATAACTTTGCTTGTAAGTTTGAAATAAAAATGAGATATTTTTGTTATTACAAATAATGCATTAAATCATACTTACAATTACTATTTAAGACCTATTTTATGTTTTTAAAATTGAAATTGTTAATCTTAATCTTATTTGGTTGGAGTACTACCTATGCTTCTCATGACAAATACAGATTATTATTAAGGGATGATCCAGCTACGACCATAACTATTGGTTGGAATCAGGTATCCGGAAATGATGCAATGATATATTACGATACTACAGATCATGGTACGGATTATCAAAGTTATCGGTTCACTAAAAGTGCGGATCGAAGTATTACTTTTAAAGGGATGAACAATCGTTTTGTACGTCTAACTAACTTATTACCGGATACCGCCTATTATTTTGTAATCGTAGATAATCAGCAAACCAGTCGACGTTTATGGTTTAAAACATGCACTAGTGACCGTTCAAGGCTGTCTTTCATTGCCGGAGGTGATTCCAGAAACAATCGAGAACCTCGAAAAAATGCTAATCTAATGGTTTCCAAACTTAAACCAAACGCCATACTTTTCGGTGGAGATATGACCGATGATGATACTGATGATCAATGGCAAAAGTGGTTTGACGATTGGCAACTAACTATTGCGGATGATGGTAGAATGTTCCCGTTAGTTGCCGCCCGAGGAAATCATGAAGAAAGTAATGAAAGTATTTATCATTTATTCGATACTCCAAATATCGGTATTTATTATGCCTTAACCTTTGGTGATAACGTAGTAAGAACATATACACTTAATACGGAAATATCTATATATGGCGATCAGACAGACTGGTTAACGCAGGATCTGGAAAATAGTCAAAATACCATCTGGCGTATTGCTCAATACCACAAACCCATCCGGCCCCATTTGTCATATAAACCTGAGGGTAATGCTCAATATAACAACTGGGCACAATTGTTCTATGACCAAAAAGTGCAACTTGTAGTTGAATGTGATTCGCACCTGGTTAAATCTACCTGGCCTATAAAACCATCTTCAAACTCAGGAAATGATCAAGGATTCGTTCGCGATAATCAAAAAGGTACGGTATATATAGGTGAAGGATGCTGGGGAGCACCGCTTAAGAATAATGATGATACTAAATCCTGGACCCGTAATTCAGATTCGTTTAATCAATTTAAATGGATTTTTATTGACGAAAATAAAATGGAAGCCCGAACCATTAAAATTGATAATGCTACCCAGGTTATCCCTGTTTCTAATGACGATCGTTTTGCTATACCTGCTAACCTTGATATTTGGAAACCTTCTAATGGCAGTGTAGTAACTATTCTGAATTCTAATAATACAAGAAATGACCCTGATCTTATCAGTACGGTAGTTGTCGTATCTTACGGAGAAGATGATGTAGAAGAAGATAAGAATGGTAAAATTTTAAAAGAAAGCGATGAACTGGAATTGATTTATAATGATCAGAATAATGCAGGTGTTCAAAAAATAGGCTTACGATTCAGGTCTGTTTCTATACCCCAAAACGCCCTTATTAGTGAAGCATACCTACAATTTACAGCAGATGATAGCGAAAGTGAAGCTACTACCTTAGTGATAGGAATGGAAGATACCGCAGATGCTCTTCCATTTACGGATCAGGAAAATGTCTCGTCAAGAAATCAAATAAATGAAGTCGTTACCTGGTTTCCCAAAGAATGGATAGCAAACCAAGCCGGATTAGCGCAGCAATCACCAGACATAAAAAACTTAATACAAAAAATAGTAGCTAAGAAGGCTTGGAAAGAAGGAAATAGCATGGTAGTAACTATTGACGGTAAGGGTAATAGTCTACGTTCTCCTACTTCCAGAAGAACAGCAGAAAGTTTTGAAGCTGGTGTTACCAAAGCAGCAAAATTAATTGTTAGTTACAAAATTAATACTTTAAATATTTCATCATCAGAAATAATGGCAACGAATCTGGTAGTCTCCCCTAATCCTTTTGATGAAGATATAGAAATTTCAGGTCTTTTCCAGCGATTTAAGGCGCAGGAACGATATCATCTTGCTATCTATTCTATTAATGGTAAAGAAGTATACTCAGATAGTTTTTTCATAAAAAATGATAATACTATTAGTCGACTAAAAATTAAACCAAATATTACGAATACCGGAATGTATTTTATAAATATAAAAGACAATCAGGGCACTATTGTTTTTACTGAAAAAGTGTTCAAGCAATAAGGAAAAGGGGGCTTTTACCGAAATGTTTGTAATACTGCTAAAAGGCTACTTTAATTAGTAGCCTTTTTTAAACGGTAATTTTATTGAATAATATTTTTACTGATCATTGATTTGTCACTATTGAACTTTTTTGATAGTATAATAATAATAGTGGGACCAGGGCATGAGGGAGACGATATACGGTGAGATATAAAGATTGATGTAGAGAGGTTCCTATAAAATGAACATCAAAACCTGAAACTATTCTTGCCAGTGCCGTTAATAACCCCCAGATAAAAGCATAACCCAAGGCATATACAGCTACTTTTGGTACAAAAATAAGAATTGCAATGACTATATCTAAAATACCTGCTACGTATAATAATTGAATAGACGTAGATTCTGATAGGTTTAAAATTTGAATAACCATATCAATAAAATATCCTGGTACCGGATACACTCCCAAAGCATACAGTCCATGCGCAGCAAAGGTTACGGCAGTCAAAATTTTTAAGGTTAAGACATCTTTGGAACGGATAGTTCCCATCTTTATCATTCTTAAAAAAACAAAAGGAATACCAAATTGCAAACTATGTTCAAAAAATTGAGCAATATGATAAAATTTTTCTTTAGTAAGTAAAACCGCCAGAATAAACAAACTAATACCTCCGATAAGAATAGGAATTTGTATAAATCTAAACTGCTTTTCTTTGATTATTAAGGTACAAATAGCAGCCAGTAAATACAAATACCCATCTCCTCTTATAATGCTTTGAATGAAACCATCGACACGTAGATTAGTCACGTAGTCTTGCCAAGAAATGGAAAAAACATTTTCAACAAAAGGTTGTAATAAGGACTCATCCCAAAAAAATGATCGGTGTGGAGCATCCCAGAAAATATGTTGATAGGCCCTGCCTAAAAAAACAAAAAAAGTAGTCAGTCTTAAAACTCGTAATAAAAATGGGTAAGATAATTGCATGTGTAAATCAAATATAATTAATTTTTATAAGGTACTTTTTGTTGTAAAGAATATGTTAATAAGATAACGGGAAATATTATGTAATCATTATCAATGTATCATCACCTATTTACGAAAATAATTTCAACTTACCTTTGTAGTAAACTAAGCTGTTATACCATGTCATATTCACACAAATTATTTTTAATATTGGTTTTCCTGACCAACGTTTTCTATGCTTCGCATGATAAATATCGTTTAACCTTAAGAAGTAACCCTGCAACGACTATTACTATTGGGTGGAATCAGATTTCCGGACAAGATGCTACCGTATATTATGGAACCAGCGATAAGGGAACTAACTACAATGCTTATCCCAATGCTAAAGCTCCGGATAGGAGCATCAACTACAAAGGGATGAATAATAGATTTGTTCGCCTAACTGGTTTACGGCCTAATACCGCTTATTACTTTGTCATTCGCGATAATGATAGTACCAGTGATCGATTCTGGTTTAAAACCGCAACAAATGATGATTCCCGATTATCTTTTATTGCCGGGGGAGATTCCAGAAATAACCGTACGCCTCGTAGAAATGCGAATATATTAGTATCAAAATTAAAACCAAATGCAGTTTTCTTTGGTGGAGATATGACGGATGACGATACCAGTTCACAATGGCGAGCCTGGTTTGATGATTGGCAACTCACTACAGCCTCTGATGGTCGTATGTTTCCGATCGTAGCCACCCGGGGGAACCATGAAGATAGCAATAGTACCATTTACAATCTATTTGATACTCCAAGTTCTAAGGTGTATTATGCACTTACATTCGGGAATAATATATTAAGAGCTTATACCCTAAATACTGAGATTTCGATCTTTGGAGATCAAACCAGTTGGTTACAACAAGACCTGGTTGCCAATCAGGATGTCTCCTGGAGAATGGCACAGTATCATAAACCCATGCGACCTCATGTATTTTTTAAGAGTGAAGGAAATAGCCAATATACCAACTGGGCGCAACTATTTTATGACTATAAAGTACGATTGGTAGTAGAGTGTGATGCCCATGTCGTAAAATCTACCTGGCCAGTACGCCCTTCTTCTCAATCCGGAAGTGATGAAGGCTTTATCAGGGATAATAATCGCGGTACGGTTTATATTGGTGAAGGTTGCTGGGGTGCCCCTTTACGTGGCAACGGAGATGCTAAGAATTGGACAAGAAATTCAGCATCTTTTAATCAGTTTAAATGGATTTTTGTATACAAAACAAAAATAGAAGCCAGAACCATAAAAACCGATAACGCCTTTGAAGTAGGATCGGTAAGCAATAATAACCGTTTTAGTATTCCATCCAACCTGGATGTTTGGAGACCTTCAAACGGTAGTGTGGTTGAAATTAATAATGATAATACCATTGTAAATCCGGGAATTAAAACACTTTCCATACCGATTACATCAGGTAGTGATGACGTAGAAGAAGATAAAAACGGAGACCTATACGTAGACAGCAGCGACTTAGAATTGGTTTACGATCAGTTTAACGACTTTAGTTATCAAAAAATAGGATTGCGGTTTGCTACGGTAGGTGTACCGAAAGGAGCTATTATTACAAATGCATTTCTTCAGTTTACAGCAGATGAAAGTCATAGTGATCCTACAAATTTAAAAGTGAGCATTGAAAATACCTCAAATGCAAGAGCTTTTAGTGATGCGGCAAATGTGTCTTCAAGAACTAAAATTGCTCAAAATAGTATTTGGAACCCAAATTCTTGGCAAAAAGATGATCGGAGCAGTGCACAGAGAACCTCTGATGTAAAAGCTCTGGTACAGCAGGTCGTAAATAAACCGAACTGGCAATCCGGCAATAGTATGGCTTTTATCATAGAAGGTACTGGAAAAAGCCTGACGAATACGAACGCAAAAAGAACTGCTGAAAGTTATGAAGGCGGAGTATCTAAGGCTTCTGTATTGCAAATTAGCTATCGAACTGATAATCCTTCTTCTAATCCTTGCAATGGAGTAGCAAAGTGGAGTAGTTCTATAAATTACGAAGTAGGGGACCGGGTGGTCTTTCAAAATATCTTATTTGAACTTGGGGAAACCTCCTGGATTAATTTGGAAAACTGTTCATCTTCTTCAAATCAAAGAAAGAGTAATGATAATAAAGTATCACCTCCCATCCATAGAACATTTCCTATAATTTCTATAATCCCTAACCCCTTTAGTGAAAATATTAAGATTGAAGGAATAGCAACTATTAGTACTTCTACTTATAAAATTGCCATTCATACTATAAATGGCAAACCGGTATATAAAAAAGTATATGAAGCTAAAAAAGGGATAGATCAGATGGAAATTGAGCTAGCAACTTTATCATCCGGTGTTTACTTTTTATCTGTAATTGATGCAAATGGATCAGCAATAACGACTAGTAAGTTTATAAAGCGCTAAGAGAATTATCGTTTATACTTTACTATATCTTTCTTTAACTTATAAAGAGGTGGTAAAGGGTAATCATAAAAACTTGATAACTCTTTAAACAACCTCTTCTTATACTAACCATTTATCAAAAGCAATTTAATTATTATCAGTAAGTAACTTGGTTTCAATTTTGGTTTCGGACGCTAAGGTTTTATGTACCGGGCATTTATCTGCAATTTCTAGTAGTTTAGCTACCTGTTTTTGGTCTAAATTACCGCCAAACCTAATCTCACGTTGGAATAAATCGATTTTAGCTGTAGTTTCTTCACAATGATCACAATCTTCTTTATGAATTTTATCATAGCTGGTATGTACCTCAACAGTATTAATTTCCCATTTTTTGCGGCGGGCGTACATCTGGATAGTCATTGCAGTACAAGCAGACAATCCGGCTGAAATATAATCGTAAGGTGTCGGACCAAAATTGTTTCCACCGAAATCAATTGGTTCATCTGCGATAAAATAGTGTGATCCGGCTTTCATTTGAGTAGTAAATTCCTCGGTACTATCCAGGCTTGCCACTACCTGATGTTTAGTTTTAATCTTAGGTTCTTCCGGCATATCAACGTAACGTGACGACCAACCTGCAATTACTTTCCCAACATACAACGAGTCTTTTTTATTCATTAATAAATGATCTGCACCATCCAGGGAGACAAAACTTTTAGGATGTTTTGCTGCCATATAGATTTCCTCCGCATTGTTAATACCTACCGTAGTATCTTGTGGAGAATGCATGACTAACAGCGCTTTATCAAATTCTTTTACGGCGTCTGGTAAAGATTTGGTTTCCAGATCCTCAAGAAACTGTTTTTTAATGGTAAAATCTCTCCCGCTTAAATTTACCGTGGCAACTCCTTTCTCTTCTATCTCAGCTAAATTGCTTTTTAGCAACTTTTGTACATGTTTTGGGTTTGATGGTGCTCCCACTGTAGTAACGGCTTTTACAGATGTCAACTGGCTTGCAGCAAAGATCGCTGCGGCACCTCCCAGGGAATGACCAACTAAAAGCGAAGGAGCCTGATACTCTTTTGTAAGGTATGCTGCTGCGGCAATTAGGTCCTCTACATTCCCTGAGAAATTAGTGTCTTCAAAATCCCCGTCACTTTCTCCCAGACCGGTAAAATCAAAGCGTAGTACGCCAAACCCTTCATTGGTTAATGCCTGGCTAATATTCCGAACGGCACCTAGGTTTTTATTACAGGTAAAACAGTGAGCAAACAAAGCATAATTATGAGGATGCTGATCTGCCGGAAGGTCAAGCCGTCCTGTAAGTTGATGTCCTTCTTTATTCTGAAATGTTACCTTTTGCAACCCCATAAATGTTTTAAATTTTCGTATTAATACTTAAGAACTAAATGTCGAAAATTAAAAATGGAACTAACGGAAATAGGGGTTAAAACTGTGTTAATGCAATATGCCCTCAGATTCATCAAAAAACCTGATCATTATAAATAAAGTAAACTTATATAGTATGTTACTCCGTGCTAAACAATTCCGGTTTTTTAAAGGGTGATAGGTTTAAGGCTTTGATCTGTGCTTCGTAACTTTCCCAATCTGAAGTATAGAACGAATTGGTTTTTTGTAAAGCTTCCGTAAGGTCATTTTTTGCATGTTTAATTAAGGTACGTTCCGTTGCCGTCAAACCATTTTGTCTGCTACTTACGTACCAGTTGGCAGTACTCAGTCGTTGCATTATAGTAACTTCCGGAGTACGTGTAATTCCTTGTCTTTTATCTTCTTTACCAATATAAAAAGCAACTAAGCTATCTATTTTCTTAGTTACTGCTTTTGAGGAATCGATAGCGCTTTTATATTTTTTCTTATCCAGTTCTTTAAGGTCCTTCTGATACCGCGATACTATAGTTTTACTTTCTACCAGCTGTTTTACCGCAGTAGCTGCGGTTTGAATCAATTCTTCTACCTGTTTTGATGCCGTATACACTTCTTGTATGTTTTGTTCGGAGATTTTTAACCTGGGGTCACTTTTAACGGTAACTGTGGTACTATCTTTCTGATTACCATATTCAAAAACAACCTTATAGGTTCCGGGTATTACATCCGTACCACTAGGCTCGGTCTTATTTTTCTTTTTGGATAAAGTTCGTGACGGACGCTCGGGCCCTTTTTCGTCCAGGTTCCAATAGATTTTATAGATTCCCGTAGAGTCCGGTGTTTTATGTTTTAAGGTTCGTAGTAAAGAATTCTCTTTATATACTTTTACATATATAGAGTCCCATTTTACCTTGGGCGTTCCGCTTTCATCAACCTTTTCTTCATTCTCTTCAGTAGCATTATCATCTTCATTTTCATTATCTTCCTCACTTTTTTTGTCTTTTTTCTGAGGAATTACATAATAAGATAAACTGGCGCCGTACGGACGGTTTTTTGCGTTAAAAATAGCATCTGCCCCAAAACGGCTTCCGGAAGGTTGCTGATAGGCTGCCTGATAAGCCGTAGTAGTAGGAAAAGCGTGTATTTTCTTCTTAAGAATTCCCTGATTTTTTGCCAGTGCCCGAAGTGGCTTGATATTATCTAATACCCAGGCTGCTCTACCAAATGTACCGATCACAAGGTCATCTTCCCTTGGATGAATAACTAAATCCTTGACTGGTACCGTGGGAAAACCGTTCGTCCATTTTTGCCAGCTTTCTCCGGCAGTAAAAGAAACATATAGGCCATCATCCGTCCCTAAAAAAAGGAGTTTTTTCTCTTTGGGGTCTTCTACGATACTTAAAGCATAACTTTGTACATCAGCATTATCTACGATACGTTTCCATGATTTTCCGTAGTCCGTAGTTCGGTATACATAAGGTTGGTAATTAAAGCGACGATAATCATTTGCCACCAGTAAAGCTTCGGATTTATTTTTATTAGAAGCCTTAATCTGTACAATCCAGCTACCTTTTGGTAAATCTTTTAAGTTTTCGGATACATCTGTCCAATCAGCACCTCCGTTTTGGGTAATATGGATTTTGCCGTCATCGGTTCCTACCCAAAGTAAGTCTTGTTGTAAAGGTGAAGGTTCGATTACTAATATGGTTGTATAATTTTCTGCTCCGGTGGCATCCATGGTAAGCCCTCCACTTTCTCCTTGTTTCTGCTTTTCCAGATCATTTGTGGTAAGATCAGATGAGATAATAGTCCAGGTATTTCCTTTATCCGTACTTTTATGTACAAACTGACTCCCAAAATAAAGCGTTTTACTATCGAACGGATCTATGTTAATTGCTGCGTTCCAGTTAAATCGCAATTCAACATCCGGATCAGGATGTGTAGGGCGTACGGTATAATTATTACCGGTCATCCAGTCGTATCGACTTACATATCCCTGCTGACTCATAGACCATCCGTAACGGGAGTCTTCTTTATCGGGAACTACATCAAATCCATCTCCAAAAGATATTTCCTGCCAGTAGCTGTTTCGGATGCCCTGATCTTTCCAGACGTAAGCAGGTCCACGCCAACTACCATTGTCCTGCATACCTCCGTATACGTTATATGGAAACTCATTATCTACATTAATATGATAAAATTGTGCCACCGGTAGATTACCAATAAAACGCCAGGTCTGTCCGCCATCTTTGGTGATATTAAGACCTCCATCATTACCGTCAATCATAAAATCACCATTTTCCGGGTGAATCCACCAGGCGTGATGATCCGGATGTACCCCGTTATCTACTCCGTACGCAGGCATTAATTGCTTAAAATTTTGACCCCCATCTTCTGAAACATTCACGTATGTAAAAATAGAATATACCCGGTTTTCATTTTGTGGGTCTACGTAGATTTCAGAATAATAGAATGGGCGGTTTCCAATATCATTTTTATCATTTATTTTTTTCCAACTGAAACCACCATCTGTAGATTTATAAAGTGCATTTTTTTTGGCTTCAATCAGCGCATAAACAATATCAGGTTTATTACGTGCAATAGCAATACCTATACGACCTAATTCCCCCTCTGGCAAACCATCTTTCTTTGTTTTTTCTTTCCAGGTTTTTCCACCATCATAGGTTATAAATAATCCGGAGCCTTCACCACCTGACTTAAAAAACCAGGGTTCTCGTTTATGCTCCCAAAGGGTTGCAATCAATTTATTCGGGTTTGAAGGATCGATCACCAAGTCTGCCGCTCCGGTTTTATTATTTGCAAAAAGTATTTTGTTCCAGGTCAACCCACCATCTGTAGTTTTAAAAACGCCACGTTCCGGATGTTCTCCCCAGGGGGAACCAATTGCAGCAACATATACAATATCAGGATTAGTTGGATCAATGATTACCCGGTGAATATGTCGGGTTTTTTCAAGTCCCATCAATTGCCAGGTTCTACCGGCATCCAGGGATTTATAGATACCATAACCGCCATTCAGGCTATTTCGGGGATTGCCTTCACCAGTGCCAGCCCAGATAACGGATGGGTTGCTCTGTTGGATGGCAACCGCGCCAATAGAGGCAGTAGCTTCATTTTCAAAAATAGGTTTCCATTTAATACCACCCGAAGTAGATTTCCATAAGCCACCGGAGGCAGTCCCGGCATACATAATATCCGGATTCTTATTAACTACAGCAATGCTAGTTACCCGGCCACTCATTCCTCCCGGACCAATATTACGAGGTTTAATTTCTTTAAAAATACTATCGGTAATACCCTGGGAAAATATAGAATAGCTTATACAAAAGCATAGAATTAAAAAAGCCCTTTTCATAGAAATACGTACTTATTAGAAAAGGCTAAATATATTAAAGATATTAGGCCAAAACCTTAGAGCAATGTTAAAAAACAAGAAGCTATAATTGAATGATATTTGTGTCCGGTAAAGATTTAAGACCCGCCTGCGGACGGGCAGGTCGCTATCGCTTTAAAAACCAAAAATCAAGATCAATTATTATCATATTGAATATCAATATGATAATAATCATTCACCGTAAACAGCAAATTATTTTTAAAAAAGTAACCTCCAAATACTTTAGAGTCTGAAATCACCTTATTTTTCTATACTTTAATGAACTATTACTTATTTTAAAAGGAACACAAATAATTAAATAAAGTAAGGCTTAGTACAAGCCTTTACTTTTTAATTCAATAAGTTTAAAATCTTTATCTACCTTTATGATTACAATCTCGCCGGAAATCGTATTGATCATTTTCCATCGAAAACCGTAATTGGTTTCAAAAATAGAGGAACGTGCCATTTTTTTGAGCACCTCCTGATTTGCAGTTTCCAGAAGTTTAGCAACCAATACGTCCAGACCACGTTCCTGCACCTCTTCTTCGCTTAATTTTCTATCATTTATAAATGTAATAAGGTCTAATGATAATTCCTTATTAATTGAAGCGTGTGAGATTAGAGAGGATCCTGTTAGAAACAGGATAAAGAGTAGTTTTTTTAGCATTCGTAAAGTATAATATGTGTTAATAAATAAGTAAGGTAAAAATACGAAAAAATAAGGGAATGCCGTAATAAATATGATTATTATCAAATTTGCAATTTAGGATAAAAACCCTTGTTGATATTGTGGTTAGAGTGTTATAAAACTTATAGATTATCAACTATTTAATGACTGCATACTATTAAGGATGATAAGGAAGCTCGATGGGAAATAAAAGTATGATATAATCCTTATAGTATGATTTTAAAAGACAAAGACTAATCCGTAAAAAATGCTAGTTTCTTAAATTTTGTTAATTTTTATTTCGACTACTGTAAATACTGGGAATCTACTTGATTTTATAGTAACTTTAAGGTATGGAAAAGAATAAGAATGTATTTAAAAAAGGATTCACCTTTAAACAGTACACCGCCCCTGAACAATCTCCTTTTGATAAGCTTTTTGATATTTTTCAGGAAATTATAACACATACTTCTGGTGACCTGGATGAAGCACTAGATTGGTTAGATCAGTTAGACAAAGAATATAAGTTGACTACGGATGAGTATACCATGGATGATTTTATTGAAGATTTAAAGAAGAAAGGATACATCCGAGAAGAAATTAAACCGGATGGTAAAGGAGGGGGTATGGCGATTACTGCTAAAACAGAAAGGGCCATACGCCAACGTGCATTGGATCAGATTTTTGGTAGATTAAAACGAAGCGGTTCAGGAAATCATAAAACTAAATATACCGGACAGGGTGATGAGCATGCCGGAGAGTTTCGTAATTACCAGTACGGTGATGCTTTAGAGCGAATTTCTATGACCGAAAGTTTACGAAACGCGCAGATCAATCATGGAATGGCTGACTTTAACCTTACCGAAGATGATCTAGTTGTAGAAGAAACTCAGTACAAAGCACAAATGAGTACGGTGCTCATGATAGATATTAGTCATAGTATGATCCTGTACGGTGAAGATCGGATAACCCCGGCAAAAAAAGTGGCTATGGCCTTAGCAGAACTCATCACTACTCGTTACCCAAAAGATACTTTGGATATATTAGTGTTCGGTAATGATGCCTGGCCGATTGCGATTAAAGATTTACCTTATTTACAAGTTGGTCCCTATCATACGAATACGGTGGCAGGGCTTCAGTTGGCCATGGACATGCTACGACGTAAACGTAATACGAACAAGCAAATATTTATGATTACTGACGGAAAACCGAGTTGTTTAAAATTATCAGACGGGCAGTATTACAAAAATAGTAACGGGCTGGATCAGCATATTGTAGGTAAATGTTATATGATGGCGCAACAAGCCAGAAAACTACATATACCTATTACTACATTTATGATTGCACAAGACCCGTACTTGATGCAATTTGTTCGTAAGTTTACGCAAGCTAATCAAGGCAAGGCTTTTTATACCGGACTAAAAGGCTTGGGTGAAATGATTTTTGAAGATTACGAAAGTAATCGTAAAAAGAGAATTAAAGGATAAATTTCTAAGATTTTGCTAGTATAGCACTCCGTTTAAAATTTCATTAGTAAGTTTATGTCTATACAGTCGTAAAGCTTTTACTACACGTGATTATATTGTTTGACAAATATATTAACAAACTAAAATTGAATACTAAAGAATGAATATTGAACATATAAAAACCCTGGGGGCATTAAAATCTTCCGGGTACCAATCCAAATCAATTAAGGATGAATTAAGGGATAATTTAAGAACTAAAATTCAGAATGGGGATGTTACTTTTACCGGAATTCATGGGTATGAAAACACGGTAATCCCTGAATTAGAAAGAGCCATCTTATCCCGCCATAATATCAATTTATTAGGATTACGCGGACAGGCAAAAACCCGATTGGCACGTCAAATGGTAACGCTACTTGATGAGTACATCCCGGTGGTTGCAGGTTCCGAAATAAATGACGACCCAATGCAACCTATGTCCAGGTTTGCAACTAATCTGATCAAAGAAAAAGGAGATCAAACCCCTATTACTTGGCTACACAGAGAAGACCGCTTTGCTGAAAAACTGGCAACGCCAGATGTAACCGTAGCGGATATTATTGGAGATGTGGATCCTATTAAAGCAGCTAACTTAAAGTTAAGTTATGCAGATGACCGGGTGATTCATTTCGGAATGATCCCCCGGGCGAACCGTTGCATTTTTGTGATCAATGAACTTCCGGATCTACAAGCCAGGATTCAGGTAGCTTTATTTAATATTCTACAGGAAGGTGATATACAGATCAGGGGATTTAAATTGCGTTTACCTCTGGACATTCAATTTGTGTTTACGGCAAATCCTGAAGATTATACCAATAGAGGAAGTATCGTTACTCCGTTAAAAGACCGAATCGGGTCACAAATCTTAACACATTATCCGGAAACTATAGAAATTGCCAAAACCATTACTTCACAAGAGGCTAATCTGGATACCCGACAGAGTGATAAGATTTACGTTCCGGAATTGGCTAGAGATTTACTAGAACAAATCAGTTTTGAAGCACGTGATAGTGAATTTATAGATCATAAAAGTGGTATTAGTGCCAGAATGAGTATTACGGCATTTCAAAATCTCTTGAGTACGGCAGAATATCGATCTTTAATGAACGGAGATGAAAATACTACAATAAGAGTTAGCGATTTTATGGGTATTGTACCGGCAATTACAGGTAAGGTAGAATTGGTTTATGAAGGAGAACAGGAAGGAGCTGACTTTGTAGCACAATCGTTAATAACGGATGCGATTAAAAGTTTGTTCCCTCAATATTTTCCGAAAATTGAAAAATTAGAAAAGGAAAATGAACGAAGTCCCTATCAGGAGGTAATTGACTGGTTTTTTGAGGAAAGTAATTTTGAATTACTAGACGATATTAGTGATGAAGAATACAAAAAGCAATTGAATGCTATCAAACCGCTGGACGATTTGATTAAAAAGTATCAAAACGACATTCCAGCTGGGGATGTATTTTTCTTAAAGGAATTTCTGCTTTGGGGATTGGTAGAATTTAAAAAGTTAAGCAAGTACCGTCTTACAGAAGGTTTTCGGTTTAAAGATATCTATGGTAGCTATATTTCAGGACTTTAGGCTTGTAATAACTAATTAGAATGATATGATGAAATAATTGGAAAATGAACTGTTTAGTGTTTTTTAATAGTTCATTCTCTAGTTATTTCTTATCATAAACATTTCATGTTTTCGATATGATTTTCAATAGAAAATCCCTTGACTCGAACGGACGTATTTTACAATAATTATTATTTAAAAGCACCACTGGTTATTATAATACTTAGTCTTGATTCTTGATTCTAGAAGCGATAGCGATCTTGGATCTTTTCCGGACATTAATGGTTTTAACATTAAACTATTTGTTCTTTATCTTAGATTACCACCATACTATAAAAAATTTTTGGAATTCCCCGTCCGGTGTTTTTAGCCAAATAAGTGGTGCATATTCATTGAGCAAATAGGTGTCTATTTGTGAAAGTACTTTTTCAAAACTTTGCCAATCCGGATTGCTAGCCGGAGCAATAATCCAATCTGCTTTATCCGGAATTTTATATTGATTCTTACCAAAATTTGCTACCGTAAAATCTATTTTCCGAATCCAAAAACCTTCAATACAATCCGGGTTAATATATTTGAGCTCTTCTTTACTGACTGACAAGGGTAAAAAAAGGTTAGCAAAATAACAAACTTGCTGATCGAAGCCATCAACTAACAAGTCGTATTCGGTTTTTAATTTAAAAATTGCTTCTTCCGTATATAAAAGCGGTAGTTGTTTTTCGGTAATTTTCTTGATTTTCTTTAGGAGATGATCCCTTTTATTTGGACCAACCCAACATTTTAATTGATCGTTGCTAAGAGCAGGATTATAAAGGTAAAATTTATATACTAACTCTACATGTATACGCTGTCCAGTCATTCTTTCCTTCAACAAAAAATCAATTTCTCCTATGGTCGTGGTACCTGAAAATATTTGAATGTTTTTTGCAAGAATATCAAAATCATTTGAGTGCTCCAGGTAATCCGCAAAGAAGGACTCTATCCGTTTCCCTAATACTTCAAAATTAGGAATTTCCACATGGACGATATTATCTAATTTATCAATGCTTAATTTAGGGTCAAAAGCAATTAACCCAAAAAGTTTGGAATTTTTCCAAAGTATATGACTTTGAAGAAATCCAAGATACTGTTTTAATAAGGACATGTAATTTTGAAAATCTTTTAAAAGTAAAGATTAGGCTTTAATCTCTTTACCGGAAAACCATATAAAAATGTGCGCATTCCGTAGCAGTACATTAAAGAACAAAAACTATCATACGGATAAAACTACTGTATATTTAATTATACTAAGTTTACTTATTAGTAATGGGCTTATAAGGAAAAGTTAGCGTAAAGGTTGAACCAATATCCAAATTACTTTGAACTGTTAGCGTACCTCCGATTAGCAGCGTATTCATTCGTGCAATAGCTAATCCCAATCCCAATCCTCCTAAATTTTGAGAAATATCTTTTTCCAGTCGTTCAAAATCATTAAAAATAAGTTCAATATATTCATTTGAAATACCAATACCGGTATCCTTAATTATCATAGTAATGCTTTTATCAGCAAGTACAGCTATTACCTTAATAAAACCTTTATCCGTAAATTTATAAGCATTATCCAATAGTTTGCACAAGATAATATGCACCTTTATTTTGTCAATAACAATTGGAATTAATTCCTTATCAGGATTACAATTTATGATAAAATCTACCTCCTTAGCCTCAATTTTAGTTCGATACAAGCCTTCAATCTCATCAATAATTTCTCTTAAACTTGTCGCCACCGGACGGACAGTTTCACTTTTAGATTGGAGTTTTGAAATTTCAATTATACTATCTATAATCGATATTAAATTCTCTCCGTTTTTAATAATGGTACTGGTGTATAAATTAATTTCTTCTTTTTTAATATTTTCATCAGATAATAATTCTGAAAACCCAATAATACTATTCATAGGAGTCCGTATTTCATGAGAAATATTTTGAATGAAATTACTTTTTAAGCGATCACTTTGTTCTGCTTTTTCCTTTGCAATACGTAATTCTTTTACATTTTTTCGAATTTGATATTTAAGATATCGATTTGTTGCAGCAATAAGACTTAGCACCAGTATACTAAGCAATGATAGATATAACCAAAATTTAGGTTGTTCGTATAACGGAAGAACTGAGGTAAATAGCCAATTATTCATAACTTCATCCCTTTCTTCTCTAGAGATAGAATTAATGACTTTTTCTAGAATTTCTTTAATTTTTGGATCTCTTTTAGACGTCGCTATACCTGGTTCGTATTTTAAATTGACCCGGGAACGTATTCTCAGATTTGTTAGCTTTTTATTGGTTAGTAAGTAGTAAACCAAAGCCTTTGGACCAATATAAGCATCATATGTACCCTCATTTAATAGTTCCAGGCATTTTAAGTCATTGCTTACCGTAGTAATAGATAATTTTGGATATTTCTGTAATAAGATCTCGGTAGATGCGTATTCTTTTGGTAAAATAAATTTTTTATCTAAGTAATTTTTTAAAAATTTTTCCTTTTTATCTTTATGGGTTACCAAAACGTGTTCTGAACTAAAAATAGGAGGGAAGAAGGTGAGGTAGTTTTCTTTTTCCTTGGTACTTTGTATTTCCAGGATTACATCAAGTTGTCCGGTACGGGTATCTTGAATTAACTCAGACCAGTCCATATAATGGACTTTTTTAAAGGTATATCCTAGTTTATTCTCAATCAGTTTTAGGTAATCTACAAAAATTCCATCAATCTTACCTTGTTCGTTGATAAACTGATAGGGAGGATAATAAGGATAGAGTCCTACTTTTATACTATCGGTAGCTTTTAAATATGCTTTTTCTTCTTTTGTTAAGTTTAGTTCCCGAGTACAAGAGCTGATACTATAGACAAATAAAGGTATTATCAAAAAAAGATACATTTTTTTGATCATAAAGGCTATTTAGAAAGGTTTATTTCTAAATATAGTACAATAAATGCTAAATATTTAATATTATAACTTTCAATCTTAGCTCTTGTCCGAAAAACATTGAGTTACTTATACGTTTTCTCCCCGTTTGGATATAGTGCGAATCGCCCCTTACTTTTATCGTGAACCTGATCTTTATTTGGCCAGGGCCAACCTCCGTATTCGGTAGCCTGAAAATCCCGGATTGCTTCTATAATTCCTTCTTTGGAATTTGAAACAAAGGGTCCTTGTTGTACTACAGGTTCTTCCAAAGGTTTTCCTTGCAACAGTAAAAAGTGTGCTTCACCTCCGGTATTTTTTATTGTTATTTCGTCATAAGAATGTATATGTACCCTAAGGTTTACATTTACTGAAGTTTTTGCTATTTCCACTTTTTCTCCTTTGTAAAAATAAAGGGATCGATTGGTACCTTCATTAACTTTAGGTAGCGTAAATGAACTATGTGGTGCTGATTTAATAATCCAGATGGCAACTTCACTACCTGTTTGACTGGCCCAGGATTCAGGGGCAGGAGATAAAGCCGTTTTATTTTTATAACTTCCGGCAATTAATTTAATTTCAGTGTTATTTTCTAGATAAATCGCAGGAATGTCTTCTTTCCATAACATTTTAAAAAATGGCGGAACTTTCTTTTTGTTTTTAGGTAAATTAAGCCAAATTTGGAATAGTAGAAGTTCATTTTCTTTAGTATCTTCAACTAACGGAAACATTTCCGAATGCTGTACCCCTTTTCCGGCAGTCATCCATTGTACATCACCGTTTCCGAACCTTCCGGCGGCACCTAAAGAATCCGAATGATCGACCATTCCTTTTTCAGCTATAGTAATGGTTTCAAAACCACAATGCGGATGGGCTGGAAATCCAGGAACCTTAGTACCATGATACATACTCCAACCATCTTTTCCTGAAAAATCCTGCCTCAGGTTCCTGCCCTGCAAAGTATCTGAAGGTCCAAATTGCCCGTTTCCTTTAGGATAATTGTCATGATGAAAAGCACAAAATAAAAAAGGATCGCTGGTTTTCCAAGGGAAGCCTAGTGGTTCAATAGTGATGGTTTTGTCCATAGTTTTATTTAGATAAATCTTAGTTAACTTTACAATCAACCGTTTCTCGGAAATTTCTTTTCATATGCTTTGCTCATTTTCACCTAAAACTTTTTCTCTAATTTTTTCTGTTTGTAAACCTGATAGAACTTTTATCCAAAAATCAGTATAGTTCATAAAGTGTAAATACAAGTGAAATTTACAACTAAGGTAGTTATTAGAATAGCTATAGATAAGAATCCAATACTTTTTGCAATTGTCCGGTAGAAGGAGGGGGAAGTTCTCTTGATAAAACATTAAAATTCTTATCAATTAAGAAAAATCTTGGAATATACAGCTCTGTATAAGCTTCACCTCTAATATTGGTTTTCTTTTCAGTAATGACATCCTGCAATTCATTATTTGCCTCTACCCAAAACTGATTTCTAGTTTTATTAGTTTTAGTCAAAAATGCTTTCCATTTATCCACATTTTCATCGATGGATATGGACAGAATATTTATTTTACCTTTATACTGATCAGATATTTTATCTAGATAAGGGTTTTCTGCAATACAAGGGGTACACCAGGTAGCCCAAAAATCTAATATTGTTAATTTATCAATAACCTTTTGTAGTTTAATTTTAGTACCGTCAACCGAGGTAACTTCTACATCAGGTAAAGATTCCGATTGTGCAATGATCGTATTACACAAAAGAGGAAATAAAAGAAAAAGATGCACAAATTTTTTCATAGTTTTTTAAGAATTATAAGGTTACTTATCAAAATTAGGATTACTTCTTCATACCAATCATGACAGATGTAAATATAACTTTTAATAGAAAAATAGCGGATATTTTTATCAAAAAACAAAATGAGAAAAGAAATAAAAAAATAGGATAGATTGCAGCAATTCTATGTGAATTTCCCTAAGTTTAGATCTGTATCTTCATATTTTACAAAACCATTTTTTGTAGGTAATTGCTTTTTTAACAACCAACAGGTTATAGCTTGATGCAACGAAGCCTTAGGGTTTGCCTTTGCAAAATCACGAAGATATTGATTATACATGTTGTGATCTGCAATTTCTCTTTTAAACGCGGGGTCATTTTTTCTATCTTCAAGAAGTTTCCATTGTTTTATGGCATCTTCTAACTTCTTTCCGGTATTGCTCTTTACCCAATCCATAAAATCCCCATGACAAGAAAAAGAATTGCCAATATGACCTTTCATAAAATTTCTAAAATTAGGACCAAAAGAAATGGAATCAGTAATAATGGTTTCTAGGGTAAGAGTTTCCTTCGACCAGTTAAAAGAAGAAGTTTTCTTTTTAACTTTGGATTTGGGAAGTTGTTTTCCGTTATGATCCAAAGCGTACATGATCCTGTCACGTAATTTAAATTTGGAACCCGTAGAAGAAAGCCCTGATTTTTTACAGATTGCCATCATTTCATCTTTTAACCAATACCATTTATTGAATTCTTCTCCGGAAGCAATAGTTTCAAAATCAGGCCTTTTCATTATTATTACATTCTTGTAATATAAAAATTACGCTTTTAAAACGATCCGATATCGAGCTTTACCCTCTTTCAAGTGTTGTATTGCGTCGTTGACCTGATCCATAGGATATTCCTCAACGATTGGGTAAATATCATGCCGAATGCAAAAGTCCAACATGGTTCGGGTAAGTGCCGGACTTCCCAAAGGGCTTCCGGAAAGTGTTTTTTCACCACCGATCAACCCAAATGCCGGTATTTGCATAGGTTCTAATACAGCACCCACGGTATGTAAGGTGCCTTGTGGTGCTAGTGCATTTAAGTATTCATCCCAAGGGAGTGATACATTAGTTGTATTTAAAATAAAGTCCAGTCTGCCGGTAATTGGTTCCATAGTAGATAAATCCTTTGAATTAATTACCTCATGTGCTCCCATTTTAAGAATTTGTTCTTTTTTGTCCATGCTGGAGGTAAAAGCCACTACTTTACACCCCCATTTGTTTAGAAACTGTAAAGCCATATGTCCCAATCCACCAATACCAATAACCCCTACGGTATCTGTAGGTTTTACTCCTGCCATTAGAATTGGGTTAAAAACAGTAATACCACCACATAGAAGAGGCCCTGCTTTTTTCATATCAATCCCTTTTGGTAAAGGAGTAGCCCAAGACCAGTGACAGCGAACTTTATCTGCAAAGCCTCCGTGACGCCCGATAATCGTTTCTTTTCGATTAGGACATAGGTTATGACTTCCGTTCAGGCATTGATTGCAGTGCATACATGATTCTGAGAACCAACCTAAACCTACAAGGTCACCTTTTTTAAGATGTTTGACCTGATTGCCCACTTCTTCAACTTCTCCTACAATTTCATGCCCGGGAACTAAAGGATATTGAGCGTTTCCCCAGTCATTACTAATTACACTTAGGTCCGAATGGCATATACCACAATAATGAATTTTAATATCAACTTCATCATAATTGATTTCGGGTATTTTATAAGAATACGGAGTTAGTAAACCGCCAGCTTTTTGCGCGGCAAATGCATTAATTACTTTCATATGGTGTTATTTCTATATTAGTAAGAACCTAGATGTATATTTTTAATTTCCAATCTAAATGATTCTTGTTTTTTATTGGCAAGTAGAAAAGCTACCTGTTCCAGAGTTGCCTCTGAGAAGTTAGGCATATCCAATCTTTTACCTCTGAAGGTAGGGTAAAAATCAGAAATCTTAAGAAGTACGGTTTTCCAATTCTCATCAATTTCAAAATAGTGAATATAGGCGTGTCGGTCTTCTGTATTCGTTTTTAATCGTAATTGATAACGACTGGGTTTTCCGCGAACCCTCAATGAGATATATGTAAAATTTTTAATTTCTTTTGAAGGAAAATCATAGCGAACCGAAGAGAATCCACCGTTATTTTCTAATGAAATTGTACCGGAAAAAACACCAAAACCTTTTGGGTCTAACTGAAAAGAACCGGCTGACTTACCTCCCATAACTACATCGTCAACTACTTTCCATTGCTTCATAGTAGGGTTTTTGGTGAAGTCAAAAATAGTCATAGTGGTTGGATAAACCTGAAACAAAATAATGTATAAAACACTAAAAGCTATCTTCAAGAAGTAACCTTTAATTGCTCAATTTGATTCATAAGCGCCTCTGCTTCTGCTAATTTAGTATCGCTGGCCTTACGGTTACGGTGAGAAAGTTCATAAGACTCTTTCATCAACTTTTGATATTTTTTCTCTAAAATTTCCTTTTCCGATCTTTTTTTAAATAATCCCAACATATCTTAGTTTTTATTTAAAATTACAAGTTACGATGATATACAATTATCAAATTTATCATAAAAGCTTCTTATTTAGAATCCTTTTATGCAATATGATGAGGTATCACGTTCTATTAGCCAATTATCGATTAATATTTATAAAGAAAGGGCTAGGGTTAATCAGTAATTTGATTTTGAGATTAGAATAGATTAAAACAACATATAGCTAAAGAATAAAGGTTGCATCCATACCACTTTTTTCAGTTATCAATTTTTATTATAGTTATTCCCTGTTAAATAAATATTAAAAAGAGTAACATTATTGACTAAAAAGTGTCTCATAAGATATCTTTAACGATAAACTAAGCTACTTACAAAATGAAAAATCAAATTTATCTAATTTACATGCTCTGCGTGGTTTTTTTCTTTTCCTGTAAAAAGGAATCTGATCAAATAGCCAGTGTAGAAAAAGAATATGCTATTAAAAATGAAAAGGATAGCAATGGATATGCCTATCAAGAAGTTGCCAACGATCCTACGGGTCTAAGGTTGTATACATTGGACAACGGTTTAAAGGTGTACCTGGGACAGAATCAGGAAGAACCTAAAATCCAAACTTTAATTGCGGTAAAAGCCGGATCTACCTATGATCCCGCTGATAATACCGGTCTAGCACACTACCTGGAACATATGGTCTTTAAAGGTACGGATGAAATGGGTACTCAAAATTTTGAAGAAGAGAATAAGCTGATTCAGCAGATTTCCGATTTATATGAAAAGCATAAAGCAACTTCAGATTCCGTTGCAAAAAAAGCCATTTATAAAGAAATTGACCAAATTTCAAAAGAGGCTTCAAAATTAGCGATTGCTAATGAGTATGATAAGTTGGTTAATTCCTTAGGTTCAGAAGGAACTAATGCTTTTACCTCTCAGGAGCAGACAGTTTATGTAAATAAAATCCCTTCTAACGAACTTGATAAGTGGTTACAGATAGAAAGTGAGCGTTTTAGCCAACTTGTACTTCGTTTATTTCATACGGAATTAGAAGCGGTATATGAAGAATTTAATCGCGGACAGGATAGCGACGGTCGAAAACAGTATTATGCCGTTCTGGAAGGTTTGTATCCTACTCACCCTTATGGAACTCAAACTACTATAGGTAAATCAGAACATTTGAAAAACCCTTCTATGGAGGCAATTCATAACTATTTTAATACCTATTATGTGCCTAATAATATGGCGGTCATTCTAGTTGGAGATTTGGATTATGATACTACGATAAAAATGGTAGATAAAGCTTTTGGTAGTTACGAAAAGAAAGAAGTGGTACAACCTGAATTTTCTGAAGAACAACCCATCACTTCACCTATTAAAAAAGAAATATTTGGACCTACTTCAGAATCCTTATATCTGGCATATCGAACTCCGGGAAAAGGTACTAAAGATGAAATCATGGTTAGTTTAATCGATATGATTCTGGCAAATTCAAAAGCCGGATTGATCGATTTAAACCTAAACCAAAAGCAGAAAGTACAAAATGCCTCTTCATTCACTAATTTTGATCGAGAATATGGGTTTCACCTACTTTATGGAACCCCTAAAGCAAATCAAAGTCTGGATGAGGTAAGAGACTTACTTTTAGCTCAAGTGGAACAAGTAAAAAAAGGAAATTTTGACGATTGGTTAATCGAAGCCGTAGTTAACGATTTAAAGGTAAATAAAATCAAAGAATATGAAAATGCATCTTCTGTAGCTTATGCGTACCTGGATGCTTATATCTACGATCTTCCCTGGGATGAATATTTGCAAACTTTGGATAAGATGAAAGAGATTACTAAACAGGAAGTGGTAGCATACGCAAATACATTATATGGAACTAACTACGTTGAGGTTCATAAGTTAAAAGGCGAAGACCCTTCTGTAATCAAAGTAAATAATCCGGGTATTACTCCGGTAGACCTAAACAGGGATAAGGAATCTATCTTTTTAACGAAAATTAATCAAATCGAGTCTCCGGAACTATCACCTAAGTTTGTAAATTACCAAACCGCTATTTCGAAAGCAAACACAACTTCCGGATTACCTCTTGCTTATGTGAAAAATGAAAATAACGATCTTTTTGAACTTAATTTTATTCTGGACATGGGGCAGGATCACAACAAAAAGGTTTCCCTGGCCACCGGATATCTAAATTTTCTAGGTACTGATACGTATACTCCTGAAGACTTACAGAAAGAATTCTATAAATTAGGGGTTAACTATTCTGTTACCGCATCCTCTGACCGGACTATTATAAAACTATCCGGATTAGAAGAAAACCTGGACAAAGGCTTAAAGTTACTGGAGCATTTACTAGAAAATGCTAAAGCAGATCCTAAAACCTATGCAGATTATGTAGATAGTATCCTAAAGGGTAGAGAAGATGGCAAGACACAAAAAGGTAATATTTTATGGAATGGATTGTTTAACTACGGTAAATATGGCGAGAACTCACCCTTACGTAATATCTATACCGCTCAGGAATTAAAGGATTTAAACCCGGAGGAATTAGTAAACACTATTAAAGATTTGAAGAATTATAAGCATCGGTTATTTTATTATGGAAAAGACGTTGATAACGCTATTAAGGTAGTAGATCAATACCATAGCATTCCGGAAAACTTAAAAGATTATCCTGAACAAACTATCTACGAACAGAAAGAAACCGGGGGTAATGTATATTTTGTAAATTATGATATGGTACAGGCAGAAATGCTATTACTTGCTAAAGGTTCGGAGTTTGATGCGGAGAAGATGGCTGGTTCGTTATTATTTAACACCTATTTTGGTAGCGGACTTTCTTCTATAGTTTTTCAGGAGATTAGAGAATCTAAATCTTTAGCCTATTCAGCTTTTTCACAATATGCTCAGGCTCGAGATAAAGGTAAGAGCAATTATTTATACGCCTATATTGGTACACAGGCAAATAAAATGCCGGAAGCCGTAGATGCGATGATGGATTTAATGACCACAATGCCCGAAGCTCAGGAACAGTTTGAACAAGCTAAAGAGGCCACTTTAAAAAAGATAGCAGCGCAACGTATCACCAAGGCTAATATTTTCTGGAATTATGAAAGGTTAAAGAGGTTAGGTATCACAAACGATAACAGAGAAGCAATCTATAACCAAATCAAATCCATGACTATGTCTGATCTCAAAGGTTTCTTTGAAGAAAATATTAAAGGGGAACAGTATAACATGCTGGTTATAGGTAATAAAAAAGATGTAGATTTAAAAGCATTACAGAAAATAGGTAAAGTACAGGAATTAGAGATTGACTACCTCTTTAATTACGAAAATAGTGATGAAGCCGTAAAATTGTAAATCAAAAGTAAATAAATAAGTTGCCGGAAGACTAAGTAATCCTAAGTTTTTCGGCAATTTTATTATTCAAAACCATCTATAAAGCGTATAAATCAAAATAAGATATTTCCTTTTTAATATTTGAATTTATAGCTTTGCCTTATAGTAATCTGTATATTTGAGGCTCACTTTAGAAAATAATTACGTTTACAAATGAATCTTTTAGAAGGAAAAACTGCTATCATTACCGGAGCAACCCGTGGTATCGGAAAAGGCATAGCCACAACTTTTGCAAAACAAGGTGCTCATATTGCCTTTACTTATAGTAGTTCTGTCGATGCGGCCATTTCGCTTGAAAAAGAATTAAAAGAAATGGGGGTTAATGCAAAAGGGTATCAGAGTAATGCTGCAGATTACGAGCAATCTCAGGAATTAGTGGCACAAATACTTAGGGATTTTGATGGAAAAATTGATGTATTAGTAAACAATGCCGGAATCACTAAAGACAATCTATTAATGCGAATGGGAGAAGATGATTTTGATGCAGTAATCCAGGTAAATTTAAAGAGTGTCTTTAACATGACTAAAGCTGTACAAAAAACCATGCTACGACAGAGGAAAGGTAGTCTTATTTTTATGAGTTCCGTAGTGGGGGTTAAAGGAAACGCGGGTCAGGCTAATTATGCAGCTTCAAAAGCAGGAATTATTGGTTTTGCTAAATCCGTAGCACTCGAACTCGGTTCCCGGAACATTCGTAGTAACGTGATTGCTCCCGGCTTTATTGAAACAGAAATGACCGGGAAACTGGATGATAAAGTAGTAGAAGAATGGCGAAAAGCCATCCCTTTGAAACGGGGAGGAACTCCTCAAGATATCGCAGATGCCTGTGTTTTTATGGCGAGTGATTTAAGTGGTTATATTACCGGTCAGGTATTACAGGTAGACGGCGGAATGCTTACCTAACTTATTTCTTTAATTAAGCCTAAGCCAATTTTATGCAATCAGAAACCGTGGTATTGATCGTAGGAGCTATATGTGTAGCCTTATCAATTACCTGGTTTCAATATTTCTTTAAACAAAAAGAAAAGATCAATTGGATTTTAGCTTCACTACGCTTTTTAAGTATACTAATCGTATTAATTTTATTAATCAATCCATCCCTTACCAAACGTAGTTTTGAGTCAATTAAACCTATTTTAACTGTAGCTGTAGATAATAGTGCTTCCATTGCCTACCTTGAAGAAGATAAAAATACTTCACAATTCATTTCAGAATTAAAAGCTAACGAAGATTTAAACAAAAAGTTTGACCTTAATTTGATTAGTTTTTCAAATCATCTACTGGATTCACTACATCTTAGTTTTAAAGATAAGCAAACGAATATTGAAAAAAGTCTGAATGAAATTGATCAAATATATAAAGGTACGTTAGCACCTATTGTATTAGTTAGTGATGGTAACCAAACGGTAGGTAAAGATTATACCTATAAGGGAACTTTGTATAAACAACAAATTTTCCCAATAGTTATAGGAGATACTGCTCAAACTAAGGATAGTAAAATTGAATGGTTAAACGTAAATCGATATGCTTTTTTAAAGAATAAATTTCCGGTAGAAGTTTTGGTTTCCAGTAATGTACAAAAGGATAGCGAGTTTAAAGTATATCAAAAAGGAAAAGTAGTTTATCGGCAAAAGCTTTCTTTCTCTTCGGAAGTTACTTCAAAAATAATCAACTTTACCCTACCTGCTTCCCGTTCTGGGATTCAAAAATACCGTGCAGTCCTGGAACCGGATCCGGATGAAAGAAATACGGTAAATAATCAAAAGAATTTTGCTGTTGAAGTAATTGAACAAAAAACACAAGCCCTGATTATTTCCAACATCATACATCCCGATATCGGGGCGTTTAAAAAAAGTATTGAAAGCCAGGAGAATCGTTCTGTAGTCATTAAAAAACCAGGGGAAGTTACTAATTTTGAAGATTTCCAGTTGATATTGTTATACCAACCTGATGCTTCATTTAAAAGTATTATGACAAGCCTACAAACAGCTAAAAAGAATTACTTAATAGTAAGTGGAGAATCTACGGATTGGCGATTTTTAAACGGCGCGCAAAAATTAATTTCGCAAGAGCTTACCGGGCAAACCGAATATTATCAACCCAAAATAAATACGTTATATAACAGCTTCCTGGTGAGTCCCAATATCTTTAATGAATATCCGCCTTTAGTTGGGGCATTCGGAGAGGTTCGTTTACTAACAACCTCGGATATTTTAATGTACCGAACGATCAATTCCATTGAAACGGAAGATCCTTTGTTGGTTACTTTTGAAACCGAAGGGCAGCGCCATGGTTTTTTGTTGGGAGAAGGTTTTTGGAAATGGAGGTCTTATGCCTATACTCAGAACAAGTCTTTTGAATCCGTTGATCTGTTTATAGCTAAAATTGTTCAATATTTATCATCTACTAAAAAAAGAAGCCGGTTGAACGTATTTTCCGAATCTTTTTATTATAGCAATGCAGGAGTAGTTATCAAAGCAGAGTATTTTACTAAAAACTACGAATTTGATAAAAGGGCAAGATTAACCATCACTATTAGCAATAAAGATAAAAGCTTTGTAAAAAGTGTACCATTACTATTAAAAGATAGTACTTATGAAGTAGAACTTAGCGACCTTCCCCCCGGGGATTATAAATATACGGTCTCGGTAAAAGGTGAAGAAATAGCAGTATCTGATTCCTTCTCAGTTTTAGAATTTGATGTGGAAAAACAAAGCTTGTCCGCTAATCTGGCAAGTTTACGACAACTTGCCACTGACACAGAAGGTAAATTATATACTATTGATCAGAAAGATAGCTTGGTTCGGGATTTGCTATCAGATAAAAGGTATCAAACCGTTCAAAGAAGTAAAGTAACACAAATTTCCATTATTGATTGGAAAATTCTATTAGCCTTGTTACTCCTCTTATTAGCAACCGAATGGTTTGTTCGAAAATACAAAGGATTAATATAATTTAAATCATTATGGATAGATTACCAAAAATCGGAGTGCCGATTTTAATTGCAATTGTTTTACTAATTATTTTTATCTCAAAATCTACGGTGACGATAAGTTCCGGAGAAGCAGGGGTATTATATAAAACCTTTAGTGGTGGGGTAGTCACCGATGCGCCCCCTCTAGGAGAAGGCTTTCACCTGGTAGCTCCCTGGAATAAAGTAATTGTATACGAAGTACGACAACAGGAAGCATTTGAAAAAATGCAGGTATTATCATCAAACGGATTGGAAATTAAGTTAGAAGCATCGGCCTGGTATCAACCTGATTATAATAAACTTGGCTTATTGCATCAGCAGAAGGGCGAGGAATACAAATCCCGAGTACTTTTACCTACCATTCGTTCTGCAGCACGTAGTGTAGTGGGGCGGTACACCCCGGAACAGCTATATTCAAGCAAAAGAGATGTAATCCAACAGGAAATCTTTGAAGAAACAAAAAAAATCGTGGAAAATCAGTTTATTCAGCTAAATGAGATACTTGTAAGGGACGTAACTTTACCACCAACGATTAAAGATGCGATCGAACGTAAACTACGTCAGGAACAGGAATCTTTAGAATATGAGTTTAGGTTAGCTAAAGCTAAAAAAGAAGCAGAACGACAAAAAATTGATGCGGAAGGTAAAGCTGTGGCAAACCAAATTCTAAGCGCGTCCCTTACCGATAAAATCCTAACGGAAAAAGGAATAGAAGCTACCCTGGAGTTAGCAAAATCACCAAATTCAAAAGTGATTGTAGTAGGTTCAGGTGAAAGTGGAATGCCTTTAATACTAGGCAATCAATAGTCACAAACCGGTACTTAGCTTTAACAAAAAACCCTGCAAATCGCAGGGTTTTTTGTTAATAAGGGTGGAAGATCGGTCTCGAACCGACGACCTCCTGAACCACAATCAGGCGCTCTAACCAACTGAGCTACAACCACCATTTAAATTGAGCATGCAAAAATAAAATATTTATACCGTTAGTACAAGTATTTTGAACTTAAATTAAATCAAAAATTGAATCAACCGCTACATAACGTTCAGCGGTAAAACCTTCTGCATAATCCGTACCTATCAACCTACCAAAATCGGCTGCCCTATAGCTAATACTATCTTTAAAATTTTGGCTAGATATGGGAGTAGACGGCTTATCCGTAGCTTCTTTGGTAAAAAACTGAGAAGCATATGCCTCTACACTTTTTATTTTTATATCCATATAGCCCGAGATATCAACTACAAAATCCGGGGTAATGGATTTCCACTGGATATAATGGTACACCTGTTTTGGACGCCACTTTCTCTGTTGTCCTCCGTCCTGGTCAGTTACGATTTTTTCAAGTCCGGATAAAAAACAAGCATCGCTTACCAATTGGCTCCCTTTACCATGATCAATATGTCGATCTTCAATAGCATTACAAAAAACAATCTCCGGACGGTATTTTCGTAAAATTTTAATGATTTCTAACTGATGTTTTTCATCATTCTGAAAAAAACCGTCCCTGAATTTTAAGTTCTCCCTTACATCAACCCCCAGAATTTTAGCTGCTTTATCGGCTTCTTGTTGTCTTAAGGTAGCAGAACCCCGGGTTCCTAATTCCCCACGAGTTAAATCGATAATTCCTGCTTTTTTACCCTTACTAATTTCTTTTGCCAGCGTACCGGCACAACTTAATTCTACATCATCCGGATGCGCTCCAAAAGCTAAAATATCTAGTTTCATAAAAGGATGCTATTAAGTGGGTACGGAATATTGCTGGTTTTTAACTACTCGTAAAGCTTGCTCAATATCTTCAATTAAATCTTCTGCTTCTTCAATACCTAAACTAAAACGTAATAATCCGTTTCGAATTCCCTGATGATAGCGTTCTTCTTCCGTAAGCAGGGCGTGTGAAGTTAGTGTAGGGGATAGGATTGTACTTTCTACTCCCGCAAGGCTCATTGAACTTTTAATAAGCTGTAATTTCTTTTGAAAAAGTGAAGAATCTATATTTTCTTTTAATTCAAAAGAGAGCATGCCTCCGTAAGCTTTCATTTGTTGAGAGGCTACAGCATGATCCGGGTGGCTTTCTAGCCCTGGATAGTACACTTGCGCCACATCTTCATGTTGAGATAGCCACTGAGCCAAAGCCATTGCATTTTCATTTTGTTGTCTTACCCGTAAACCTAAGGTTTTGATACTCCGCTCCAGCATCCACACCGTAAAATCACTTAAGCTCCCTCCAAAGTTAATGGCCATTTTAAAAATACGTTGCATATTCTCTTCTGTAGAAACAACCGCACCGGCAAGGATATCACTATGTCCGCCTAGATATTTAGTAGCCGAATGAATAACGATATCCACGCCCAATAAAATTGGATTTTGATTGACCGGTGAGGCAAAGGTATTGTCTATCATGGTCATCAAACCGTGTTTCTTAGCTAATTTTGTTACAGAAGCAATATCGGTAACGGTTAGTAAAGGATTTGAAGGGGTTTCGATATAAATAACTTTAGTATTAGATTTTATATATTCTTCAAAACCGTTTCCATTTTTTGCATCTACAAATGTATGTTCAATACCAAATCTTTTAAATTCCTCAATAACTAAATTTATAGTCCCACCGTAAAGATTCCGTTGTAAGATAATGTGATCTCCCTGTTGTAAAAAAGCAAATAAAGAAGTACTTATGGCAGCCATCCCGCTACCAAAGATCAGTCCTGACTCCGCATGTTCTAATTTTGCAATTTTCTTAGAAAGTGCTTGTTGGTTTGGGGTATTAAAATATCTGGGATATCGCTTTTCATCAACCCCGTCAAATGCGTAAGAGGTTGATAAATAAATAGGAGAAATAGCTCCTTTAAACTGAGTATCTATTAGTTCCCCGTAATGAGTACAAATGGTATTAAATCCTTTTTCGTTTGAGTTCATGTTAATGCTTGGAATTTTTGGCTAAAAATACAACATCATAAAGGGATTTCTTTAAAAAATGGCTAAAAATCTACATAATAGGTTCATAATAGATAATTCGCTCTCTAAGTTGAATTAAGAAATTACGCTACGGCAATAACAGAAATTTCAACATTAACAAATTTAGGAAGCGCTGCCACGGCCACAGTTTCTCTTGCCGGAGCGGTATCTTCTTTAAAATAAGAGCCGTATACTTCGTTCACCTCAGTAAAATTATGCATATCACTAAGGAAAATGGTAGTTTTTATTACATTTTCAAACGTCATATCGTTCTCAGCCAATACGGCTTTTAAATTAAGCATTACTTGTTTGGTTTCTTCTTTAATTGAATCTAAAACCAGTTCGTTAGTTTCGGGATTGATTGCAATTTGTCCCGAAGTATACAACATATTACCTGTTTTAACCGCCTGATTATAAGGTCCAATGGGCGCTGGGGCTTTTTTAGTATTAATAATTTGTTTCAAAATAATTTTCTTTAATAAGTTAATGTAATTTAATTTTGATTTAGTTAGATATGATTAGATAACTGGTCTTTTGGTCGTCGAAATACTTAAAACTTTTACAACCTGCGGTCCGGTTGCCTTCTTTTATCATATTTAATATCACTTAATACGGATGATTTTATACCAATAAAAAAGTTCCAGGAAGTTCGTTCACTAAAGGGAATCCAGTTAAAACTTAATCGCCAGCTATCTAAATCTCTTTGAAATCGTAGATTTGTAAAGGTAAACCCGGGGTTTCTTAAATCATAACCTGAGGATACCCCTACGGACCACTTGGGAGCAAGTTCCACATCTCCCGTAAACATAAGGGTGTGCGAACTAATATCATTTTCTCTACGGCTGTTTGAGTAATTGATTACATAGGTCAAATTTAAGGTCCAGGGTACTTTAAAATTATAATTTTCTACTTCTTTTTTTTCTTTATTCTCGTTTTTCCGATCAAAACTTTGTTCGTCCCCAAAATTTGTTCCGCCTCCAAATAGGTTGTCTGTTCTTCCACCGTTTCTTAAGGTTTGATTTTTAAGAGGGTCATCTTCTTCAACCCTCTGGAAATCTTTACTAGAAAAGGAATAGCCAAAATTGGCATTAGCCCGGGTAAGCCTGAATAAACTTCCGCCGTTATTTATATTCCAAGTATCTATACGTACGTTATTATTATCCAGGGCATAAGGATCCAGTTGTGCCGAGAAATTAATATCCAGCTTTCCGGTAATTATCGGTATATTACCACTAATAGAAACCGGACTTAACCTCAAGGAGTCCCCCGCCAGGTTATAAGAAGAACGAATGGACAGGTTATTTAAAAATACAATCTTCTTTAATTCAGTAGCAGTGGTATCTTTATCCTTTACCTTAGCTTCCAGATTATTACTTACCCCAAAACCAATACTACTTGAGAATACGTTACTGGGAGCCCCGTAAAAACTACCATCAAATATAGAATACTCCACCTCTTCAAACTCCTCAACTTCCGGAGTTGTAGGATTATCCGTAACTGGTCGGGTATAGGTTCGGTAAGAATTATTAAAAGCAGGATTGATATTATAACTAATAGAAGGCCGAAGCGTATGACGAATTGCCTGTATTTTTTTATCTTTCTTAAAATTAAACGTACCGTAAATAGTGGTCCCTAAACTTGTTGAAAAATTGTAGGTACGATAGGCTTCAAATCCGGAAATAGTATCTCGAACTACCATATCCGTTTCTTCATCAAAACGTTGTTCATAAGTTTCAAAAACCCAATTTTCTTCCAAGGTGGTACCCATAGAAGCACTGAAATATTTAAAAATTTTAAAGTTAGTGCTCAAAGGAACGCTATGTTGTAGTCCCATACGGGTATTTTCAAACATACGTGCGGTGAATAAAAGGCTATCTAGGGTCTGAATTTGATTTTCTCCCCTAAAGTTGTATTGTGTATTAATATTATGTATGATTCCTTTTTTGGTTCCGGTTTTAGGAGCAAACGGAAAGACACGGGAAACGCTGGCACTTACATTAGGCAAGGTAAGATTTACAATACCCGTATTCACATTAGAATTATGCGTAGCCGCTACATTTACATTTACTTGAGGATCACCGGTAAATGTTCTAGCATAAGAGATAGATGAATTCAACGTATTATTTAAAAAGTTACCAGTATTTAACTGATTAGTGGATTGCCTGAAAAAATCACTACTCCCGAAGTTTACGGATGCTGAAAAGCGTGAATTAGGATTGGATTTCGCATCCTGGCTATGGGACCATTGTATATTATAGGAGGTAGTTTGAGAAAAATCCGGAAATCCGCGTTCACTTTGTAAATTATTCTCGTATCGAACCCTAAAATTACCGGAAAACTTATAACGCAGGGCATATTGCGTTTGAGTAAGTAAGGTGTAACTTCCGTTTGTATAGTAATCTCCGGTTACAGTTAAATCCGCATAATCGCTTACAGCAAAATAATAACCTCCGTTTTGTAAAAAATAACCACGCGTATTTTCTTCTCCGTAACTGGGAATGATAAATCCCGAAGTCCTCTTTTCCTGTAACGGAAAATAACCAAAGGGTAACCCCAGGGGGGTAGGTACATCAGCAATATACATATTGACCAATCCGGTAACAATTTTTTTCTTGGGTACTAATTTGATTTTACGGGCGTAAAAATAGTAATCCGCTTCATCCACATTTTCTGAAGTCGTAAACTTAACATTACTCATATAGATCACCGAATCATTTACCCGTTTGGACACTTCCCCTTTAATATTCATTTCTCCTTGTTTGGTACGAGAATTATAGATAAGGGCACGTTCCGTATCAAAATTAAAACGTATGGAATCAGGTTCTACTACATTTTGCGCCTGTTTAAAAATGGGGGTTTGCGTATACACTCCCGTAGAATCTTTAATTCCGTAAGCATATACCTCGTTTTTTTCGTTATCTACAATAATATATCCGGCATTGATTTGCATATCCCCGTATATAATTTCGGCTTCATTATATAGGTACATCTTATTTTCCCGTCGGCTCAAACGCATGTAATCTTTTGATTTATACCTTACATTATCCGTTAATAAAGAAGGTTCCGGTAGCGTATCTTTTTTTACAGTATCCTGTACTTTTTCATTTACAGGATTTGCAGGAACATTGGTAAGAGTGTCTCTAGAAAGTTGTGACTTAAGAATAGTAGTATCAATTGGGTTTTCAACCGGAACTTTATTTGTTTTTCCGAATTCTTGAGCGCTAACATTGCACCAGCACAGAAGTGAAAAACTTAATAAATAAAGTATGTGAACTACCTTTGTTTGCAATGGTTTTAATTCTATTTTTGTAAAACTATGGCTCAGTTTTTGAAGTGGCAAAATTACATTTATTTTTGTTCAAGCAGTTGCAATAAAATAAATTTATTTTTAAGGCAATTGTCAGATATAATATGAACTTACAAAATGCTGAAGCTCTCGTATAACAAACGAGTGGTCGTAGTAAATGTTTCAGGTATAAGGATGATATGAGAGAAACGAGATTTTTAGTGGTGCTAATTGTGGTATTTCTTTTACCAATTCAGAAAAAAGTCAGCGCGGCCCTTAAAACGGATACTAAAGACAAATTTGTAGTGGTATTAGATGCCGGGCACGGGGGGCACGATCCGGGCAATCGGGGAAATGGTTATAAGGAAAAGGATATTGCTTTAAAAGTAGTATTGGCAGTAGGTAAGTTGCTGGAAGCAGACGGAAGGTTTGAGGTAATATACACCCGTAAATCTGATAAATTTGTGGAATTATTTGAGCGAGGTAAAATTGCGAATAAGGCTAAAGCGGATTTATTTGTCTCCATACACTGCAATTCTCACAGGTCGCAAGCCTATGGTACGGAAACTTTTGTTTTAGGATTAAATGCTAACAACAAAAACTTTGAAGTAGCAAAAAATGAGAACTCGGTAATTTTATTGGAGGATAATTATCAGGCAAATTACGACGGTTTTGATCCTAATGCACCGGAATCTATTATTGGTCTCACCTTATTACAAGAAGAATATTTAGATCAAAGTTTGCACCTGGCAAGTGTAGTAGAAAAAGAATTTACTAAAAATTTAAAAAGAAAGAGTCGTGGTGTCAAACAAGCCGGATTTATTGTTTTACACCAAACCTATATGCCTAGTGTTTTAATTGAACTGGGTTTTTTAACCAATAATCGAGAGGGTAAATATTTAAATTCGAAAATTGGTCAAACTAATATGGCAAATGCTATTACTGCTTCTATTATCAATTATAAAGACGGCCTGGACGAATCTTATGTGAATGAAGAAATTGTTGTAGAAAATGCGCCGGATGCTCAGAAAAAAGAAGTTTCTCCTGAAGTAGCTAAAAATGATAACAAAGCCGAACTACCTTCTAAGGAGTTGTTTTTTAAAGTGCAAATCGCAGCAAGTTCACAAAATTTAAAACTGGATGCGTCAAACTTTAAAGGTCTTACTCATCTTTCTAAAGAAAAAGTAGGTAGTGTGTATAAGTACTATTTTGGGCAGACTTTTTCTTATCAAGAAGCCTGTGAATTACAGGAAGAAGTAAAGACAAAAGGCTACGAAGCAAGTTTTGTGGTAGCCTTTAAAAACAATAAACCTATTTCGCTTCAAGAAGCAATAAAAGACATGAAAAATTAGACTTATTGGTGATAAAGACTCATAAATGATTCGTTAATATCCATGGCAAGTATGAATTTTATTCTAAATTTGTTTCTTAAATAGATAATTTTGAAACTAACCAGAGAAGTTAAGACCGGATTACTTGCCCTGACAGCAATTGCTTTGTTAATATTCGGATATGCATTTTTAAAAGGTAATAATCTCCTTAAAGACGACCGTACCTTTTATGCAGTATATGAAAATGTGGAGGGATTAATTCCTTCTTCGCCGGTCACTATAAACGGACTTAATATTGGTAAGGTAACTAATATTACCTTTGCAGATCAAGAGGCAAACCTGGTCGTTGAGTTTATTGTAAGTAGTGATTTTCCATTTTCTAAAAATAGTGAGGCTAAAGTATATGGAGGGGGATTAATTGGAGGGAAATCCCTGGCAATTATACCTAAATACGAAGCTGGAAAAGAAGCTAAGGACGGGGATACCTTACCAGGAAGAATTGAAGCCGGATTGTTAGAATTAGTAAATGAAAAATTGACTCCGTTACAAGCTAAACTGGAATCGGCTATTACAGATGCGGATACGCTCCTTACTTCGGTAAATGGGGTGTTATCTCTGGATAACCAAAAAAACCTATCCGCAATATTTAATGATTTAAGTATTACCGCAAGAAATTTTAGAAAAGTTTCGGGTTCGCTAAATGGGGTTTTTGATCAAAACCAGGATAAATTAAGTCGTACTATGACCAATCTTGACCAAATGACAATGGAGTTAAATCAATTTACGAATTCTTTAGCTTCCGTCGATATTAAGCGTTTGGAACAAAATATAACTACAGTATTAGATAATTTAGATAAAACGGTAAATAACCTGGATCAGGGAACGGTAGGTAAATTACTAAAAGATGATCAACTTTATTACAATTTAACTGAATCTACCAAGCAGTTAGAATTTCTACTTCAGGATTTACGTCTTAATCCGAAGCGTTACGTACATATTTCCGTTTTTGGTAAAAAAGGAGATCCTTACGAACTTCCGGAAGATGATCCTGTTGAACAAGTAATTAAGAACGAATAATGCAATATATTCCTAATATTATTTTTATACTTCTGTTAGTAGCAGGGATAGGGTATTTCACTTTGAATATCCGTAAAGTCATACGTAACATTAAATTAGGTAAAGAAGTAGACCGAACGGATCGTAAACCGGAACGCTGGAAGCATATGGCTAAGATCGCTTTGGGGCAGACTAAAATGGTTCGTAGGCCTATTGCTGGTATTTTACATTTGATCGTTTACGTAGGTTTTATCATTATTAATATTGAAGTCCTGGAAATTATTATTGATGGCATTTTTGGTACACATCGTATTTTTGCACCCTTAGGTACTGTTTATAATATATTAATAGGTTCTTTTGAAATTTTGGCTTTTTTAGTATTAGTTAGCGTATTAATTTTTTGGATACGACGAAATGTGTTGAATATTTATCGTTTTAAAAGTTTAAAAGGTTGGCCTAAGCAAGATGGAAATATCATTTTGTATTTTGAAGTGGTGTTGATGGTTTTGTTTTTAACTATGAATGCTGCGGATTTACAATTGCAAAACCTGGGAGCAGAACATTATCAGAGAGCTGGATCATTCCCTATCAGTCAGTTTTTATTACCATTATTTGATGGGATGTCCATTGAAAACCTGATAATAGTGGAGCGAACCGCTTGGTGGCTTCATATAATAGGTATTTTGATTTTTTTAAATTACTTATATTTTTCAAAACATTTACATATTTTACTGGCTTTCCCAAATACATTTTTTGCCAATTTAAAACCACAGGGTAAATTTGATAACTTGGATTCGGTTACCGATGAGGTTAAATTAATGATGGACCCGAGTGCAGATCCTTTTGCTGCTCCGGCAGAAGGAGATGCCGAAGCAATTCCCGAATCTTTCGGAGCCTCTGATGTAACGGATTTAAATTGGGCACAATTGTTAAATGCATATACCTGTACGGAATGTGGGCGTTGTACCAGTGAATGTCCGGCAAATCAGACGGGTAAAAAGCTATCTCCACGTAAAATCATGATGGATACCCGAGATCGCCTGGTAGAAGTGGGGGAGAATATTGACAAAAACGGTTCTTTTCAGGATGATGGAAAAAAATTATTAAATGATTACATTACCCCGGAAGAACTTTGGGCCTGTACTACCTGCAATGCCTGTGTTGAAGCATGTCCGGTAAGTATCAATCCGCTATCTATTATTGTTGATTTAAGGCGATACCTGGTAATGGAGCAGAGTGCTGCCCCGGGAGATTTAAATAATATGATGTCCAATATAGAAAATAATGGAGCTCCCTGGCCGTTTAATCAAATGGATCGATTAAACTGGAGTAAGGACTAATAAAATAAATATACCCTATTAATAACTATAAAAACACACATGAAAAAAGAGGATGTAGACAAATTGTTGAGTAAAAAAATTGAAGATGGAGAAAGTATCAGCCCCGTATTACCCGAAGGAGTAAAAAATTACCTGATTGATATTGATGGTACCATCACTGAGGATGTTCCTAACGAAGAGCCGGAACGTATGGAAACCTGTATCCCTTTCCCGGATGCTTTACATACTCTGAATAAATGGTATGATGAAGGGCATAGAATTTGTTTTTTTACTTCTAGAACAGAAGAACACAGAGAAGTAACAGAAAAATGGTTACAAAAGCACGATTTTAAATACCATAGTTTATTAATGGGAAAACCAAGAGGTGGAAATTATCATTGGATTGATAATCACCTGGTAAAAGCAACTCGTTATACTGGTAAATTTACAGAATTGGTAGAGCGGGTGGTTACTATCGAAGTTTTTGACGATGGTAAACACGATTGATAATTTGACCTTAAAATAAAGGTCTATTTAATGTAGAAGCACATACGCAATGAGTGAAACAATCAAAGTGCCAACAATGGCAGAATATATGGCCGCGGGTAAACAACCTGAAGTATTATTTTGGGTAGGGTGCGCTGGTAGTTTTGATGATAGAGCAAAAAAGATAACTAAGGCTTTTGTCAAATTGTTGCATCATGCTGGAGTGGATTTTGCCGTATTAGGTACCGAAGAAAGTTGTACCGGAGATCCGGCAAAAAGGACAGGAAATGAATTTTTATTTCAAATGCAAGCGGTTACTAATATCGAAGTAATGAATGCATATGAAATAAAGAAAGTAGTAACCGCCTGCCCACATTGTTTTAACACCATCAAAAATGAATATCCCGGATTGGGAGGTTCCTACGAAGTGGTACATCATACGCAATTTTTAAAATCTCTTTTAGAAGAAGGCCGTTTAAAGGTGGCGGGAGGTAAATTTAAAGGAAAACGTATTACCTTTCATGATCCTTGTTATTTAGGACGAGCTAATAATGTATATGAAGCCCCTAGGGAGCTACTGGAAAAACTAGAGGTAGAACTTATAGAGATGAAACGTAGTAAACGTAACGGATTATGTTGCGGAGCCGGTGGGGCACAAATGTTTAAAGAACCCGAACCCGGAAATAAAGACGTTAATATCGAGCGTACTGAAGATGCCCTGGAAACAAAACCCCAGGTAATTGCGGCAGGTTGTCCTTTTTGTAATACTATGATGACTGACGGAATTAAAAACAAAGAGAAAGAAGACACGATAGAAGTACTTGACGTGGCCGAAATGATTGCTACTGCAAAAGATTTATAAATTTTATCCGAAAAATCGTACAAATTCGGAATACTTTTCGTTATTTTAAGTTTCCCTAAATAAAACAGAATATGCTTGTTGATTTTGAACAATTACCGAATTCTTCCAGAATATGGATTTACCAGGCAGATCGTTCTTTAAGCCCGGTTGAACTGCAAGAGATAAAAGAGAAATTAGACACTTTTATTGAAAGCTGGACTGCACACGGAGCTCATCTACAGGCAGGTTATGACATTAAGTATAAACGATTTATCACTATTGGTTTGGATCAAGAAGTAGCAAATGCTACAGGATGTTCTATCGATGCATCCGTTCACTTTATCCAACAATTAGAAAAGGATTACCGGATTAATTTATTGGATAAAATGAATGTTTCCTTTAAACAAGGAGAATTCGTTGCCTATAAAACACTTACTGATTTTAAAAAAATGGCTAAAAACCGTTCTGTTTCCCCAAACACTATTGTATTTAACAACTTGGTTACCAACAAAGGGGAATATCTTTCCAACTGGGAAGTCCCGGCAAAGGATAGTTGGCATAACCGTTTTTTAAACTAAAATTATTTGTGTGGCAACATTTTAAAGTTTTTTCTATTCCTGTATTTGTATTTTTCCTTTTGGTGGCCCCCACGTATGGTCAGCAGGAAGATCCCCTTTTAGTCAAAGGAAAAGAAGATCAACAACAGTTCTGGGTAGATAGTATTTACAATACGATGAACCTAAAACAAAAGGTAGGACAACTATTTATGGTAGATGTTTTCTCTTCAGGTACTAAAGAAGACTTTGCTAATGTTCAAAAATTAATTAAAGATTTTTATATTGGAGGTATTATCTTTTCTAAGGGAGGACCCGGACGTCAAGCTCGATTAACCAATCAATTTCAGGAAAAAAGTACGATTCCCCTACTAATCGGTATGGACGCAGAATGGGGGCTTGCTATGCGTTTGGATTCCGTACAGCCATTTCCTTGGAATATGACTCTGGGCGCCATTCAGGATCTGGAATTGATTAAACAAACCGGTCAGCATATTGCCCAAAACTGTAAACGCCTGGGGGTTCATATCAACTTTGCTCCGGTAGTAGATATCAATACTAACCCTCAAAATCCAATTATTGGTAACCGCTCTTTTGGAGAAGATAAAGAAGGTGTTACCCAAAAGTCTTTGGCCTTTTTACAAGGAATGCAATCCCAGGGTGTTTTGGCAAGTGCAAAGCATTTTCCCGGACATGGAGATACGGATCAGGATTCGCATAAAACCTTACCTACCATTAATTTTGATTCCAAGCGTATTAATGAAGTAGAGTTATATCCCTACAAAGAACTATTTAAAAATGGGTTAGAAAGCGTGATGACCGCACATTTAAATATTCCTTCGCTGGAATCTCGCGTCGGGTTTCCTTCATCTGCATCAGATAAAATTGTTACGGATATTTTAAAAAAACAGCTTGAGTTTAAAGGCCTGATTATAACGGATGCTCTTAATATGAAAGGAGCTTCGGATTTTAAAACTCCGGGCGAACTAGACTTAGCTACTTTTATGGCAGGTAACGATATCCTGTTAATTTCTGAAGATGTCCCTTTGGCTTCGCAAAAAATAGTATCCGCTTACTATGCAGGACAGATAACAGAGGAGCGCTTATCTATTTCAGTGAAGAAAATTCTAAAAGCAAAATATAAAGTGGGATTAAATAAGTACCAACCGGTTTCTTTATTTAATCTTACAAATGATTTAAATTCTTTTAAAGATGCTGCCTTAAGAGATCAGCTTTACGAGGCATCCTTGACTTTGGTTAAAAATTACAAATCCGTTTTACCGGTTAAAAATTTAGATATTAAAAAGATCGCTTATGTATCTTTTGGGAAAGGGGATGCACAACCTTTCTATGAAGAATTAAATAAATATGCTAAAGTAGATTGGGTAAAATCAGGGCAATTAAATGATTTGACTAAAAAACTGCGGGAGTATAATCACGTCATCATAGGACATCATTCTTTAAATACTTCGCCCTGGACTAAATATCAATTAAGTGAAAAAGAATTAGACTGGGTACAGGAAATTGCAAAGCTTAATACCACCATTTTTACTTTATTTGCCAGTCCGTATGCATTGCTGGACTTTAAATCTTTTAAAAATTACGAAGGAGTTTTAGTATCTTATCAAAATAGTGTACTAGCACAGCAAAAATCGGCTCAGCTTCTTTTCGGAGCCATTGATGCTAAAGGTAAATTACCCGTGAGTGTTAATAAGGAATTTCAGATTAACCATGGGTTAGAAACCCGGGCTATGAATCGGCTTTCTTACGGAGTACCGGAAACAGTTGGATTGAATAGTATTGGTTTAAAACGTATTGATTCTGTAGTATACCGGGTGTTAAACGAAAAAATGGCACCGGGTTTACAATTACTGGTAGCCCGAAAGGGTAAAGTGGTTTTTAACAAAAGTTACGGTTTTCATACGTATGATAAAAAACGCCCGGTAAAAAATACGGATATTTATGATTTGGCTTCTTTAACTAAGATTTTAGGTACGTTACCTTTAGTTATGGAACTGGTAGATCAGGGGGTTATTGATTTAAAAACAAGAGTAGGTGAATTGCTACCTTCTTTTAAGGGTTCTAATAAAGAGTATATCACCGTACGATCTATGCTATCGCACTATGCAAGGTTAAAAGCCTGGATTCCGTTTTACTTAAAAACAATGGACTCAATAACTGCAAAACCGGATAAAAGATATTATCGAAATAAGTTGAATAAAGAGTTTAATGTGGAGGTGACTAATAATTTATATTTAAGGGAGGATATGAAGGATTCCTTACTATTACAAATTAAAGATAGCGAACTTAGAAAGAGGTTGCAATATAAATACAGTGATCTACCTTATTATATTTTAAAAACGTTTATAGAAAAACACTATGATGGTTCTTTAAGCGAATTAACAGCAAATCATTTCTACCAGCCTTTGGGTGCCTATCGTATGGGCTACCTGCCATTGCAACGATTTAATAAAAAAGAAATTGTTCCATCAGAAGATGACGTCACTTTTAGGAATCAGATAGTTCATGGGTATGTACACGATCAGGGAGCTGCGATGATGGGAGGAGTAGGCGGACATGCCGGTCTGTTTTCTAATGCCAATGATGTGGCTAAAATAATGCAAATGTACCTGAACGGAGGAAGTTACGGAGGGAAGCAATACCTTAAAAAAGAAACTATAGAAGCATTTAATACCTGTACGTATTGTTATAAAAAAGTAAGAAGGGGCATTGGGTTTGATAAACCTCAATTAGGAAGCGTAGGACCTACCTGCGGGTGTGTGTCAGATACAAGTTTTGGTCATAGTGGCTTTACCGGTACTTTTACCTGGGCGGACCCCGAAGAAGAAATAGTATACGTATTTCTTAGTAACCGTACTTTTCCTGATGCTTCTAACCGGAAATTAATTGTAAATGATATTCGATCGGAAATACAGCGTATAATCTATGAAGCCATCGAATAATCCAAGCTTTTAAATTAAACCTACCTTTATTGATGTACATAATCAGGATTGGCTTTTGGGATCAAAGCATTTGTACTTTTAAGGTATTCAGAAAGGTTTTTTTGCATTTCTAACACTTTGTCAGGCATTGATTTTGCAAGGTTGTGAGTTTCACCAATATCTTCAAAAACATTAAATAGCAGAACGTCCTCTTGATGATAATTTACAATTAATTTATATGCTCCGTCCATTATAGCGCTGGTAGGGTAGCTTCCTTCGCCTTGATAATGAGGAAAATGCCAATATACGTTACGCTTTTCAATAGTTTTATCTTTCATCAAAGGTACAAGACTTACACCGTCCTGATGTTGATTAGGCAATAATGGTTGACCGATCATCTCTAAGATCGTCGGATAAAAATCAATACTTGTAATTACGGTACTATCCTGCTGATTGGGCCTGGTAATCCCCGGACAATGTATTAACAAAGGGGTTCGTAATCCGCCGTCAAAATTAAAAGTTTTACCCCCCCTTAGAGGCATTACCGCTGTGGGTGGAGAGTGAAAGAACGAAGTTCTGCCACCATTATCACCCGTAATGATAATGATCGTATTTTCAAACTGATTACTATCTTTTAAATGTTGAACAAGTTTCCCAATATTCTCATCTAGGGTAGCTAGTTCACCTGCATAATCAGGGGAGTCCTGGCGACTGTTATAGGGTTTATGCGCATAAGGATCCTTGATTTTTTTCTCTTCTTTTGAAAGGTTTGGAAGTAATTTGGCTTTTTCTGTGAACTTCTGTAATTCCTCTTTTTTTGAAGCAATAGGGGCGTGCATTGCGAAATGAGATAAGTAAAGAAAGAAGGGTTCCGAACGTTTTTTATCTATAAATTCAATGGCACTCTCCGTTAGTAAATCCGTGAAATTATCACCTGGTACCGCCTCTGGAAAATATTCTTTATGGTCTTTAAACGGGTAGAACATAGCACAACTATTTTCTTCAATGACTGCTTTTTGCGTAGCAAATCCGTGTGCAGAAGGATCTCCCGTTTCACTAAACTTACCCATGTGCCATTTTCCAAAAAAACCAGTGTCATAGCCAACTTTTTGTAGTGCTTCCGCAAGTGTGGTTTCGTTACGATTGATACCACTAACTTGTGGAGCGGGGCACAAGACCTTTTGTAGTGTTTTTGGTTTTCCCGGCCAGTTGGCTCGTCCCGGTAGCCATTGCGTGACTCCATGTCTAGCCGGGTTTTTACCGGTTATTATACTCACACGTGTAGGTGAACACATCGGACTAGGCGTATAACATCTGTCGAAACGCATAAATTCTTTAGACAGTTGGTCTAAATGGGGAGTTTCATAGAAGGTAGAGCCGTTGTAACCTACATCATTCCAGCCAAAGTCATCAATCAGGATAAAAACAACATTTGGTTTTTTAGAAGTTTGGGTCCAACCTGTATTTATTGAAAGGATGACTGCAACAACGGTTTGAATTTTTGCTAAATGGACTAACATTTTAAATGTTTTCATTCTTTAGAATTTATAATCTTTTTTCTTAATAGTAGTTCAGATTCGGTATTCCAATATTTACAATCCAATTGAAAAAATACTGATGTATATGGAATGGTAAAATCAGTTTTGATGATGATAATTTTAAATTGATCTGCTGCTTTATCTAACATGGTGATAATATCTTCATGAATGATTTTATTGAAGCTTTCTTTTTCTAATAAATTACGTAGACTTTCGCGATATTTAGAAATTCCTGGTGCAGCACTTTCTTCTATAAAATCTATTTCTTTATCAACGTAAATAATAGGTTTGATATGTTGTTGCCTATCAATTACATCCGCCACATACTTTAAAGTTTCTAATTGTCCGGTATCACTCAATAAGGTTGTAATTCCTGTATTACTTTGTAACGGATAGGCTTTATCTACAACAACTATCCAGTTCCTATGCCCTAAAAGCTTGATTTGATCTTCTAGTACATCCTTCCAATTATCCTTTTTAGTGACCTCAATATTCTGGATAATTGGCTTTTGTTCGTCACAGGATACTGTCGTTAGAATAAATAGGCTTAAAAGAATAAGTTTATTTAAATTCATAGAAGTGTTATTAAAAGCTCATCGTCTTTTTTAATTTGAAGTGGAGATTGAAATCTAATAAAAGCATTTGTATCTTCTGATTCAAATTCACTTTTGATTTTTTTACCATTTAGTAATACTTGAGCCTTCTGAAATTTTTGGGTGCTATCCATATCTAGATTTATTTTTTTTAGTTTAAGCGATCCGAAACGAAGCGTAATTTTATTTTTCTGTTGTTTATTTTCTCTTTTTTGTTCAAAAGTTCCCCAGCCCTCTGCAGCAGAAAAAAAGGTTTTGAAATCTTCCGGTTTAAATTTAGGGGTAAATCCTATTTCCATGGCAGGTCCGTTATAAGTAAACCCACTTAAAGAAAGTAGTACATTCCAGGATTGCATAGCTCTGGAATAGTGGTCGGAACCTTCTATTTCATTCCAGGGGTTACGCTTTACCCCGTCATATCGATCATGAATCGAACGTATAATGATAAGACCTTCTTTGACTAATCCTTCATTAATCATATCACAACTGGCTTCATACTCTAATCCTGACCAAATATTGTATTTATCATGTCTGTTTTCAAACCATAATGATTTTTTATGGGGCCAGCTACCATTTACCATCGCTGCCTCTCCTTTGTCGGCTAATTTTCTGGCATTTGGCTCAAAGTAATCATATATAGTACTTATATCCGGTGTCCAATTATACTTGAAAATATTCGCTGCTGCTATGGCACAATGTTCTTTAGGTAAAATATAACCCAAACCTAATTGACGAGCCCAGTTTTGACCGAATAGTTGTTGTGCGTCACAACCCCCACCTTCATAATAATTAGCACCGCCACTATTAAAATTTTTGATGAATCTTTCTGCATTAATTTCAGTATTTTCAGGCGCAATAAAACCGTTACCTGCTTTTTTTGCTCTGAATCCGTTAGGGTATAAATGCATATAAAATTCTCCGTTCCATAATTGTTCTTCCATAAATGCTTGTCCTTTCTCAAATAAGGAACGATAACGTTTGGCTAAGTCAAATTCACCCTGAATTTTTGCCATTTCTTCTACTGCTCTTAAAGCTGCAAGGTATAGGGAATTGTTATACGGATTTGGTCCATACCACATCGGATCCCAAAAGGTTTGAATTCCTTCAAGAACACCATTAGGTTCAAGTCCTATTTCCGCTCCGTCTTTATAAATTTGGTAGCCGATTGCACCTTTGACCTGCTCCCAAACTTTATTTAGGAAAGTATTATCCGTTGACATTAAATGTTCTCTATATGCTTTTAAAACATAACCACTTTGTGCATCAGAAGCGTAAGCATGTTTAGCATTTGGGTCATCCACACCATAACCTCTAAAGTTAATACGCCCTGATTTACTATAGGCACTGTAAGAACCGGAACTATTAAAATCCTGTTGAAGCCTCACAGATCGTTCTAATTCCGGAAATAATTTGGAAATAGGAACTACAAAATTATATACATGTCCGCAAGTTCCCTGGCAAAATCCAATTCCTTCATATCCGTACATGCGTCCGTTTTGCCAAATTGCAATGTTACCTGCTGCTAGGGTAGATAGTGGCATAGATATACGATTCGCTAACCAATACGGCAATGTAGTATCAAAATAGGTGTCTCTATAAAGCTTAGTATTATTATATAAGCTATCAAAATTATTTGTGACATAAGTAGCAACATCAAAAGAATGTTGATACCAATTATTATACAAGTGCCCTACTAACCCTGGAGCTTCATTCATAAGTTGCTCATATCGCCGGCCATTTTCGTAATAATTCGGAAAATACCAGGATATTAAAAAAGTAATTTCTTTAGTTTCATTTGGAGTTAAAGATACGGTTGAACTTAAGCCTGATCCTATAGCTTTATCTGATGTATACTTTTTTGCTTGACTTACATTCCCCTTTACTAATTGTTTAATAAATTCTTCCGATGATTCACTTGCAACTGAGTATATAGCTTTTGAGTCCATAACACCAATAGAGACACCACCTAATCCAGGATGTTTATTTATGGAATCAATATTTTTTAAAGTTTGCATTTCTAAAGAGACAGCACTTAATCCTTTTGACTTTTTCAGCGTATTAGTCTGGTTAACTGCTCCTTCCACCGGAAAATCGGCATTTTTTAGCCAACCTGCCAAGGTTACTTCAACTTTTGTTTTACTATTATTAGTTATAGCGTATTTAAGTATAGTCACCGGGTTTGATGAACTTCGTAAATCATGCGGAACAAAGGGAGAGAACACTTCGGATTTTATATCTACGGGTATTTGCGTATCAGTGTTACGATATGCGATTTGAGCTATAGGATATTCCCCTATAAATTCAATAGCATCAAACCCCTTGTCGTTTAAAGGTTTGACAATTGCTTCTGCTCCTTTTGGTTTAATAATCACTGTAAATTCATTCGGTAACTTCTGCTGTAATTCTTGAGGATGTATATATTGATAACCTGTCGAAAGTCCAAAACCTGCATTGGGTTGTTGTTGTTGGTTATAAATAGATTCTGAAAAAATCAACTCACCATAACCAGTAACTTCTACCTGCCCCGTACCTATACCCCCACAAGGCATTGAAATATGCTTTAATTCTTCTTTTGAATATATTTTTTGATCCCCTTTTTTAAATAGTGAATTTATATAGTCATCTGATATATTCTTTTCTAAAGGGATATAAGCTTTATCCCGATCTTTTTGAGCGAATGCTACACTTGAAATTGAAAGCAATACTACTACAATATAATAGTTAAAAAACAACTTTTTTATGTTCATGGTGAATTTGTGATTTTATGATAGTAATGTTAATATAAAGAAAGCTAGTAAGATACAAGAACCTATCTTTTGAAGTGTTTTGGTTTCCCCGGTCAGTTAGCTCGTCCCGGTAACCATAACTTGGCGCCATATCTTGCCATGTTTTTTACCGGTAATAATATTTACATGTGTAGGCGAACATATAGGACTGGGCGTATAGTATCTGTCAAAATGCATGAATTCTTTAGACAGTTGGTCCAAGTAGGGAGTTTCATAGATGGTAGAGCTGTCATATCCTACCTCATTCCAGCTAAAGTCATCGATTAAAATAAAACCGCCATTTAGTTTTTTAGAAGTTTGCGTCCAACCTGTATTCATGGATAGGATTATCGCAATGACAGTTTGGATTTTTAATAAAGTAATCCGTAATCTCATTTTACTTAATTTTTTGGAAATGTAGTAGTTCTCTATTGAGATAAATAGCACATTTGTCTTATTTCGTACTACTATTCTGCATTTTATAACATTATGTACTTGTATTTTTGATTATAAAGTAATTTGTACTGTTTGGTTAATGTAAAGAATGGAAGGAAGATAGGAGAATGATAGCTTTCATCTTTAGCTTATTAAATTTCAATAAAATTACAAACACGAGTAAAGGGTCATCTGTGATTGAGAATAAGGTTGGAATAAAAGTCAACTTTATTAAAAACTAATGAAGAAGAAAAGTAAATAGAATTTTTGAAGATTAAGACGAGGAAAATATAATATTTTACATTATAAATTTCATACCAATTCGGGATCGACATAAAAATTATTTATGTCAATCCCTAAATTTTGTTTTAAGAAAGTTAGTGTGAGACTTCTATTAGTAAAAACTATTCTTCTTCAAGAGTAGTTGCTGAAAATAAATCCGGGTTTTGCCGTACTTTTCTACTAATTTTTCTTTTTACAATTTCAATTTTGGATAAATAATCCAAATCTTCAGTGTCCCGATGTACCTCAACGTTTAAAAATTCTTTGATTGAATGTGAAACAATTTTATCTAAATCCATAGTAATTTGTAAGCTTAGTTAGGATAAATATATGCAATTCGCCTAGTCCGAAAATAAGAATTAAGAAACATAACAAAAAATTTATTAAATCCGTAAAATAGGAATAGTTCTAATCAAAGACTACCAAATAAGCGTGGTAAAAATTGCTATTTTCACTTTTAAAAAGAAAGGGATAAAAATGAATATAAAGCTAAGATAGCGTAATAGTTATAGTCATTTACCATATTATATTTTTAAAATTAAATACTAATACATCGACTATCAATTAAGTATTTTACAATTTAATACAGTTGGATACAATTTGCTTTGTCCAATATGTTTTGCCTAATTATTACCAAAATTTTCAATTACCTATTCTTCTAATTGCAAATGAGTAATTCAATTACTAAAGTAAATACCTCAAAGGTTTTAAAACCTTTGGGGTCTTAAACTTATATTTCTGAAGAACATTTACCTGCTTTTCTGGATCCGAATCAACAATACAATCGCTAATGCGGTTACCGTACTTAAAACTAAGGTACCAATCCAGTTGCCATAAATAAAGTATCCTGTAGCAAAAAGGGCACAATAGACCAGTAATACTCCCAGTAACATAGATGCTAAATCTATAGTAAATTGATCCGGACTTTCTTCCAGTTTAGCTTCCGTTTGAGCCGCTACTATTTTTTTAAAACCATTCCACCCCATACCATATGGTTTTACTTTTTTGTAAAATTCCAGTAACACCAAATTTTCGGTAGGAGGGGTGAGGAGGGTAACTACAATCCAGGACAGGGTAGTAAAAATTACTCCAATAATTAATTCCTGGTAATTTTCCATCCGACTACCAAAAATTGCTTCGTGTACAAATTCAAAATATACGGCAAATAGAAAAGAAACAATCATTCCGGTGATTTCGCTATAAGCATTGATACGCCACCAGAACCAACGTAAAATAAAAATCAATCCGGTTCCGGCACCAATTTGTAATAAAATATTAAACGTACTTAGTGCACTTTCTAAAACCAAAGCAAGAAGCGCTGCAAATACCATCAACAAAACGGTACTTAGCCTTCCTACATTGACCAGGGTTTTTTCTTCACTATTTGGATTTACAAAACGTTTGTAAAAGTCAATGGCGATATAAGAAGAACCCCAATTTAAATGCGTTGAGATGGTACTCATAAATGCTGCAATTAACGAAGCAGCCACGATACCTAATAATCCGCTAGGTAGTTTCGTTAACATAGCGGGATAAGCCAAATCATGTCCTATGATGGAAGCATTTACTTCCGGAAACGCCGCCTGTATCGTACTCAATTCCGGAAAAGCAACCAGGGATGCTAGCGCAATTAAAATCCAGGGCCAGGGTCGTAATGCGTAATGCGCAATGTTAAATAATAATGTAGCACCTACCGCATGTTTTTCATCTTTAGCCGATAGCATTCTTTGAGCAATATAACCCCCGCCACCGGGTTCGGCACCCGGATACCAAACGCTCCACCACTGTACCGCCAAGGGAATTACTAACAACGGAATCAGGGTTTTTGTATCTTTAAAGTCCGGTAGAAAGTTTAATTTATTCGCCACTTTATCATGGGTTAATAGTTGTTGTAATCCTCCGATTTCCGGTAAGTTAACTAAGTAGTACGCCGCCCAGATAGAACCTACCATGGCTACGATAAACTGTAGAAAATCGGTAAATATGACCCCTCGTAATCCGCCCAAAGCACTATAGAGCACAGTAATGATAGACGCATAGGTGACACACTCCCAGGGTTGCAATCCAAAAAGGATTCCGCCGATTTTTATGGCGGCCAGGCAAACCGAAGCCATAATCATTACGTTAAAAAAAACTCCTAAATAGATGGCTCGAAAACCTCTTAAAAAAGCAGCAGCTTTACCACTATAGCGTATTTCATAGAATTCCAAATCCGTTAAAACTTCAGAACGTCTCCACAATTTTGCATATACAAAAACAGTGAGCATCCCCGTAAGTAAAAAAGCCCACCAAACCCAATTACCAGAAATTCCGTTTTGCCGAATTATATCAGTGACCAGATTAGGGGTATCTGCTGAAAAAGTGGTGGCAACCATGGAAATACCTAACAACCACCAAGGCATATTACGTCCGGAAAGAAAAAATTCCTGCGCGTTTTTTCCGGATTGTTTGGATACCTTAATTCCGATAATAGCAAAAATGATAAAAAAGGAAGCAATGATACCCCAATCTAATACTGATAATGACATATAAACAATTTATAACTTAAAGTAAATCTACTGTTTTTAAATGAAAGTGAATACAGGTTTAAGTTTGGTAACAAAAGTCAACGGAAGTGCAACAATAAATATCTAAAAAGTAAAATTTAAAAGTAATTTAGAAATTCAATTTATTTTTATACATTCGCAGTGAAAATAAGAAAATGAATTTTATCTTTTTACATCATCATCATTTTTACGGAATCGTTCAGGCGAGGTAAAAGAGATATGCGTAAAAAGTAATCATATTTTAAAACCCGTTTGAGCTATCAAACGGGTTTTTTTAATGAGAACCTGTTTGTACAAACGAAACGCAGTAGTTGATTTTTACAAATAGACTCTGCTCAGGTAAGGACTTTAAATGTAGTTCAAACTTGTTGTAAAAAAGGCTTAGACACAAATTAAACATACATGTCAAAAATTAAAATTGCCATTCAAAAAAGTGGCAGGCTGAACGAAGATTCGGTTCAGATTTTAAAAGATTGCGGAATTTCAATTGATAATGGGAAAGACCAGCTTAAAGCAGCCACCCGAAACTTTCCAATGGAAGTTATGTTTTTACGAAATGGTGATATTCCTCAATATCTACGTGATGGCGTAGTTGATATTGCTATTATCGGAGAAAATGTTTTAGTCGAAAAAGGAGAAGATATTAGTATTGCTGAACGGTTAAATTTTTCTAAATGTAAAGTCTCTCTAGCGGTACCAAAAGAGTTTGAATACCATTCCATTAAAGATCTGGACGGTAAAAAAATTGCAACATCCTACCCAAACACGGTAAATCAGTACTTGGAGAAAAAAGGGATAAAAGCTGAGTTACATCAAATTTCGGGTTCGGTAGAAATTGCTCCGAATATTGGGTTAGCAGATGCCATTTGCGATATAGTTTCTAGTGGGAGTACGTTGTTTAAAAATAATTTAAAGGAAGTAGAAGTAATGTTAACTTCTGAGGCGGTACTGGCAGTATCTCCTAAAATTGATTCGGAAAACAAGCAATTGTTGGAGAAATTACAGTTTAGGATTCAGTCTGTTTTAAAAGCAAGAGCTTCTAAATATGTATTATTAAATGCACCCAATGAGAATATTGATCAAATTGTGAAGATTTTACCGGGGATGCGAAGTCCAACAGTATTACCATTAGCCGAAAAGGGGTGGAGTTCGATACATACCGTAGTAGAAAAAAATAGGTTTTGGGAAATTCTGGATGAATTAAAACAAGCCGGGGCAGAGGGGATTCTGGTTTGCCCAATTGAGAAGATGGTTTTATAAGCCCCCTAACCCCAAAAGGGGAAGTGTTTTTATTACTGAAGAGTGATATTTATAATTAAAAAAGAGATAATAAAAATTTTAAAGAAATTCTACGGTATCTCCCCAATTGGGGGAGATGCAAAAGGCAGAGGACTATGAAAAAGATATATAATCCAAACCGGGAATCCTGGGCAGAGATTTTGAAACGTCCTACTAAAACGGTGGCGGATATTGAAGCTACGGTTTTGGAAGTTTTTAAAGAAGTTCAAAAAGATGGAGATCAGGCCATTCAAAAGTATACGAAAAAATTTGATGGTGTCCGTACTGATCAAATTGTCGTTTCGCAAGAAGAATTAAGTACCGCAAACACGCTGGTTAGCGAAGAATTAAAAAATGCTATTCAGGTAGCTAAAGGTAATATCGAACGCTTTCACGAAGCTCAAAAAACTACTCAGGTACGGGTAGAAACTACTACCGGAGTGGATTGCTGGCAGGAAAAACGTCCGATTCAAAAGGTGGGATTATATATTCCAGGAGGAACCGCACCCTTGTTTTCAACCATATTAATGTTGGCTATACCTGCTAACATTGCAGGTTGTAGCGAAATTGTTTTATGTTCGCCACCGAATAATGAAGGTAAGATACATCCGGCAATTTTATATACGGCTAATCTTTGTGGAGTTACCAAAATTTGTAAAGTAGGAGGGATTCAGGCAGTAGCCGGACTTACTTTTGGTACCGATAGCATTCCTAAGGTTTATAAAATTTTTGGTCCGGGAAATCAATATGTCACGGTAGCTAAACAATTGGCAACCCAATTTGGAGTAGCAATCGATATGCCAGCAGGCCCCAGTGAATTATTGGTAGTTGCAGATACATCTGCAAATGCAGCTTTTGTTGCTTCGGATTTATTAAGCCAGGCAGAACATGGTAAGGATAGCCAGGTTATTTTAGTATCCACTTCAAAAGAATTGATAGCCGAAGTTGAAAAAGAAGTTGACGCTCAATTACAGCAATTACCCCGTATGGAAATTGCTAAAGCAGCTATTAAAAATTCAAAATTGGTTTATGTAGAAAATGATCAGATTGCCCTAGAGTTGATTAATGAATATGGGCCGGAGCATTTTATCGTTTGTGTTGAAGATGAAAATTATTATATAAGTCATATTGAAAATGCAGGTTCGGTTTTTATAGGAAATTATACGCCGGAAAGTGCCGGGGATTACGCCTCCGGAACCAATCACACTTTACCAACCAATGGATATGCCAAACAATACAGTGGGGTACATCTGGATAGTTTTATGAAAGCTATGACCTTTCAGAAAATTAGTAAAGAGGGTATTAAAGAAATTGGGGAGGCTATAGAAATTATGGCAGAAGCCGAAGGTTTACAAGCACATAAAAATGCGGTAACCTTGCGGTTGGATAGTTTAAAGTAGAAATTCGATGAAACAAGACAATTTTAAATTTGTTTTAGAATGGACTAAAACTTTTTAGAATTTAATGTAACAATATGGTAATGACCATTACTAATAAAATAGAAACGAAATTAGTAATAACTGTAAAGGAGATTTAAAAGGGAAGTCTTTGATTAATTAGAGTAATATGGAATTACAACCAACGATAGGAGAATCTTTAGAGATTAGCGAAGTAAAATGTAAAAATTGTAAAAATGCGATTGAAGAATCTGCAACGTTTTGTCATCAATGCGGAGCAAAATTTGTGGATTATAGGCTAACAGTTCGTAAGATTACTAATGATTTTTTACAAGACTATATTGGTTGGGATAATCGATATTTTCAGACCTTTTTTACTTTTTTAAAATCCCCCGGATTGGTATGCCAGGAATTTATTGCAGGAGTTCGTAAAAAATATTTATCGCCTTTTTCTTTTTTGGCAATTGGATTAACCGTAAGTATTCTTGTATTTAATTTTTTTCCTAACCAATATTTAACAATGCAATCTTCTATTTTTCCGGAGTCATTTTATAAAATCACATTTGATGCGAAATATGCCAAAACTCCAGAATTAATAGGAACTCCCAATTATTTAAAGGAATATACAGAATATAAAGAACAGCAGATTGCAACTATGAAGTCTCAAAATGCTACAGTTTTAAAGCATTTTAATCTAATAGCTTTTTTGACCATTCCAATGTATACTTTTATTGCATTTTTAGTCTTTGGTTGGAAAAAATTAAATTATGGAGAACATCTGGTAATTAACTGTTATCTACAAGGTTTTTCTATGATTACTATGACTCTAATGTTTACATTATCTCCTTTATTAAAAGTGAATGGAATTTATTTTAATGTACCATTTTTAATGATTTACTATTTAGTTACCTACAAACAATTACTAAAATTATCCTGGGGTAAAACTTTTTTAAAATTATTAAAGTTTCCTATAATAACTGTAGGTGTTTTTTTAATCATAATGATAATCGGTATCATAGGAACGCTCCTATTTAAAGGAACATTTTAAATGTAATAATGACAACACAAAACTTCAATATTAACCAACTAGTCCGGGACAACGTAAAAAAACTAAAGCCCTATTCTTCAGCGAGGGATGAATATGTTTCGGATGGTTCGGAGATGGTATTTTTGGATGCTAACGAGAATCCGTTTGAAAACGGGGTAAACCGATATCCGGATCCGCAACAACGTAGTTTAAAAGAAGTAATTGCTGATCAAAAAGGTATACAACCGGAAAATATTTTGTTAGGAAATGGAAGTGATGAAGTGTTAGATTTGATTTTTCGGGCATTTTGCGAACCTAAGGTAGATAACATTATTACGTTACCTCCTACCTACGGCATGTATAAAGTTCTGTCTGAAATCAATATTGTTAACGAACGTGAAGTTTTATTAACTCTTGATTTTCAGCCGGATGTTGACGCAATATTAAATACGATTGATAAACATACCAAAATTATTTTTTTATGTTCGCCGAATAACCCCACCGGAAATTCTTTTCAGAAGGAAAAAATAGAAAAGTTATTACAAGCTTTTCACGGTTTGGTCATAATTGATGAAGCCTATATCGATTTTTCCGAAGCACCTTCCTGGACAAATCAATTGACAAGTTATCCTAACTTAATGATCACCCAAACTTTGTCAAAAGCATATGGATTAGCAGGTATCCGGTTAGGTTTATGTATCGCTTCCGAAGAAATAATCCGGATTTTAAATAAAATCAAACCCCCGTATAACGTTAATGAGTTAACTCAAAAAAGGGCTTTACAACGTATTTTAGATCAATCCAGCGTTCAGAGTGAAGTCAAAGACATTCTAAAAGAACGTGATAAACTAAATGCCTTTTTAAAAGAGTTGAGTTTTGTTGAACAAGTATATCAAAGTGATGCCAACTTTATTTTAGCTAAAGTGGATGATGCCAATAAACGTTACGATCAACTATTAGCTAAAGGTATCGTGATTAGGAATCGTACTACACAACCGCTTTGTAAAAACACCTTGCGATTCACGGTAGGAACTTCCGAAGAAAATAAAAAATTAATGAATACCCTAACAATTCTAAATTCTGAACTCTGAATTTAGAATCATTTTGATTTGATAAAGATATAAAAATGAGTAAAGACAAAGAAGACTCCGCTACCCATATAGAAAAAAAGAAAGTACTATTCATAGACCGGGATGGTACGATCATTAAAGAAACCGTGGATGAACAAATTGATGCGTTTGAAAAGATGATTTTTTATCCTAAAGCATTTACCTATCTGGGTAAAATTGCCAAAGAATTGGATTACGAATTGGTGATGATTACCAATCAAGACGGATTAGGAACTGATTCCTTTCCGGAAGATACCTTCTGGCCGGTTCATAATTTTATTTTAAAATCTTTTGAGAATGAGGGAGTGGTGTTTGATAAGGTTTTTTTAGATCGGACTTTTCCTCATGAAAATGCTAATACCCGAAAACCAGGAACCGGGCTACTAACCGAATATTTTTCCGAAGAATACGATTTGGCTAATTCATTTGTCATCGGAGATCGTTTAACCGATATGGAGTTGGCTAAAAACCTAGGAGCAAAAGGGATTTTTATACAGGATCAAACCCATTTGGGTACTGATGAAGTAACTGTCAAACAAGAAGAACTTCAACCTTATATTGCCATTGAAACTAATGATTGGGAAAAAATTTATGAATTTTTAAAACTAGAAGAACGGGTTGCTGAAATCACCCGAAAAACGAATGAAACTGATATTTATATCAAATTAAACCTCGATGGTACCGGAAAAAGTGATATCACTACTGGGATTGCTTTTTTTGATCATATGTTAGATCAGATTTCGCGTCACGGACAAATGGACTTGGATATCAACGTAAAAGGAGACCTTGAAGTAGATGAGCACCACACTATTGAAGATACCGCTATTGCTTTGGGTGAAGTCTTTAGTAAGGCATTAGGTACTAAATTAGGAATTGAGCGCTATGGCTTTTGTTTACCTATGGATGATTGCTTAGCGCAAGCAGCCATTGATTTTGGCGGACGTAACTGGTTAGTTTGGAAAGCGGACTTTAAGAGAGAAATGATTGGCAAAATGCCTACGGAAATGTTTTACCATTTCTTTAAATCCTTTACTGATGGTGCCAAAGCTAATTTAAACATTAAAGCGGAAGGGGAAAATGAACACCATAAGATTGAAGCAATTTTTAAAGCTTTTGCCAAAGCTATTAAAGTAGCGGTAAAAAGAGATGCGGATAAAATGATTTTGCCGAGTACAAAGGGGATGCTTTAGAGCCCCCAAGCACCTAAAGGGGGGAATTATATAAGAATTATGAATTCAGAATTCAGAATTATGAATGAAATTATAAAGAATGATGATTCTACTTTGCCTCCAGGCGGAGGGGGCATAGTGATTATCAATTACGGAGCAGGTAATATTCAGTCAATTAAATTTGCTTTTCAACGTTTAGGTTACAAAGCTATTTTGAGTGACGATCCGGAAGTGATTAAGAATGCAGACAAAGTAATCTTTCCGGGAGTCGGAGAAGCAAGTAGTGCCATGAATAAATTAAAAGCTTCCGGATTGCATACCTTAATTCCGCAATTAACCCAACCGGTACTTGGTATTTGTTTGGGAATGCAATTAATGTGTACTCACACTGAAGAGGGAGATACGGAGGGCTTAGGAATCTTTGATGTAAAGGTTAAAAAATTCAGCTCTGATGTTAAAGTTCCGCAGATTGGTTGGAATCAGATCGAACAACTATCTTCCCCTTTGTTTAAAGACATTAAAGAGAAAGAATACATTTATTTAGTACATAGTTACTACGCCCCGGTCATTACCGAAACCATTGCTCAATCCACATACGGCATCACTTATTCAACCGCTTTACAAAAAGACAATTTTTACGGAACCCAATTTCACCCGGAAAAGAGTAGTACCGTAGGAGAGAAAATTCTAGAAAACTTTCTCTCCTACGGTATTAAGTATTAAGTAAAAAGTGAATTATGGATAATGAATAAGTTTGAAAATTTAAATATTTGGAAGAAGTCTATGGAACTGGTTGAAAAAGTTTATGAAATAGTAGGATTATTACCAAATGATGAAAAATATGGATTAATTTCTCAAATTAAAAGGTCGGCTATATCTGTACCTTCAAACATAGCAGAAGGTTCAGGTAGAAATTCATCGAAAGAATTTTTACATTTTCTCAGTATAGCAAATGGATCGCTATGCGAATTAGAAACTCAAATTTTATTAGCTACAAAACTTAAAATGACAACTAAAGAAAATACAGACGATATAATTTGTAAGTGTCGAGAAATTAGGAATATGAACTTTTCCTTACAAAGAAGTATTAAAAACAAACATAAATGAGTTTTAACTTATAACTTAAAAAATTGATCTTTTTATAACTTAATACTTCGTACCTAATACTAAAAAACTATAATCATGAGAATCATCCCGGCCATTGATATCATCGACGGAAAGTGTGTCCGGCTTTCCAAAGGGGATTATGCTACTAAAAAAATATACAACGAAAACCCGCTGGAAGTTGCTAAGGAGTTTGAAGACAGTGGTATTCAATACTTACATTTGGTTGACTTGGATGGAGCCAAATCTAAGCATATCGTCAATCACAAAATTTTAGAAAAGATTGCAACTAAAACAAGGTTAAAAATTGATTTTGGGGGAGGTTTGAAAACTGATGATGACCTTAAAACAGCTTTTGAAAGTGGAGCTAATCAAATTACCGGGGGAAGTATTGCCGTAAAAGACCCGTCAACCTTTATATCTTGGATTAAAAATTACGGGTCTGATAAAATTATCTTAGGAGCTGATGCTCAAAATGAAAAAATTGCGGTAAGCGGCTGGCAGGAAGAGAGTGAAGAAGATTTAATTCCGTTTATTCAAAAATATCAGGAAAACGGAATTTCCTATGTTATTTGTACCGATATTAGTAAAGACGGTATGCTCGAAGGCCCGGCTTTTAATTTATATCAAAAAATTCTTGATAATTGTAAGAATCCGAACGAGAAAATTAAATTAAGGTTAATTGCTTCCGGGGGAATTTCAACTTTTGATGAACTACCTAAATTAGCAGAAATAGGTTGCGAAGGGGTCATTATCGGAAAAGCGATTTATGAAAATAGGATTAGTTTAAAACAATTAGAAGGATTTATTCTAAACAACTGATAATTAAGAAAGTTTCAGAATAAACTGATAAAATAGCGAACTTATATACTATGGAAGCAGAAATTTTAAGAGAATTTAAAGAACAAACCTGTTATCGGCTAGACGAATCTACAAGAATGATTTATAAGGCTTTAGAAGAGATAAACGAAGAAGAAATTTGGAAGCGTTTTAATGAATCTTCTAATAGTATTGGAAATTTAATCTTGCATTTGTGTGGTAATATCCGTCAATATGCTATTGCTTCTTTAGGAAATCAGAAAGATATTAGAATAAGAAATGAAGAATTTTCAAGTACGGGAGGACATGATAAACAAAGTCTTTTAACTAAATTATCCAATACTGTAGAAGAAAGTAAAGAAGTTTTAAAGAATTGTTCCCATTCTGAGATGATGCGAAAAAGAGAAGTACAGGGGTTTCACTTTACCGGAATAGGAATTGCGATTCATGTGACCGAACATTATTCGTATCATACCGGACAAATTGCATTTTGGGTAAAACAATTGAAAAATAAAAAGGATTTGGGTTTTTACAAAGGATTTGATTTAAACCTTAAAAATAAAAATTAGCATGCTAACAAAAAGAATCATTCCTTGTTTGGATATTAAAAATGGACGAACCGTAAAAGGTGTTAATTTTGTAGGTTTACGAGATGCCGGAGATCCGGTTGAACTAGCAGATACTTATTCAAAAGCAGGAGCAGATGAACTGGTGTTCCTGGATATTTCTGCTACAGAAGAACGTCGTAAAACCCTGGCCAACCTGGTACTGAGAATAGCAGAAAAAATTAATATTCCATTTACCGTAGGAGGTGGCATTTCTTCGGTAGAGGATGTGGATATTTTATTGCAAAATGGGGCGGATAAAGTTTCCATTAATTCTTCTGCAGTAAAAAGCCCGGACTTAATCAATCAGTTGGCAGCAAAATTTGGTAGTCAATGTATTACCGTAGCAATAGATGCCAAACAAGTTAAAGGAGGTTGGAAAGTTCACCTGGTAGGGGGGAAAGTACCTACAGAACTGGATTTATTTGAATGGGCAAAAGAAGCCGAAGAAAGAGGGGCAGGCGAAATTTTATTTACCTCTATGGATAATGACGGGACTAAAGACGGATTCTCAAATTGGGCTTTATCTAAGCTTTCTAAAGAATGTAATATTCCAATTATTGCTTCGGGTGGAGCCGGTTCCATAGCACATTTTGTGGATGCTTTTAAAGTGGGTAAAGCAGATGCAGTACTGGCAGCAAGCGTTTTTCATTTTAAAGAAATTGCTATTGATGACTTAAAAGAAGAGCTTGAGAAAGAAGGAATACCAGTTCGAATATAAAATAGTAAGTATGGAGTCTAAAAACAAACATATATTAAGTAACGAGGATAAAGAAGATTTAGGTTTATTACTTTTGATGCTAAAGGCAAATAGAAAAGATATTGTTACTGAAGAGGAAATCTTTAAAGTACTTTCTAGGTAACTTATAATTCTTTATAATCACTATGATGTGTACATATTCATAGGTAATTTAATCAATTGTAGTTTTAAAATAAATACTACAAAATTTAAACTAATCAATGACAATCGATTTTACTAAAACAGACAACGGTTTAGTTCCGGTAATTATTCAAGATGCCACTACTAAGACGGTGTTAATGCTGGGGTATATGAATCAGGAAGCTTTTAAACAAACTGAAACTTCCGGAAAAGTCACCTTCTACAGTCGCTCAAAGCAACGTTTATGGACAAAAGGAGAAGAAAGTGGTAACTTTTTACAGGTGGTTTCTATTAAAAATGATTGTGATAAGGATACCTTACTTATTCAAGTAAACCCTCAAGGACCAACCTGCCATACCGGTTCGGATACGTGTTGGAATGAAGAAAATACATCGGATTACGGATTCATCACAGAATTAGAAAACGTAATCGAACAACGTAAACTACAATCTCAGAAAATAACCGAAGAAAAAGACACTTCTTACGTATCTTCTCTATTTAAAAAAGGAATGAATAAAATTGCACAGAAAGTAGGGGAAGAAGCCGTAGAAGTCGTTATTGAAGCAAAAGATAATAACGACGATTTGTTTCTTAATGAAAGTGCCGACTTATTATTTCATTATTTAATACTCCTACAAGCTAAGGACTACAAAATTACTGACGTTGTAAGAATTTTGAAGTCAAGGGTTTAGTTCCTATCAATTAAATAATCGGTTAAAAGTAAAATTATCCGCTAAAAAGTTGTTTTATTAACAAAAAATTATATTTTTGCCCTATAAAATTTAATGTTTTGAATTATAGAGCAAAATTACTTTACGCTTTTATCGCATTTTTTCTACTGTACTCCTTCTCGTATAGTCAATGTAATGAGAGCCGGGAAATAGTCGTTTGTAATATGCAAACTATAGATGGCGATAGTACTCCCGGACCAGACGGAATTATCAACCTGTACACCGAGTTAGGTATCCCTTCCGGTACAGGTACCTGGCAGGCACGTCCCAGATACGCTGGTACTCTAGATCAAAGTACCGGAAATGTAAGAACCTGGGAATTTCTAAACGCTACGACTAATATTACTCGTGAAGAATACAGGTTTGAGTTGTTTACCGCAGCCTGTGGTAATACACCAGCGATTGTTGCTGATTTGATTCTTGGTCCCTATGCTGGTGAAGCGGCTCCACCACAAGCTAATGGTGCCAATGCGGAAATATGTGAAACGGATCGATTGGATTTATTTGAAACCCTAACACAAAACGAATTTATCCCCGCACCACATTTAAACGGTAGATGGGAATATATAGGAAGTAGTTCGGGAGCTAATTTTAAAGGATCCTTTGATTTAAACGGTTCTACTTTTAGTGCCGTTGTCCCTAAAAATGATGATGATCGTTCTACGGATAATGAAATTTTTGAGTTAAGATATACTGTTAGTAATACCACAGACTGTACTGCTAATAGTAAAGGAGAGACTATAGTAAAAGTTTCTGTAGTACGTCAGGTAGATCCCGGAACCGGAAATTTGATAGAGATTTGTGAAGAAGATATTACCGCCGGGAACTGGGATACAGATATTAATTTAAATGATGATGCGTATCTGGTCGGTGAAGATAAAGAAGGATACTGGTTATCTGAGTTAGACCTTACCGGACAACTTGAAAACGAACAGGATTCTATTATTAACATAAGAGAGATCTATGATGATTTAATAGCAAATAGAGGAGCTCGTTTTGGTTGTGCATCCTATTCCTTTACCTATTTTGTACCCCAACGTTCTGCGGTTTGTACAGAAAGGAGAGCTTCGGTATCTTTTCAAATTTTTGAAGAATTAAGGCCTTTTGAGCAATCCCCGGGTATCCCTGAGCTATGTATCAACCAAATTCCGTCTACATATGACCTTTATAATTTAATAGATTTTGAAGACGATGGTACTAATAATTTTAGCTATAATGATGATAATTACGTTAGCTGGAGACAGGTTTCCGGTCCGGCAGATTTAGGAATTTTAACCCAACCTAATTCCCTATCGGACTTTATACCGGATTATGATTATCATTTGGGTACTATTAATTTAAACGCAGGAGTTCCCGGAAGTTATACATTTGAGTATGCAGTAGCTCCAAAAATTAACTGTACTGGCGCTAATGAGATTCTTGACCCCTTTGTTACGGATTCACTGGATCTTACTTTTGACCTTACTCCCTGTAGTGTATTATCTACCCTTATTACCATTGAATTATTACCTTTTGACTATGCTGGAGAAAATACAGAAGACTTAATCTTTTGTAATACGGATACATCAATTAACCTGGTAAGCTTACTGGATACAAACGGTCGTGATACAATAGTGCCTGGCGGGGTTTGGAGAGATTCTATTGGAAACCCTATTCAGAATGAATTTGTATTTCCGGTAATCGACTCGGTACAACGCTTTAATTTTACCTATACTACCACTACGGCTAAAAGCTGTACGGATAGTGCTAACCTTAAGTTTGCCGTTTATAAACAGGCAAATGCGGGAGATGGTACCGATATCACACTATGTTCTGATGATTTGAACGTAACATTATTTGACTTACTTACGCAAACTCCGGATACTATCGGTAGATGGACAGGACCTTTCGGGTATGAATCCGAAGATCACCGGGGTGTATTTGATGCTAATAATACGATGTTACCTGTATTGGGTCAAGGTACTTATACGTATTTAATAGAAGGAAACGAAGGTTGTCCGGATTCGGATCAGGCAACCGTAAATGTTACCATTATCGATCCGGTTCCTATCGGTGAAGACATCTTTGTTTCGTATTGTATATTGGATGGTCGTGTCAATTTATATGATGTATTAGACCGTCAAACTACCAGAACCGGAGTCTTTCGGGATATTGAAAACACAGCAGCCTTGAGTGCGGATGGAGTTGTCACTTTTGAGCAGTTACCTAATCCGAACAATGAGGTAAATAAAATTTATAATTTTCAATACGTTGTTCCTAACCTTGCTCCCTGTGATGAATCTACGTTAAACGTAGAAGTGACTATTATTGACCTGCCAGAACCGGTAGTACCTAATCCTCAATTTTGTATCCTGGATGCTAAACGTCTGGATGATATTGAAGTAGATGTAGATAACTTTAATTGGTATGCAACCTTAGAAAGTGATACACCCATCACAGATAATCCTATCTTACTCGATAATGATGTATACTATATTGCTAATGTAGATGTAGATAATTGTGAATCGGACCGGGTAACGGTAACCGTAGATATCTTAAACACCGGAGAACGCTTTGCAAACGGAGATATTTGTACCCTGGAGTTTCAGGATGGCGTCTCACCGGATAATAATAATCAGAACGATACTTTTTCTTTATTTGTAGAAGAAGAGTTTAATATACCCGAAGCCTTTCCGGATTTTAACCTTCAAATTTTTAACCGTTACGGTACGCTGGTATACGAAGCAGATAAAAATACGGAAGAATTTAGAGGAGAAAGTAATACTTCCGTCCGTCTGGGAGACGATTTGCCATCAGGTACCTACTTTTATATTTTCAACCCGAACTTTGATAATAACCTTCCGATGCAGGGAAGCTTTTACCTAGCCCGATAACCTATGAGAACACTACTAATTTTAGGAATAGCCATGCTTTTTTCCGTCTTTACTTACGGACAACAAGAGCCTCAATATTCCCAGTATATGTACAATATGAGTACGGTTAATCCCGGATATGTAACTAATCAAACCGGAATGATTTCTACCGGATTATTGTATCGCAAACAGTGGACTTCCATACCGGGATCCCCGCAAACGGCGAATGTTTTTGCCAACATTCCTTTAAATGAAAAGATAGAAGTAAGTGTCAACTATGTAAATGACAATATAGGGGATGCTATCAATGTGAAGAATGATTTTGTAAATGCAGATGTTGCGTATATCACACGACTTTCTGAAAAGTTCAGATTATCCTACGGTCTTAAGCTTGGTTTAAATAGTCTTCAGGTAAATGCTTTGGATTCTAATGTAAGTGATGATCCTGCCTTTGCAGACAACGCCTCCCAACTTAATATGACCTTAGGTGCCGGATTATTCTTGTTTGCTAATAATTTCTATGCTGGAGTTTCATCTCCTAATTTATTACCGAATGATGCGGAGTTAGGAGAAATTGGAGTTGCACAATCAAAAACGCATCTCTATGCGATTAGTGGTTATATCTTTGATGTGAGTAGTGATGTAAAACTAAAACCCTCTACGGTTATTAAACAAGTTTTAGACTCTCCGCTGACCTTTGATGTCTCTTTAAATTCTTTGTTGTTTAATCGTTTTGAACTTGGAGTTTCGTACCGGTATCAGGATGCTTTTATTGCCCTGGCAGGTTTTTCAGTAACCCCAAATTTAAAGCTAGGCTATTCCTATGATTTTAGCACCAGTGATTTAAGTGGTTATAACAACGGAAGCCATGAAATTATATTACTCTATAATTTTGATTTATTGAGTTTTAGCAAAACGTTTACTTCACCTAGATTCTACTAGTACTATGAAAAAATTACTACTATTTATAGCAATAATAGCCTTTTCCAGCCATTTAACAGCACAAAAGAAAAGCAGAGCCGATCGGTTTTTTGAAATTAGAGATTATAAAAATGCCGCTTTATCCTATGAAGAAGAACTAAATCAAAAAGGATATGAGAAACATATACTTGAAAATATTTCAGTGGCTTATTACAATACGTTTCAGTTTAAAAATGCATATCGGTATCTTAAAATTCTAACGGCTGGTAAGTTTTATGCAAAAGATAAAAGTTACGACAACCAGTATAATTTTATGATGTTCCAGGTCTTGTCGGCTTTAGGCAAATATGAAAAAGCCATAGACTTCTTAGCTACTTATAGAAAGAATTCCGGAGTCACTAATTTCTTAAAAATGGAAGCTATCGAAGAGATAGAAGCCTTTAAGTTAAAAGATGACGATTATGTTATTGAAGAAGCAGGATTTAATACGGAGTATTCTGAATTTGGTGCGGTAAAAATGGATTCTTTACTCTACTTTACTAGTGACCGCCCGATGGGGAAGTTGTTAGGAAAAAATTATAAGTGGACACATCGACCTTTCCTTAATATTTTAAAAGGAAAGATTGATGATAATAATGTAGTTAGTGACATCGAATCTATTTCTGATGAAATTAATACGCCATTACATGAAGGTACCTTTTGTTTTGCCCTAAATAATAATGCCGTTTATTTTTCTAAAAGTTACGAAAAAGACGGAAAAAAGAAATTTGATTCTTTGGGCAACAACCCGGTACATCTGTATCGGTCTCTCAAAGTGGATGGTAACTGGGAAAAACCGGAAGCTTTACCCTTTAACGATCTACAATATTCTACGGAACATCCTGCCATTAGTTCGGATGGAACTACATTGTATTTTAGCTCTAATAGGCCCGGGGGATACGGAGATTTCGATATCTATGCAGTACAGATTAATGAAGATGGTACTTACGGAGAGCCTCATAATCTGGGAGAAACCATAAACACTTCGAATCGCGAACAATTTCCATTTATTAGTAAAATAGGACATTTGTTTTTTGCATCAAACGGTCATTTAGGATTAGGAATGATGGATAATTTTGCCGCCGAATTTAAAGATGGAAAATTACAAAAACCCATAAATCTAGGTACCCCTATTAACTCCAGTTATGATGATTTTGGTATAAGCTATCATGAAGCTACTAAGGGCTATTTTTCATCTAATCGAAAAAGTAAAAACAACGATGATATCTATCAGTTCGAACAAGTAGGTGAGATTTTTCCAAAACCTTACCAGGTTACTTTAGAAATCAAAGATTTTGCTACGGATAGTCTCATTAAAAATGCATATACCGAATTAATTATTGGGGAGGAAAGTATAGTAAAAGATAGTTTGGTGACTGGTAGTACGCAGATTACAGTACTACCTGGTAAATATAAATGGTCCGGAAATGCTAAAAATTATTCTGAGAAGCAAAAACAGTTGGTAGTTAAAGAAAAACAAAATCAAACTTATACGCTGTTTTTAGAAGAAGACAAGACTATTTTGGATTCAACTAAATTAAATACGGCAAACGGACAGCTCCTTACCGCTACGGAAGGTAATCAAAAGCCAAAATTAACTGGTGAAGCTTTAAAAAAGAAATTGCTGGAAGATGTAGAAGGTCCGCCGGTGGTAGAAAAAAACGGTAGGTTATTCTTTGAATTACCCCCTATTTATTTTGACTATGATAAATGGAATATTAGGGCTGATTCAAAAAAAGTTCTGGATGATTTTGCAAAAAAACTGGATAAATACAATACCGTTTACATCACCATTGCATCTCATACTGATAGTAGGGGAACGGTAGATTATAATCAGGAATTATCTGAAAAAAGAGCAGAATCCACGCGTAACTACCTTGCCCTGGAAGGCTATGTAAATGCGCGAAGAATGAAGTTTGCCGGATATGGTGAATCACAACCTTTAATAAATTGTGATAGTAACGATTGCGGTGAAAAAGAACATCAGCTAAACCGGCGAAGTGAATTTGAAATTGTTAAATATTAATTGTTATTATGAAAATTTTTGGATTATTTATTCTAGGGTAAGTTTGAAGGTAATGAATATTAGGAGATAGAAGGTGAGTTAATTATAACTACTACAGCTATCAATGATTCAAGTATATAACAAAAAGTTAATTGAGGAATTCGTAAAAAATTGACCTATAATTTCCCGAAATTTTGGTTATTTCTATGGAGAATTTCTATCTTTGCATTTCACAACATTTCAGATGATACTTAATTTAATGTGCTTTCTTTAGCAAATAGTATTAGTTATGAATTTGATGTCATTTAAAGTGCATCACACAAAATTCAAAGAAATTTCGATTTCAGAAAATAAGGTTTTTCTACATCCATCAACTTCTAAAAATCTGGGAACAAAAGATGATGATTCATTGTCTTTTAATTTTTTAGATATTGATAAAATTACGGTGAAAGAAAAATTTCTATTTATTCGTTTAGCAGAAAAAAAAGCGCAAGAGATAGTTCCCTTATTTAAATTAAAATTAGTCAATACAGAAGATTCAGGAAGATTAGTTTTAGCTTTATATGATAATTCTTATCTGAAGTCTTTACAAAGAAAGGAATTAGCTTTTTTTTCAGTTATTAATCATTATTCCTTCTATATTTTTCTATACCTGCTTTTTACAACCTTTTTATATACTATTGGAAGTTTATATGCTGAAAATACAGAAACATCATATAACACAAATGTATTAGCAATTAAATTTCACAATATAGTACATACACATATTTCTGACACGGTGTTTTATAGTTTTATGATGATGCTCTTGTTAAGCGTAATAATTATTATGCGAAAGGCTTATAAAAACTCAAAAGACTTGTATTTATTTAAGTGTTGTTCTTAAAAAAACATCTTCTAAAATATAATTTTCAATCGTATAGCAATTGTAATGGCTTTAATATACAATAGTATTGGTGTATTAGAATTGACCCAACTATTTTATTTATAGCTATTAATCCTACCCTAAATCCTTTCCAAAGGAAAGGACTTTTAGCTACCTTCCCTTTGGGAAGGTCTGGGGATGGGATTAATTGATATGAATTAGTTTAAACTAGAGCAGTTGTAATTTGAAATAAGATCAGCTATATTGGGCGGATGAATTTATTCCCTTCCTCTTTTGTTTTAAGTTTGATCTTTTTTGTTTTTTCGTCGACCTATGCACAGGTCAATAATAATTATCTGGGATTTTGGAAATCCAGGGGTTACGGTTGGATTATTAAAATAGATAATGAAAATATACAGTTTTATGATAGTAACGATCAGGCATGTGTTTTTAATCAGACCTTTCCTATTTCATTTCTTCAAGACAAAATGAAAGTAGACGACAATGTTTTGATCATAGAGCAGGGAGTAACTAAATATTGGTTTGATCGAATTGCTCAGGTTCCGGAATTATGCAATAAAAAGTGGTCAAAAAAGGAACTACGTGATCCAATTTTAAACTTTGAATTCTTATGGCATACGTTTAATAACCAATACGCTTATTTCAAGGAAAGAAAGGTGGATTGGCAAGCCTTAAATACGAAGTACCGTAAACAAATTGATCAACATACAACCGATGTAGAATTGCTAGTACTTTGTGATGCTATGCTAGAAGAACTAAATGACGGACATGTGAGCATTGAAGCTTCGGATAAATTGATGCGTAAAGCGGCTAAACTTGGCAATTGGGATACCAGGGATGATGCCGATTTTTATGGACTACGTAAACAAATAATAGAACGTTATGTTACAGATCCTAAAGCCTTTAATTTATCTAAAGTTGTTTGGGGTAAAATTAATGATCAAGTAGGGTATTTACAGCTTAATAGTATGGAAACCGTTGCAGATTACGGAATTACCCCGGATATGAGTGCTAAAGAAGCTAAAAAATTGTACGTAAAAGCAATGTCAGAAAGTAATACCCCTTTAAAAGATCTAATAAATGGAATTAATTCGATTATGAAAAAAGTAGTTGAAGATTTAAAAACTACGGAGCATTTAATACTTGACCTTCGGTTTAATGGAGGGGGTGTAGATATGGTTGGACTTACAGCTTTAAGCTACTTAATTAACGAGGAAAAAGAAGTTTTTACAAAAACACATCGGGTAGGAGATCAATACGCGGATAGTTATAATTATATACTAAAACCTGCGACAAAAACCTACATGGGTAAACTTCATATTTTACAAAGTTATTGGACTGCTAGTGCTTCTGAAGTATTATTGTTAGCATCCAAAGCGTATGAGAATATAGAAAGAATAGGTTCCCCTTCCGAAGGTATTTTTTCGGATATTTTGTCCAAGAAGCTACCCAATAGATGGGATTTCGAGTTATCCAATCAAGTTTATAAAGATAAAGAAGGGATAAGCTACGAAGTAATCGGAATACCAGTTCATAAAGATTTAAACTACCCTAAAGATCCATATAAATTTGTGGAAAATTTAAAAAATGAACTTAGTACTACGAACAAGGATAAAGCGATTGAATATGTGATTCGTAGTTTTAAGAAGTGACAAAAAATTCACAGGAGTAAAAGATCAAAATGTCGAAATATTTGTGTAACTAAAAGTAGAAACCTTTAATACGTTTGAGAAATACCTTATGACAGATAAAAAAGTAAGTAATATAAATCAAATTGCCAAAGAAATTCAACTACTTATAGAGCAAAGTAAACAACAAGTTGCGCTTTCGGTTAATACCACAATGAGTCTAATGTACTGGCAAATTGGTAGAAAAATTAATAAAGAAGTTTTAAAATACGAAAGAGGCACTTATGGTAAACAGATTGTCCTATTACTATCAAAACAATTGACAACTGAATATGGCAAATCCTTTTCTGAGAAAAATTTGCGTAGAATGATGCAGTTTGCTTCATGCTTTCCAAAGGAAAATATTGTCGTACCAATGATACGACAATTGAGTTGGACTCATATTTTAGCCCTTATTCCTATGGAGGATCCTTTAAAACGTAAATTCTATTTACAATTATGTATTCATGAAAAATGGAGTGTACGGACGTTTCGTGAAAGAATTAAGTCAATGCTTTATGAACGTACTGCCATAAGTAAAAAACCTGAAGAAACAATAAGAAAGGATTTGGCTAAACTATATAAAGATCAAAATATTTCGCCCGATCTAGTATTTAGAGACCCGTATTTTCTGGATTTTTTGGGCTTATCTGATTCTTATTCCGAACAAGATTTGGAAAGTTCTATTCTTATTGAGCTTCAGAGATTTATAATAGAACTTGGTAGTGATTTTGCCTTTATGGCACGTCAAAAACGTATTATGATAGATAGTAGAGATTATTACATTGATCTCTTGTTTTATCATCGAAGGTTAAAATCTTTAGTAGCAATTGATTTAAAAATAGGGGAGTTTGAAGCTTCTTTTAAAGGACAGATGGAACTATACCTGCGCTATCTTGAAAAATATGAAATTGTTGAAGGTGAAAATAGCCCAATAGGTTTGATTCTTTGTACCGGAAAAAATGAAGAACATGTGGAATTATTACAATTGGATAAAAGCAACATAAGAATAGCCGAATATCTAACGCTTTTACCATCTAAAGAGATCTTACAAAATAAGTTGCATCGCGCTATTGAAATTGCTAAAAACAAATCAAACAATAAGAAAAGTTAAGATTAACCTATTCAAAATTTTATCTTAAATTATATTTTTCTAACACATTCATATATAAATAAGTGAAGTTCATATTTGCCAAATATTCTTTACATACATCATAATAATTCTCAATCACCAAATAATTGTATATTATCAAATTAAATCGTAATTTTGCACTCCTTTTGATGAATAGGAGAATAAAAAGGAATTAAATTTTTAATCATAACTTCTGTATAGTTTTCACATAAGTTCTCAATAATATACAGGATACAAATTTAATCTTCAATGTCTGAAGAAACAAAAAACACAGATGTTCAGGAGGTTGCAATACAAGAGGCACCAAAAGCAGTGTCCGAGCAACAAAAAAATCCGGAACAATTTTTAGAGGAATTTAACTGGCACAATTACGAAGAAGGTATTGATCCGATTGCAGATTCAAAATTAGAAGAATTTGAAAAATTGGTGGCTGAAAATTTTGTGGACACGTTAAATGACGAAGTAGTAGAAGGAAAAGTAATTAATATTACGGATCGTGATGCTATTATTGACATCAACGCAAAAAGTGAAGGTGTTATTTCTTTAAATGAATTTCGGTACAATCCGGATTTAAAGGAAGGTGATAAGGTTGAGGTATTAATTGATGTACGAGAAGATGCTACCGGACAATTGATCTTATCCCACCGTAAAGCCCGAGTGATTAAAGCCTGGGAGCGTGTAAACAACGCCCATGATACTGGCGAGATCGTAAACGGTTTTGTAAAATGTAGAACAAAAGGAGGAATGATCGTTGATGTTTTTGGTATCGAAGCCTTTTTACCTGGGTCTCAAATTGATGTAAAACCAATTCGGGATTATGATGCGTATGTAGGTAAAACTATGGAATTTAAAGTGGTGAAAATCAACCATGAATTTAAAAACGTAGTAGTATCGCATAAAGCATTGATTGAAGCGGATATCGAAGAACAAAAGAAAGAGATCATTGGCCAGTTAGAAAAAGGTCAGGTTCTGGAAGGTACCGTAAAAAATGTTACTTCTTACGGGGTATTCGTAGATTTAGGAGGTGTAGACGGATTAATTCACATCACGGATCTTTCCTGGTCAAGAATTAACCATCCTAATGAGATTGTAGAATTAGATCAGAAATTAAACGTGGTAATTTTAGACTTTGACGAGGCTAAAACACGTATCCAATTAGGTCTTAAACAATTAAAACCACATCCGTGGGAAGCGCTTAGCAAAGAAGTTAAGGTTGGAGATAAGGTTAAAGGTAAAGTAGTAGTTATTGCTGACTATGGTGCTTTTATCGAAGTAGAAGAAGGCGTAGAAGGTTTAATCCACGTTTCTGAAATGTCATGGTCGACACATTTAAGATCGGCTCAGGATTTTGTAAGCGTAGGAGATGAAGTAGATGCGGTTATCTTAACCCTTGATCGTGAAGAAAGAAAAATGTCACTGGGTGTGAAGCAATTAACTCCGGACCCATGGACGGATATTACTTCTAAATACCCTGTAGGTTCAAGACATACCGGAATTGTAAGAAACTTTACCAATTTTGGAGTGTTTGTAGAACTAGAAGAAGGTATCGACGGGCTTATCTATATTTCTGATTTATCCTGGACTAAAAAGGTCAAGCACCCGTCTGACTTTACTAACGTAGGAGACAAGTTAGAAGTAGTGGTTCTTGAATTAGATGTGGATGGTCGTAAGCTAAGTCTGGGTCATAAACAAACCGAGGATAATCCTTGGGATAAATATGAGAAAGACTTTGCCGTAGGAACTAAACATACTGCAACTATTGCTGATATTGTTGATAAAGGCGCAACTATTGAATTTAATGAAGATATTGTTGCCTTTGTACCATCTAGACACCTTGAAAAAGAGGATGGGAAAAAGTTAGCAAAAGGAGAAGAAGCAGAATTTCAAATCATTGAATTTAATAAAGAATTCAAAAGAGTGGTTGCTTCTCACACCGCATTATTCAAAGAAGAAGAAGCTAAGATTGTAAAGCAGGCAGCTAAGAAAGTTGCAGCTAGCAATGCAGAGAAAACCACCCTTGGTGATATTGACGCATTGGCAGATCTTAAAGCAAAAATGGAAAAAGGAGGTAACTAAACTCCTTAATATTTCAAATAGAAAAAGCCACCTGTAAACCGGGTGGCTTTTTTTAGTTTATCTTTACTATAGGTATTGACAACTAATTTATTACAGATAAGTTAGTAATTGGTACGGACTATGATTACATTGACTAAAATTTAATACATGATTTCGAATTACGGTTTTCTTATCCTTTCCTTGTTTCTTTCTTGTTTTACAATATCAGGTCAAACCAGTGAATTGCCCATTGATGCAAATAGCGAAGTAGACCCGCTTTATGAGAGATACAGTCCGAAATTACAGAAAACTCTTGAAAATGAAATATTTATTAATAAAAAGTGGAAGCAACTGGTAAATTCTAAACGGATGTCCATAGGTATTGTAGACCTTAGTGATATTAATAATATTGAATACGCCGGGTTAAACGACACCCATATGATGTATGCGGCCAGCCTTCCTAAAATTGCGGTGCTATTAGCAGCTATGGACGCCATTGATAAAGGGGAATTAAAAGATACTCCTGAGGTTAGGAAAGATATGCGGTTAATGATTAGTAAATCTAATAATCAAGCTTCTACCCGTATGATTGACCGGGTAGGTTATGAAAAAATAGAAGCTGTATTACGAAGCCCAAAAACAGATTTATATAACGAAGAAGTAGGAGGTGGGCTATGGGTAGGAAAACGTTATGCTGCCGGAGGTAGAAGATACCCCGACCCACTCAAAGGTTTAAGTCACGCAGCCACTACAAGACAGGTTTGTAGTTTCTATTATCAATTGGCTTTAGGAAACCTGGTAAGTGAAGAACGCTCCGAAGAGATGCTAAAAATTATGAAAGACCCAGCCTTACACCATAAATTTATCAATACGTTAGATAAAATTGCACCTAAAGCCACTTTCTATCGTAAATCAGGTTCCTGGAAAAACTATCATTCGGATTCTGTAATGGTATGGGGACCTAAGCGTAGATATATTTTAGTAGCCCTGATTGAAGACTCCTACGGCGAACAAATTATCCGGGATCTCGTGGTACCTCTTGAAAAAGTAATGAAAAAGTCAAGGTCGATTGTTAGTAAATAGGTGTCAATGTTAAAAACACTGTTTAAAAAGACCTTTGATATACGGGACGGAGAAATACGGATTTCGTTCTTTATGCAACTTTACATTTTCTTAATTATAACGGTGCTACTTATTGTAAAACCTACGGTTACTGCTCTTTTCTTATCCAAACTCGGAGCCTCCCATCTGCCTTATGCCTATATGATTGTTGCTATTGTGGCAGTAATAGCTTCGTACTTCTATAATCGTCTGGTAAAGAAAGTTTCTCTACAACGATTAACGATGGGAACTCTTTTCTTTTTTAGTATGTGTTTCCTTGTTTTCGGATTTCTTTTAAAAACCATATTCTTAAATAATTGGATTTTATATGTGTATTATATTCTGATCGCACTTTTTGCGGTTCTAACCACTTCCCAATTTTGGTTGATAGCAAATCTGGTTTACAATGCCAGGGAAGCTAAACGGCTTTTTGGATTTATAGGCTCCGGAGCAATTGCCGGGGGTATTTTTGGGGGATATCTAACTACCATTTTGGCACCGATAACCGGAAATCAATTTCTGATTATTTTAGCCGCTTGCCTTATTCTATTATGTATACCCATCCTTAAAATAGTCTGGTTTATTAGGATTAGAAAGCTGAATAAATATGCCATACAACAACGCCAACTTTCTAAAACTACAGAAAATAGTAAAAACTCCTTTCAACTTATCTTAAATTCGAAACATTTGTCTTTACTGGCTTTAATTATTGGGGTTAGTGTGATTATGGCAAAATTGGTAGATTTTCAATTTAGTGATTTTGCTTCGGTCCGGATACCGGATTCGGATCAACTGGCTTCGTTCTTTGGATTTTGGTTTTCTACTTTTAATGTATTGGCATTGGTAATTCAATTATTCTTAACCAACCGGGTTTTAGGAGTATTAGGAGTTAGTTCTACTTTACTGATTTTACCTTTAACCATAGCTTTAGGGTGTTTAATTTTTTTAGCCGTACCTGAACTAGCTATTTTAATTATCATTAAAGGTTTGGACGGAAGTTTTAAACAGTCTTTAAATAAAGCCGCAGTCGAACTTTCAATCTTACCTATCCCATATGATATAAAAAACAGTGCTAAAGCTTTTATTGATGTAGTGGTAGATAGCCTGGCAACTGGTATCGCCGGTCTAATTTTAGTATTTATTATTCGGAAATGGCAATTAGATACTACCTATATCACCATTATCATTTTATTTTTTCTATTTGTTTGGGTGCTCCTTATTTACAAATTAAGAGAAGCGTATTTTGATTCGTTTCGGCAAAACTTACAACTTTCTTTATCCGCTTCAGAAGAAAATTCCGGACAAGTACAAAAAGAAAATAATCTCCAATCCACCTTCCAGATTTTAAATGAAGGCTCCGAGACTGAAATTTTAGTCTTATTAGATCGCTTAACCGAATTTAATAGTAAAAACCTTAAGGAAAGTATCATTCGCTTATTAGACCATCCTTCACATCGGGTAAAAACGGCAGCGGTAAACCAGTTATATGCTTTTGATAAAGGTACGGTAACTGATAGAATCGAACAGTTGTTATGGGTTCAGGATGATGAGTTGGTCGTAGCTTCCTTAAATTATTTATTACTACATACGGATTTAAAGGATGATGAATTATTTAAAGCCTACCTGGATCATGAAATCGATTATATCTCAAATGCCGCTTTACTTTGTCTGGCAAAAGAAGCGCAACACAACCTGCGGATTGCCACAAAGTACCAATTGGATTATCGGATTAATGAAAAGGTCAAAGAACTTTCTGAAGATGAAGCCTCGCATCGAAGAGAAGAAATAGCGGAATTATTAATTACCATCGGATATGCAAGAATTCCTAGGTTTTATTCTTATATCGGGGCAAACCTTCATCATAAAGACGAATATATCATTAAGCATGCAATTAAAGCAGCGGGACTTACGGCTTCAGAACAGTTTGTACTCCCCCTGTTATCTTTTTTAAAGTATAACAAATTAAGGAAAAAAACCATTAGAGCTTTACAATCCTATGGTCCTGAAATCACCCAAACCGTATTAAAAATGGATAGTGATGATTTACTTAAAGTTGCTACAAAAAAATACATTCCGAAGATTGTGGAGTCTTTTTATAATCAAAATGCAGTTAGCATTTTGGTTCGCTTTTTACGGAGTAAAGATATTATTGTAAGAGTGCAGGCTTCAAAATCTTTATTAAAAATTAAAAGAAAAAAACCAGTACTTCAAATCAATCGAACCCTAATTAATAAGTATTTACATAAAGAAAGTATTTCTTATAAAAATACGATTAACAGTATTATCTCACTTGAATATCAAAATAGATTACTACTGGAACATTCAGAAAAGTTAAGCGATCAGCAAACGGAACAACATATTGCTAGAAATGAAATTATCCTTTTACTTAAACAACAGTTGGACTTAAATTTAACTGCAATTTTTAACCTACTAAGTTTATTATACGATCAGACAGATATTAAAGTAGTTTATGATGGATTAAAAAGTGATTTTAAGGAAGCTAAAATGAATGCTATCGAATTTCTGGATAATATGTTACAAACAAAAGTAAAGATGAAGGTATTGCCATTAATAGAGTTTCATACCACTTATATGTTGAATCAACAGTTTGAAGAGCAAGCTTCCGTTCCTATCAAAGAAGAAATGAAATGCTTGTTGCTTTTATTAAAAAACCGGGGTAAGACAACGAAGTTAGCCGTATTAAACCTTGTTTTTCATCTTAAAGATCATCGTTTTAAAAGAACGGTTCGAGCCTTAAGAAACCATAAAAACCCAGAAGTTGTAAAGAGCGCTTTTAAGGTATTAGAAGTACTAAACTAGATTGGCTCTTCGAGATATTAATTATTAGAAAACAATAATAACCTACGACCGTATTACCTTATCAATTTTGCTACCTAAATACATATGTGCCCCTGCGCTGTTTTTATTTAATACATTACTCATTAAACAAACAATATATTTAGTACCGTCCGGTTGCTCTACAATAATTACCGAATTCATATAATTATAAACGTTACCTGCATAAGCCGCACAATTAGGATCTTTATTACGATCACATTTATAAAAGCTACCGGATTTAAAGTATACGGAAGCATCGTCCAGTTCAGGGGATTTGGCGTATCGAATTCTTCGGTCCGTGAGATATAACAAACGCTTCATTTCTAAGCTTGATTTTTCGTCTACTACCTTTCCTTGTTCCAATTGTACCAGAAATTTCATTAACCCAACCGGAGTACCAATACTTCCACCTTTATCTCCCACATATTTATTTGCGGCTCCGGTAAAAAAGCTACCTAAACGCCATTCGTCATGGGTAATACCCAGCTCCCGTAAAGGTAGGTTTACTACATCATTGGCTAAATTGGTTAAAGAATCCCTTGGGGTATCTTTAAAATAGGTTTCTGCTTCCTCTTCGGTTAACTTTTCATATTGTTCACCAAAAGCTGCCATCAACAGGGCTTCTCTCCAAACTACACTAGCAGCCCCATTATTACTTACCGAAACCATATGATCTGCCCATTCGTATAATGAAAATTCGTCACCGGATTGCACCCTTCTGCGGGTTAATTTTTCACTTTCAATATCATAAATTGGGATGGTATGATGATCTCCGGTGCCCCAGTATCGAGCGTGTACCCGTTTATTTTTAAGCAGGGCGGTACGGGCTTCCCAGGAATCCGGACATAATTTTGCTAACTGTGTAAATAATGCATTTAACACTGCTATTTTTCCAACACTACCCGGTTGATACCCACTATTTTCGCGATACGCGGCGTACTTTAAACTATCAGGATTGGACATATCCAGAACGGTCGCAGAATAACCACTTCCGGGAAACAAACGATTGATTTCCTTAGCAAACGTCGCATCCTCTTGCAATAACAACGAAATGCTATCATCTTTACGCGAAAGAAGGTTTAAAGTAATGTCTGCCACATTTTTAAAAGCACCTTGCGGAATCCTACGGTTATCCACACTATCTTCCATCATTTTCTGAAGTTGATACAACCGGGCAATACCCGTTTTTTTATATCCGTCAATAGGATAGTAAGTACTAAAACCAAAAGATAAAATAATGGCAGTGGCAACGATAAAAGTAAACAGGGTACGCATAGGCTAAAGTTTAGAAGCTAAATTAATTTTTTGTTGTTCCCGCACAATCGGGGTAATGGAGGTTAAATATTCGGATGTTTTAGCATTTTTATTTTCTACAAAAGGCCGAATCTGAAAGAGCCATAGTTTATCACTTTGAAAGCCTAATTCCACATCATACGCACCATCGTAGTCCGATTGGGTTTCTTTAGGTAAAATTGTACGAATTTGTCGGGCAACTTCGCGTATGGCTGAAATATTAGAGTCATTTAAAATAGGTTGGTCAAAATGGGTTGTATGTTTAGAAGTTCCCCCGGTTTTTGGTAATCGGATATAATCTACTTGCCGTGCAGGGGCTAATAAATATTGTGAGTTTTTGGTAATTAAACGGGTTTCTGCAGATTGCCCGTCAACTGCACCTCCGGCACCCCGGCTAAAGGCTACGGTAAGATCATTATCCGTTCCTTCATTAATGCCTTTGGTAATTAACACCCCGGAGTAATCCACATCTACACTAGGAATAATTAAAATGGACGGAAATACATTTTCAGGGTTTGCCAGGTATTTCTGTCGCCATTTAAAACTACGTTCTGTATAGGGTGAAGCCCAAACATTTTTAATGCCTTTTAAGATTTGCGTAGTATCTAATATATTAAATAACGTAAGGTTGAGGCCGGCACCCGTAAATTCTTTTAAGTCTTCCATATTCGTATCACTACGTAAAAAGACTGGTACGCTACCTATTTTTCCCTTAAAGATGGTTTTGAATTGGGAAGTAAGATTGTTTTCAAATTCCGGTAATAGTGGCATTTTAAGAATGGCTTCCCTAAGGGTTACCAGGCTTTTTAATTGATATTGTTCTACTTCTTCTTCCGGGGTACCACTCGCTCTTTTTTCATCAGCGGTTTTAAACATGCTAGTTAGATACTCCCAATAGGATTGTGAAGTTCCGGGCATTTTTTGATCCATATGTGCTTTAAAAATTCCAAAAGGAATCACCAGACCTTCAACTACTTTGTCCGGGAACATCTTTTTTAATTGTCCCAGGTTGGCTGCTTTAGGTCCGCAAAGCTTACCGGAATCGGAAGCATCTACTTTCCGCATATCTAATACTTCTTTAGTATCTAATTGGATTTGAGCTACAGGTACTTCAATTTTATCTGTTTTACGCTCTTTTTTAGTAAACAATTGAAGTTCTTTTGCCGACATTTGATCAGCAGGCTTGATAATTACGTTGCCCTTATTAGAAACCGCATAAAAAACTTTGGAACCGTTATAGGGTAGTAAATCTTCCAGGTTTTTATCAGATAGCGCTGCATTTGGTATTCCCAAGTTACGGGCTAATAACTGAACGTGTGACACTAAATTACCTTCGGAAACGGTTAAGATTCCTGCTACCGGTTTTAGATCCGAAGGGGGTTGTTTAAAAACGTAAATATTTTCTGAGTTTACTTCGGTTTTTTCGGGAGAACCGGAAACCACAATTAAAGTTCCCTGTGCATATCCCGGATTTAAACCCCGAATGCTACTTTGATTTTCTAAAGAAAATACTTCATTTTGGACTGCGGATTTTTGGGCAATAAACGATCCAAGTTTACTCACACTTTCTCCTAAACTTAAAGCTACCGAAGAACGTATCCGGTCATCGATAAACCCATACGACTTAGGCTCAAAGGATGTATAGGTAGTGACTACATCTTGATAGACGGCTTTTACCTGTGAGGTTGACCATTCTACAATACTACGTGCGCTTTTTAAAAAATTGTTCAATTCTTTTAAGCTTACCTCTTTTTGTTTATCCGCAATTATAAGCTGATTCTCTACTGCATTCCATTCCCATTCTTCTAACAATCCGGTACCTGTAGTCAATTTTGCCAGTACTTCAATTTTCCCAAGCAATTCGGATACGCTTTCCGGGTTCCAATTTTGAGTTTCTTTCAGGGCAATGCCTTCTAATTTATTAGATAGGTCCAGAAGTAAAAGCCTTTCTTTTCCGGTTTTATAAGCAGTAATCTGTTCACGAATATCACATAAAGCTACGGCAATAGCCATAATTTGTTCGGATGGTTTCTTTTGGCTAAGGGTGTTGGTGAATGTTTTGAGCGTAGTAGTTAGTCCTACGGAATTTGATAGTTTGTCAATGATAGCAGTTAAGCTTGCTACATCTACCGGCTCATAATAAGCGGTCATGGTTGTATTTAACTCATCAAATTGTTTTTTTAAGGCTGGAGTAATTTTAGATTGATTTTTTTTTATAAAAGTCTGAACTAAAGCTATATCGGTTTGATCAGGATTTCCGTGAATTTTAATACGAGCATCCATAAATTCCGGTAATTCTTCGGCTAAAACCTTGGATTGACTCCGCATCAGTTGCGCCAGGTTACTATCCCCTTCATGCGGAATGTCTTTTAAAGTTTGGCGAATAAAATAGTACTGTTCTTTTAAAATTTGGTCGTTTTTAAGCAAATCCGTATAAAATTGGATTCCCCATTCTTCTTCATCTTCTGACTGTACGGCTCCCCGGTAGTATTGTCCTTTTTGTAATATCCAGCCATCGTCAACACTATTTAAATATCTCCCCAACTGATACTGTTTGATTCGGCTATTATTATTTGTAGCATCCCAAAATTCTTTAGGATTGGTATAGGCTAATATTTCACCAAAAAAAATATGATGTTTTTTGCCCAGTTCTTCAACTTCTTTTTTATAGCTGGCATGTTGGATACCGCCACCGATAGAGTCAGGACAGGGATCTTTGGGTTCCCGAATCGATCCGTCTTTACAAAACCATTTGATACGATAATACGGCCCGCGACGATCGTTTTTTAAAGTTTCAATTTGTTTTTGAATTTGAATAACCGGTAGTTCCTGGGTAAACGTAGTTTGCGATACCAGTAATAGGGTTAGTATTAAAGCAAAGAAAAGAATAGTATGATGTTTCAAATTAACAGTAATTTAGAAATCCGGTTAAAAGTATTGTTTTATTTAACATTAACTTCCGTTCATCTCTATAAAGATTAACCCAAATGCAATAGGAAGTACAGCAATGCCTACGTAAAAGAAATTGGTAGTTGCTCTGTATAAAGAATAGGTTTACTAAGGTCAAATTATGTATTTTTGTAAAGCGCATATCCGGCTCCTATGAATCAAAAGTTATTATTAAATGCTCATGAAATAGAAATTATTCTACATAGGCTTGCTTGTCAATTAATTGAGAATCATACGGATTTTAAGGACTCTATCCTAATCGGAATCCAACCCAGGGGTATTTTTCTGGCAGATCGGATTAAAAGTATTTTAGAGAACGAATACCAGATACCGGACTTGCAATTAGGGTATCTGGACATTACGTTTTATCGGGATGATTTTAGAAGAGGTGCTAAAACCCTGGAAGCTAATAAAACCCAAATTAATTTTGTAGTAGAAGATAAAAAGGTGGTTTTTATTGATGACGTATTGTACACCGGGCGTAGCATACGATCAGCATTGACGGCTATTCAATCTTTTGGAAGACCGAGCGAGATTGAATTATTGACCTTAATCGATCGTAGGTTTAGCAGACATTTACCGATACAGCCTAATTATAAAGGAAGGCAGGTAGATGCTATTAATAATGAAAAGGTGAAGGTGCACTGGAAAGAAAACGAAGGTGAAGATGCTATTTATGTACTATCTGAATAATATGCAAATACTAAATACCGGTATATGAGTGAACTGAGTGTAAATCATTTACTCGGAATTAAATATGTAACTAACGAAGATATTCAGTTGATCTTTGAAACGGCAGATCACTTTAAAGAAGTGATTAACCGTCCTATAAAAAAAGTTCCTTCGTTACGGGATATTACTATTGCAAATTTATTTTTTGAAAATAGTACCCGTACGCGTTTATCTTTTGAATTGGCCGAAAAACGCTTGTCTGCTGATGTGATTAATTTTTCGGCGGCTTCTTCATCAGTTAAAAAGGGGGAAACTTTGATAGACACGGTAAACAATATCCTTTCTATGAAAGTGGATATGATAGTGATGCGACATCCTAGTGCCGGAGCGGGTGTCTTTTTATCGCAAAATATCAATGCCAGTATTATCAATGCAGGTGATGGGGCGCATGAACATCCTACACAGGCTTTATTAGATTCCTATTCCATCCGGGAACGCTTTGGCGAAGTAAAGGGTAAAAAAGTAGTCATTGTAGGTGATATTTTACATTCTAGGGTCGCACTATCTAATATCTTTGCCTTACAATTACAAGGGGCAGAGGTGAAGGTTTGTGGTCCCAAAACCTTGATCCCTAAATATATTCAGGAATTAGGAGTAGGCGTAGAGTTAGACTTAAGAAAGGCATTAGAATGGTGTGACGTGGCAAATATGTTACGGGTACAGAATGAACGTATGGAAATTAGCTATTTTCCTTCAAAAAGGGAATATATACAGCAATATGGCTTACATATGAAGTTGCTTCAAAGTTTATCCAAAGAAATTACCGTAATGCACCCGGGACCGATTAACCGTGGGGTAGAAATTACCAGTGAAGTGGCGGACTCTGATCAGGCCATTATCTTGGATCAGGTAGAAAACGGGGTAGCGGTTCGTATGGCAGTTATTTATTTATTAGCTTCAAAAATTAAACAGTAAAGATTATGATTATTAATCCCGAAGGTTCCACCGTAGTGCTTATTCAGGAGAAATTAAGTACCCCCGAATTTGTAAAGCAATTAGAAGAAAAATACGATTCTTTTAAGAACAACCATATCATTGTTCAACTGTCCAGTCTTAAAAACAATGAGGCCGAAAATATTTCGGATTTTTTAAGGATTTCTAAAGCTCACAAAGCAAAAAAGCAATCGTTTGTACTGGTTTCGGGAGAACTTACTTATAATGATGTGCCGGAAGAACTGAGCCTGGTCCCTACATTGCAGGAAGCCCGTGATATTATTGCTATGGAAGATATTGAAAGAGACCTTGATCTTTAACGCAAGTAGAAATGTTTTATAAACTTGCTAAACTTATTTTTTGAAATTAACTATTTTAGGTTGCTACTCAGCAACACCCCGGACTTTTACGAATCCCACTTCACAGGTGCTGGAAATAAATGATCGTATCTTATTGATTGATTGTGGCGAAGGTACTCAAGTACAACTCAGGAAAAATAAAGTCCGTTTTTCACGAATTAACCATATTTTTATTTCTCATTTACATGGGGATCATTTCTTTGGCCTGCCCGGACTTGTAGCTACTTTCCAAATGTTAAACCGGGAGAACCCCCTTTATATTTATGGCCCTAAAGGAATTAAGGAAGCAATTACTTTGCTCCTTAAATTATCTAACTCCTGGACAGCTTATCCTTTGCACTTTTATGAATTGACTAAAAAAGAACCGGAACTTATCTTTGAAGATGAAAAAATAGAAGTCACCACAATTCCATTGCAACATCGGATATATTGTAATGGTTTTTTAATTAAAGAAAAACCGGGGGATCGTAAACTGATTATTAGTAAAGCCTTAAATTATAATATTGACGTTAGTTTGTTTAAATCCATTAAAAAAGGAAAAGATGTCCCTGGGCCTGACGGAAAATTAATTGATAATAAAGAACTAACCGAAGACCCAGCTCCCGTTAAGAGTTATGCTTTTTGCAGTGACACCCGTTATGATGAACGCAAGCTAGATCAGATCAAGAAGGTTACGGCTCTTTACCATGAATCCACTTTTTTAGAAAAAAATAAAGATTTATGTGAGTATACCGGACATAGTTCAGCAAAGCAAGCTGCGACTATTGCCAAATTAGCTGAGGTAGAACATTTAATCTTAGGGCATTATTCTACTCGGTATAAAGATATTTCTTTATTTAAAGAAGAAGCACAAACCATTTTTAAGAATAGTGATGTAGCAGATGACGGAAAAGTTTTTGAATTTTAAACCCTTTTACTATGGCTAAAGATTTAGCAGATTATAGAAAATCATACGATAAAAATGAGTTGGTGGAAACTCAATTACCCAATAATCCATTTGAATTATTCGAACAATGGTTTAATGAAGTAGAAGCGGAGGGAGGTGTCGAAGAGGCAAATGCGATGACGGTCGCAAGTATAGGAGCGGACGGGTATCCTAAAGCCCGGATTGTTTTACTAAAACATTTTGACCAGGACGGATTTGTGTTTTATACCAACTATACTTCTGAAAAAGGCAAGGCAATTCTTCAAAATAATAAAGTATGCCTTTCATTTTTCTGGCCTAACCTGGAACGGCAGGTTATTATTAGAGGGGAAGCAGCTAAAGTTTCAGAAGAGCAAAGTACTACTTATTTTCACAGTCGTCCTAGGGGAAGTCAATTGGGAGCATGGGCATCTGATCAAAGTAGTGTAATTCCGTCCAGGGAGGTTTTAGAAAAAGAGTTGAAAGCTCTGGAAGATAAATATAAAGAACAACCTATTCCTAAACCGGACTTTTGGGGAGGTATTAGAATTGCTCCGGTGACTTTTGAATTCTGGCAGGGACGTCCTAACCGTTTACACGATCGAATATTATTTGTACCGGAAAAGGATCAGGAAAAATTACATTGGAAAACGAAAAGATTGGCGCCTTAAATTAGTTTAAAACTTGAAAATCATGATTATCCGGTAAGGATTCAAGACCCGCCTGCGGACGGGCAGGTCGCTATTGCTTCTAGAAACAAGAATCAAGACTATTCATTATAGTATTAAAAATCAATATTGTAATAAATTTTTATGCTTTAGTAGATAATAGCGTTGGCGTATCAAAATTGACCCAACTATTTTATTTACAACTATCTATCCTATCCTAAATCCTTTCCAAAGGAAAGGACTTTTAGCTACCTTCCCTTTGGGAAGGGCTGGGGATGGGATTTATATGAATTGGAATTATCTACGCTATCCTAAACTAGAGCCAATTTTTATATTAAAGAACAAATTACTTTTAAAAAAGTGAAAAGCAACCTCCAAACAGTTCAAAGTTTGGAATTACCTTATTTTACTATGCTTTATGAACTTTTATTTATTTTAATCGGACACTTATGCTTGAAATACAAGTTACATGATCACGAAGTTAGATCTTCTATTTTTACGGTATTCTTCTTCTGAACAATTTTTATCATTTCCACAATTATTAACCGGTTTTGTTTCCCCAAAACCTACGTATGAAATGATTCGGTTGCTACTAATATTTTTACTTACTAAATAGTTGTAAATTGACTCGGCCCTGCGTTGAGATAAGAGTAGGTTGTAATATTCATTACCTCTACTATCCGAATGCGTTTCGATTTTAATAATCATATCCGGATACCGATTGACCATAAGATCTACTACTTTTTGTAATTCAACTTCGGCACGTTTCGTAATCTCCCATTTATCAAACTCAAAATAAATTTCGTTTAATTCGATTAAATCATTAATCGTTTTGGTTACCGTACCTTCTGGTTGTAGTGGTGCCCCCTTTTCTAAATCCGAATTTTTATTAATACCGTCTTTTTTAATAGTACCACCGGTACTTTCGGTAAAACGAGAAGTATTTTCGTCGCCTTTTTCCTGATTTAATTTACCAATTTCAGTTGTATTAGTAACCATATCCGCCGGTACAAACGGACATTGTAATTCTGACATATCAACAGCCAAATTAAATGGATAATAGTCCGGTAATTTACATTCGTTAAAATAATTATAACCGGTTGCAAATCTTTTAGTATCATTAAATGAACCATTAAACTCAGCGGTAACCAACTGATCTTTAATAAATACTTCTCCGGTTTCAGCAAGTAGTTCGCAAGAAGTATCAACTAATACATCATAATTGATGGTAAAGGCTTCACTATCTATTTTAACATATTTATTTGGAATTATAAAGGAGATGGTACGGTCTTTAGCATTAAATATGTACTTTACCTTTTTAGAAGGTAACTGTATACTCTCTTCTAACAATATGACGTGTTCTGGTAGTTGATCTTTTATAATAGTATTCTCCGCATGGTCATTCCCTTCATTTTTGATAGTAAGCTTATATGAAATCTTTTGTTTTGGTTTTAGTATATCATCGGGAAAAATCAATTCTTTATTTTCATGTCGAGATAACTTTATAATTTGGAGAGAAGGTTCGTAAATTTCAACACTAAAGGCAACTGCAAGTACAGAATATCCGTCATTATCCGTTAACAATTTAAAAGTAGAACGAGATTGGTTATTTCCTATGATGCTATTATTAGGGTTTTTAATTTCAAACAAATCGGCATCATAACCCAGGGTGTTATAACTTGCAGGATTACGAGTATTTACATTTCTACCATTTTCAGTAATATTCGCATTAAAAAAGTTGTTTACCGGGTTACTGATGTCAGAAAGGTTTTTAAATTTTTCAGCTACTTCAGAATAAATTTGGAAACGATCTCCCCGAATACCCTTATCACCTTCGTAAGAAATCACTCCGATTTTACCGTGTACCGCCCCTTTAGGAATAGTTTGAAAATTATCAAAAGAAAACGCTACCGGATCAGCATTCGCATCAATATTTACATACCCGTCGTATACGTAGAAACGTTTTTGTGGTAACGATATATCTTCATAAATCACCACCATAGTCCAACCTGCCGCAAGGCCGTTGCCTACCTCCGGATCAGGGTTGCTAGCGGTAGTTGAAGCGGCAATATTAGCCACCGTATAAGTACCGGTACTTTCCGGAAGGTTTAATACTTCTTGTGTAATATCTTTATAACAGGAATACTGTTTGAAAACAGAAGCAGGGTCGTCTTTATAATCGTGTATGATCAGACCATCGGTGATAAGCGAATAGGTACTACTACCCGGATACTTTATTTTTAATTCGTTAATTTTTTGAGAACGGGGTTGGTCGGCATAAGAGGCGGTCCAATACAATCCTACATATTTAATTTTAGCACATTTTGAATTAATGATTAGGTCTGCGCTACTGGAATTAAAGGTGCTAGGATCTTTATCAATATCAATAAAACCCATTTTAAACTGATTATTTAGTCCGCCGTCATTATAGCTTTTGTTTGGGTCAAACACCTGAGTTCCGTCGTCATGACTTACTTTACCTAAAATGGTGTTTGAGACAAAAGTAAGATCCCCTTTTATGGTAAGCTGGGTACGTTGTAGTAACGGTACTTCTACCTGTGCGTACATCCCTAAGGGCAACATACCTACGAATAGGATGCACCATAGTTTTACACTATTAAATAATTTAAATTTTCCCTTTATCACAAACAACAATTTATCCTACCACTTAAAAACTACAAATAAAATAGTCCTAAATTTTATAAGTTAGTAAGTCGGAAAAGGTAGGAATTATTCTACAAATTTAGAGTTTGTTTTGTAAAAATAGTAATTTTCATTCGTTTTTCGATGTAAATCAATGTTTTATCGATAATAGGGTTAGGTTTTTTACCAGTTCTAAATCTATTGATAAAGTATATGACTTTGGTAAAATTCCTATGCTTATCCATATGAAAAGATTAAGAAGTTTGGTGTAAAATGTGTTATAATAAAGTAGAACCAGCCATTTCGCATTTTTTGAATTATTTGTATTAATTATAAAATTGATTGTTTAAACTTGTAGTCCTGATAGCCGACGTCTGATAAACGAAACAATGAAAAAATTATATTTGGTACGACATGCAAAATCTTCGTGGGAATTTGATCTTGAAGATCATGAAAGACCTTTAAATGAAAGAGGATTAAATGATGCCAAATTAATTGGCTTAGGTTTACGCGAAAAACTGGATAGTGTAGATAAGATAGTGAGTAGTGATGCTTTACGTGCACAAACTACTGCAGCTATTATTACCGAGCAACTGGATAAAAAGTACCATAAGTTTGACCTGGAATCCCGGTTGTATGATTTTACGGGAGATCAGGTGGTATGGTATATAAAATCTACAAGTACAACGGTAAATACGTTACTATTATTCGGGCATAATCATGCGTTTACTTTGATTGCAAATAAATACGGAAATAAATTTATAGAAAATGTACCTACGGCAGGCGTGGTTGGGATTAAATTTGATATAACGGACTGGAAAGATATATCTGCTGGCGAAACTTTTTTAACCTTATTTCCTAAATCACTACGATAAATGACGGGACAACCTATAAAACAGTACATTAATCGTGAGTTAAGTTGGTTACAATTCAACGCAAGGGTCCTACAGGAAGCAGCAGATAGTAATGTTCCTTTATTAGAAAGACTTCGTTTTATCGGAATATTTTCTAACAACCTGGATGAGTTTTTTAAGGTGCGCTACGCTACAATTAAACGTATTGACCTGGCCGGAAAGGGAGGTACTAATGTTTTAAAAGGTAAAACGGCAAAACAGCTTCTGGAACAAATCACTAATATTGTGATCAAACAACAATCCGAAAGCTTAAAGACGATTGAGATTATTCGCAAGAAACTTCAGGAGCATCAGATTTATATTATTGATGAAACCCAGGTACAACCGGATCAGGATGAATTTATCCGAAAATATTTTGTGAACAAAGTAAGTCCGGCTTTAGTTACTTATATTCTAAATGACCTTGAAAAATTTCCTCACTTAAGGGATAGTATTGCATATCTGGCAGTAAAACTAGTGCTTAATGAAACTGTACCTAAGGAAGGTACCATTTCTAAATTTTTGAATCAAACTACTCAAGAGAAAATTTATGCTTTAATTGAGATTCCTAAGAATACGGATCGATTTGTCGTTTTACCGGAAAAGGACGGAAATCAATATGTTATTATTCTGGACGATCTGATCAGGTATTGTCTACAAATCAATTTCAGTATTTTTGAGTATAAGCAGGCAACTGCCCATATGATAAAGATTACCCGAGATGCGCAATTGGATTTTGATAATGACTTTAGTAAAAGCTTTATTGAAAAAATCTCGAGTAGTGTAAAATCCAGGAGGGATGGAGAACCGGTTCGTTTTGTATATGATAAAAAAATTGATAAAGACACCTTAAAATTCTTAATGAATAAAATGGGAATTGATGATACGGATAGTATTATCCCCGGCGGAAAGTATCATAACCGTAGGGATTATATGAACTTCCCGATTCTAAAGAAAAAAGAACTAACCTATGAAGAAATGGTTCCGTTAACCATTCCTGGTCTGCGTTTGCAAGGTAGTTTGCTCAGTAATATTGCTAAAAAGGACTTCTTACAGTATACCCCTTACCACACCTTTTCATATACCGTTAAATTCCTTCGGGAAGCTGCTATCGATCCTAAAGTAAAAGTAATCAAGATTACTATTTACCGCTTGGCTTCTATTTCGCATATCGCCAGTAGTTTAATTAATGCGGCCAAAAACGGAAAAAGAGTAACGGTTCAGATTGAGTTAACGGCAAGGTTTGATGAAGCGGCAAATATTCAATATGCAGAACAAATGCAAAGAGAAGGGGTGAAACTTATATTTGGCGTTCCTGGCCTTAAAGTACATTGTAAAGCTTGTGTTATCGAACGGGAAGAAAATGGAAAAATGATTCGGTACGGCTTTATCAGTACGGGTAACTTTAATGAATCTACAGCCAAGATTTATACGGATTATACGTTATTTACTACAAATGAGGCAATTTTAAAAGAGGTTAATAAAGTATTTAAGTTTTTTGAAACAAATTATAAAGTCAACCGCTACAAACACCTGCTGGTATCTCCGCATTATACCAGAAGTGCTATTACCAAGTTAATCGATAAAGAAATTACGAATTGTAAAAACGGACTTCCGGCTTACATACGGTTAAAACTGAATAGTATCAGTGACTACCCGATGATCGATAAATTATATGAGGCAAGCCAAGCCGGGGTAAAAATTGATTTGATTGTAAGGGGTATTTGTTGCCTGGTCCCGGAATTACCGGGAATAAGCGAAAACATCCGCGCAATCAGTGTGGTAGATAAATTTCTGGAACATCCCAGGTTGTACATCTTTTGTAATGCAAATGATCCAAAGGTATATATATCTTCGGCTGATTTGATGACACGTAACCTGGACCGCCGGGTAGAAATCTCCTGTCCGATCTATGAAGAAAGTATTAAAAACGAATTGATTGATACCTTTAACATATGCTGGAAAGATAATGTAAAAGCCAGAAAATTGACCTACGATCAGTCTAACCAGTACGTACATAACGATGATCCGCCCTTACGTTCACAAGTAGCTACTTATGAATATTATCAAAAGAAATTAGAATTGAATTAGATGTTAGTAATAGAAAAATTTGCAGCCATTGATATAGGTTCTAACGCCGTAAGATTATTAATAAGTAGTGTTCACCAGGAGGAAGGTAAAACCACCCGTTTTAAAAAAACCAGCCTGATACGAGTCCCGATTCGATTAGGAGCTGATGTTTTTTTAACAAAAGTAATATCGCAACGCAATGTGGATCGTATGATAGAAACCATGCAAGCGTATCAGTTATTGATGAAAAACCATTCGGTAGTTGCTTATAAAGCTTGTGCTACTTCGGCGATGCGTGAGGCGGAAAACGGTCAGGAATTAGTAGCTAAAATTGCAGTAGAAACGGGTGTGCAAATCCATATTATCGACGGGAAAGATGAAGCTGCCATTATCGCCATGACGGATTTGAATGAACTAATTAATACGGATGCGACCTACCTTTATGTAGATGTGGGAGGGGGAAGTACGGAGTTTACCTTATACCATAATGGCCGAACGATTACCTCTCGTTCTTTTAAACTGGGAACCGTACGTTTGTTGAATAATGTTGTAGATGAAACAGTCTGGAAAGATGCGGAAGATTGGATTAAGGAGAATACAAAGCCCTATCAACGTATTTCCCTGATCGGATCCGGGGGAAACATAAATAATATTTTTAAAAATAGCGGAAAAAGTATTGGAAAACCACTATCATATTTATACTTGAGTTCATATTACCAACTACTCAATTCACTGACTTATGAAGAGCGTATCTGGGAACTTAACTTAAATCAGGACAGGGCGGATGTGATTATCCCTGCAACAAAAATTTATTTATCAGCCATGAAGTGGAGTAAAGCAAGACAGATTTATGTCCCGAAAATAGGACTGACTGATGGTATTATCAAATCACTTTACAACGAGCGCAATAGAGTTTCCTAAGTTGAAAAAAGGGATAAATAAGAAAATTAATTACTGGGGATAACATGGTATGATTTATATTTGTTAAATAAAATTCTATTTTTACAATAATTTTCCGACCATAAATAATACATTATGAACAAACTATTACTTTTCGTTTTAATTGTCTTTTTATCTTTATTTGTAGCAAATGCGCAAGATTCTCGTTATGGAATACGTGTAGGTGCTAATTTAAGTTCTATAAGTTCCGATGATATTGAAGAAGATGCAGAAGATGCGAGAATTGGAGTTGCCGTAGGGTTTTTTGCAGAATATTATGTAACGAATCATATTAGTATCCAACCGGAGTTACAATTCTCCAGTCAAGGAAATAAAGCGGAAGATTTAAGAGTAAATTATATACAACTTCCGGTTATCTTTAAATATAATTTTAATCAGGTAATCAACCTTCAGTTAGGTCCACAAGCCGGATTAAAAATCTGGGAATGGGAAGATAATGGTTTACGCGAAGCGAATTTCAATACGATAAATTTTGCGGCGGTAGGTGGACTTGGTTTCAATATTACCGATAATTTTTATATTGATGCCCGTTATGAATACGGAATCAATAATTTATATGAGCAGGAAGGAATTCAAAGGGAATTTAAAGGAAACCTTACTAATATCCAGCTTTCTATTGGTTACAGATTATAAGTATGACGACCATTTGAGAGTGTTATAGTGGATTTAGGTTGCGTAAAATCATTAGTGTTCGGTAAAGATTCAAGATCGCTGTCGCTTCTAGAATCAAGACTCAAGACAAATTATTATAATATTGAAAATCAATAGTATAAAATTATCGATGTCTAAAAAAGCAAATTACTTTTGAAAAATAGAAAAGCATCCTCTAAATACTTTAAAGCTTGGAATCACTTTATTTTACTATGTTTTATCAACTATAATATATTTTAACCGGACACTAATGATAAAAATATATCATATCACTAATTACCTTTTAGAGGTTACTTATCTTTTCTAAGGCGAATACAATTAAAGCTTCTATTGTTTTGTCAGGGTGTTTACTGAAGGTATGGGTTGCACGATTAGCCAAAATTGCATTTAGGGAAATTGCTCTATGCCCTAATAAGTTTGCCAGTCCGTAGATACCAGCGGTTTCCATTTCCAGATTGGTTATTTTTTGACTTTTAAAAGTAAAATCCCGAATCATCTGATTAAAATTAGGAAAACGTAATGGAAGCCTTAAAGCCCTGCCCTGAGGCGCATAGAATCCCGGATTAGTTAGAGTAACACCTTTTATTAATTGTGAATCCTCAAAACGCATAACTAAAGCCTTGTTTGCTTCTGACATATAGAAAGGAATGGTAAACTGATTCTTTATAAAATGGTTTTGCAAGGATTGAAATAGGGAAGCATCCTCAATGGTACTTTCCTTATAAAATGGTAACAATGCATCTAATCCAATCGCAGTTTCAGTAAGAAGGAAGGAATTAACTTTAATGTCGGGTTGAATGGCTCCGGAAGTTCCAATTCTAATAAGATTTAAAGAGGTTTGTTTTTCTTTTAACTTCCTGGTCTTTATATCGATATTTACCAAAGCATCCAGTTCGTTAAGGACAATATCAATATTATCTGTACCTATTCCCGTTGATATAACTGTTATTCGTTTATTATTATAAGCTCCTGTGGTGGTATGAAACTCCCGTTTTTGTACCTGATCATATATTTTATCAAAGTACTTGGTAATCTGCGGAACCCGATCAGGATCTCCTACGGTGATGATGGTATCACTAATTTGATTAGGATGTAAGTTAAGATGGTAGACAGAACCGTCTTTATTAAGAATCAATTCGGATTCCGGAAAATGCATATTATAATTTTAGCAAGTGATGCGTATCATTGTTATACAGATAGTCATACTTTTTAACGCCACCGTAGTACCAATCTAATTTTTGCGTATTGTAAAAGTTCTTCTTTTGTTCCAGTGCCAGTTTTCCTCTTTCTGATAAGTAAAGCCTATCTTTTCTTTGATCGAAAAACTGGAATAAACGGGCAAGCACACGTTTCATTTGTATATCTCCGTACCCGTAATACCCCTGATATTCTAAGGCATATCCCAATAGTTGCCGCATATTCTGTATATCATATTGATCTACCATTCTCAAAATATTATGCTCCAGGGTATTCAAGCCAGTTAACATATTAGGAAAGCGCTGTAAATGCGCCCGAAGGCATATTGCAAGGTATTGAAAGTTAGATTGTTTTTTAATTTGCCCGATAATTTTAGTTGGATTAGATTCACAGTACAATGTCCAAATATGAGAAGCGAACTCCAAATCGTTCATATCCAAAGTACTTTTCTTATTATAGTAAGTTAATATTTCAGGATCGCTAAGTAATGATAAGGGTTTTAATTCATTTTTATTATTCTCACGATAGTTACCAACCAGATAAACCTTACTGGTTTTTTTCATTTTACGTAAAATCAGGCTTATTGCCGCTACCATATTAATCTGACAAAATAAGTCGCTATCAAACCAAAGCACAATATCATCATAAGACTTGATGTTACTTAATTTACGAAGTTGGGTAATAAACTTCTTTTCATAATCTTCGGCTGTAATCCTATAATATTTTTGAAGAAAGGAAATTCTTTTTTTAATAGCAGATTCCGAATCAATTTTAATATCAGATGGTCCTTCACAAAACATTTCTCGCCAAACCACAAATTCTGCACCCCAGCCAAAACCATGGACACGTTGCATGAGGTGATCTCCATTAACTATATGTAGTGCTCTTGATTTCAACAATAATCTTTTAACTAATACCTATTTATCCTCCCACTCTTTTTACACTAAATCCTTTATTTTTCAGCATTTGCATAATCTGATCTCGGTAATCACCCTGTATGATAATTTTTTCGTCTTTAAAACTACCCCCGGTATTTAAGGATTTCTTAAGTTGTTTGGCCAACTTTTTAAAGTCATCTGTAGCTCCGTTATACCCATCAATAATAGTGATTGGTTTTCCTTTTTTTTTTTCATATTTACAGAGTAGGGCAGCATCTTGTATCCATACCTGTTCTTTTTCCGGTATATGTTCGGTTACTTCTTCTTCTTTATGCTCCGGAAACAGGTTTTTTAATTGGTCTTTTAAATCCATATATGAATATAAAAAAAATTATTTTTTTATCAGTCCTATTTCCAGTAAGCGTTGTTTTAAAAATTCTCCGGCAGTTATATCTTCGTATTTTCTAGGATGCTCTTCTGTAATACATTTTTCCAGGCAATTCAATTTCATATCACTACGAGGGTGCATAAAAAAGGGAATGCTATATCGAGGTTGATCCCATTCTGATTTGGGCGGATTGACCACACGGTGAATAGTGGATTTCAATTTACCGTTAGTTAATCGTTCTAACATATCTCCTACATTAATTACCAATTCATTTTCATTAGGAATAGCATCCATCCATTGCCCCTCGCGGTTTTGTACTTGTAAGCCTCCGGCAGAGGCTCCCATTAATAAAGTAATCAGGTTAATATCTCCATGCGCTCCGGCACGAACTGCTCCTTTAGGCTCTTCAGTAATAGGAGGGTAGTGAATCGGGCGTAAGATACTGTTTCCATTACTAATCCAATAATCAAAATAAGTTTCTTCTAAACCGATGTGAAGTGCCAATGCTCTTAGTACAAACATTCCGGTTTTTTCAAGCATACGATAAGCTTCCATGCCCGTATGGTTAAAATCCATTAATTCTTCTACCTGCACGTTTGACGGATATTCTTCGGGAAGGTTAGCATCTCCGGAAGCTTCCTGACCAAAATGCCAAAACTCTTTTAAATCCCCTTCTTTTTTACCTTTTGCATGTTCTTTTCCAAAAGAAATATATCCTCTTTGTCCATGTAGTTCTTCAATTTCATATTTTTTCTTTATTTCTAGCGGAAGTGCAAAAAAGGACGTTACTTCTTTATATAATTCCGTTACTAATTCTTCGCTCAAAAAATGATTTTTAAGGCTGACAAAACCTATATCTTCATAGGCCCTTCCTATAGAGGCTACAAATTGCAATTTGCGACTGTGATCGTCTGATATGAAATCAGCCAGGTCTACACTAGGTATATTTTTCATGTTAGAAAATACTTATTTTACGGGTGTTAATTTAAAACGTGCCCTCGTTTAAAATTATTGATAAATGTACTGATTTCCTTAGTTGCCCTCGTTATATTAACAGGACGTTAAGGATATTTAAAACAAGATAGTTCTAGGGATAACAGGTAAGGTTGATTAAAAATTGATAGTTTATTTCTTATCTTATGATACTTCTTATTATTTTAGTTTGTTTAATAAGCTTATTCCAACACCCTTTATTATGCATTTTCCTGAAACCGTAAATTTTAAAGATAGTTCATTACCGGAGGCTACATTACTTCTAAAATTATACGAAGAGATGCTTAAATCCAGGATGATCGAAGAAAAAATGCTGGTTTTATTACGACAGGGTAAAATTTCAAAATGGTTTAGTGGTATCGGTCAGGAAGCTATTTCTGTAGGGGTTGCTTCTGTTTTAAACAATGAGGAGTATATTCTGCCTATGCATCGAAATCTGGGAGTTTTTACTACCCGAAAAGTACCTCTTTATCATTTATTTAGTCAATGGCAGGGAAAACCAGAGGGTTTTACAAAAGGGCGGGACCGTTCTTTTCACTTTGGCTCTCAGGAACATAAAATTGTCGGGATGATTTCGCATCTGGGGCCTCAACTGGGAGTAGCCTGTGGTATTGCACTTGCGGATAAAATGGAAAGTAAAAACTCGGTCACTGCAGTGTTTACTGGTGACGGTGGCACCAGCGAAGGAGATTTTCATGAGGCTTTAAATTTAGCATCTGTCTGGCAACTCCCGGTGTTGTTTTGTATAGAAAATAATGGATACGGACTATCTACTCCAACGTCTGAACAATATGCTTGTGAACATCTGGCAGATCGAGGCAAGGGATATGGAATGAAATCTTTTGTACTGGATGGTAACAATATTGTTGAAATTTATCAACAGTTGTCTGAGATTGTGACTACCATGCGAGAAAACCCGCAACCGGTATTGATCGAATTTAAAACCTTTCGGATTCGGGGTCACGAGGAAGCAAGTGGTACAGCCTACGTTCCGGAGGAGGTGTTGGCACTCTGGAAGCGGAAGGACCCTGTGGTACAATTCGAACATTTTTTAAGAGAGAAAGGTATACTAACGGAGGTTGATAAAAACAATATTCGTCAACGTATCAGTAAGCAAATTCAGATTGCCTGGGAACAAACCATTGCTCAACCGGAAGTGGTTCCTGATATTTCAACTGAATTAGAGGATGTTTTTGCACCTTATTCCGTTGCTAAAAATAGCATTCAAGATACTACCTATGGCACTCAGGAGATTCGATTTATTGACGCTATTTCGATGGCTTTACGTCAGGCAATGCAAAAATATGACCGGTTACTTATTATGGGTCAGGATATTGCAGAGTACGGAGGTGTTTTTAAGATTACGGATGGTTTTACCGCTGAATTTGGTAAAGACCGCGTTCGTAATACGCCGATTTGTGAATCTATTATAGTCTCGACGGCCTACGGATTATCGGTTGAAGGTCATAAAAGCGTAGTAGAAATGCAATTTGCTGACTTTGTATCCTCTGGTTTTAACCCAATTGTGAATTTACTGGCAAAATCTTATTATCGATGGGGTCAACCCGCTGATGTTGTAGTACGTATGCCTTGTGGTGGCGGGGTAGGAGCCGGACCCTTCCACAGTCAAACTAATGAAGCCTGGTTTACTAAAGTCCCGGGACTAAAAGTGGTATACCCTGCTTTTCCGGAAGATGCAAAAGTTTTGTTACTATCCGCTATTGAAGATCCGAACCCAGTCTTATTTTTTGAACACAAGGCTTTATACCGAACAGTTAAAGGATTGGTTACAGAAGATGATCACACCCTTCCGTTAGGTCAAGCAAAAGTGTTGCAACAGGGAAACGACCTGACCATTGTCACTTATGGTGCAGGGGTACATTGGGTACTTGAATTTCTAGAATCTTCTTCGGATCTACATATAGATTTGATTGACCTCAGATGTTTACAACCTTTGGACACAGAAACCATTTTTGAATCTGTTCAAAAAACCGGGAAACTTCTTATTTTACAAGAGGATAGTTTATTCGGGGGTATGGCTTCCGAAATTGCGGCACTGGTAGCAGAACACTGCTTTGAATATCTGGATGCGCCCGTAAGAAGAGTTGCCAGTCTGGATACTCCGATTCCGTTTCAAAAAAACCTAGAACAGCAATACTTAGGTAAAGAACGTTTGGAACAAGTTATCGCTGAGCTGTTGGCATATTAGGTATAAGGTGTTTTTGATCTGATCTGGGATACTTTTTTCTTTTATTTACAATTATAGTTGTCAGTTGTTTTGCTAAATATTATTTTCGCGCGGTATTATAAAAATTATTGATTTTCATAATAAAATTCAGGTATTTTGGTAGTTAAAAATTAAATTAGGATTAAAATTTTTCGGAGAAAGCTATCAATGCTGCTTTTTGTAGTCAAATCAGCTTTTAATTTAAATAATTTATCGCTTAATGCTGTTAGTTGTAATTCTATTTTCTAAGACAAATGCTTTTTAATTCTACGCAATACTTATTTTTTCTTCCTACAGTTTGGATTCTTTACTGGTTTGTATTTAATAAGAATTTACGTCTGCAGAATTTATTAATTTTAGTTGCCAGTTACTTTTTTTATGCTTTATGGGATTGGAGATTTCTATCTTTAATAATTGCCAGTACAATTGTCGATTTTTTTGTTGCCATTAATATTGAGAAAAATATAAACAATTTTAAATTAAAGAAATTTTGGCTATGGATTAGTATAATTTTTAATTTATCACTACTTGGCTTTTTAAAATATTATAATTTCTTTGTTGATTCGCTCTTAGATTTATTTCAAAGTCTGGGATACCAGATAAAGAGCGACTGGACTCTAAGAATTATATTGCCGGTTGGAATTAGTTTTTATACTTTTCAAACAATGTCCTATTCTTTAGATGCTTATTATAATAAGGTTAAACCTACTAAAGATTTCCTTGCCTGTGCTACCTTTGTTTCTTATTTCCCACAATTAGTGGCTGGACCTATTGAAAGAGCATCTAGTCTATTGGGTCAAATTACTAATAGGAGAAATTTTGATTATAAACAAAGTGTTCAGGGTTTACGATTAATTTTGTGGGGATTGTTTAAAAAGGTAGTTATTGCTGATTCTTTAACTCCTATAGTGGATGATATATTTGCGAATTACGGAAGCTATTCCGGAGTTACTTTAGTTCTAGGTGTTGTTTTATTCAGTTTTCAAATTTATGGAGATTTTAGTGGTTATTCTGATATTGCTATCGGAACGTCTAAGTTATTTGGAATTGAATTAATGTCTAATTTTAAATTTCCTTATTTTTCCAGAAATATAGGCGAATTTTGGCGTAGATGGCATATTTCATTATCTACATGGTTTAAGGACTATTTATATATACCATTAGGAGGTTCTAAATTGGGTAAATGGTTTTCTCTTCGCAATATTTTTATTATATTTTTAGTTAGCGGATTTTGGCATGGTGCTAATTGGACTTTTATAGTTTGGGGTCTTATTCATGCATTATTATATATTCCTTCTTTTTTATTTAATACTAATCGAAAATTTTTAGGTATTACAGTATCGGAAAATAGGTTTTTCCCTAATTTTAAAGAAGTTTGTCAAATACTTATTACATTTTCTTCTGTGACGATTGCTTGGATCTTTTTTAGATCTAACACAATATCAGACGCTTTTAGATTTATTTATAGAATATTTACAAACTTTGTCTACGAATCTTATAGTCATCCGTTAGGCTATGAATTATCACAATATTTTTATTTGTTATTTGCATTCATTGTTTACGAATATGTCATAAGAAAAGATGAACGGGATCCATTTAAATTTAAATCCAGAATATTAAGAGTAGGATTATATACTATAATTATAGCATGTTTATTTGTGTTCTATGATGATAGTGCAGATAGATCATTTATATACTTTCAGTTCTAAAAAATGAAGAAATTAATTTTACGGTTATTTTTATTTACTGTTTATATCCTGATATTAGGGGAAATTGTTATTCGTTTTTTTCACTTAACATCAGATATTCCAAATCGACAGATGCAAGGTACCATTCAAAAATATTTTCCGAATCAGCAGGGGTATTGGAAAGGAGGTGGACACCAATGGAAAGTTAATAGTAAAGGTTGGGTCGGAGAACTACCCGAAAATTATGATAATTTAATTACAATTGTTGGCGATTCCTTTATAGAAAATTTAATGAACCCAGATTATTGTCATCAAGGAGTTTATTTAAAAAAATATTTTGAGGATTATAATTTTTTTGAAGCAGGACGCTCAGGAGTTTCACTTATTGAGGCTATGGAAATTACTAAAAATTTAGAAGAAGAATATAAACCAAAATTACAATTGCTTTATCTAGGAGAAAGTGATTTTAAAGAAAGTATTGCCGATATCTCTAGAAAACCAAATATAACCCAAGTTGATTTAAAGGAACAAATATTACTGCCTAGTAAATTAAAAGCCCCAATTTTTAAAAAAATTCTATATAACTGGAAATTTATTTACTATATGTATATGCGTTTTCCTTTAAAACTACCTAAATTCAAAACAAAAAAAAACGCTACTCTTTCACTGGTAAAAAAAGAGGGGAAAATCATGTATTTAAAGGAATATAAAGAATTAATAGACTACCTTTCTCGGCATTACAGGTTAAAAGATATTATATTTATTTTAAGACCTGAAATAAATAAAGAAATAGTTAAACTAATGAAAAACTATTCTATTAAAACAATATTATTAAACAATCATAAGGAGGTATGGACCTTTAGCCATGATCGTCATTGGACTTGTTACGGACATGAACAAGTGGCTAAGCAAGTATCGAATTATCTAAAGAACAGTATAAACATTGTATTACCTAATTAGTAATAAGTTTTTCTAAATTAGTTTTTATAAGTTATATTATAAAATGATAAGAAAATTGCTATTATTTTTATAATAATTTGTTTAATAGGATTTAGAAATTAAACTTAGGAAAATAGATTTAAGATTCTTAATTTTTTAGTGTAGTAATGAATTTAGAAAATTTACATATTCTTGAAATCAGTAACCAATCTTTTTAGATTGTTTTTTATCTATTAATGTTAAATTTTGTTGTTAGTTGTTTTGTGAAGTATTACTTTCGCGCGGTATTTTACCTACAAAGATTAAACCACCTAAATTTATCTTATGGACGATCAACCACTTAAGTCTTTTAAATCTTCCAAAATTTTAGTAACCGGAGCGGCTGGTTTTATAGGTTCTCATCTAGCTGAACGTTTAAAAAAGCAAGGATATGATGTAATAGGAGTAGATAAATTCTCTGACTATTATGATGTTTCTTTGAAGCGAAAAAATGAATCAGATCTAAATAAGTTAGGTGTCACTATTTTAGAACTTGATTTAGCAGCAGCTACTTTAACAGAAGACCTTCCTAAAGATGTTAATTACATTTTTCATTTTGCTGCCCGACCTGGAATCGCAGCAACCTCTACTTTTGAAGATTATCTGAGTAATAATGTTCTAGCTACCGAAAATTTAACAAATTATACCAAAGATTTAGAAGCCTTAGAATTATTTATAAATATTGGTACGTCATCTATTTATGGTAAGGATGTTTTTTGCGAAGAAGATACATTACCAAAACCTATATCTAATTATGGAGTAACTAAACTTGCTGCTGAACAGTTGGCATTGTCCAAAGCCAGATTGGGATACTTTAAAGCATGTTCTTTAAGACTTTATTCTGTATACGGATCTAGAGAAAGGCCAGATAAGATGTTTAGTCAATTAATAGAATGTGCTTTGGATAATGAACCCTTCCCCTTATTTGAAGGAAGCCTTTCTCACAGAAGAAGCTTTACACATGTTTTTGATATTATCGATGGAATTATAAATACAATAGGTAATGAATCAAAATGTAACGGAGAGGTGATTAATTTGGGAACCGCAGAAGAATATACCACTCAACAAGGGGTTGAAATGGTTGAAGAATTGGTAAATACTAAAATTTCTTTTGATATGAAACCACCTAGAACAGGGGATCAAACTAGAACAAAAGCTATTATTACTAAGGCTAAACACCTTTTAAATTATAATCCTAAAGTAACACTTAAGCAAGGTGTTCAAGAACAGTTAGATTGGATTTTAGAAAAAAGAAAGCAATAATTAATTTTAGAGGATTTTGGACAAAAGCCATATTGAACAATTAAAACAATCTCGAATTTTAGTAACTGGCGCTGCTGGTTTTATAGGTAGCAACTTATGTGAATATCTGGTTGACATAGGAAGCACCGTAGTGGCATTAGATAGTTTTGCTACCGGACATCAAAAAAATTTAAAAACGCTTGAGAGCTACAAAAATTTCAAATTTATAAAGGGGGATATACGTAATCTTGAGGATTGTCACAAATCTTGTGAAGGTATTGATTATGTCTTACATCAAGCAGCTCTAGGTTCAGTACCTAGATCAATCAATGATCCGATTACATCAAATAATGTAAATGTTGGAGGATTTTTAAACATGTTAGTGGCTTCGAGAGATGCAGGAATTAAAAAATTTGTTTATGCTGCAAGTTCTTCAACCTACGGTGATTCAAAATCACTGCCAAAGGTGGAGGATAACATTGGTAAACCCTTATCTCCCTATGCCATTACTAAGTATGTAAATGAATTGTATGCTGAGAATTTCAAAAGAACCTATAATTTAGATACTATTGGTTTACGATATTTTAATGTTTTTGGCAGAAAACAAGATCCAAACGGTGCATACGCTGCGGTTATCCCAAAATTTGTAATGCAACTTATGAAGTATGAATCCCCGGTAATTAATGGAGATGGATCCTATTCAAGGGATTTTACGTATATCGATAATGTGATTCAAATGAATATGAGGGCTATAGTTGCAGATAATGATAAAGCTCTTAATACGGTTTATAATACTGCCTTTGGGGATAGAACTACTTTATTAGAACTAGTAGAACTTCTTAAAGAATATTTATCAGTATATGATCCGAAAATTGCCAAAATTAAAATAAAACACGGGCCTGAGCGTAAGGGAGATGTTCCTCATTCGCTAGCATCAATAGATAAAGCAAAAGAACTCCTGAACTATCAACCCGAATTTGATATAAAATCAGGTTTAAAAGAAGCGGTATCCTGGTATTGGCAGAATTTAAAATAGTATAAAACTAACTTTAAAAGGAATTATTTAAGAAATGAATACTATAAAAATTGCCGTTATTGGCTTAGGTTATGTAGGGCTTCCGTTAGCCAGATTATTTGCAACTAAATTTGCCGTAATTGGTTTTGATATTAATAAGGATCGAATTCATGATTTACAATCCGGAACAGATACTACACTAGAGGTAGAAGATGAAGTGCTTCAATCCGTACTGGTAAAAGAGCCAAGTAGTGAAAACGGACTATTTTGTAGTTCAAATCTTGAAGATATAAGGAATTGTAACTATTATATTGTAACAGTACCTACTCCTGTAGATAAAAATAATCGACCTGACTTAACACCCTTATATAAGTCAAGCGAGACGGTAGGTAAAGTATTAAAAAAAGGAGATATTGTTATTTATGAATCCACCGTGTATCCTGGTGTAACTGAAGAGGAGTGTATTCCCGTTTTAGAAAATATTAGTGGATTAAAATTTAATGAAGATTTTTATGCGGGGTATTCTCCTGAGCGTATTAACCCGGGGGATAAATTACATACTGTTGAAAAAATATTAAAGGTTACTGCTGGATCAACACCGGAAATAGGAAAAAAGGTTGACGCTCTCTATGCTTCGGTTATTGAAGCGGGCACGCATCGGGCTCCGACCATAAAGGTGGCTGAAGCTGCTAAAGTTATAGAAAATTCACAGAGAGATATCAATATTGCATTTGTGAATGAATTGGCGAAAATTTTTAATGCCATGGATATTGATACGCATGCAGTATTAGAAGCTGCAGGAACTAAATGGAACTTTCTACCATTTAAACCTGGCTTAGTAGGAGGTCATTGCATAGGAGTTGATCCGTATTACCTGGCTCAAAGAGCTCAGGAATTCGGATATCATCCTGAAATTATCCTTGCTGGACGTCGTCTTAACGACAGTATGGGGCAATATGTAGCTTCTGAAATTATTAAATTAATGGTCAAAAAAGATATTCATATTAAAGGCGCCAAAGTTTTAGTTCTAGGTATAACTTTTAAAGAAAATTGTCCCGATGTTCGGAATACGAAAGCTGTAGATGTTATTTCAAATTTGGAAAGTTTTGGTACAAATGTAACCATTTACGACCCCTGGGCCAACCCGGATGAAGTGAAACATGAATATGGTCTTACTACGACCAAAAAATTACCTTCAGAAAAATATGATGCCGTAGTGCTTACCGTTAGTCATAATGAGTATTTAAAAATTGATTTTGCTTCATTATTAAATAAAAATGGAGTTCTTTATGATGTAAAAGGTATTTTAAAAGTAAAAACTGACGGAAGATTATAAATTAACTTATTTTAATTTATAAATTACTAAGTAAGCATAACCTATAGATAAGCTTAGGAATGGTTTTTAAAAAAATTCAGGAATTCATTAAAAAACCTTTTTTTCAAAGTGTTCTTATTGTAATTTCCGTGTCATTATTTACAAAAGCGATAAGTTTTTACAAAGAGTTAGAAGTAGCAAAAAACTTTGGTCTTTCTGAATTATTAGATACTTTCCTTATAGCAATGTTAATTCCTGGTTTTATAAATAACGTATTTCTAGGATCTTATAAAGGTGTTTTTATCCCAAACTACGTTTTGGAGTTAAAACAAAAAGGTAATATAAAATCTTTTCAAACTACCAGTTTTATTATTACCATAGCAATTGCTTTATTTTTTATAATTATCACTTATTTTTTTAATGGTATTTATTTAGAAAATATATTCAAAGGGCACGATGCAGAATATTATAATTTAATTAGGCAACAGTTGTATTATCTACTACCCTGTATTTTATTATGGGCGTTATCTTCTCAACTCACCGGATTATTAAACATAGATAATGATTTTTTATATTCTTCTTTAGCCTATATACTTTTGCCATTAGGAACATTATTTTCAATTTGGTTTTTAAAAGATCAATTTCCAGTAACAGTATTGGCTATTGGAATTTTAATTGGTAGTTTCGGAGTATTTATATACCTTTTCTTACTTTCGATATATAAGAAAATTCTATTTATCGGAAAACTTGACTTCAGAAGTAAGAATATAAGGATACTGATAAAACAAGTACCTGTTAAAGTTTCTTCATCGGTTTTGAATTCAAGTAATTCAGTTATTGATCAGTATTTTTCTGCACAATTAGTGGTCGGATCAGTTGCTGCGCTTAATTATGGTTTAAAAATTCCAATGTTAGTTATCGGACTTATAGGTATGTCTATGGGAAAAGTAGTTCTTCCTTATTTTTCCAAATACGCGGATAATCCCGGTCTTCTTTATGATAAATTAAAGAAAATATTATCTTTTAATTTCATCCTTTGTGTGGTTGTTGCCGCATTTTTATATATATTTTCAGAATGGATTACGAGTTTAGTTTTTGAACGTAAAGAATTTACTGCGGATGATACTGATATTGTTTATCGAGTACAGCAAATGTATATTATTCAAATACCATTTTATGTATCAGGTTTAATTATGAATAGATACCTTACTTCTATTAATAAGAATAATATTCTTTTATTAACTTCTCTAATTAGTTTGATACTTAATACGGTTTTAAATTACTTATTAATTAGTAGATTTAAAGTGTACGGCTTAGCACTAGCTACATCTATCGTTTCTCTAGTAAATACTATTTATTTATTTATCTATATCCAAAGAATTAATAGTAAATCTTATGTTTAGTATAATTACACCTACGTATAATCGTTATAATACTCTTTATCGAGTTTATGATTCCTTAAAACAACAGACTTTTAAGAACTTTCATTGGATAATAATTGATGATGCTAGTACTGATAAGACGGAAGATTTGATTCGAACCTGGATCAATGAAAATAATTTTTTTGAAATTACATACTACAAATTAAAAAAGAATAAGGGCAAACCTTTTGCTTTAAATTATGGATTTAAATACTGTAAAGAACCCATAACTATTATCGCTGATAGTGATGACTCTTTTTATTCAAATACACTAGAAGATCTTCATATATTATGGAGGGAAATAGACAAAACCATTGAAGGTAATCGTATAGCTTCCGTTTGGACTTTGACACAAAATGAAGAAGGACAAATAGAAGGAGATCTATTTCCTAAGAATTTATGGCAAGTAAATCTTAACGAACGAATTTTAGACAGAACAAAGAGAATTAAGGGCGAAAAATGGCATAGTTGGCGTACTCAAATTTTAGCTGAACACAAAATGTTTTATAACGAAAATGCCGCCTATGTTAGCGAGGGAGCTACATGGAATAGCATAAATAAAAAATATGATTTTTTATGTACTAACAAAGTTCATAGAACATATTGGTTTTCTGCAGAAGGTCTTATCCAGCAAAAAAAATCAAAGATAAAGAGAGCTAAAATTCGATATTATAGCTCTTATTATCAATTGTATACTGCAAATACTTTAGAGATATACTCTAAAAAATATTATCGTAATTTAGCTTTTGAATTTATTAAAGCTTATTTAATTTATAGAGATCAGAAATGTAGCTTATCAAGTTCAAAGCTTTTTATCTCATTTTTAAGCTTTTTAAGAATATCAATGAATAGACTATTTAAGATATGATAAGATTTATAAAATATCTTAGTCTGGGAACAATTGTATTTAATTTACCTACTTTCTTTATAATTACTTTAAGTTCAACTCTAGGTGCTATATTTAGTGCTTTAATGTTTTTCTCTTTACTGATCTATGCTATTATAGAAAAAGAAATAATAATTATTAATTTACTATTAATAGCAGGATTCGGATATTTTTTAATTTCTGGAATACAGTTTTATGTAGGTGACGAACGCGAATATTTTATAAAATTTATAAAATATTTTTGGATTATTATAATAGGTACTTCTTTAGCTGCTAGAACAAGTAAAGATGAGTTATTAGTTTTTCTTTCTATCGGTGCATTTTCTATATTTTTACATGCCATTATTTTTTCTAGTGATTACGGAAGGTACAGCGGTTTCTACCTTGATCCTAATACTGGTGGACTTATCTGTTTAATGGGATATGGATTAGCTATAAATATAGCTAATCAAAAAATTAGATTACCCCTTTTGTTCTTATTTACGTTTGCAGGAATAATTACTTTTTCAAGGACTTTTATTGTCATTTGGTTAATTATAAACTTTTTGTCTCTTCGAGTAGATTCCAAGAATTATAAGATTTTTGGTATGGGAATAGGGATTGTAATATTAATAATTTCTTTAGCTGGAATTTTAAATTTTAATACTACCCGGTTTTCTCAATTGCAAGCTATTGTAAATAATGAGCAAGTAACAAAACAAGATTTAAATAAGGGGGGTAGGACTGAAACATGGTCAAAATTTTACCCTTATTTATCAGATAAACCCTTTTTTGGTCATGGTTACAGATCTTTTCAAGGTCGCGGTTTGAATTTTGTCGGATCACATAATTCTTTTATGATGATTTACGGGGAATCTGGTATTTTTGTTTTATTACTTTTTATTTGCTTTTACCTTCATCTGTTTTATTGGGGTCTTAAATTTTTTAAGGAAAAACCTTATATCTTATTTTTAACTATTGTTCAAATATTATTTCTACTGACTAATCATAATTACTACACAAATTATTATTTGATTTTTATTTCTTTATGGTTACATATTGAAGTCAATAAACTTAAACTAGTAGGAAGTAATAATATGCAAGAGCAACCTTTAATATAATTAAATTGATATTAGTTAAGTTTTAAAAGGATCATTTATAATGAAAATAGATTTTATTATACCTTCATTAAATTCAGGCGGTGCAGAGAGAGTGTTAGTATTATTAGCTAATCATTTTATTAATTACTATGATGTAACTGTTATTACCTTTATATCAGGTGAGGCATACATTTTAAATGAAGAAATTAAAAGAGTACAATTTCATGATAATGAAAAAAATAAAAAAATCAATCATACCGTACGTAAATTAAGGTCTCTGTATTTCTATTATTCAGAATCGAGTAACAAACCTAATGTTATTATTTCTTTTTTAAAAAATACAAATCTAGTTTCTATAATAACTGCAAAATTAAGAGGTTTAAAAATTATAGTTTGTGAACATATTAACCATAGTAGAGGTGTTAGTAAACAGTCAAATTTTTTAAGAAAATATATGTATAGGTATGCAAATAAATTAACAGTGCTAACCGAATATGATATTGCATTTTATAAAAAGTATAAAGTTAATGTTACCGTTATGCCTAACCCCTGCACTTTTAATGCATACCGTGCGAATAACAGACGTCAAAAGGTGATATTAGCAATTGGTGATTTAGATAGAACCTATCATAAAGGTTTTGATAATTTGATTGAAATAGTTGAACCTGTTCTGAAGAAATATAAGGATTGGACATTAAAAATTTTAGGTGGAGGAAATTCAAATAAATTAGAAAGAATAATTGCTAAAAAACAACTACAAAATAAAATTGAACTTGTAGGCTACACAAATAAAGTACAAAATTTTATGCAAGAATCTGAAGTATTCATTTTGTCTTCTAGATATGAAGGTTTACCTATGGTACTTCTGGAAGCAATGTCACAGGGTATGGCGTGTACCGCTTACGATTGTATTACTGGTCCTTCTGACATTATAACGGATGGTTATGATGGAATCCTTATTGAAAATCAAAATCAGAAAGCAATGAGAGATTCCTTAATCCAACTTATTGAAAATCCTGATAAACGATTAGTTTTAAGAGAAAATTCAGTTAAGATTGTGGATAAGTTCTCGATTGAAGAAATTGGTCAGAAATGGGAAAAATTATTCAAAGAATTAAAATTATAATAACGCCCGGCGTAATAGTATAAAAGTTTATGAAAATTAAAATTCTTTTTATTTTACCTTCCTTAAGAGCTGGAGGTGCAGAGCGTGTTATAACTTTTCTATCCCAGCATTTAGATAAACAAAAGTTTACTTGTATTTTACTAATCATCGGCTTTAATAAAGAAGTTGCCTATGATACTTCTCAGGTCAAAACTATTTTTTTAGATAAAGAAAGAGTTTCTAGGGGAATATGGAGTATAGTTAAAATTTTAAAAAAAGAAAAACCTGATATTACTATGAGTTCTATTGGTCACTTGAATAGGATTTTAGGTCTTTTAAAAATTCTCTTCCCTTCTATGAAGTTTATTGCTAGGGAAGCTAATGTTAGTAGTGTTTTAAATAAAATTACGGAAAAGAAAAAATTAGGTTTATTTCAGCTAAGTAGTTTTTTATCAAGTTATGCTAATCAAAACTTAGACAAAATTGTTTGTCAATCTAACGATATGTTGGAAGACGTACAGTTAAAAACTGGAGCTAAAATTGATAAAACTGTTCTTATTAACAACCCAATTGTTACAGTACCGGATTTAATGGATACGGCTTATCATGTAAATTCACCATTAAAACTGATAACTGTTGGAAGATTGTGTAATCAAAAAGGTCAATTAAGAATTTTAGATATTTTACAAAAATTAAATTTCCCTTTTACCTATACGTTAATTGGTGATGGGCCGAAAAAAGAAGAGATATTTGAAAAAATTGATCAACTTAAACTTCAAGATTGTATTAAATGGATTCCATTTACTACAGAAGTTACTAAACATTTAGCAATGCATGATGTATTTATTCAAGGCTCTTATGTAGAAGGTTTTCCGAATGCTTTAATAGAAAGTTTAGTAATTGGTACTCCAGCTATTGCCTTTGACACTCCGGGGGGTACTCGTGAAATTATCTTGAATGGGATTAATGGATTTAAGGTTGAAACTAGCGATGAATTCGTAGATCAAATAAAATTATTTAAAAGTGGAGAGTTTAAGTCGTCTCGTGAAAAAGTTAGAGAATCCGTATTAAGTAGATATAGTGCTGATAAAATTATAGCTCAATATGAAAAAATGTTTTTAGAGGTAGTATCTCCTAATATTTATTGATTTATAACCTCCTTATATTATTTTCAAAACTCAAAAATGAAAATTATTCAATTTATTACAACACTAGCAGCAGGTGGAGCTGAAAAGTTAGTTGTAGATACCTCAATAAAATTTCAAAATCTAGGACATATAGTATCTTTATTAATATTAAAAAAAACGAATTCTCCCTTTGAAAAAATATTAGAAGATAATACAAATATTTCTGTACATTATTTAGGTACGAATCTAAATATATATAACCCTATACTATCTTTTAAATTAAACAAATTTTTTAAAAACTATGATATCGTGCATGTACATCTTTTTCCAACTTTATACTGGGCCGCATTATCAAAGTTTTTTAATCCGAATCGAACCTATAAACTAGTCTTTACAGAACATAATACCACTAATAAAAGAAGAAGTAATTTTATATTAAAATATCTCGATAAAATTATCTATCCTAGATATGATTTAATTATTACCATATCAAATGCTGTAGATGAGAGTTTGAAAATATATTTGAAATCATTAAATAAGCCTCCTTATATACGCAAAGTTTATAATGGTATTGATTTAGACATAATTAATAAAGCAAAGTCTTATGATAAAAGTATTATAAATATAACAGAGGTTAATACAGCCATTTTACAAGTTTCAAGTTTTACAATTCAAAAAGATCAAACGACTTTAATTCGAGCTTTTGCACTACTACCAGATTCTTATTATTTATTTTTTGCTGGAAAGGGTAAAACTATGGAAAATTGTAAAAAACTTGTCAAAGAATTAGAAATATCTGATAGAGTTGTTTTCTTAGGTGTACGAAAGGATATTCCGGAATTACTTAAAACAGTTGACATAGTTGTCCTTTCTTCTCATTTTGAAGGTTTATCTCTATCTAGTGTTGAAGGTTTAGCTTCTGGAAATCCATTCTTAGCTTCGGATGTTCCAGGTTTAACTGAGGTTGTAGAAGAAGCCGGAATTCTTTTCCCTGATCAAGATCATAAAACACTTTATGAAGCTATTATTAAACTTAGTACAAATAAAGAGTATAAAGATGAAGTTATTCAAAAGTGTTTAAAGAGAGCCTCTAGATTTGATATTAATACAATGGTTTATAATTACAACCAACTATATCTAGAAATTAAGAATTAAACGTTGTTAACTTTAGTTTCATTCCCAATTTTTGGTCCCATTCCTTTGGAATAATTGGCGCAAGACCTCCCTGATGATAAAATGTAATTTCACCAAAATATAATTTATTATTAATATCATACCAATCTATTCTTAAATAATCCGAACTAGTCGCGAGTTTCTCGGATAATTCAATCATTAACTCAAAATTGGGGGGTTTTGGATCTATTTCATCATTTCTTGTAGTGATCGTTTTTACAACCCCAGACCATATGTATGGTAAAGGTTCCCAACTATTAGAATAGGTTGTTGCTTTAAGATTGCCCTCTAACCGTCCAGAATAGACACTTGTCATTATAGCTTTACCATTAAAACAATGTACTTTATAATCATTGGGAAGCATATTATTTTTATCAAACAATAATTTTTCAACAATAATTTGAGGTTGAATATTCTGATAAGGTTTTTCTCTACAATGCCAGTAATAATTATCAGCTAAATTCCACCGAAGTGTACTTCTAATTTTATTCCAATTTAATGTAGGATCCTGTTTATTTTTAATAATTATACCACCCGAGCTATTATGAGTGGTTTTAATGATAAATGGACAATTTGGTAAATTTTTAGGAATAATATCACTTACTTTGGCTGTTCTAAATAATAAAGGAATAAGATATTTTTCCCCAATTTCTTCCTTAATATAATTTCTAACTAGGTACTTATCTACTAAACTAGTAGCTATCGGATTAGTTTCATTAATTATTAACCAATTAACCTTTTCATTTAATGTTTTAGGGTTATTTAAATTTAAATCGTAATTAAAAGTTTTTTTAAACCTCTTTTTTATTAATTTTTCAGAAGTTAAAAATTTCTTCATCGAAAAGAATTGGTAAAACTTTATAAAGGGATGAGATATATAAAACCCAAATCTACTTTCACGATAAATTCTTTTAATTAATTGTTTCATAGATCGTTATAAATAGAAAGAAATATTTATTATAAAAAAGAGATTGTTTTAAGAAGATGTAAAGGTAAGTTTTGAGTGATAAGCTTGCAATGAAAATTACATAAGTTTATAATACTCTTAATTAAACTACTTTGGTTTAATAAATAGAAAATAGTATTTAAATAAAAGGCAGATAATTAGTATTATACTTTAAATAGTGATTTATTGAAAAATAGCCTTTCTTTTTTGTTAAGTATTATTTCAATTAATTGTGAGGATTTTTATCACGGGAAACTACATAAAAAGTGCATTTTATAATTGTAATAATTTAAAGAAATTCCCTTGAACTTTTTATACTTGAATGGATATTCAAGTAAGTTCATAGTTACTAACTTTTAATTGTATCAATAATTTTAAACAATTATAGATTTTATGATTTTATTAAGTAACGGATTAATGTTTATAGCGCCTTTTAGTTATAAACTAATTTAAAACTTAGATTAAATGAAAAATTATTACTTGATTGTTTTAATCGCTTTATATGTGATCCAAGTTCATACTCAAAATGGATATGATCCAGTCTTAAAAGCATTTCCCAGCGCTTACGGAGCTGGATCGAATGCATCAGGAGGTAGAGGAGGGAATCTTATCATTGTTAATACTAATAATCCGCACGTTCCTTTAACTTTACATGAAGCTACCGCGACTACAGATAAACATTATACAGGAGGGTTATATGCCGCTTTACAATATCCGAATAAAGCTTACATTATTTTTGACCGTGCATTAGTTATAAAATTGGGGAAGGGAGGTACCAGTGGAGATTTTAAATTTGAAGGTATACCAGATGTTCGGAATAAAACTATTTTTGGTCAATCCGCTCCAAAAGGGGGTGTAAATATTACAGGAGGAACTTTTCGGTTTGATGGACGCTTCGGAGCAAATAATAATTTAGTTTTCAGATATTTGAAAAGTAGACCTATTGTAAATAAAGATAGTTTACAGCCTGTCGATGAAAAAACTAAGAATATTATTGACGATGAATGGACGTGGGCACTAAACTTGCGTGGTGGAAATAATTGTATCGTAGATCATTGTTCATTTTCTTTTGCGTTTGATAAAGCTATGGGGGCAACTATAGGTGAAGAGCATATCAAAGGAGGTCATGGACGTAGTGAAAATTTTACATTTTCTAATAATCTTGTTGCTGATTCAGATACAGGTTATTATTTTTCTGTTTATCCTAATCAAAAAGGGGATCCTGAGAAGTTCTTTGGTAACGTTTCTGTTTTTAACAACGCATCTAATGCTGTTAATCGAACACCTAATATGGCATTTTCTGGTAATGGAGAAATAATTAATAACATAGCAAATGATACGCCTAATAAAAATTCAGTAACCTTTCATAAATTAAAACTAAATCATATTGGAAATTATTATAGTCAGCAAAGGCCTATAAGAGAAGGTGTTATGAATGAAGGGTTTAACGTTATTCAAGTTGATTTGGATAGTTCACCAGGAAACCCATCTATATATTCTAATTTAAATTATTACCATGTTATTCTTAACGGATTAGAAAACGAAGATAATAGAAAAATTTGGAAAGAAAATTTAGGACCAAAATCTCCACCAGCTGATAATTCTTATTTTGTAAATTCTGCGCATAACCACGATTTTTCAAACCCTTATAATCAGGTTGATGCTTTTCAAGCTTTTAGAAATGTGATTATTTCTAAAAATGTTGGTGCCTCAAGATATATCGATGATAGAGGCTATGTTCGTTTTTACCTGGATTCTTATGATTCTTCGCAATTAACTTATATTGCTAACGATGATCCCAATTATACACCGTTAAAACCAATTAATTGGGTAATGCCTAAACTACCTCTTAGAAACGGGGAACCATATAAAAGACCTTCATATTACGACTCTGATAAAGATGGGATGGCTGATGCTTGGGAATTAAGGGTATTTAATAGTTTAGCAGAAAGTTATAATGGAGATTGTGATGGAGACGGTTATACAAATATTGAAGAATTCTATAATCAGGTAGATTATGGTAGGCATTCATTGCCATGCGATTTAGGCTGTGAGGAATACTTGTATTCAGAACAAGATGCTACTAGTATGGTTAGTGAGAATTCAAGTAAAAGTACAAATTGGAAAATTCATAATAGTATTACTTATACTATAGAGCGAGATGGTTTTAAAAGCAATTATGTGATGAAATTAAAATCTAATAAAAAAGGATATGCTTATGCTAAGTATATATTTAAAAACTTAAAACCAGATACTGAGTATTTATTATTCTTTGATGGTAAAAGTTCGGATAGCTCAGGAGTATTTCATGGATCCGGTTATGTTACTAATCATATAAATAATACCGGAGTTTCAATAACAAGTGCAGATTATAAGGAGTATCGATTACGATTCAGAACTAATAATGCAGAAACCGGAAAAAATTTAGTAAATGATACCATTTTATTTTATCCAACTTTAAATAAAATGGCTAATGAGATAATTTGGATTGATAATTTAAAGATACAAGCTATTACTAATTATTATAATACTGTGGATCCAACAAGTTCTTTACAAGAAAATGAATCTAATAATTTATCGAATTGGTATACTAGAGATAATGCTACTCATATTTCTATAACTACAGAAAGTACCGTTGGTAATTATGCGGTTAGATTAGAGGCTATAAGAAAGGCTCATGGATACTACATGTTAAATTTTAAAAATTTACTTCCTAATACTAAATATACTTTGTTTTTTGATGGTAAAAGTTTGAATGCAGAAGGTGCCGGACCTGGTAGCGGATACGTAGCTGAAAGTATAGATATAAGAGGGAAAGGTGTTAATAGTATGAACTATCAAAATTTCAATTTTGACTTTACTACTGACATTAATGCTACGTCAAAAGAGATACGATTTTATCCAACACTGGAAGTAGCAGCTGGAGAAAAATTATTTATTGATAATATTCGTATTGTTAAGTCTTGTAATTTTCCACTTTCAGATAAATCAAATACTACTGCCGGAAATAAACTTAACTCTATAAAACACTTCAAGATTTATCCTAATCCTTCAGAAAATAAACTCAATATTCAATTATATACTTTTCCAACAAATAATCGTGATATATATCATTTACAAATTTTTGATCTACAAGGTAGGGTTTTAGAAGATAAAAAGAACATCAGTATAACAAATAATAAAACTTCTGTTGATATTTCTAAGTTACCTACAGGAACCTACTTTATTAAATTTAATAGTGAAGTACAAACTTTTATCAAAAATTAGTTTTCTATTGGTTACACCATTGAAGTGAAAGTGTCTCAATACCTAATCGACCTTTCTAAGAATTGAGTATTTGATAACCATTCACGGATAGGAGTCCGAGAAAAAACAACAAAAAAAGCCGTTTCATTGAGTTATGAGACGGCTTCACTTTATATTGTTCTTAATAGTAAATGATATTCATTTAAAAGTTCTTCCCAGATAAATTGTTGTTCATAAGAATCAACTATAATTTTTCTATAAATATCAGTGTTATTTATAATTTCTAATTTGTTATCTAAAACTTTTTCCATCGCATTTTGTAATGAATGACTGTCTTTTACGGGAATAATATATCCATTTTTGCTTTCTTTAATAATTTCATTACATCCATTAATATTACTTACAATACTAAAAATACCCATAGCTCCGGCTTGCATTACTACATTTGGAAATCCTTCACGGTAACTGGGAAAAGTTAACACATGGGCAATAGACAGGTATGGACGAACGTCTTTCTGCCAACCAACTAGAAGGATGTTAGAATTTAATTCGATTTCTTTTTGAGTAGAGGAGGGTATTGGATCCAAATCCGGTTCGAAAGTACCTACAATAAGTAATTTTGAAGGTTGATTTTGTTTTATATTTTTGAATGCTTCTACCAATTCCTTAATTCCTTTATCTCCAGTAATCCTTCCTAAATAGATAAAAACAAAATCGTCTTCTGAAATATCAAGTTGCTTTTTAAGACTCTTTCTATCATCATTAGAAATAGAATTAGGTGAAAAATAAGTGGTATCAATACCATTAGAACTTCCCCTTCCAATAACTTTTAATTTACTAGGTTTAGTAAATTGCGCTGCTATTATAATATCTTTCAGTCCAAAGGAATTCGGATATATTTTTGTCGCACAACCATAAGTAACTTTTTCTACCGTATCCAATAGAGTGCGTTTAAATCCTGTTGTAACTAACAAAGGTAAGCCGGCTATGGTATGAAGCCTTTGCGGGACTCCTGCAAGTTTTGCTGCTATCATAGCAACAGTACCAGCTTTAGGCGTGTGACTATGTACTATATCTGGTTTCTCTTTTCTAAAAATTCTATAAAGTTGATAAACTGCTTTTAAATCCTGAATCGGAGTGATCTTTCTAGTCATTTCTACTGAATAAACCTCCACATCTTCATTGATAGCTACATTACTAATACCAGAGGTTGATGTAACTGAATCTTTTCTGCTAGATATAGCTATAACTTCAAAATGTTTACTCATAAACCTTAGCTGTCCTTTTAAAAGTTTATTAAGTGAACCAGGTACTGTAGTTACTCGAATAATTTTATTTGTCATAAATATAATTCATAGAATTCTGAGGTCTTAGTAACCTTTTTAGTTGTAATACTAATAAAGCTTGTTACAAATGCACAAATATATTCATTTTACATATTATGTATGATTTATACATATTGAAGTTGTTTAAACTTTCCTTAATTGGCTGCAAAATGTTCTTTTTCACTTACTTTTTATCATTTTTAAGTTCCGTAGCTACGGCTATGCAACTGAAAAATGATTTCAATTAAGCAAAAAATACCTATTTTTCGCTTCAATCAGAAAAGTTTAAACCACTTCATTATCAAAATTTTATATTTGTAAAAAGTTATAACCTGTTAATTTTAACACTTATTATTCTTGAGAACAGTTTATTTTTGAAACGCATTCAACCGGACTTACAAACGGATTTATTAAAGTAGAACTATGTTTACTTACTTTTAAATTTTAATAGTTACTTGATAGGTTGTCTTAGCCCCACCAGTAAAAAATACTTCTGTTTAATAGTATTCTTAGTAAAGTTCTTTATAACCTGGAGCTATATGCATATGTATAGTCTGCAATATCAAAACAGGAAATATTTTTGTTTATTCTATTCAACTTTTATCTTCCAATAATTCTTCAATTATGTTGTGAACTTTTTTAGTTATTACATATAAAGAAGCTATCCAATTTTAAAGAATATGATTAATGTATCCCTTAGTAGGATTATCTTTTTTAATAATTTTTGCAGGGTTTCCAATAACTATAGAATGCTCGGGAATATTCATATTTACATAAGCATTAGGAGCAATTATTACATCAGAACCAATTGATATTTTACCTACGATAACTGCTCCTGTTCCAATCCATACCTGGTTACCAATAGTTGGACTTCCCTGTAGTTTACCTCTACTAGCGCGACCAATGGTTACCGTATGTGCTATATTACAATAATTACCAATGGTTACCTGTTCATTTATGACAACGGTACCAAAATGACCTAGGAATAAACCCTTCCCAATTTTTGTATTAGGTGGAATTTGAAAACCAAATTTATACCCTAATCTTCTATGAATAAATCGATATAGTAGACCTAGAACTGATAGTTTTTTATATTGCGAAGCTTTTCGAAGAAAATACGTGTATCTAAAACCAGGTATAAGTAAACCCTTTAAGATTGAGGTATGTTGCTTATATCTATAGAGATCAGTTTTTATTATTTGTTTCATAATTTAATTAATGAACTATGGATTGTTATTCTTAAACATATGACTGTACTATTTTAAATAACAAATGTAAGTTTTTACGCTTAATAATTTCAAGGATAAAGTCTATAAACTATAATAAGGTTTCTTCAACTTTTAATGATAAAATAAAGATTGTCAGAAATTTGTATAGTCAAAAAAATAATCAAACTAAAATAATCTCTATGTATTCTATATGAGAAATATGTGAAAGAAATATTAATTGTATATACCTTCCTGAGTTTAGTCGTAATATATAACATATAATTCTCATAGTTGGAAAAGCTATACTTTACTTATAAGTCAAAAATAGAGGTTCACTGATCTATATACTGGTAAGAATTTTATTTCACAATATGGTACTATTTAAGCTTTTTTCACTATTATCATTATAAATAGTATCTATCTCAAATTAAGAAAAATTGCGGAACAAATTCCTTGAGACTTCAAGTGTTGTCGAGATATATTTAATATGGATTTTGCCGATAGCTATACTTACTTCTAATGGGATGGCAAAGAAGTTGATCATCATAAAAGAAAGAACTTGAATATTACAAATCACTCATACCTTGCTAATCATATAATAAAATTTTACGGTTAGGTTTATTTATGAATTTATTAAGTAACATTTTAAAACTAACATCGACTTTTAGTTATATGTTAATTTAAATTTTAATAAAATGAAAATTTATCACTTAATTATTATGTTTATTATTTATTCAAGTCAAATAATTTCGCAGAATGGTTACAATTCCCCATTAAAAGCTTTTCCTACAGCCTTTGGAGCAGGATCAAAGGCATCCGGAGGTAGAGGAGGAGATTTAATAATTGTTAATACGGACAAGAGAAAAGTACCATTAACATTTCACAGTGCAGCTAGTAAAACTGATGCACATTATACTGGCGGGCTTTATGCCGCTCTACAACATCCCAATCCTGCTTATATTATATTTGATCGTTCTATGGTTATAAATCTTGATACTGGTGGAACAAATAAAGATTTTGGTTTTAGTGGAATCCCCAATATTAACAATAAAACTATCTTTGGACAATCTGCTCCTCAAGGTGGAGTCACGATAACCGGAGGAAATCTTAGGTTTGATGGTAGGAATGGAAACAACCAAAATTTAATAATTCGTTTTATAAAAAGTCGACCAATTTTTAATAAAAATGGACTTCTAGATACATCAGACGATAATTTTACTTACGGTTTACTATTGGCTGGAGCAAATAATTCAATTGTAGATCATTGCTCTTTTTCATTTGCACAAGATAAAGCTTTTACTTTAGGTGCAACTGACGATTATGCTAATGGGAATTTTGGACCAGGTGGAAACTTTACTTTCTCTAATAATATAGTTGCCGATTCCAATACTGGATGTGTTTTTGGTGTAAATAAAAATGATAGTATTCTTGCAGATAAAATTAAGAATATCTCCATCCTGCAAAACATTTTTAATTCTGTTAATCGAACTCCAAATATGTCTTTTGAAGGAAATGGAGAAATCATAAATAACATAATCCATAATACTCCGACAAAAAACTCAAATGTGAGTAGAGGATTAAATCTTAATCACATATCAAACTATTATTCTTATCAGGATAATGTACGCCTTTTTCCAAACGAAAAAAAAGGTTGGAGTCATATTGATAGAGATGTAGATGACAATAACGGTGGTTATCCGTTAATATATAGTCACAGAAATTATTATCAGGGAATTTTAGACGGTGATGAGGTAAAAAGTAATGATACAATTTGGGCTGAAATTGATGTAGTACCCATAAATGGTGGAAAGTTTGGACTTGAATTAACCAGACCAGTTTCTTCTGATTTTTTTGTAGAATCTGAACATAAGAATAATTTTCCGAATAAATACCAGGTTAAAAGTGCGCAAGAAGCTTTTACTCAAGTTTTAACTTCCGGAAATGCAGGAGCAAATAGCTTTATTACAGAAGGTGGATTTATAGAAAGAGACTCTGATAGTTTAGATATGATATTTTTGAGAACTATAACTATGAATCAATGGTACGACGCTAATAATACTAAAAAATGGAAACTACCTAAATTTAAAATGGTTAGACGGGATGCTAATTATGATACTGATAAGGATGGTATGTCTGATGCTTGGGAAATACGCGTTTTCGGGGATTTATCGCAATCCTACAACGATGACTGCGATGGGGATGGATATACTAATATTGAAGAATTTTATAATCAGGTGGATTACGGAAGTTTTGCTATACCATGCTATACAAATTGTAATGAATATGAATTTACACAAAGCGATCCCACGAGTATTAAAAATGAAAGTTCCGCCCTTAGTACTAACTGGACAAAAGATAGTCAAGTTACTTTAGAAACAGTTAGAGAAGCTTTTTCTAGTTCTTATGCAGTAAAATTAAAAGCAAACGTAAAAAGTTGGGGTAATGGAAAATATGAATTTTCTAAACTAACTCCGAATACAGAATATTTATTATTTTTCGATGCTAAAAGTTTAAATAGCACTGGTAACTTTAGAGGATCCGCGTATGTAACGTATGATATTAAAAAAAGGGGAGTTTACATAACTAGCGCTGATTATGAGAATTATCGTATTCGCTTTAGAACAGGTTCAGCCGAACCAAATTCTTTATATGCAAATAAAACCATATATTTTTATCCTACTTTAAATAATGACGATGGTGAGGCGTTGGCTACTCTATGGGTAGATAACTTTAAATTATTACCTATCAATTTATTTGCAAAACAAGATCCAACCAACGCAAATGTAGAAAAAGATGAGTTAACTAATTGGATAAGACATAATACCGCTACTATAAAATTGACTGACGATTCCAGTTCAGGTGATTATGCTGTTCAAATTAAATCGAATACAGCAGGATGGAGTGAATATCATTTACTGTTAGATAATTTAATACCAGGAGAAACGTATACTTTTAGCTTTGATGGTAAAAGTATTAATACTTCTACTGGAAAGAATGCTGATTCTTACGTATGTTTGGCTAGCAATACGAAATACGGAACAGACGTTAAAACAGCTTCATATGATCGATACCAATTTGATTTTGTAGCAAACGACTCCGGTATTTCTCAAATTAATTTTTTCCCTACAAAAGCTACTACAATTGGTAATCTTTTATATATTGATAATGTTAGGGTCATTAGAAGTTGTACATCTTCAATCAAAAAAAATAAAACATCCAATATCGAAAAAAATAATAAGAATATAAACGAAGATTTTTGGTTATATCCGAATCCTGTTCAGGATAAATTAATAGTACAGATGAACCAAAATTTAGTTGAAAAATATCAAATTCAAATTTTTGATTTGCAAGGAAGACTTTTAATAGAGAGATTAGAAGGTATTAACAATAATAAGATATTGATTAATACTAATGTATTGCCCAATGGTAGTTACTTTGTTAGAATATTAAGTAACGGTGAGTCAAATTCTAAAATGTTTATTAAAAAGTAAATTTAGAATGAATATTAGTTTTAATTAAGGAAAGCACATAGTTCTATAAAAATAATGATATGCTATTTCGTTATATTATAAAGAGTTCAATACATCTTATAACATAAACGTTGATATTAGTGTTTTACATAGAATTATTAATATCCATAAGTCTACATATTTAATATAAATTAAATAACATTAAAATTAATTTAATAAATAAGAGAGTGTAAACCGTACTCTGTCTGATTAAAATTTTAGTTTAATTTTAATGAGATATTATGACAACACAAGAACAACAAGAATTAGAGAAGAAGGCACTAGAGCAATTTATGTCTGGTAAGAGTCTTTTTAGTAAAGATGGTGCTTTTGCACTAATGCTTAAAAGTTTTATTGAGAAGGCTTTAGCGTCTGAGATGGAAGGTCACCTGGACGATGTTGAACGTTCCAAAGGAAACAAACGTAATGGCAAGGGCAAGAAGACCATCAAGAGCGGTTTTGGGACTTTTGATATTGAAACCCCTCAAGATCGTCTCAGTAGCTTTGAACCAGAGCTGGTCAAAAAGCGGCAAAGTATCCTGGCAGACAACCTTTCAGATAAAATAATCGGTCTCTATGGCCTGGGGATGAGCTACCGTGATATCTCTTCACACATCAAAGAGATGTACGACACAGAGATCTCCCATACCGTGCTAAGCCAGATTACAGATAAGATCATTCCGGATGTAAAAGCATGGCAGAACCGTCCTCTAGAACCTTTATACTGCATCGTCTGGTTAGATGCTATGCACTACAAGGTTAAAGTAGAAGGGAAGATCGTTCACAAGGCACTTTACAACATCTTGGGAATTAACAAAGAGGGGCAAAAAGAAATACTAGGGATATACTTATCTGAGAGCGAAGGTGCTAACTTCTGGTTGCAGGTACTCACCGACCTTAACAATAGGGGGCTTGAAGATATTTTGATAGCCTGTACCGATAACCTAAAAGGATTTACTAATGCGATACTCGGTGTTTTCCCCAAAGCTGAGGTTCAACTTTGTATCGTTCACCAAATACGTAACTCCTTAAAGTATATAGCTTCAAAGGATCAAAAGGAATTTATGAGGGACCTTAAAAAAGTCTATCGGGCAACAAATAAACAAGTGGCAGAGGATGAACTGGAAAAGCTATCGGGCAAGTGGGAAGAAAAATATCCGGTAGTCATTCAAAGTTGGCAAAACAACTGGGAGCATCTATCACAGTACTTTAAGTATACAGCACCTATTAGAAAAATCATCTATACCACGAACGCTGTAGAGGGGTACCATCGCCAGGTACGCAAAGTAACCAAGACCAAGGGTGCCTTTACAAATGATATGGCACTGCTCAAGCTCGTTTACCTTGCTACGATGAACATCCAGAAAAAGTGGACAAGCCCTCTGCACAACTGGAACTCTACCATACAGCAACTTTATATTATCTTTGAGGATAGGATAAACCTGGATATTGGTAAAAACCAATCAAAACGTGTCGCTGACGCTAGGTCGCATTCCAAAATCAGTCGAAAATAAGTTTCGACTAATTTTGAAATGGATAAGAAAAAATAACTCAGACAGAGTTTAATTTACACTACCTAAAAAACCTGTCTAATTTTTTATACAGGTTTAATTGTAAATTTAAAATTATCTAATTAATTATAAATTTAATAGAATTTATTATACCATTAGTTTTAACATTAGCAATATACAGACCTTTAGATAGATTGTCAACCAAATCAACTTTAAAAGTATGACCACTCAAATTTTGTTGTTTTATGATAGTTTTTCCAGTAAGATCTGTAACCGTAATAATTGCATCAGAAACATCTTCCTTCATAACAATTTCAAAACTACCACTATTTGGATTTGGATAAATATAATTTTCAACCTTAGTTACACTTAGATTATTTTTTCGTTCTAAAACAATCTTCGCTGTCACAGGTATTCCATTTTTATCTTTGATGGAATACAAAACTTCAGCTTTTTCTTTAGAAAAACTATTTGAACAAGTGTTACTTTCAGAACCGCAAGGATCAAAAACAATACTATATTCATCTTCGTTAACGCTCCAAGTAGCATCTTCATAATGTAACTGCTTAATTTCGTTACCTTCTTCATCCAGTAGGTGTAGAGTGGATAAATCAGCAAGTTCTATGTTTTCATCGTTATCTAATATTTTTAAATTTGTGATTTCACCAGGAGTATAAGTATCCATATCATCAACCGCTACTATAGTAGAAGCAACAGTATTTTTTTTCAACCAGTGTACCGTAGCATAAGATTTATTACCTTGTGGATCTTCAATAGCATATTGAATTGTAATTTCTTCACCTTCAATTTTTTCAAGATCAAATGGTAAAAAACTAATACTTCCGTCAGTTGTATTAACTTTCCATTCTCCTATATTTTCGATCAATAAGTTATCAGTATAAACTCCTTCACTTGTTTCAGAATCTTCATTAAAAATTTTAAGGGTAGATACTACTACTTCATCACCATCTACATCATTATCTACGACATTAATTTCTGAAATATCATTAGGAATAATATTTCCATAGTCATCGTAGGAGATAGGTAATTTATCGATGATAATCTTTTTTTTAGAAAAAATCATATATCCGTAAGTGGTATTTCCTTGAAAATCCTTCACAGAATATTTCAGTTTAAAATTTTCAAGTACTACGTCTTCTAATTTCGGAGTAAATACAACAAAATCATTATCATAATCAATAGCCCATAATCCTTGATTAGGTATATCTATTTCTTCAACTTCTTTAGTACCTCCTGGAATATCTCTAATTAATTTTAAAGTGGAATGATCAATAGCATCTCCGGATTGATCATTAGCTAAAATATATAACTCCTCAGGCACACCAGGTGTAAATAGAAAGGTATCATCTCTTGCAATAGGCAAAGGATCCGGAATAATTGTATTTTCTCTACTGAAAGTTACTTCAGCCGATGTATTTTCGGTATTTGTTTGATCTTCAATATAATACCTGATAGTTGCTTTTCCTGAAGAAAATGTTTTATTACAATTTTTATCCCCTGAACTACAAGGACTAAAAGTAATAGTACTATCTTTTTTATTAACACTCCATCGACCAGTATTCGGATCAAAATATTCTTGAAGATGATTTGAAGAATCCATTGGGTCAATAAGGGCAAGTGAATCAGGATCTATAGATCCACCTTTGTTATCATTTTTAATAACATTTATAGATTTTTTAGTTTCACCTGAATCTATTTTAATATAATCATCAGTAGCTATGGGAGCAAGTGTTTTTTCGTCTAAGATATATGAAGTAGCAGTGCCTTTAGAATCCTCCCTATCATAATGATTGCTTGATTTTAAAGTAATTCTAAAATTTTCAATACCTTCTTCATAAGTATCTTTAATGGGGTTAATGTATAGTTTAGCACTAGGAGTATTAGAAGGAATAATCTTATGAATACCAATATATTGCATATCTAATCTAGTTGAAACTCTACCTGAATACGAATATTTAAGTGCTAAAGGTAAATTTATATCTCCTCCGGAACGAGTAAAAGTATAGTAACCGGAAGATTCAGTTTTTTCAATTGCATTAGGAACAGTGGCGGATACACTTAAAGAAGTTTTTGGGTAAGCATTCAAATTATTTATCTTTAAACTAAGGTTTTCTTGTTTTTTTACTTCACGTAAATAAAGTCCTTTCTTCAAATCGGGATGAATGATATTGATGTTTCCTGATATATTAGATACTCCTTTTAATGTTTTGTGACCAAACACAACAAAAGCTTCGGTATTACTTTTATAATCAATAACAACATTTTCAAATTTGTATCCTCCGAGGAAAGGTGAAGTATTACTATAATCTTGTACCTCAAGATAGATTGGAGATTTATCACCATTCTTACAAATATCTTTAAACACACAATCTTTGAAAGTTACAAAATAAGAATTACTAGGTTTTCTAGAATATAAAGCTCCCCAATTACTATTTTCAATCATAAGACGTTCAAACATCACTTCACCTTTAACCGGATAACTTTTATCTTTACTTGTACCTAAATGTATTTCTGTAGCTGCATACTTATTACTCGGCGAATGATTATTATACAAATAACAATCTTTAAAATTAACACTTATAGGTTCAGAACTACCATCAAGATTAACAACGGCAATTTTAATACCGGAATGATTGTTATCCATAAATCGACAATCTTCAAAATTTACGTTAACGATTCTTTCAAAGTTATAATTAGGTTCTATATCTAAACCCGCTTCTGGTAAAGCACCATTACTTTTGATAAATCTACAAAATTTAGCAGTGAAATTTTCGACAGAAATTAAAGTAATAGCTTGACGATAGCTATTTTCAACAAATATATCTTCTAATAAAATATTTTTTGAATAGCTTTTACTATCATTTTTACCTGAACCACCTATGTATATCCCATCACCCATTGCATCTTTAATAGATAATCCCTTTACTTTAATGTTATCACCTACACCAATTGTCAAAGCATGTCTACCTTGACTACTTGATGGGGATTTTGGAAGCTCACTTCTATTCATCCGTAATTCTGCACCATATCCCAGAATCTCTAAATTTTTAGGCCTTAATAGATCAATTAATTTTGCGTTTCTTGAAGAATATTCACCTTTCTTACTTTGTATAATGACTCCTTTTTCAAAAATAATAACTTTGTCACTGACATCAAATAAACGAGTAGGTTTGATGTACCAGGGTCCGGCTTGCCTGTCTATAACCACAGTATCTGCTTTCGCATACATAGCAGCTCTAAACGCCTCTGTAGCATCAGACTTATTGAAACCGAATGAAGAAGCATATATTTTCTGAGCATTTGCTTCTGTCATATACAATGACATTGCTATTATTACCAAAGTAGATAATAAAGCTTTCTTAAAATGTTTGGGGAACATACTTGTTATATTTTAATTGTTGTTGGTTTGTTGAAAACGTTCCAATTTTAATGTTATTATAAAAATGTTTAGAAAAGTAAAAAAAAGAATAAACATTTTTGATATTTATAAACACTTAAACTGATAAATAACGTGTTTCATCGATATAACGTTGATGTTGTAGGAATATTGTGTTAATCTTTAAAAAATTCATATTTGATAAAATTAAAGTAAGTTGATAAAGTGAGTTATTTTTGATAAATGCAAAATACTATTTATAATTAAATTATTTAGTAAAACGTTTAATTTTTTGATTAAATAAGATAAACAAAATTAAATCTATTCATTAATATTTTACTTATATCATCAAGATTTATAGCTTTTCAAATGTAATATATATTTACTTTTGCACAATAATTAAGAAATTTAACAATATTATCAATCATCTTAATAATATTCATTCCTACATCCTATATGTTAATTTAGTCTTACTATTAGGTCGTAGTAATTAGAAGTTTCTTTCAAAACGTTTTAAATTTTTATTTTTATATGTATTTATTATTTTTTAAAAGGTTGTTTGATTTTATGGCAGCTCTTTTTTTATTTATTCTATTTATTCCGCTATTTATAATAGTGACAATTTCTCTTTTTTTTCTTAACGATCAAAAACCATTTTTTACCCAAAGTCGTCCTGGTAAAAATGAAAAAATTTTCAAAATATTAAAATTTAAAACAATGAACGATAAAACAGATAGTCAAGGTAATTTACTATCTGATGGGGAACGGCTCACAGGCGTTGGTAAGGTAATACGGAAAACCTCTATTGATGAATTACCCCAACTTATTAATGTGTTAAAGGGGGACATGAGTTTTATTGGACCCAGACCTCTGTTAACGAGATATTTACCTTTTTACACTGAACAAGAAAAATTACGTCATTCTGTAAGACCAGGAATTACGGGCCTAGCACAAGTATCCGGGCGTAATTTGTTAGGTTGGGATAAGCGTTTAGAGAAAGATATCTACTACGTGCAAAATTTAAATTTTTTATTGGACATATCAATTTTTATTAGAACTATTAGAAAAGTAATTAAATCCGAAGATATTGCTGTAGATGCACAAACTATTATGCTTCCTTTAGACGAGGAAAGATCCTTAAAAGAACAAAGGCACAACTAATAGATTTGAATTAATATTTTTATTTTGTTAGTGTCAGGTTGAAGTAAATGAAAACTTATAAAGCATAGTAAGTAAGGTGATCCCAAACTTTAAAGTATTTGCAAGTTGTTTCTTTGCTTATTTAAAAGCGATTTATTTCTTAACGTTAATAATTTAACAATATTGAGTTTCATAATTGTAATAATTAGTCTTGGTTCTTTATTCTAGAAGTAATAGCCATCTTAATTTTTACCGGACATTAATGTTGCTATACATGTATTTAAACGGGTTTTCGATGCACAACATCTAAAAAATGATTTTTATATCACTCATGTTAATTTAGAACTATATTTTTACTTTGGAATTGGTATAAGTAAACATAAAAATGGAAGTTCTGCCCCCTTTCTTCTTTTTTTGGATTGTCATTCACATTAATTATATTCATTAATTTGATATAAGATAAGGGCAAGTAATGTAAATCACAAAAAGGAATTTTATGAGTATAGTTAAATCCAAAAAAATTTGGCTTTCCTCACCTCACATGGGTGGAACTGAATTGGATTATATAAAAGAAGCTTTTGATACAAATTGGATTGCACCTCTTGGTCCTAATGTCAATGGTTTTGAAGAAGATATAGCCTCTTACTTAAAAGACGAGGTTTATGTTGCAGCCTTAAGTAGCGGTACGGCAGCACTACATTTAGCATTAAAACTAGTAGGTGTTTCTTCGGGTGATTTTGTTCTATGTCAAAGTATGACTTTTGCAGCTTCTGCAAATCCTATTAAGTATCTAGGGGCACATCCAATATTTGTTGATAGCGAAATGAAGACATGGAACATGTGTCCTGATCAGCTAGAGATAGCTATTAAATCCTGTATGGCAGATGGAAAAAAGCCTGTAGCCATTGTTGCCGTTCATTTATATGGTATGCCTTATCAAGTTGATAAAATTCATAAAATAGCTACCACCTATAATATACCAATAGTTGAAGATAGTGCGGAATCATTGGGTAGTTCTTACTTTGATAAAGCATGTGGAACATTTGGCGATATTGCTATTCTTTCCTTTAATGGTAATAAAATTATTACAACATCCGGAGGTGGGGCCTTAGTAGCTAAAAATGCTAGTGTGAAAGAAAAGGCAGTTTTTCTTGCTACTCAGGCAAGAGATGATGCACCTCACTATCAACATTCTGAAATAGGTTATAATTACAGAATGAGTAATATAACCGCAGGTATTGGTAGAGGACAGATGAAAGTATTGGAAAAACATGTTTCCTATCGCCGAGCTAATTATGACTATTATAGAAAACATCTTCGCCAAATTGAAAATATTGAATTCTTAGATGAACCTGAAGGTTTTTATTCCAATCGTTGGTTGTCCTGTATTCTTACGGCATCCTTTGAAATGAGAGAAGAAATACGAAATGCTTTAGCTGAAGAAAATATTGAATCGCGTCCTTTATGGAAACCTATGCACTTACAACCGGTTTTTTCGGGTTGTAAATCCTTTACGAATGGAGTTTCAGAGCAAATTTTTAAAAGGGGTCTGTGTTTACCTAGTGGTTCAAACTTAGAGGAAGATGATCTTAATCGAGTAGTAAACATTATTAAAAAAGTACTACTATGATTAAAAATTTTATGATTAATAACTCACATAAGCATGCCTCAAAATGGCTGGTACTTACGATTGATGTTATTATTACAATTATTAATTTTTTTCTAGCTTACGTTATCAGGTTCGGTATTACTCTCAACTTTGATATTAGTTCTTTAGTAGTGCAGCTACCTATGGTAGCATTTCTTTCTATTCTTAGTTTTTTAGCTATTGGTTCTTATAAAGGTGTAGTTCGGCATACGGGCATGCGGGATGCCTATAATTTATTTCTAGCAGTTACAATGATTATAGCCTTAAGTGGAGCTATCATGGTTGCTAGTCGGCTTAATTTCATACCAGAACTTTTAAATATACCAATATCTATTATTTGTATTCATTACTTGCTTAATATTATATCTCTAACTACCAGCAGGCTTATATTTAAATATTGTTATTACTATGTAAAGTCCCATCTTGGTAATACTTCAAAAGTATTGATCTACGGAGCCGGCGATTCCGGACTTATAACTTTAGCGGCTATTACCAATGATTCTAAAAGATCTGTAAGCGTTGTTGGTTTTATTGATGACAATCCCCAAAAGATAGGGAAAACCATCAATGGAATTATAGTGATGAACCCGGATTGGATAACACCCACACTCATAGCTAAGTACAATATAGATGAAATTATAGTTTCCATACCTTATATTAGTAAGGAAAGGTTATCAGCTATATCCGATAAATTACTAAAGTTAAATGTAAAAGTAAAAATTATACCCGCAGTTCATGAATGGATTGATGGAACCTTAAATGTTTCTCAAATAAAACCTATCCAGATTGAAGATCTCTTAGAAAGGGCACCCATAGCAATTGAAAATCAAAATATTAAAAACGAATTAAGTAACAAAATTATTTTAATTACCGGAGCGGCCGGCTCTATAGGAAGTGAAATTGTAAGACAAGCTTCTTACTTTGAATATAAACAGTTAGTTCTGGTTGATCAGGCAGAATCTCCATTGTATGATTTACAACAGGAATTATTAAGCAAAGGGGTTTCTAACTTTATACCCATTGTCGCAGATATTCGTGATCATCAACGAATAGAGACCATATTTGAAAAGTATCGACCCAATATGGTGTTTCACGCAGCAGCATACAAGCATGTTCCACTTATGGAGAACAATCCATGTGAAGCTATTAAAATTAACGTATTAGGTACTCGTAAATTAGCGGATTTGTCCATGCAGTTTAAAGTAGACAAATTTGTTTTTGTCTCTACAGATAAAGCAGTAAATCCCACCAATGTAATGGGGGCAACCAAAAGGGTTGCAGAGATGTACATAAAATGTCAACATAATAAAAGCGATACCAAGTTCATTACAACTCGCTTTGGAAATGTTTTAGGCTCTAACGGTTCGGTAATTCCATTGTTTAAAAAGCAAATAGAAAAGGGAGGACCTCTTACCTTAACTCATAAGGACATTACCAGGTATTTTATGACCATTCCGGAAGCCTCCCAACTTGTCATTGAGGCAGGAACTATGGGTAATGGGGGGGAAGTATTTATATTTGATATGGGTGAATCCGTTAAAATTTTCGATTTAGCTAAACGAATGATTAGATTAAGTGGGTTACACTATCCTAATGATATCGATATTGAAATTACAGGATTGCGGCCTGGCGAAAAATTATATGAAGAGTTACTAGCAGATACTGAAAATACGCTACCTACCTATCACAAAAAAATAATGATCAGTCAACTGGAAGAATTAGATTGTAAAAAGGTTCAAGATAGAATTGATGACTTATGCATAATGAATCTTTTAAATCAGGACAACTTAATTGTATCTAAATTAAAGGAAATCGTTCCTGAATATATCTCTAAAAATTCCACTTTTGAGAGCATAGATCAAAAAAATGAAGAGAAGTCAAAAAATAAAAACTTGGGTAAAATTAAAAGGGAAAAAGTTTAAATAATAATTATATATAGTACATTTACCCGCTAATAAGTTAATAACGATTATCATAACTATACACTAAATGAATCTAACTAAGTTACTCTTAACTGTAATCAGTATAAGTGCTTTTATTTCATGTAACAACTCAAAAGAAATTATTTACTTTCAAGATTTAAATTCTTCAAATTCAAATTTATCAAAAAAAATATATGTACCTGTTTTTCAGGTAGGTGATCTAGTTAGTATTTCAGTTACTGCATTAGACATGGCAGCGGTAGCACCCTTTAATCCTTTACAAGGCATGTCAAATGCTACTACTTCTGATTTACAGGGGAACGTAGCTGTATCTGGCTATACACCAACTCAAAATAATATTCCAACTTATTTGATTGATTCTGAGGGAAATATCGAGTTTCCAGTACTAGGAACTATTAAACTAGCAGGACTGGATAAGATAGAAGCTAAGGCCAAACTACAGGAGAAACTATTGGTATACGTTAAAGATCCGATTATTAATATACAAACTGAGAACTTTAAAGTAACTGTACTTGGAGAAGTTCGAAAACCTGGAACTTATACTATTAAAAATGATCGTATTACCGTGGTTGAGGCTTTAGGTCTGGCTGGGGATATGACTATTAAGGGAAGACGAAAAGACGTTTTAGTTATAAGAGAAGTTGATAACGTTAAAAAATCATATGTTTTAGATATGACTTCAAGTTCAGTTTTTAATAGCGAAGTTTACTACCTTTCACAAAATGATGTGGTATATGTAAAACCTAATAAGTCAGAAATTCGTCGTTCTAACAACAATGGTAGAACGGCAAGCATAATAATTAGCTTAACTGCTGTAATTTTATCAGGTATTAATTTAATACTTCGAAATAATTAACAAGTTTAATTATAACTATGGTTACTAAAACAAGTATGCAAGGTTTAAATGATAACTCTACCTTAAAAAAGACATTAGAAATTTATTTAAAAAAATGGTATTGGTATCTAATATGTATTTTATTAACTATTACGGCTGCCTATTTTTATATTCGTTATACTGCACCGGAGTATCAAATTAGTGCTACATTATTAATAACAGATGAGGAGAAAACTGGTTCTGGCCCGGATCTTTCCTCTTTTCAGGATTTCATTTCTTTTGGTAAATCCAAGAGTACGCTAGAAAATGAAATGGCTATTTTAACCTCACGTACTTTAATGCACAAAGTAGTAAAAGATTTAAATTTAAATGTACAGTATTTTAAAAAAGGACGGGTTATAGAAGTAGAAGATTATCCTGAATCTATTATTAAATTGAATTTAGTTTCAGCAGATTCTATTATTAATAAGAATACAGTCTCTATTCCTATTCGAATAGAATCTGCTGAATCATATACGGTTTTAGACAAAGAAGGAAATGAATTGTCATCTAATACTTTCGGTAAAGTTTTAACTACTAAAGCTGGTAAAGTAATCATTACTCCTAACACTGATTTGTCAGGAAGGGTAGGTACCATTATTAATGCTAAAGTTATACCTCCTATAAATCTTGCGATGAAATATAGCTCTCGTTTAAAGGTGTCACCAGTAGGTGAAACATCAACTACTTTACAAATTTCTTTTAAAGATAAGGTTAAGTTAAGAGCTCAACATATTATTAATTCGTTATTAAATCAATATATCCAAGACAATCTGGAAAGAAAAAGAAATGTCTCTCAAAAAACCTCTGATTTTATTGATAATAGACTTTCTATTATCTCTGGTGATTTAGAAGAAGTGGATGAACAATCTGCAGGTTATAAATCTAAAAATTTATTAACAACAGATATAGCAGCAGAAACGCAACGTATTGCAGATAGTGATTCCCGTAATCAGGAAGAATTAAATAGGGTAGGTACACAGTTGAACCTGATAGAAGAAATGAGAAATTATATTTCTAATCAGAAAGATTCTTTTAACATGATTCCTTCTAATTTGGGTTTTAGCGACTCTGGTATATTAGAAATTGTTAATAGGTATAATAGTTTAATTACAAGACGTAATTCATTACTACGCAGTTCAAGTATTCAAAATCCGATTGTCGTAAATCTGGATCAACAAATTGTAGCACTAAAACAAGTACTTGCAAGTAACCTTGATAACTTTAAACGTTCCATTACTTTAACCTATAATAATTTAAAGGAACAAAATAAGTATTTTACCAGTAAAATCTACAGAGCGCCTAAACAACAGAAAGACCTTATAGATATTCAACGTAAAATTACGATTAAAGAACAACTATATCTGTATTTATTACAAAAAAGGGAAGAAGCAGAAATTACAAGCAAGGTTACCGAGGCAAATTCGATGATTATTGATGACGCTATAATAACTAGCGCTATGTTACCAGTTTCTCCTAAAAAGAAAATCATATATATCGCAGCGTTTCTTTTTGGATTAATAATTCCAACTTCCTTTATTTATTTAGCTGGGTTATTAAATGTAAAAGTTGAATCTAAGGATGATATGAAGCATTTAAATGAAATTCCCTTCATAGGATCTATTCCAAAAGAAAAGAAGGCAAAAAACCTATTAATATCGCGTATGGATCGCTCTGGTATTGCTGAAGCATTCAGAATCCTTCGTACGAATCTTGAATTTCTATTAGCTTCAACAGACACTAAAGGTAAAGGCAAAGTAGTTTTTGTTACCTCTACGATCAGTGGTGAAGGTAAAACGCTAATTTCATCAAATCTATCAAAAGTACTTTCACTGTCTGAAAAAAAAGTTGTTTTAGTTGGAACAGATTTTAGAGACCCGAAAATGCATAAATTTTTTGACCTACCTCAAAAAATGAATACAACTGGATTTTCAAATTTTATTACTGATCATAATTTAAAACCGGAAAATGTATTGTATAAAGAGAAGTCAAACGATAGCCCTCTTACTTTATTACCACCTGGTGTGATTCCTCCAAATCCATCTGAGTTATTAATGAATATAAGAGTTCAGGAAATGATGAATTATCTAAAAGATAATTTTGATTATATTATTGTTGATACTGCTCCAGTTAGTTTGGTCACCGATACTTTGTTAATTGCAGAATCTGCAAATTTAACTATATATTTAGTAAGAGAAAATTTCACAGAAAAAAATGCATTAAACACTCCTTATGATCTATATACTAGCAATAGATTGGAAAATATGGCCATACTATTAAACGGTGCTCGAAGCCGAGCGGGATATGGGTATGGATACGGATATGGTTCAAAATCCTAGGCTTTAACTAAAATTATTTAGGGATAAGTTTATCAGTATTAATATTATAATTAATTATAGCACTATATATCTAATATTTATAATTATTAACGTCTGGTTAAAAAATATAATAAATTATAAAGCGTAGTAAAATGTGGCAATTCCAAACTTTAAAGTATTTAGAAGTTGCTTTTTTGCTTTTTAAAAGTAATTTGTTTTTTCGACATAGATAATTTTATAATAGTGATTTTCAGAATTATAATAATTAGTCTTGATTCTTATTTCTAGAAGCGATAGGAATCTGCCCGTTCGCAGGCAGGTCTTGAAAAACTTTACCGGACACTAATGATTAATAAAGTAAGCTATTATTATATACTAAAGGCTGCACCTTTTTAGCAACAGGCTTTACAAAACCTCTTTCCAATACTTCTAAATGATGTAGGTTATGAATATCAGACCCAGCAAAATCATACATGTCATCTTCCAATAATTTCATTGCTGTTTTTTGAACCCCTTCACCGTAAAATCCTTTAACCGATAATAGGTTTAGTTGAAAGAAAAATCCGGAATCTTTTAAATCAGCATATTTCGAATAGTCATCAAAATAAAAACTGTATCGCTCCGGATGTGCTAAAATAGGTGTATATTCAGAGACTTTAATATCAAAAAGTTGTTCCTTTAAGTTGATAGGAGGATTAAAAGTTGACATTTCCACCAATAAATAGTCACCTGTAATCAACAGTACATCTTTATCAACTAAACGAGTATGAAACAATTCATCAAGCATGTATTCTGCGGCAGCGTGAAAACTCATAATAATACCTGCTTCTTTAATAGCATGTTCAACTTCTTTTTGCTTTTCTTTAATTAAAGTGGTAGTATTTGGATACATATCCTTCATTACATGAGGAGTAGTAATAATTTTTTTAACTCCTATTCTTTCCATTTCTTTTATTAATAAAAGCGAAGCGTCTAAAGACTTAGCACCATCATCAATACCAGGTAGTAAATGAGAATGGAAATCTAAATAATCACCAGGTAAAATTTCTTTAAAAGGAATGTTTTTATTTTTTGAAAAGAACAATTGCGTTAATATTAGAATTAAGTGTGACTAAAGTAAGAAATAACTCATTTACAATTTACTTTAATACATGAAAATATGTTCGTCATACCTTAAAGGTGCTATAAATCCTAATTTTCGGTAAATCTATAACAACCAAGATGGATCCTAAAAAGGCATCCTGCCCGGTATACCCAAGCAGGATGTTTAATTAGGTGTATTGCAACGTACGTATATACTACTATTAATTAGCAGTAATATCGCCAGAACCTAATACTTTTGTGTCTTTAGTAATTGGGTTTCCTTTAAAGTCGATATCACCGGATCCGGTTACTCTTCCTTTTATAGATTCGGTTGCAGTTACAGCAATGTCACCAGAACCAGTAACAGAGGCTTCTACATTTTTGGCAGTTACCCCATAGGCAGATATATCACCCGATCCCGTAACACTACACTCAAAAGCAGTAGCTTCTCCTTTTAAAAGAACGTCACCGCTTCCCGTAACTTTACTTTTCAAATTAGTTGCTTGTAAGTTAATAGCAATATCTCCTGAGCCTGAAACTACAATATCCAAATCATCCGCTATAACTGTGTCTTCTCCCTCAATATCACCAGAACCAGATAGATATATACCATCTAGGTCAGAAAACGGAACACTAACTACAATAGTTTCACCAAATGAGGTGCTTAATGAATATCCGTTTTTACTGTGAATGATTAATTTGTCACCTTCTACTTCCGTTACAATATACTCTAATAAATTACTTTCTCCGGTAATAGTCAGGTTTCCCTCAGTACCTTTTATTAGTTTAACATCCCAACTCCCTTTTAAATGTATTTTATCGTAATCTGAAGTTTTTCTGTCTATAGTTACTTTGTTGTTATTACCTTTAATTTTATTTTTACTTCCCCTCCATTGTGCCTGGGCACCTAAAGTAAAAATACTGACTAATAAAGTAAGAAAAATTTGTTTTTTCATGTTGTTTGTTTTAATTGATTAGTAAATTATTAAGATGTACTAAGATGACGAACATTTGATATTTTTGTTACATACATTTATAAAATACTTTAGAACATGGCATAACAATTGAAATATAAAAAGGAAGTAATCTAGTTACTTGATAAAAATAATTGATATTGGCCAATTGTTGATTACTAATAAGTTAAAAGTTTAAAACTTATAAGTCTAAATGACAATATGGCTAGCTAACCATATATATGAAAAAAACCAAAATACATACTATTGACAGTCTGTCATTAGAAGGGATTGATCAGGATGCAGAACTAATACCTTTAATGACTTCAGAAGATGAAGAAGAAATTGCAAGGGAAGATTTACCTGAAATCATATCCATTTTACCTCTGAAAAACACTGTATTATTTCCTGGTGTTGTTATTCCTATTACTGCAGGAAGAGATACCTCAATACAATTATTAAACGATGCAAATCAAAACGAAAAAGTAGTTGGGGTAGTTTCGCAAAAAGCAGAAGATATTGAAGACCCTACTGCTGACGATATTAATAAAACTGGAGTAGTAGCTAAAATTTTAAGAGTCTTAAAAATGCCCGATGGTAATACTACGGTTATTTTACAAGGAAAGAAAAGATTTCGTATTGAAGAATTTATAGAAGAAAAACCATATTTTAAGGCTAGGATCACTGAAGTTCCTGAAAAACGTCCGGCTAAAAATAATAAGGAATTTTTAACGATTATTGAGTCTATAAAAGACCTTGCTTTACAAATAATTAAGGAAAGTCCTAACATTCCTTCAGAAGCTTCGTTTGCGATAAAGAACATAGAAAGCAGTTCGTTTCTAATCAATTTTGTCTCTTCTAACTTAAATCTTTCGGTCACTGAAAAACAGAAGATTTTAGAAATTAATAAGTTAAAAGAACGCGCATTAGAAGCTTTAAAGTTTATGAATGTTGAATTTCAGAAGCTAGAACTTCGCAATGACATTCAAAGTAAAGTGCAAAATGACATGAGTCAGCAGCAACGCGAGTATTTTTTGCATCAACAAATGAAAACCATTCAGGAAGAACTGGGCGGGGTTTCACATGAAGATGAGATTGAAGAAATGGTACAACGCGGAAAAGAAAAAAAATGGGATGAATCCGTAAAGAAACATTTTGATAAAGAGTTGTCCAAGCTTAGAAGAATGAACCCACAGGTTGCTGAATATTCTATACAACGAAATTACCTGGATCTTTTCCTGGACTTGCCCTGGAACAAGTTTAGTAAAGATAAATTTGATTTAAAACGGGCAAAAAAAATATTGGACCGTGGTCATTATGGTCTGGATGAGGTTAAAAAACGGATTATTGAATATTTGGCAGTATTAAAACTTCGCAACGATATGAAGTCTCCGATACTTTGTCTATTTGGACCTCCAGGAGTAGGGAAAACCTCTCTTGGAAAATCCGTTGCAGAAGCTTTGGGTAGAGAATATGTTAGAATTTCTTTAGGCGGACTTCGGGATGAAGCTGAAATAAGAGGACATCGTAAAACCTATATTGGCGCCATGCCAGGTCGTATTATTCAGAGTCTTAAAAAAGCCGGAACCAGCAACCCTGTTTTTGTTCTGGATGAAATTGATAAATTAGCAACCGGATCACAAGGGGATCCTTCTTCGGCGTTATTGGAAGTTCTGGATCCTGAACAAAATTCTGAGTTCCATGATAATTTTCTGGAAATGGGGTTTGATTTATCTAAGGTCATGTTTATCGCCACTTCTAATAGTATGAATACTATCCAACCTGCTTTACGGGATCGTATGGAAATTATACCAGTCACCGGATATACGATAGAAGAGAAAGTAGAGATAGCTAAACAACATTTACTACCCAAGCAATTAAAAGAACACGGATTAGAATCAGTTCACCTAAAAGTAGGTAAAAAACAATTAGAGAAAATTGTTGAAGGCTATACAAGAGAATCTGGGGTAAGAGGCCTAGAGAAACAAATTGCTAAAATGGTTCGTTATGCCGCGAAGAATATTGCTATGGAAGAAGACTACAACATTAAAATATCAGATAAAGATGTAGTGGAAATATTAGGCATTCCCCGGTTAGAACGGGACAAATACGAAAATAATGAAGTCGCTGGCGTAGTGACAGGACTAGCCTGGACTAGTGTAGGTGGTGATATTCTCTATATCGAATCTATTTTATCGAAGGGAAAAGGTAATTTAAGCATAACCGGAAATCTGGGAAAGGTAATGAAAGAATCTGCAACCATTGCTATGGAATACATTAAGGCAAATTCAGAAGAACTGGGAATTAAACCTGAGATTTTTGAAAAGTATAATGTTCATATTCACGTTCCGGAGGGAGCTACACCTAAAGACGGACCTAGCGCAGGTATTACTATGTTAACTTCTTTAGTTTCCCTATTTACGCAACGAAAAGTAAAAAAGAGTTTGGCAATGACCGGAGAAATTACGTTGCGTGGAAAAGTGCTTCCGGTAGGAGGTATTAAAGAAAAAATATTAGCTGCAAAACGCGCACATATTAATGAAATTTTATTGTGTGAAGATAATAAAAGAGATATCGAAGAGATCAATCAGGATTATTTAAAAGGTTTAACCTTTCATTATGTAAAAGAAATGAGTGATGTTTTGTCTATTGCACTTACAAAAACTAAAGTGAAAAATGCTAAAAAATTATCGTAGCTTATTGTTATCATATTTAGATTTACGATTTGAATACTTCTACGTAATACAGATAAAAGGATAGTTCCGTTTCTATTTTAAAGAGTTAACGTTATTTCTTCTTAAAATTTTTAAGAAGAAATAACGTTTAACATAGAGTTTCTGTTATTTTTGTTCTCTATGATGCGTAGGTGTTTACTTATTCTATTTTTATTATTTGTTTTTAAAGCAACTTCACAAATAGGAGGCAGGTATACCTATCAATTTTTAAACCTTGTTTCATCACCGCATCAATCCGCCCTAGGAGGTAAATATGTAACAGGATTTAACGCAGACCCTAGTTCTGCTTTACAAAATCCCGCAACGATCAATGAATTAATGGATAATCAGTTGGCAGTAAATTACGTCAATTATATTGCAGATGTCAATTACGGATCAGTTGCGTATGCTAAAAGTTTTGGAGCTAAAAATCTAATGTTACATGCTGGGGTTACTTATATCAATTATGGTACGTTCAGTGGTTTTGATGAAGTTGGAAACCCTACCAGCGATTTTGGTGCAAATGAAGCAGCTATCTCTTTTGGATATGCATATCGTATTCCTAATTCAGATTTTTATACGGGAGCTAATTTGAAGTTTATATCTTCAAAATTAGAGCAATACACTTCTATTGGAGGTGCTTTGGACGTCGGATTTATGTATCATAATGAAACCTCAAAATTTGATGTAGGACTTGCCATACGTAATGCTGGTACACAATTTACCACATATGATTCCGTACGCGAAGATTTACCATTAGCGGTGGATTTAGGTTTTGCAAAAACTTTAGAAAATGTTCCGATTCGATGGAATTTTACTTTAGAAAATTTACAGACCTGGGATATCGCTTTTAATAACCCAAACAGAGATATTACTGATCTGGAAGGAAATATTGACAGAGACGATCCCGGTTTTATAAATAATGCTTTACGCCATGTAGTTTTAGGCTTAGAATTTTTTCCTGAGAATAATTTTACCATTAGGGCAGGGTATAACTTCAGAAGATCTGAAGAACTAAAGATTATAGATCAACGATCTTTTGCCGGTTTGAGCGCAGGACTTTCTCTTAAATTAGGTAAATTTAAATTTGCTTATTCTTATGCACGTTATAATAACGCTGCTGCTTCCAGTACCTTTGGTATTAATGTAAATTTATTATAGTTGAAAGAAAAAAAAATTGTTGTTGCCATTGACGGATATTCTTCTACAGGTAAAAGTACGGTAGCAAAACAATTAGCCAAAAAACTCGAGTATATTTATGTCGATACTGGTGCCATGTATCGAGCGGTAACCCTTTATACGATGCGTCAAAATTGGATTTCGCAAAATAGTTTTGATCAGGAAGCTCTTGAACAAGCCTTGGTCTCAATTCGTATTCGTTTTGAAATAAATCCTTCTATTGGCTTAGCTGATATTCTTTTAAATGATGAGAATGTAGAAAAATATATAAGAAAACTGGAAGTATCACAACATGTCAGCCAGGTCGCTGCTATAAGTGCCGTCCGAAAAAAATTAGTGGCTTTACAAAAGGAAATGGGCAAAGAACGAGGGGTAGTTATGGACGGTAGGGATATTGGTACGGTAGTTTTTCCGGACGCCGAACTTAAAATTTTTATGACTGCAACCCCTGAAGATCGTGCCCAACGTCGATTTAAAGAAATGAAAGAACGAGGAGATGTAGTTGAATATAAAGATGTGCTGGAAAATGTAAAACAAAGAGATCATATTGATAGTACCCGTAAAGACTCTCCCTTACAAAAAGCTAAAGATGCTATAGAAATTGATAATTCATCTATGTCCCTTGAAGAGCAATTTCAATGTATCCTACAACTAGCAAAAGAAAAAATTACTGAAATTTCAGGATGATTTTAAACTAAAAGCAAATCTTCATACAGAACAAACGAGACCCCAAAGGTTTCTAAAACCTTTGGTACACCTGATCTAACCAAGATTAAAGGTGTTTCTACCATACCCTTGCTATCTAGAAGTTTATTTAGCGCATCTAACTAGCATGCCGTAAACCTCCGATTAAGTCGAGTTGATTTTTCAGATAAATTTACTACCGAAAACAATAGTAGATTGCTATAGAATACGACAAGACCTCAAAGGTTCCCAAAACCTTTGGGGTCTGATTTCAATTAAAAGCTAAAGCATTTTTTATAATACTCTTACCACTTAGAAGCATTTTTTATACATCCACCTAAATACTATAAACTTTCGGTTGAAGTATGTTATTTTTTGATAAGTTCACTATAGGGAAAGATAGTAGGTTGCTATTTAAAACGAACAAAACCCCAAAGGTTTCTAAAACCTTTGGGGTTTAATTTCCATCTAAAAATAAAGTATCTTTTACGATACTCTCATCAATTCACAGGTGTAAATTTAAACACCAGTCAGAATTGAACTTCTTTCTTCGGATTATAAATTTGGAATTACTAATTCCTGTCCCGGATGGATTACATCAGGATTGTCCAGTTTATCTTTATTAGCTTCAAAAATTTTGTTGTATTTCATTGGATCTTTATAGTAATGCTTAGCAATTTTACTTAAAGACTCTCCTTTTTCAACCGTATGATGTGTGTAGACAGAAGTATCTTCCACTTTAATATCTGCCATAATATCATCAGGATTTTCGCCCCCGATCTGTTTAATCTTATCCCAAAGCAAATCTTTATCATATTGGGTTTTAGCTGTACCACGTACTTCTAATTTATCCCCTTCCACCTTTACATCTCCGTCTTTAATATTTAATTTCTCACCCAACTCCAAAACGGGTTGGTACTTGTCTTTTACCATGATTTAATTAATTTTAGTTAGTATTCGATATTCTCAAATATAAAAGTATGAACTATAAAACTAAAATTGCAAGCGTTAATTTAATGCCAATATGTTAAAATTGATCTTTAACGATTGATAAAACTCTGAAATTTTAGCTAAAAAACATAGAAAAGGTTACTACAACCTCTTCATACAACTACCTTTTATATTATAAGAATAACAAAATAAAATTATGAATTTTGCGAGTAGGATTTATATCTTCGGGTTAAACTTATGTAGGTGTTTAGACAACGTTATTACTATTTAATCAAAGTACAATATCTGGGTTTTCGGTTTCATGGATGGCAGAAACAACCCGAAGTAAATACAGTACAGCGTATGGTAGAACGTACACTTGCTTATGTATTACAGCATAAAAATTTTAAAGTATTGGCTGCCGGAAGAACCGATGCAAAGGTTTCTGCAAATGAAGCATTTATCGAACTATTTTTGGATCATCAGCCTATTGAGACTGCTTCTTTTTTATCAGAATTTAATCAGAATTTACCGCAGGATATTAAAGCTTTATCAATAGAAGAAGTGGATAAAAACTTCAATATAATTCAGCATCCCAAACAAAAGGAATATATCTATCTGTTTACGTTTGGAACTAAAATGCACCCGTTTGCAGCACCTTTTATGTACAATATACCGGAGGAATTGAATATTGAAGCGATGAAAAAATGTGCCCGGCTCTTTGAAGGCACTCATAATTTCAGATCTTATTGTCATCGTCCGAATCCTAAAACCGTACTTACCGGAACCATTGATTATTGTAGAATAATGGAAAATACCGAATATATTGCCAATTTTTTTCCGGAGAAAAGTTATTTGCTGAAGATCGTAGGAACCGGTTTTAAACGTAATCAGATTCGGTTAATGATGGGAGCTTTAATTGATGTAGGAAAAGGTAAAAGGGATGAAACTTTTATCCGTAAAACTTTGGATACATCCGAAGAAGAAATTATCTTAGAACATATTGTACCCGGTTCGGGTCTTATTTTAAATCGAATTACACTAATTAGTTCAGAAGATGAAAGTTAAATCCGTAAATATTGGTAGTCCTACCACAGTTTCCTGGAAAGCTAAAGAAGTTACAACCGGTATTTATAAATATCCGGTTGATAAAGAGATATATCTGGATAAAGAAGATGTAGCTGGTGATTCGGTAATTGATCGTAGGTATCATGGGGGAGTAGATAAAGCTTGTTATCTTTATAGCGCAGATCACTACGCATATTGGCAAGGTCTTTATCCGTATCTGGAGTGGAACTACGGTATGTTTGGAGAGAATATTACCTTAGAAGGGTTAAAAGAAGAAAACCTATTTCTTGGTGATATTTATCAACTGGGACAGGCTAAAGTTCAAATCACCCAACCTCGTGAGCCTTGCTTCAAACTAGGAATCCGTTTTGGTACACAAAAAGTTTTAAAGCAGTTTCTAAATAAAACTTTCTGCGGAAGTTACCTGAAAGTTATAGAACCGGGAGCAGTTATAAAAGGGGATACCATGCAGCTACTAGAAGGTGGGAACAGCCCTCTAAGTATTGCAGAGTTGTATAAATTATTCTTTTTTCCTGAGGTTCTAAAAGAAGATCTGGAGAATGCGCTAGGCGAAACTTTATTAACCGGTCATAATAGAGAAAACTTACAAAACCGACTGAAGATTTTAACTTAATTAGTTTCTTTTTGATCTAAAACAATCAGAGCCATACGTATAGTATTATAATCCATTGTTTCTTCAAAATAATCAAAATATACTTTAAGTTTATCCGGATTTTTTAGTTCTTCCCTGGCTTTTTCAATAGCTTTTAAGGAAGAAGCATCAATAAAAGCAGTTAAGTCAAGTTTGTGACCAGCTTCTGATAATTTAAAGAGATGTCCGTAAATAGTACTCAACGCTAATCCTCGTTCTGTACTGATTTCTTCTGGAGTTTTTCCTTGATTTAAAAGGTCGAGGGTTAGTTTATAAGAATCACCACTAGCAAGCCTCTTTTTAGTTTTAGTTCTTTTTTCTGAAGAAAAGGCTAAAATCTCTTTGATAAATTGATGCCCGTATTTTTGCATTTTAGCTCGACCAACACCATTTACCTGTAAAAATTCATCGTCTGTTAACGGCCTGGATTTCTCTATATCTTTTAAAGTAGCATCACTAAAGATCTGATAGGCAGGAATGTCGTTTTTTTGTGCAATAGATAATCGTAGTTTTCGTAGTCTTTGGAATAAGGTATCTTCTTGAATTGTTTTTGCTGCTTTCTTTAGCGTTTCTTTTTGCTTTTCAATAGCTTTTAAATTAGCAAGACGTACTTTTTCTCCTTCAAATAATACTTTTTTGGCTCTAGGTGTAATCTTAAGTTTATTATTGAGATGAAAAGCAATTTCAACAAATCCCTGATTAATTAACTGAATGATGTATTGTTGCCAATCCTGCCAGGAAAGATCCCTGCCAATTCCGTAGGTTTTTAACTGCTGGTAGTTATTATCCAGTACCGTAGCATTCTGTGCCCCTCGTAATACATCAATAAGCGTCCCGATGGGTTCTTCTTCTCCTAAGCGTATAATACAGGATAATGCTTTTTGTGCTACTATAGTTCCGTCAATAAATTCAGGTGGATTTTTACAAACATCGCAATGTCCACAATCTTTCTCGATATGTTCCCCAAAATAGCTAAGTAAAATTTTCCTGCGGCAACTTAAAGATTCTGCATACTGCTTCATCCGTTCTAGTTTGGCTAATTGCACCTCCTGGTTTCCGGACATGTCTGCAAACCTCTGTAACTGTACAACATCTGCATAACTATGAAAGAGTAAGGTAGCAGAAGGAAGCCCATCCCTACCAGCCCGACCGATTTCCTGGTAATAGCCTTCCATGTTTTTAGGTAAGTTATAATGAATCACCCAGCGGACATTAGATTTATCAATCCCCATCCCAAAGGCAATGGTAGCACAAACAATAGCGATCCGGTCGTTAATAAAATCTTCCTGTACTTTTTCCCGTCTGTCATGTGGTAACCCGGCGTGATAGGCTTCAGCTAAAAATCCTTTTGCCTTTAACTTATCCCGTAGCATCTCCGTATTCTTCCGACTTAAGCAATAGATGATCCCACTTTCCTCAGGTTTTGAATTGATAAAATTTAAAATTTGTTCAACCCGCTTGATACCGGGGCGAACTTCCAAAAAAAGGTTTTTTCGGTTAAAAGAAGCAAGGAAAAGTTCTGCATGCGGAATGTTCAGTTGCTGGCAAATATCCGTACGGGTAGCTTTATCTGCAGTTGCGGTTAACGCTACGATTGGTACTTCCGGAAATTTATTCTTTAAGTAACCTAGTTGTGTATATGCTGGTCTGAAATCATGTCCCCAGGCCGAAATACAATGCGCCTCATCAATAGCAATCATTGAAATTTCTAATTGTGATATAACGGTATCAATTACCGATAAACTTTCGGGAGCTATATATAATAACTTTGTGTTCTTGGCAAGTAACTCGTTAAAAATTGATTGATGTTCTGTTTGGGATTGACTACTATTTAAATAAGCTGCTTCTACGCCGTTAGCTTTTAAACCGTCTACCTGGTCTTTCATCAAGGCAATGAGTGGCGAGATCACAAGGGTAGTTCCAGGTAAAAGTAGTGCAGGTAGTTGATAACATAAAGATTTACCTCCTCCGGTAGGCATGACTACCATCTGATCTTTTTTATCAAATATACCCTGGATGATTTCACTTTGTAATGGCCTGAACTGGTCGTAACCAAAATATTCTTTTAAGGTGGAGAGCTTTTCCTTTTCTGTAATCATTGCTCTAACTAAATCTCTAGTTAATTAAAAATATCCGAACTTAGATAGCGGTCTCCCCGGTCACAAACAATGGCAACTAGTACACCGGAATCCAATTTTTCTGCTAGTTTTAAAGCTGCTGTAACGGCACCGCCACTGCTCATACCTGAAAATATACCTTCATCTCGAGCCAGTCTTTTTGCCATAGCGATGGCTTCTTCTTCGTTTACTTCAATTACCTGATCTACTTTTTTAGGGTTAAAAATTTTTGGCAAATAAGCTTCCGGCCATTTTCGAATCCCCGGGATACTGGCTTCATCTGTAGGTTGAACGCCTACAATTTGAATGGCTTCAGATTGTTCTTTTAAATAAGTAGAAGTACCCATGATGGTACCTGTGGTTCCCATTGAAGATACAAAATGAGTGATTTTATGATCGGTATCTCTCCAGATTTCCGGCCCTGTGGTTTTATAATGTGCTCTCCAGTTATCGTCATTGGCGAACTGATTTAGCATGATATATCCTTCTTGATCTACTTTATCCTGTGCATAATCTCTTGCCCCTTCAATACCTTTATTTTTAGAAGTCAAAGTAACTTTAGCTCCGTAAGCCCGCATGGTTTTTACCCTTTCGATAGTGGCATTTTCAGGCATGACCAATTCTATGTTTATTTTAAATACCCCGGCAATCATAGCTAGAGCAATACCCGTATTTCCACTAGTGGCTTCAATTAATTTAGAATCCTGATTAATATCCCCTCGTTCCAGACCAGACTTGATCATATTATAAGCTGCCCGGTCCTTAACACTTCCTCCCGGATTATGTCCTTCCAGTTTTAAATACAGCTTAATATTAGGATTGGATAGTAGCGTTTTTGCCTCGACTAAAGGGGTATTGCCTATGAGTTCGACTAGTTCGTATGGCATTAAATTACCTTTTTGATTTTAACTTCAGTAGTATAAGAAATAATAGAATTTGCAGGTACCGAACTGGTAATCCAGGCATTTCCGCCCACCGTACAATTTTCACCGATAACCGTGGAACCTCCTAAGATGGTGGCATTTGCATAAATAGTAACATTACTTTCTACGGTGGGATGTCTCTTTACACTACGTAATTTTCGATCTACGTAAAGTCCGCCAAGGGTAACTCCCTGGTATATTTTTACATTATCTTTTATAATTGCAGTCTCTCCAATAACAATACCTGTAGCGTGATCTATAAAAAAGGATTCTCCGATCTCCGCCCCGGGATTAATATCAGCACCACTTAAGCGATGTGCATATTCTGTCATAAGCCGGGGAACTAAGGGTAACCCGAACTTTAATAGTTCATGAGCGAGCCGGTAGATGGCAATAGCATAAAATCCGGGATATGCCAGGTAAATTTCTTCAATAGAATTTGCTGAAGGATCACTGTTTATAAAAGCATTGGCATCTTTTGTCAATTTTTTTAAAATTGTAGGTAGTTGAATAAGATAGGACTCCCATACTTTTGCACAAGGTTTATCACTTTCCCAACAGGCCAGGTCTACCAGTTCTTCAAAAATTTCTTCTAAAAGGGCAATATTCTTTTCAACTTCGGTTTCAGAATCAAATAGCGTATAGAAAAGAAGACTGGTAAAAACTTCTGTCTTTTCTTTTAGAACTAGTTTTAGGTTTGGGTTTTTCTTTTGAAGTTCTATTTCCCTGATAATTTCCTGTATTTTTTTTGCCATGATTTCTATAGAGTAGGAGCTTTATTGGTCAAACTACTGGTAAAAATAGATAAATTATAGATAATATAGGTTGAGCTTCAGCTAAATTGCCTATATCTAAACAATAAATTGGTTATATGTGTTTTCTAAAGCTTACATCATATAAGTATTTTACAATTTTAAAGGTATTGAAGGTTACAGGCAATTCTTTTCATTTTTTAGAAATTTAAGTACCTTCGGATAAAATAACGTATGACATCTGTAGCGCTATCCAACCTGGAATTCCTAAAAGATTTAAAAGAAAACAATACCCGGGAGTGGATGCAACTTTATAAACCACGGTATCAGGAAAATGAAAAAATATTTAAAACCCTTTGTCAGCAAGTTGAAGAAGCTTTAAATAAAAGTGATACGATTGAAAAACTAAAAATTTTTAGAATCAACCGTGATGTACGTTTTAGTAAAAATAAAACACCTTATAATGTGCATCGTAGTGCCAGTTTTAGTAGGGCAGGAGCACAACTACGCGGAGGTTATTATTTGCGTATCGAACCTGGAAATTCTTTAATGGGTGGTGGTTTTTTTAATCCGGAACCAGCAGACTTACTACGAATCAGAAAAGAATTTGAAATGGACGATCAGGAAATTCGAGCAATTTTGAATGATAAAAAATTTAAAAAGGCTTTTGGTGGATTTAATACAGAACATGAAGTAAAAACGGCACCCAAAGGTTTTTCTAAAGAACATCCCGCAATTGACTTAATCAGAAAAAAAGCATTTTTTGTAACTAAATCCTATACGGATGAGGAAGTTACAAATGCAGATTTTTTAGATCAGTTAATTTCGGACTACCAACTATTACGACCGTTTTTTGACTACATGAGTGATGTGCTAACCACAGACCTTAACGGAGAATCTCTGCTTTAATTTAAAACTGATTCTTCTATACTAAAAACAGAAAACTCCAAAAGAGAATTCTAATTAGAATAATCCTTTGGAGTTTCTTTACTAACCAAATTTAGTTAGCTTAATTTAGTAGTTGTTATTCTTTTACCAGGTTAATTTCAACTCTTCGGTTTTGAGCTCTTCCTACCTTTGTTTTGTTAGAAGCAATCGGGCGGTCTTCACCAAATCCAATTGCTGAAAGCCTAAATTGATCAATTCCTTTGTCAATTAAATAGGTTTTTACGGCATTTGCGCGAGCATCCGATAATTTTTGGTTTGTAATATTACTACCAGAACTATCCGTATGACCTTCAATACTAAATTTTGCCGTAGGATACTCATTTAAAATAGCCACAATATCCTGTAAAACAGCGTCGGATTCTTCTTTAATGGATGATTTTCCTAAGTTAAAAAGTATCGTTTTAGCATACTCGTTCAAAGTATTCTGAATTTCTTCAGTTACTTCAGGACATCCATTATTTACTACAGTTCCTACTACATCAGGACATTGATCATCTTTATCAGCAACTCCGTCATTATCAGTATCTGACCACGGGCAACCGTTATTTTCTTGAGGTCCTGCTACTTCCGGACAAGCATCGTCTTTATCTAGTAATCCGTCTTCATCAGTATCTGGCCAAGGGCAACCTTTATTTTCTTCTGGTCCAGGTACTTCCGGACACGTATCATCTTTATCCAATAAACCGTCATTATCATTATCAGGCCATGGACACCCAAAGTTTGCAGCAGGTCCAGGTTGTAGCGGACATTCATCTACTTTATCTTTAATACCATCCCCATCCTGATCTTTTACCTTTCTATGGTAAATAGGTACTTTTAAGCCAAAATAAAAATCTATTGCATTTACATTATCAGATATTAACGAAGAGATAATAGATCCTGAACCTAAGTATAAAGGACCAGCTCTAAAGCCTGTTCCTGCTTGAAAACCAGAATATTGAAGTACGCTTAAAGGCACCTGAAAAGTAAACCACTTTCTCTCAAAACGAGGTGTAAGAGTTACAATATTAGTAATCCTATTGGCATTAAGCTTAGATTTGGAAGTTAAGGATAAATCAGCGTTTAAGTTTACATAAAACTTATGGTTAATATTCCAATCTCCATTGACATGTAATGCTGTTGGCAGAACTGAATTTTCAGATGCACCATCATCAATAACGGTATAGAAGTCGTTTAAAGCTTCCTCAATGTTTTCAGCGTTATCATATTCTTCCTCGGTAATTGAACCGTTGATATTATAGGTAGTTTGGGTACCTCCGTCAAAGTTGATACTCCCCAGATCGGTAAGGGACATCCCAAATTTTAGTTTGTATTTATTAACATTACGGTCCCACACTGTTTCTCCTTCTTTATTTTTTATTTGATACTCTTTATAATCAGGTCGCCATTCATAAACCAGTCCCAAATCAGCACCAAACCCAGTTGCACTTTCAGCAACTTCAAAATCATCGAATTCATCATCACTATTAGATCCGTAAGTTACTGTTCCGGTAGTTTCAATAGTACCGGATGTTTGTCCTCCAGGTAGGGCGGTACCATCTGCATCATAATCCAATGTCACATTTTCACCTAAGGTATAAAAGTTTGCAATACCTTGGATATATTTTAAAGTAAGTCCACCTTTTAAAAAGTGCGTTTGTTTGTCCATTAAAACCCTTCCGTAGGTTAAGCCTATCTCGGCCCAGGCAGTTCCGGTAACAAAAAAGTCACCTTCGTTAACCATAAAATCATCTTGATCGTCAAAATCTTCAATCAGACTTTCATAGGTTTGTCCGCTAATATCATTAACATTGTAAAGGACTCTTCCGCGAGTGGTTAATGCAATACTATTCTTGGCATTAATATTAAACATAAAAGAAGGTCCTAATATATCTGCATTACCAAAAAGGTTGTTGCTATCGCTTGGATCTAAAAAAGAATCATCAGCAAAATCCGTATCTGTATCCAGGTCACTTAAACCTACCGAATAAAAATCATTGCCAAAAAGGGAACTGATCCCTACCAGATTTATATCTGTACGAAAACGGGAATCGACCACATTTGCCGGATTACTAATCACTCCATGAACTCCACTATAGTTATCCGTCAATAGACCAATATAGGATTGTGAAGAAGCTGCGATAGTAAACAACAGGAAAATGTTTAATAAACTTGTTTTTTTCATAATTGCTTGATTAGGTTAAAACTTGTGCAAATATATTGTTAAAAATGAATTAAAAAAGGGGAAATGTAATTTTTAAGAGAAAAAGATGTAGAAAAAGTACGATAAACTGTCATTATTTTCGGTTATAATTTGGTTTATAGCTTATATTTATATTTTTATAGGAAATATCTGAACTTTCCGTTAGAGTTTGTAAAGTTACACTACACGAATAATTTATTTTACAGTTTCACGTCTTATTTATGCTTATTAGAGTATGTATTTAAACATTAGTGTCCGGTTAAAATAAATAAAAGTTTACCGAGTAGAGTAAAATAAAGTAATGCCAAACGTTGAACTGTTTAGAGACTGCTTTGTCACTTTTTTAAAAGTAATTGGTTCTTTAATGTAAATATTTATTACCATATGAATTTTCAATACTACAATGATTAGTCTTGATTCTTGTTTCTAGAAGCGATAGCGACCTACCCGTCTACAGGCGGGTGTTGAATTTTTATAGGACATAATGTATTTAAAACGATAAACACTATTTCATAGGAACGAGAAATGCAACATTACCATCTATTTTTACCGAGAAGTAGTAGATAGGAGATGTAATTATAAAAAATAGGTTAGATGAAATAGCAATTGCTATTTTATCTAACCTATTATAGTAAGTTAAAAAAGCTTATAATTATTATACTTGAACCATTCCGCCGTCTACCTGAATTTCATGACCGGTAATATAACTGGCTTCTTCTGAGGCAAGAAATTTCACGGTTTTAGCAATTTCTTCCGGCTTTCCAAAACGGTTCATAGGCACCTGAGATAAGATTTGCTCCGCCATTTGTTGTTGATGTTCATCCGGGACACCTGCTTCGTTAAAGAAATTAGTTTCAATAGGACCAGGGCTAACTGCGTTCACCCGAATCTTTCGGTCTTTAAATTCGTTAGCAAAACTTTTAACTAAATATTGTACAGCACTTTTAGCAGCACCATAAACACTAGCGCCCGGCATCGCCACATCAGTAACTACGCTCGTATTAAAAACAATAGTACCTCCTTCTTTGATCAAGGGAAGTACTTCTTTTACAGTGAAAAACCCACCTTTGACCAATACGTTCATTTGAGAATCAAAAAAATCTTCGGAAGCTTCTTCTATCGGAGAAAATTTTCCAAATCCTGCATTAACAAAAAGTACATCAATAGTATCCGAATATTCTTTAATATGCTTCGATAGCTCTTTTAGATCATCCATAGAACTGGCATCACTCTGAATTCCATGAATGGAACCGCCTAATTCGTTAATGGTTTGATCCAGATTTCCTTTTTTTCGGCTGGTAATCAAAACTTTTGCGCCTTCTGCTAAAAATTCTTTAGCGACTGCTTTACCAATACCACTGGTACCTCCTGTAATTAAAATTGTTTTGTTATTAAATGTTGACATATATAATTTAATTGTTATGGAACGATTGTTCCAAATAGTTATAAAAAATTTTAGTTATTAATTGGAACTAGAATAGTATCTATAATAGCCCGTAGTTCGTTTTCATTTTTATTTAAAATAGAAGTCATTCGAAATCCCTGAATAGCAGAAAGTAGATATAATGCGTATTGGGTAGTTGTTTTTTTATTATTAAAAACTTTTTGTTGAACCCCTTTTTCCAAAATATCTTGCAACATTTTCAACATATTATTCTGATTATTGGTTAAAAAACGCTTTACAGTTGAATTGCAATTTGCCATTTCTGATTTACAGTTTACAATCATACAACCTTTTTTGTCCGGATTTTTTAAAACATCCTGTAAAAGTAATTTAAACAAGAGTCGAAGCATCTCTTTCGGATTTGATACGCTTGTTAATTCCTTTTGTGTTCTGGTAGCATGAAGATTTTCATAATATTTTAAAACTTCCACAAACATCTCTAATTTATTACCAAAGGAATTATAGATACTGGAACGATTTAATCCGGTACTATCTACTAAATCCTGCATGGAAGTACCATTATAACCTTTATCATGAAAAACCTGCATGGCTTTTACAACAATCTCTTCTCTATTAAAGGTTTCGACTTTTGGCATTCTTATTTGAAATGATCGTTTCAAATATAAAAAGAAATAGATGGTTAAGTGTTAGTACTATCTTAAAATATCTTTTTTATAAGTCTAAGTTGATGTGAATAGGTAGAAGTATCTGAATTAAAGATTCCGGTATGATCTAATTGGTCAATACGTACTTTACCATGTGCATGAATAATATGGTTGTTTTTTAAAATAATACCTACATGGATAATTCGGCCTTCTTCATTATCAAAAAAAGCCAAATCTCCGGGTTCGCTTTCCTCAATAAAACTCAATACTTTGCCTTGCGTTGCTTGCTGGGATGCATCCCTTAGCAATGAATGCCCGCACAATAGATATACTATTTGGGTAAATCCGCTACAATCAATACCAAAGGGAGTTCTGCCACCCCATAGGTAAGGAGCATTTAAAAATATCAACGCGATCTCTGTAAGTCTATTTTTTGACTGAATTCCGCTCGCTAATTCTCCATCAAATTGATGTTGCAAGTAACTTAACGCATTTAATTTGGCTCCAAAGGTAAGTGGTATTAATTGTTCTTGCGGATCGGTAGCAAAAGCTATAAAATCGATACATCGTTGATCCGGCTGGTTTTTTATTGCATCAAATTGATCGTTATTTATGAAATTATATTGTTTATTATCTATCCATCCTTCGTACAAATCATGAGTTAGCCGAATCAGACTCCATTTTTCTTCTTTCTGTAGAACTTCAAAACATTCTCCGTAAAGGACTTGCGAGACCATTTCACTAGCATCCCGGGGTTCTCCCCGAAGTGGAACTACAGTAAGCGGACAAATGCCGTATTTCATTGTTTGTTATTAGGTTATTTTGTTAGTTGATTAGGCAAAAGGCACTGGTTTGTGTTATTGAGTTATTGGGTTACTAAGTTATTTTTTATTAGTTGATTAGGCAGAAGGCAAGTAGGCAAAAGTTTTTTTTCATAAGTTACTCAGTTATTTAGTTACTAGGTTATTTTTATTAGTTGACTAGGCAAAAGGCACTAGGGAAAAGTTTTTTTGTTTTAAAGTTATTTGGTTATTATGTTATTTCTAAACTCCCATAAAACCCTTCAACTTCATACTTCATACTTAATTCTTCATACTTTAAACCTTCAACTAAAAATAAAGATCACAAATCTCTTCTCTTTTCTCTATTCATAAAACTCTCTTATTTATCTTCTTTCCTCTCAATTCATAAAACTATCTTCTCTAAATTATAAAAAACACTAACCCCTCTCAATCACCATAGCAGATGCGCCACCACCTCCATTACAAATAGCTGCTGCTCCAATTTTCGCATTATTTTGTTCTAATACGTTAATTAGCGTAATTAAAATTCGAACACCCGAACATCCAAGTGGATGTCCTAATGAAACTGCTCCGCCATTTACGTTCGTATTGCTATCATCTAAGTCTAATAGTTTCATGTTAGCCAATCCCACTACAGCGAATGCTTCGTTAAATTCAAAGTAATCTACTTCTTTTAAACTAATCCCGGCTTTATCAAGGGCTTTAGGTAAAGCTTTAGCAGGAGCTGTCGTAAACCACTTTGGTTCTTGTGCCGCATCTGCATAACTTTTAATCTTAACTAACGGAGTAAGACCTAGTTCTTTAGCTTTATCAGCACTCATAACAACAACTGCACCCGCTCCGTCATTTATAGTAGACGCATTAGCAGCGGTAACCGTCCCATCTTTAGTAAAAGCAGGACGTAGATGTGGAATTTTTTCTAATTTAACATTTTTAAATTCTTCATCTTCTTTTACTTCAATGGGATCTCCTTTTCTTTGTGGTACTGACACCGGAACGACTTCTTTATCAAATTTTCCGGCTTTCCAGGCTTCCGCTGATCTTTTATAAGATTGTATGGCAAAAGCATCCTGATCTTCACGGCTAAAATTGTGTTCGGTAGCACATAGATCCGCGCAGGTACCCATCACATTATGATCATAGGCATCAACCAGGCCATCTTTCTGCATACCATCGATCATTGTTGCAGGTCCGAATTTATGTCCGTTTCTTAGGTGAATATAGTGAGGGATTTGACTCATATTTTCCATTCCGCCAGCAATCACTACTTCCGTATCGCCGTTTGCTATGGATTGTGCTGCAAGGGTAACTGCTTTCATACCACTGGCACATACCTTATTAACAGTAGTACAGGGTACTTCTTTTCCAATTCCCGCTTTTATTGCTGCTTGACGTGCGGGGGCTTGACCATTACCAGCCTGAACCACATTACCCATAAACACTTCATCTATTTCAGTAACATCCAACTGTATTTGGTCAATAGCACCTTTAATAGCAACTGCTCCCAAATCTACGGCAGATACACTGGAAAGGCTTCCTAAAAAACTACCAATTGGTGTCCTGGCAGCCGCTACAATAACAACTTCTTTGGATTTCATTATTTATAATTTTTATTTATGCAATGTAAGGATTTAATTAAAAAAAGTTTGTTTACTAGCATTTCCTTAACGTTCCAGGAAAAAATGCCAATGTCTATAGAAATAGATACTTTATGTACTTAACCTTTGTTGTAAAAGGTATTTACTATTTTTATAGTCGCTAAAGATAAAATGCCTTTGAAAGATTTTTTAAATGCTTTATATAAAAATCAGTCCTTAATCTATAAAGGAGTTCTTTTTATAAGTACAGTGACATTAATTGTGTATCTCTTTCCGAAAGGAGGGGTTTTTAAATACGAATTTACTAAAGGAAAACCCTGGCAATATGACAATTTATACGCTCCTTTTGATTTTGCGATTGTTAAGAACGAGGATGAACTAATAAACGAACGTTTAAAAGTCGAAGAACAGGTAATTCCTTATTTCACTTACGACACCCTTGTTTATAAAAATGTATTAGCAGCATATCCTAAAGCTTTTAGAACACATCTTAAAATGCTGAATGAGCATAATACTTCTGAAAGGGCAAGGGTATTCGGGTTAATAATTCTTAAAGAAATATATCGGTACGGAATTTTAAAAGAATCCTACGATTATGACAAGGATAAACAGGTATTTCTTAATAAGGGTAACAATGCTATTGCGATTACCTTTAAAAAACTATTACCAGAGAACAAGGTCACCCAGACTATTACTTCTAAACTAAATAAAAGCGAATATGTAAAATTTAAAAGTGCATATCTCGCTTTATTCTATGATATTATCAAGCCTAATGTAAGTTTACATCGCCAACTTACGGAGAGTGCTTTGCAGGGAGAGCTGGAGAAAATATCTCTTACCCGGGGAGGAATAACCAAAGGTAGTAGGATTATAGCCAAAGGAGAAGTAGTGGAAGGGGAGACACTACGGATTCTCAAATCCCTTAAATCCGAATATGAATCCCAGGTATGGAGTGCAAATAATACGTATTGGATTGTATCCGGATATGCGATTCTGGTAGCTTTTGCGCTATTAATGTTATTTTTATTTATCTATAAATACCGTCCGGATATTTATATTAATAATACTCAGGTTACCTTTATTCTTTTTAATGTAATTGTTTTTGTTTTTATCACCACGCTGGTAGTAACCTATGCTGCGGCTTATATTTACGTCATTCCGCTTTGTATTTTACCCTTGGTTTTAAAAGCATTTTTTGATTCTAGGCTAGGCCTTTTTACGCATGTAGTGACCGTAATGATTCTCGGTTTTATCGTTCCGAATAGTTACGAATATACCTTTTTACAAATTATAGCCGGTATTGTAACTATTCTCACCATTTCAGAATCTTATAAACGTGCAAATCTCTTTTTATCGGTAGGTCAGATTACTACGGTTTATATTATTGCTTATGTTGCTTTTCATATTATTCATGAGGGAACTATCAATAATATTAGTTGGCAAACAATTCTTTTATTTATCATTGGTGGTTTTGCTACTTTAATTGTACATCCGTTAATCTACGCTTACGAAAAGACCTTTGGGTTGGTATCAGATGTCTCTTTATTAGAACTTAGTGATACCAATTCTTTTTTACTTAAAGATATGTCCAATACAGCACCAGGTACCTTTCACCATTCGCTCAATGTAGCTAATATTGCGGAGGCTGCTGCAAATGATATTGGAGCAAATGCAATGTTAGTCAGGGTAGGAGCTTTATATCATGATATTGGAAAAATGACAAACCCCATATATTTTACCGAAAATCAGGTAGCGTCCGGTAACGTTCACGATATGCTATCCCCACAAGAAAGTGCTAAAATTATTGTTGAACATGTGATTAAAGGTATTGAACTTGCTAAAAAACATAAATTACCGGATCGGATTATTGATTTTATACGTACCCATCATGGTACAAGTATTGTCTATTATTTTTATCAAAAAGCAAAAAAGGAAAATCCGGAAGTGGATATTGCCAACTTTCAATATCCCGGACCTATACCATTTTCTAAAGAAACGGCTATTTTAATGATGAGTGATAGCGTCGAAGCTGCCTCTAAAAGCTTGAAAAACCCGACAAGTAGCCTGATTAATGACTTTGTAGAAAAGATTATAAATAAACAAATGGCAGATGGTCAATTTTTAAATGCAAATATTACGTTTAAGGAGATTCAGCAAATTAAGAAAGTCTTTAAAAGAAAATTGACTAACATTTATCATTTACGAATTGAATACCCTGAGTAAATATTTAATAATTAGGTGGATGGAGGATAGCTTGTTTGTAAATAAGACGAATACAACTACTTCTTTAAATATTTTGCGTCCATCCAGAAAGTACCAAAAGGAATAATAGAACACAATAGAACAATCAGAAAGGTTTTTAGGTTCCACTTTTTTTCTGCTTTGACTAAAAAAGCAAATACGATATAGGCTAAAAATAAAAAACCATGAATCATCCCAATAACTTTGTTAGGTTCAGGAGAAGCGAATAAATATTTTAAAGGCATGGTTACAAATAAGATCACAAGGTAGGATAAACCTTCTAAAAAACTAATAATTCTAAAACTTGTAATCATAGGTTGAAGTATCTTACACTAAATTAAAAATGGCTAGAGCGTATAGATAAAATCTTAGAAATCGTAGTAATCCAAATAATAAATAGCTAATAAAATTGAATTTTATCATTCCGGCAGCAATACTGGTAATAGAAAAAGGAATGGGTAATAATGCCCCAACTACAATTAAAAATCCTCCCCACTTTCGGGTATTCTTTATATGTTTTGCCATTTTTACTTCCAAATATTCGTGTACGGAAGGAATTTTAGTAATGGATTTACCTATAAAATAAGAAACGATTCCGCCCAGGTAAGAAAGCAAAGCCAAAACAGATAAATATAGGATGGGAGAATTGGCTTTATCACACCAGGCAATAAAAATTTCAGGAGGAATTAAACCTAATAAAGACTCTGAAGCAAAAAAAGTTCCGAAAACCACACTATCAGCGTAATTTTCTGTAACATAAATCAATAAGTCATTAATATTAATGACAAAATAGTTAATACAAAGCAGGACTATTATAAACAATACAATAGGAGGAAGTGCTTTTTTTAAACTTGTTCCCAGAAATTTATAAAATCCTGTATAAGAATAATATTGATGTAATAATTGTAATCTTGTTTTTTTTTCAGACTTTGTCGATACTTTCATATAAACTCCTTCACATTTTGTAATAATACTACCTACATAAATCCTTAAGCAATAACTAAACCAGCTTTAAATTTGGTTTTCATGTATCTAAAAAATTAAAATTCATTCAATGCGGTACGATAGTCGGCTAAGTCCGAAACATTCATCTTGTTTTTTAAATCTTTAAATAAAGAAATCATATAAGAAAGACTTTCTACCGGACTAACGGCAGTTTCTTCAGTAGTTATTAATTCCTGACCTTCTTCAACTGGCTCATCATCCGGAATTGGAATTAAAAATGTATCATTCTCCTCAATATGTTCATAAGTTAAGCGTAAAACTTTAACTGCCAAGGGAATTTGCGCTTCTAAAGCGTATGTACGAAGTTCCTTTAAATCTTCAATAAGTGTATTTGTAATAATTCCTGAACGTTCAAGGTCGGCTAAAATTTTTTCAATTAATTTTTGAGCTTTTTTATTTTCCAATGATCTTTCTATTATCAGTTTAGTTATACTTTGAGGTACAAATTTAACTCTTTATACTATTCTTTAAAATCTTTCACGCTACTAATTTTTAAAAATACCACTAATAAGTATAGGTACACTTCCTATATACTTTAACATTAGTGTCCGGTAAGGATTCAGGATTACTATCGCTTCAAAAATCAAGACTAATTATTAAAATTCTGAAAATCAATACTATAAAATTATCCATGTAAAAAAACAAATTACATTTAAAAAGTAAAAAAGCAACCTTTCATTACTTTAAAGTTTAAAATTTCCATATTTTATTATGCTTTATAAACTATCATTCATTTTAACCGGAGATTAATAATGTTTTAAAGAAAAAAACGGAATGTTTAGCTTGTTTTACAATTGATGGCGATAAGTTTTATTGTAATAAATTGGTAATTATGATATAGGTATATAAAGAGCAATTATATTAATATTAATAAGGAAGGTATAAGCTAACTTTCGGTATAGGATTGAATCTATCAATTCTATTTATATGTGTGCCATGCATACTATTTACTGATAGGGTTGAAGTCCCGAGCGAGCCTACTTGACAGGAATCGTTAGCTGATCGCAAGGGTGTCCATTGTGAAGTGGAATCTGAAGGAAGCGTAAGGCAAACTGTTGATATGACGGACAGAAACATGATGTAAGGCTTACCGTTAGGATGATTAAGTATTAGATCAAGAAGTCCAAAAGTCAAGCGTAACAGCGGGTAGTAAATCATGCATATTAACAGGGAGAGGAAATAGTTTACCATGGGAGCTCTTGTCACCGAGAGGGGGGTAAGAAGTCAGCAGAGGTCATAGTAGTTTTTTTTTTCTGAAAAGAAAAAAAAAGGCGAAGGACCGAATCATTAACTAAGGAGCAGCAGCTCTATAAATTGTAAAAGTCATAAAGAACTCAGGAAAATATCGGGAATATCCACAGATGTATCTGCCAGGAGCAGAAGAATGGGGGTACGATAGCCAGAAAGTGAAAGGCACGGACGTATATTGTGCCGGAAGCAGACGGGTACGGGAAGAGTGGCTTTCAAGATGTAGAGAAGAGCGAGCCTTAACCTCAGATTTACTAAGTGAGGTAACCAGCTTAGGTAATCTGTCCGCATCGTTAAAGCGGGTAATAAGTAACAAAGGTAGTGCCGGGGTTGATGGCATGTCTGTGGAAGAACTACGGGACTGGTTTAGCAGTCATCATAAGGAACTCACAAGGCAGCTAAAGGTTGGTAGCTATCGTACCAATCAGATCAGGGGGGTAAAGATACCCAAGCCAAAAGGAGGTTATCGTCAATTGGGGATACCAACGGTCAAAGACCGTTTGGTACAACAGGGGGTACACCAAATTTTGGAAAAGGTATACGACCCCACCTTTTCGAAATTCAGTTATGGATTCCGAAAAGGAAAAGGCACTGAGTCCTGTTTACAACAAGCATGTTCATATGTAAAAGAAGGTTATCGGTATATAGTTGATATTGACTTGGCATCATTCTTTGATGAAGTCAACCATGACCGATTACTATGGACACTTGAACAAAGAATAGGAGACAGATTGCTACTACAACTAATTTGTAAATTTTTAAAGAGCGGTATACTGGAAGGAGGACTAAATAGTCAACGAAGGAAAGGCACTCCACAGGGTAGTCCACTCTCTCCATTACTATCCAACATAGTTTTAGACGAACTGGACAAAGAACTAGAACGTCGGGGGCTACGATTCGTACGCTATGCAGACGATCTTATCATCTTTACAAGAAGCCGTAAGGCATCTAAGCGAGTGATGGGGTCAGTGACCAGATTCATAGAAGAACGCATGAAACTCAAAGTCAATAAAGATAAGAGTGGCATACGGGTTCCTTATGAATTAAATTTTCTAGGTCACAGCATAGTTGGTAAAGGGGAACTGGGATTGAGTAAACCGAGTTTGTATCGTTTAAAAAGTAAGTTAAAGGAGAAGACCAAACGCAATCGTGGAATCAGTCTTGATCAAATGGTTAAAGAATTGAATCTGTTAATGCGTGGCTGGCTCAACTACTTTAAGGGAGCCAAAATGAAAAGCAAGCTTAAAGCGATTATGAGTTGGCTAAGAAGGCGAATCCGTTGCTTTCGATTAAAGCAATGCAAACGTGCAATCGGTATAGTGAGATTTCTAAAGAAGCTTAAAGTACCAGAGTGGCGAAGCTGGTTATTGGCATTATCCTCAAAAGGGTGGTTCCATAAATCCTGCACACCACAAGCACATGAAGCAATGAACTACGATTGGTTCACTTCCATTGGTCTATTCGATCTGTACACTTATTACTGTTCAAAATTAATGAAACCGCCCAGTACGTAAAACGTATGCTGGGTGGTGTGAGAGGACAGCAAAGCTAGGAGTAATTACCTACCTTTGCTTCCTACTGGATTAGAAAAAGTAAGAATTACTTTAATTAGAAAAGCAGAATAAAGAAAATTATGGTTACCTAATAAATAGGTGAAATTTTCCAGCTAAAGTTTGAGGGTTACCCGTAACCTATTTTGTAAGAATACCCTGTATCTTTGAAAAGTATTCCAATTACAATTTTTCCCTTACTTTTTTGTTTTCCCCATACTTACCTCCTTGAATACAGGAGGTAAGTTGTTTTCAAAAATAAATACAAAAATTTAGTAATTTGTGCTTTTTTAAATAAGATTTAAAAGTATCAAAATCAATTTTTAAGCAGGGGATATATAAAGCAATACTACACTACGTATAATGTAGCCTTATAAAACCTTAAATTTAAAACTTAGACGTCATATGTTCATTTGTGCTCCTGAAGTATATAAATATATAGGAGGATATAAAAAATGAATGAGTTATCCATCAATAATGAAAATGTAAGAATTCACGTAGAAAGAGGAAGTGATTGTACACTAAAATATAATTTTTACATTTAATTTTTCCTTTTTGTATAAAATTGCTGTTCCTTTATCCTTTTAATTATAAACTATGCAAAAATTGAAAGCCTGGATTACTGCTGCCAGGTTACGCACTTTACCTTTATCCATAGCCGGTATATTGATAGGTTCGGTTTTAGGTTCATACTCCAAATTTCAGTTGGATTATCTCAACCAAAAGTTAGAAACTCCTTTTTATAGTTCTCCTATATTTTGGATGGCAATCATAACTACTCTAGGCTTACAAGTTTTATCCAACTTTGCCAATGATTACGGGGATGGTGTTAAGGGTACGGATAATGAGGATAGAATCGGACCCATGCGCGCTTTACAAAGTGGAATAATTACAGATAGTCAAATGAAGATCGCTATAATTATTACTTCTATTTTAACCATGCTTAGTGCCATATATCTGATTTATTTGTCTTTTAAAAATACAAATATTGGTTATTCCCTTTTTTTCTTTGTACTTGGGGTTATTGCAATTATAGCTGCTATTAAATACACTGTCGGTACTTCTGCCTATGGCTATAAGGGGTTAGGAGATGTATTCGTATTTATATTTTTTGGTTTGGTTAGTGTTCTGGGATGTTATTTTCTTTTTCAAAAAGAGGTTCCTATAATTATCACTGCTCCGGCTATAACCATAGGTTGTTTAAGTACAGCTGTTCTTAATTTGAACAATATGAGAGATTTACATAATGATGCTAAAGCGGGTAAAAATACTCTAGTAGTACAGTTGGGCAGACATAAAGCTAAATTATACCATTATTCGTTATTAATTATCGCAATGGTATCCTTTCTTATTTTTTATATAGTTACCGGATCAAAATTGATAGAATTAATTACATTTCTAGCTTTTATCCCTCTACTGAAACATCTATGGACGGTTTATAAAATAGAAGAACCAATACAATTTGATCCCGAACTTAAAAAAGTGGCATTGAGTACCTTTTTATTAGCTATTTTATTTAGTTTGAGTCAAATATTAACAGTAACACTTTAATGGTAAATACCAATACTTATAGTAAATATATGTGTTATATCGCTTATATAGAAAAACAGGAAATGCTGTAAATACATCACATATTTAAGTTAATTTAAAAATAAAATAATCGTAGTTCATAAAATAATGACCGCAGCTTATCAAAAATATGTTTTAAAATTTAAAAGGCCTAGCGGTACATCCCGGGGAGTATTGAAAACAAAGGAGACTTGGTTTTTATTGCTTAAAGATGGTGATAAGGAGGGTATAGGGGAATGTGGTATCTTAAGAGGCTTAAGTATGGATGATGTACCTGGCTACGAAGAAAAGTTACAATGGGTTTGTAAAAATATTGATTTGGGTAAAGATCAATTATGGGAGCAGCTACTTGATTATCCCAGTATCCAATTTGGAGTCGAGATGGCTTTTTCTTCTTTACAAAGCAAACATTCTTATGACTTGTTTCCTTCTTCTTTTTCAGAAGGAAAAGAAAACATTCCTATTAACGGGTTAATCTGGATGGGAGATAAAGCGTTTATGAAAGAACAAATTAGCCAAAAACTAGAAGAAGGATTTTCTTGTATTAAAATGAAAATTGGTGCTATTGATTTTAAAAAAGAATTAGCTTTATTAGAGAGTATTCGTTTTAACTTTAGTGCAAATCAAATTGAATTGCGGGTAGATGCAAACGGAGCCTTTAATCCATCCGAAGCCATAGAGAAACTAAAACAATTGAGTCAATATCAACTGCATAGTATAGAACAACCTATTAAACCCAGGCAAATTAAAGAGATGCAAAGACTTTGTGCAGAAACGCCTTTGCCTATCGCTCTAGACGAAGAGTTGATCGGAGTATTAGATAAGAAATCTCAGCAAACACTACTGGAAACTATACAACCCCAGTATATTATTTTGAAACCGAGCCTTATCGGAGGGATAAAAGGTACAAATCAATGGATTGAAAATACCACCCGATTAAAGATAGGATGGTGGGTAACCAGTGCGTTAGAAAGTAACGTGGGGTTGAATGCCATAGCGCGATATACTTATACCTTACAAAATAACATGCCGCAGGGTTTAGGTACCGGAGGCTTATATACTAATAATATTGATAGTCCGCTTTATATAAAAAATGGCACGTTGGGATACGATCCTAATAAAAAGTGGTCAACTAACATCTTAAAATTGTAGTTTATGTTTATAGCACAAGCGTATAAAGGGGATAATACTCCCTGGAAAGTTATCGTAACGATTCTGATTACTAGCGGAATTTTTATTTTAAACCTGGTAGCTTTTCTTATTTCTGACCCGGGCGATATGGAACAAGCCTATGCTCTATTAAAAAAAATACCTAAAAACTTATCGCTAATTTTAAATTTAGCTCCTTTTGCCTTACTACTAATTTTGCTTTTTTTATTAGTGAAGTATTTACATGAGCGAAGTATCTTATCCTTAACTACCTCTCGAAGTAAAGTAGATTTTTCCCGAATCTTTTTTGGATTTGCAATGGTTTTTATTTTTACGGTAGTTTCTTTTATCATAGGCTATTTTATAGAACCTGAAGCGTATGAATTGCAATTTAAACCCCTTAACTTTATTATATTAGTAGTCATTAGTTTGGTTTTGTTTCCTTTTCAAATAGGTCTGGAAGAATATCTTTTTAGAGGGTTTTTAATGCAACAAATTGGTATTGCTTTAAAGAACAGGTGGATGCCTTTAATCATTACCTCCGTATTATTTGGGGTTTTTCATTCAGCTAACCCTGAAGTAGCAGAACTAGGGCCTATTGTCATGATATTTTATATCGGTACCGGTTTACTTTTAGGAATTATGACCTTAATGGATGAAGGTATGGAACTGGCATTAGGTTTTCATTTAGGAAATAATTTCTTAGCAGCAACTCTAGTTACCGCAGAATATTCAGCTTTGCAAACAGATGCTATTTTTAAAAGCGTAGGAGAACCTGCAACCTTATCTGAATTAATTCTTCCGGTTTTTGTAGTATATCCAATTTTCTTATTTATCATGGCAAAAAAATACAAATGGAATCATTGGAAAGAAAAACTAACTGGAAAAGTAATAAAGCCTCCGCATTTTACATCCACAATGAATTACAAAGGAATTATTCCACCTAAAAACATAATAACCGAAGATTAGATTTAACAAAAATTTTACGCAGGCTTAACTTTATTTTCTGGGTAATCTTTGATTTTTGAATATGGCGGCAAAAGAAAATTTTTTCGTTCCTACAATTCACCCGGATTGTATCGTTCAGGGAAAATCCTTTACCGGTACTAATGCAAAAAAAATAGCCGAACAATTGATTAATGAGGGAGAAATACATGAGCAGGAAGTAGGTAGATTTCTATTAGAATGGATTCATCCCAATCCTTATATTAATGTGAAAACTTCGGGTTCTACAGGTACTCCGAAGGAGATAGAAGTCTACAAACGCCACATGATCAATAGTGCTAAGGCTACCGGTAGGTTTTTTAAAGTGCAGGAGCAAACAACGGCTTTACTTTGCTTATCAGCCAATTATATTGCTGGTAAAATGATGCTGGTAAGAGCTATCGTTCTAGGCTGGAACCTGGATATTGTAACCCCCAAGGTAAATCCGATGGATACTCTTTATAAACATTATGATTTTTGTGCCATGGTACCCTTGCAATTGGATAACTCTTTAAATCGGTTACATCTGATAAAAAAATTGATTGTAGGAGGGGGGAGAGTATCAGTTCCTTTGATTGATCTGGTTCAGGGTATTAAAACCAAGGTTTTTGAGACTTATGGAATGACGGAAACGGTTTCTCATATTGCAGCAAGAAGATTAAACCCGAAGAAGAAAGAAAAAAAGGAAATTTCTTATTTTAAAGCGCTTCCGGATATTACTCTTTCCGTAGACAATCGAAAATGCCTGATTATTAAAGCACCGCAATTAAGTTATGATACCATTATCACGAATGATGTGGTTGAACTTAAATCCTATAAGAAGTTCCTGCTTAAAGGAAGATTTGATAACGTAATTAATAGTGGAGGTATCAAATTATATCCAGAAGAAATCGAAGTAAAATTACAAAAAATCATTTCGCATCGATTTTTTATCAGTTCTTTACCTGATCCTAAGTTAGGGGACCGACTAATTATAGTAGTGGAAGATTTTGATCGACCCAAAAATATAGAAAGGTTAAAAGAAGCTATTGACAATGTAAGTACCCTTACTAAATATCAGATTCCTAAAGAAATTTATTGTATTCCTCAATTTGTACAAACCGAAACTGGTAAAGTTCAGCGTAAACAAACGTTGGAATTAATTAAATGAGTAAACTAAAGCTTGCGTGGTAGACAGTGGTTCAAAAGAGATTCCCATCAAAAATAAAAAAGGAGAAATTTAAGAGTCATCGGGGTGAGCGGCAGTACAGTGGAGGATGACCACAATGTTGCGCAAGCAGGGATAGATATTTTATAATTGGCATTACCAGAAGTAAAACAAAAAAGCTTTCTAAAATTTAAGTGCAAAGCACTATTTTAGAAAGCTTTTCTGGTATATAAAACAATATTAAAACCTACTATAGGATTAACAGATTGGTTTAAAACCTGGTAGCTATTCGGTTTATCAAATATATTTAAAATTTGTAAAATTATTCTACTGGTTATTTTTTAGATTTGAAGTTCGCCTTCCACACCTACATCTTGCTTATTTCCAGTAATGGCTCCGATACCTTTTTTTACCAATGAAGCCAATTTACCGCCTTCGGTATCCCAGTAATTTGCCTTTTCCGGTACTACCTTGATAGCACTGGCATTTGGATCATTTACCCCATCAAACCAGGCTTCATCACTTTGTTCATAAAAACGGGCAATGGTTTCCTGATCCGTATAGATAAATGCTTTACCATAGACTACCATATATTCCATTGCTCCAGGTTTAGAATAAATCAATTGTATATCATTATCAGAATGTATATGTGCGTTGTGTTCGCTATTTCTATTACTTAAAAACCAAATGCTACCTTCTTGGTCAACTTCCTTAGTACTCATCGGAATAATATGAGAAGGACGTCCTCCCAGATTAGTTTCCATCATAGCAAAGTCAATATCTTTAGCTAACTCTTCTAGTTTTTTCCAGGCTTCTTCATCCTTTAAATTTTGTACGCTCATAACTTTATATTTTAATGTATTATAAAATTAGGAGTTATCCACGTATAGCATGTATACTATCCGCAAATTTACTACTGCAATACGTAAGGTAATACAAAAAGAATTTAAATAAATTTAGTAATCAAAGAAGAAGGGACAAACGGGTCGGTTTCTTTAATAAAATTCATATAAATAATTAAACTCGCTATATGAGAAGAAGTTACCAGTACTAGAAATAAATCACTTGGATAATACAATTCATTAATTGGAGATAAGGTTACAGATAATAATAATAGAGAAGCGGATACAATTAATTGAAAGCCCCCCTTGTAATAATCAGAAATATAAATGCAGTATGAAATAGCAATATACGTTAGTAAAGCAACAACTGAAATCAAAATATATGGCAATGATCCGGGAAGCATATGAATAACAAGTTCTGAAACGGAAAAGATTAGATATATAATAAGTAAAAGACTAATGATCAGCGACCAGGAGATCATTTTAAAGAACTGTATCTGAATCTGGTTAAAATATTTCCGTAAAGAATAAACAGCTAAAACCATATAGATTGTAATGAAAATACAAATTTTAGAAAAATGTGATACGATATCGACATATAGAAAATAATCAGTAAAAATAAGTGAGATCAAACCTAAAACAGCATAAAGGTTAATATTAGAATTTTTATAGAGGTAGTCGATAATGATCGCTATCAAAACCATTGGCATTACCAGTTGAAGTAAGGTTTTGTCAAAAAAGCCTGATATGACAAAAGTTATAATAAAAGAAGTATAAAGAATAGCTTTAGTAATAGTCAAATTCTTCATCATGGTACTCTCAGTTTTGGGGACGATAAAGATATAAAAAAATAATAAACAATAAATTATTTACGTTTAAAAAGTAAATAATAGAATAGTTTACCTGAGAAGAGTACAGTTTACACTCTCTGAAAAATGCCTAATATATATTTTTCATTTCTTGTTCCATAAGTGTAACGTCTAATAAAATAATGGGATTTATGAACGGTAGTATTCTAAAGTAACTACCCGTGTATGCTTTCTGAAGTACTAAGGCTTTCCATAATTTCAGCCTCAAATTTTAAAAGCTCTTTCCACTTTTGATCGACTTCTTTTCGATCCCCGTATTGCCTGGCAAAATTTAAAAACATGGTATAATGGTTAGCTTCACTCACCATCAGATTTCTATAAAATTCGGCTAATTCTTTATCATTTAATTCTTCTGATAGTAATTTAAAACGTTCACAGCTTCGCGCTTCAATTAGCGCAGCATATAATAAACGGTGCACTAGCTGAGTTGTCCGACTACCTCCTTTCGGAAAAAATTTTAATAAGCGTAGTACATAGTCGTCTTTACGATCACGGCCTAAAACTTGTCCGCGTTGTAGAATTTTGTCATGTACCATTTTAAAATGGCTAATTTCTTCCTTAACCAGTTTTACCATTTCCTGTACCAATTCGGTATATTCAGGAAAACTTACGATTAAAGATATTGCGGTAGAAGTTGCTTTTTGCTCACAATAGGCATGATCTGTCAAGATCTCATCAATATTTTTTTCTACAATATTTACCCAGCGTGGATCCGTAGGTAGTTGTAATCCTAGCATTTTTTTTCTGTCTAAATGGTCATGATACCATACAAAGTTAATGAAGTTATTCTTTTTATTATCTCTTCAAAATTAGAAGTTAAAATTTAAAGATTTCTAGCATTTAATTATCAGTATCCGGCTAAAACAAGTAGGCGTTCATAAAGTATAGTAAAATAAGGTGATTCTGAATTTTAAAGTATAAAGAGGTTGCTTTTTACTTTGTTAAGAGTAATTTGTATTTTTAAATGTAACTAATTTTACAGTTTTGATTTTAATATTATAATAGTCCGGTAACTACTGTTAAATATCCAAATCGAATTCAGATCTAAGTTTATCGATCAAAGGATTTTTTTCTTTTAGTTTTTCATATTTATCCTGCGGGGTAAAAGCGTATTTTTTAGAAACTTCTTCATTTACATTAATAACAAGTTCAACCTTATAATTATTTAACTCCTTGTAAATGTATTGTAAAAAGGAGTTTTGAATTTGTTCCAAATCCGCTTTCATGGAATGATTAGGAAGTTCTAAAATAATTTGATTGCCATTTTTTTCCGGGATATTCATAGCAAACATAGAACCTACGATCATTTCACCCTTTCGTTCCTGCATCTTACCATAAGTAAGCCATGCATTTTTAAGGTCTGTTTCAGTAAATTCCTTTTCAGGAAGATTTCTTGGGTCAACAATTTCTTGTACTTTACTGTTTTGGTGCTCTTTTTTTTTCCGAATGCTACTCAAAGACAAACCGGAAGTTTTCTTTTTATTTACAGAAAGATTTGCTGGATTAATAACTTTTTGCGGTACGATTGAAGGAGCCACTTCTTGCGTTGGTACCGATACTACTTGATTTTCCATAGGTTTTGGTTTTTCTACGTTCTCACTGTAGGATACTTTGGGTTCACTTAGTACAACTGCTTCTTGCTGTTCAGAGATAATCGACTCTTTTTTATCAAGTCTTTCTTCTGATAAAACTTCCTTCGTTTTCTCAATTCCTTTAACTTTATTGTTTCGAAAGTAACTTGCTGGAATTATGTAGGCATCATCCTTTTTTTTTTCTCCATAACCAGGTTGGGTAATAGAGGCTAATTGCATCAGGCATAATTCGACTAAGAGTCTTTGGTTTCGACTGGATTTATACTTTAGATCGCAATCATTGGCTAAATTAATTCCTTTAAGTAAGAAAGAAGTGTCTGCTTCTTTGGATTGTTCGTAATACTTCTTTTTAGTCTGATCTCCAACTTCCAGAAGTTTAATAGTTTCTGGGTTCTTACAAACTAATAAATCACGAAAGTGGGACGCTAATCCGGCAATAAAATGATGTCCGTCAAAACCTTTGCTAAGTACTTCGTTAAAAGAAAGTAGTAACTGCGGAATGTTATTAGAAAGCAATAAATCCGTGGTAACAAAATAAGTTTCGTAATCCAGAACATTAAGGTTCTCCGTAACTGCTTGTCGCGTTAATTTTTTCCCGCTATAACTAACCACCCGGTCAAATATAGAAAGTGCGTCCCGCATAGCACCATCCGCTTTCTGTGCAATTATATGAAGAGCTTCTTCATCAGCTTCAATACCTTCGCTTTCAGCCACCTTCAATAAGTGGTTTTTAGCTTCAGTAACCGTAATCCTTTTAAAGTCAAAAATCTGACAACGGGAGAGAATGGTCGGAATAATTTTATGTTTCTCTGTAGTAGCTAAAATAAAAATAGCATGTTTTGGAGGTTCTTCTAAAGTTTTTAAAAAGGCATTGAAAGCTGCTTGCGAAAGCATATGTACCTCATCTATAATATATACTTTATAGGTTCCCACCTGCGGCGGAATACGAACCTGCTCGATCAAACTACGGATATCATCCACCGAGTTGTTAGAAGCCGCATCCAACTCAAAAATATTAAAGGCAAAATCTTCATCTTCTTGGGTAGTACCGTCTTGGTTAATAGTTTTTGCTAGAATACGGGCACAGGAGGTTTTACCAACACCACGTGGACCCGTAAACAACAATGCCTGCGCGAGGTGATCGTTTTTTATAGCATTTAATAAAGTATTGGTAATTGCTTGCTGTCCAACAACATCTTCAAAAGTTTGAGGCCTGTATTTTCTTGCAGAAACGATAAAATGCTCCATAAAACAAAGTTAAAAATTGAAGTTTGATTTTTAAATATACCTATTGGTTTTTCTGGTAAGTTATTAACATTTTAAAAATTCTGAATTCTGAATTCTGAATTCTGAATTATAAGGATACCTTTGTCGCAAGCAGGCCACCTTATCGCTGTCCGCTATCAGCGGGGAGAGGAAAGTCCGGACACCATAGCGCAGGTATAGCGGGTAACACCCGTCATCACGCTATTAGTGTGATAGGACCAGTGCAACAGAAAGGATGTACAGGTAAGGCTGTAGTGAAATCAGGTAAACTCTATACGGTGCAACGCCATGTAAACCGACGTTTGAAGGTTGCGCGCCCGATGTCGGAGGGTAGGCGGTTAGATCGTATCAGCAATGTTACGGCTAGATAAATGATAAGGAATTCCGCTTTGGTAGAATTACAGAATCCGGCTTATGGCCTGCTTTTTAATAAACTTTAAACATTCCCCCGCAAATTTTCTTGTAACTTGCACACAAAGAAATTGTTTTTCTATGAATATTGCCATAGTCTGCTATCCGACTTTCGGAGGAAGTGGGGTAGTTGCCACTGAATTAGGAATTGCGCTTGCTAAAATGAAGCATCAGGTTCATTTTATTACCTATAAACAACCCGTACGTCTGGATTTATTAAATCCGAATATACATTTCCACGAAGTTACCGTACCGGAATATCCGTTATTTCACTATCAGCCTTATGAATTGGCCTTGTCCAGTAAATTGGTCGATAGTATTAAAAAATATAATATAGATATTTTACACGTACACTATGCAATTCCGCATGCCTATGCGGGTTATATGGCAAAAAAAATGTTGGCCGAAGAAGGCCTGGACATTCCAATGGTTACTACCTTGCACGGTACGGATATTACCTTAGTTGGGAATCATCCTTTTTACAAACCTGCGGTTACTTTTAGTATTAATAAAAGTGATATAGTGACCTCGGTTTCCCAAAGTTTAAAAGAAGATACCTTACGTTTATTTGATATTGAAATACCCATTGAGGTAGTCCCTAACTTTATTGATACACAAAAAAAGAAAACCGAATTTACAGAATGTCAAAGAGACCTGATGGCATTACCTGAAGAACGAATTGTAACCCATATAAGTAATTTTAGGGTAGTAAAGAGAATCGGGGATGTTATCGAAGTTTTTTACCGAATCCAAAAACAACTGCCAGCAAAACTAGTAATGGTAGGGGACGGCCCTGAAATGGATGCTGCGGTACAACAATGTAAAGTATTAGGTGTCAAAGACAAAGTGATCTTTTTAGGAAATAGTAACGAAATTGAGAAAATCTTATGCTTTTCTGACCTGTTTTTATTACCCTCACAACGTGAAAGTTTTGGTCTGGCTGCACTGGAAGCCATGTCCCACGGAGTACCCGTAGTATCTACCAATGCTGGTGGAATTCCCGAAGTAAATATCCATGGAGTTTCCGGATATTTAAGTAGTGTTGGAGCGGTAAACGATATGGCTGCCAATAGTCTACAAATTCTTAGAGATGATCGAACTTTAGAGCAATTTAAACAGAACGCTAGAAAGGAAGCGGAAAAATTTGATATTGACCAGATTGTACCCAGGTATTTAGAACTGTATGAAAGTGCATTGGCGGTGATTTGAGTTTGACATACTAAATATTGATAAATTAGATAACTCAAATTTGTTCTAAAATCTAAATACCGTAAAATTGTATGTCTGAATTAGATTTAGGATACGCTAATCATCTTGCAGAACAAATCTTACTAATTTGTTCCCTACTAGGAGGTTTTTCAATTACTATAGTTGCAAACTTATTAGTATCGCTAAAAAATTCAAAACTTTACAATAGTATATTGGCTATGTCTGTTCTCGCCGCTGGTTTTTTCTTGACCGCAGTTTTCTCAATGACTAAATTATTGTTGATGACCACAAAAGGTTATCCCCGGAAATTAATAAAAGACGATTTGATTTCCGTTAGAATCGTTGGTAGTACTTCTTTTTTAATTGGTATTATTGCTTTATTGACCGTAATATCTTTAGCAGGATGGACCAAATCCAAAAAGCTCGGTTATTTTACTACTTGTATTGGTGCGGTGACATTGGTTTTGGTGTTCTATTCTATGTGATGTTTATTAATAGAAAATTGAACTATTTAATAATTTATTTCATGATATAGTGTTGTCATTAGGCTTGTTTTTAATCTGTTCTATTTTATTCAACCATTCGTTAAATCTAGGACTTTTATTTCTTATCTTTTCCAATCCGATTGATTCCGCTAAAATATTACCATATACAACTTTATTATAACCATTAATAATTCTCTGAAGTCTGTGAGATGGTGAAGTTTCTCTTTTATTGTTAATCATCTCAGGATTGTCATATTTTATGAAGATATCTTCTAATTCTTTAAGACCGACAAGTTCATTTGGTAATATTTGTTCATGAAACACATTAATTTCGTTAAAAAGTAAGCCTTCAAATTCGTGAAGTTGCAAATAAGGAATATATCGAAAGCGATAGGTTTTATCAATATCCATTAACATTCCTTCTTCGAGAATTTCCATTCTTTTATTTTTATCATTTTCTGCTTCGGCCTTATCCCATTTAGGAAACTCATATTTACTATGGATACCGTAATAATCAATAAAAGTGGTAACAAAAGCAGACGTATCATTCATGAGATGTGATAAAACTTGTTTTTTTAACTCCTTCCATTTTACAATTCCTCCCATAGTTTTTTTAATTAAGGGAGGATAAACATAAATATTCTGGGCTGCGAAATACGGACTTAATGTTTTTTCACAAAACTCTTTTTCTGTCTCACCTTCACAAATAATTATAATCGTACTCATTAATAACCTAAAAGTTTGGTTGACCTGATGTTATAATATTACGTTTCCATAAATCATCAATGGTATAGTCTTCTAACCATTGATTAAGTTCATTATTATTTAACCTTTTAAATACAGATTCACCATTGATTTGGTCGACTGTAATAATATCCTCAGGAAGAAAATGACTTATTAAATCTGTGGATTGAGTTGCAATAATTACTTGACATCCTTTTATCGAAACAGATTTAATCATTCCTGCAAGTTTTGCTATTGCGGAAGGATGTAACCCTAATTCAGGTTCGTCGATGATTATTGTATCTGGCAAATCTGGTTGCATAAAGAGTACTGTCAGTGCAATAAACCTTATTGTTCCATCCGACAAGTCAGTTGCTCCGAATAATACATCACTGTATCTGTCCATCCACTGAAGTCGAACATAATTCTCACTATTAGGTTCAAAGAAAAAGTCTGAAAAATAAGGAGCTATTGATTGAATAATTTTTACAATTCGATTATATATAATTTTATTTGTATTTCTTATTTCATACAGGAAAGCAGAAAGATTTGCACCATCGTTATATAAAAAATAAATATCATTTTCCAAATGACTTAACTTAGTAAAAGCCGATTTTTTACTTGTATCATGAAAATGATATTTCCTTAATCCTTTTAAGTAATTTTGTATATATGGAGCTCGATAATTATCCGTAATTTTTAAACGAGCTTCACTATCTGAACGACTTATGTCTCTTCCTGGATCTCCTTTAAAAATTAATCTTTCTGAAGTAAATATAAATTGATTAACACCAGAAACCAAAGTAGATGCATAACCATTGTTACCATCATCAAATTCGATTTTAAAAGAAATGCTATCAGTATTTTTTTGACCTTTGTGAAGAATCTTGTCATTACCACCGGATAACGCAATATAGTCATTCAATTTTCTATCATATAACTTATTAAGAAAGTCAAAAAACGAGATAAAATTACTCTTTCCACTACCATTTGCGCCAATTAATATATTAATTGGATTTAATTCAATTTTTTCAAATTTAATAGACTTGTATCCTAATATCTCTATATAGTCCATTTTATATTGATTCTTTTTTCAAATTTAATGATATAAAATTGGATTTGAACTTTCAAATTGTAGTTAATAACTTTACATAGTCATAAACAACTATGTCTTTTCAATACCACTTGTGTAGTTCCCTTTATTATGATATATAAGTGTAGGGTTTAAATATTAGGGAATGCAATACTATTTTTAAAAGCAAGTAGTTTCTTGGTATCTTTTAATATAACTTCATTAAATAAGGTTTAACGATTTTCTAATAACCAGAAAACCATTATTTATTATCTCAATTCAAATTTCTAAATTGATGTGATCAGCTCACTACCTAAAACTGATACCGAACCCCTAAACCAATATCAAAACTTAGGTCATCATCATTATTACCAAAACCGATTTCAGGTCGAAAGTCTAGGGAAATAAGTAATGGAAATTCAAAGTTGTATTCCACTCCGATATCACCGGCGATAAATATAAAAGTTTCGCTATCATCCCGTCCGGAAGGATCTTCAAAATCTATAAATACAAAACCAGCTCCAGGACCAGCATACCAATTGAACCCTTTATCAATATTCCACACCCATTGGTATATTCCGGCAAGTTTAACGGCATCAAAGTTGTTATTTGCCCTCCAACCCAAATCAAATTCCAGACGTTGTGCGTTACCTAATCCTCTTTGATAAGAGACTTCCGCACCAAAACCATCATCGTCACCTAAACGCAATCCGATCGCATTTTTAGAAATATCCTGTGCTTGTAAAGACAGAAAACCAACACTTAGTAAACAACCGATAAAAAATAAGGATTTCATAGAATTACTACATTTATTTAGGAGCGTAAACATACAAAAACTTAAAAAAGTATATACAAGTCAGGTAAAATTTTGTTAAGAAAGTAAGTACCTTTGAGAGATGTCTATAGTGATACATACCTATCTGGAAGAATTAGAGAAAGTTATAGAAGGAGAACTGTATTGGGATGACTTACACCTCAAGATATATGCTACGGATGCTTCGGTATACCGGAAGATTCCAATAGCAGTAGCCTTTCCTAAAAATAAAAAGGATTTACAGAAACTAATTCGCTTTGCCGTCAAACAAAATATCGGGCTGATTCCCAGAACTGCAGGAACTTCGCTGGCAGGTCAATGTGTAGGAGAAGGGATGGTAGTGGATGTTTCAAAATATTGGACTCAAATTATCGGTCTTAACGTCAAAAACAAAACAGTTCGCGTTCAGCCGGGAGTAATTCGGGATGACTTGAACCGGTATTTAGAACCTTACGGTCTTTTTTTCGGACCTAATACCTCTACGTCTAACCGTTGTATGATTGGCGGCATGGTAGGTAATAATAGTAGCGGAACAACTTCTATTCAATATGGGGTTACCAGGGATAAAGTAAAGGCTATGGAAGCCATGCTTTCAGATGGATCGACGGTAACTTTTAAAGATATTACTAAAGAGGACTTACTTCAGAAAGCAAAAGATGTCTCTTTAGAAGGAAATATTTACAAAACCCTTTTTACTAAGCTTTCTTCGCCTAAAATTCGGGAAGAAATTGATAAGAATTTTCCAAAACCAGAAATTCACCGTAGAAATACCGGATATGCCTTAGATAGTTTAGTAAATACAGAAGTTTTTACGGATAACCAAACATCATTGAACCTCTGTAACCTACTGTCCGGAAGTGAAGGTACTTTAGCCTTTACTACTGAAATCACCTTACAACTGGATAATCTTCCACCTAAGGAAGCTTATATGGTTGCGGCACACTTCCATACAATTCAGGAATGTATGCAAGCAGTTGTCCCAATAATGCAACATACTTTATTCACTTGCGAAATGATGGATAAGGTGATCCTGGATTGTACTAAAAATAATAGCGAACACCTACAAAACCGATTTTTTGTAGCGGGAGACCCAAAGGCAATTTTACTCTTAGAAATTCGATCTGATTCCATTGCAGATTTGGAAACTCAACTTGTGCAATTGATCAAAACTTTAGAAGAAAATACAAATTCATATGCCCAACCGGTTTTAAAAGGCGATCAGATCCGTAGTGCTTTTGAATTACGTAAAGCAGGTTTAGGTTTGCTAGGTAATATGATCGGTGATAAAAAAGCAGTCGCTTGTATTGAAGACACCGCCGTGGCACTTTCAGATCTTGCCGAGTATATTGAAGAATTTAGTACCCTAATGATAAAATATGATCAGGAAGCGGTGTATTATGCCCATGCCGGAGCAGGCGAAATCCATTTACGACCCATTCTTAATTTAAAAAAAGAAGAAGAAGTTGTACTCTTTAAAAAAATCACTACGGATGTAGCACACCTGGTTAAAAAATATCAAGGGGCGATGAGTGGCGAACATGGAGATGGTATCGTACGCTCCGGTTTTATTCCGTTGATGTTAGGTGAAAAAAATTATGAAGTCATGCGTGCAATCAAAACTGCTTTTGATCCGCAAAATATTTTTAACCCCGGTAAAATCATCGATCCCTTGCCTATGGATCAAAACTTGCGGTACCAACCGGATCGTATAGAACCTGAAGTACATACGCTATTAAATTTTTCGGATTCTTTGGGTTTATTAAGGGCAATTGAAAAATGTAATGGGAGCGGAGATTGCCGGAAGTCCATCGAGGCAGGCGGAACTATGTGTCCCAGTTACCGTGCCACTAAAAACGAAAAAGATACTACCCGGGGACGGGCTAATGTATTAAGGGAATTCTTAACCAATTCAGAGCAGCAGAACAAATTTAACCATACCGAATTAAAGGAAGCTTTTGACCTTTGTATCAGTTGTAAAGGTTGTTCCAGTGAATGTCCTTCAAATGTAGATATAGCTGCTATGAAAGCGGAATTTGAATATCAATACCAAAAAGAAAATGGAGTTTCTTTACGAACCAAACTTTTTGCTTACAACCATAACCTGAATACTACCGGAAGAAAAGTAAAAGGGATTACCAATTTTGTTTTTAAAAACTCATTTACTTCCAATCTGTTAAAAAAAAGCTTAGGTATCGCAGAAAAACGATCATTACCAGAGTTAAGCTCTGTCTCTCTTAGAAGCTGGTGTGCTAAAAACCTGGAAAAATTACGACCCATAAATCCGTTACAAACCGTATATTTATTTATAGATGAATTTACCGATCAACTGGATAGCGAGATTGGGATAGATACCATTATAGTTTTAACTAAACTGGGTTACAAAGTTAAAATTACCAACCATGCTGAAAGCGGAAGGGCATTTATTTCAAAAGGACTTTTGGAACAAGCAAAAAAGCTAGCCATTAAAAATGTAGATATCTTTTCCGAATTACTTTCTGAAGAAATACCTTTATTGGGAATAGAACCTTCGGCTATTTTAACCTTTAGGGATGAATATTTACGCTTATATCCGGATGTTAAAAAAGCAACATCTTTAGCTAAAAAGGTATTTTTACTCGATGAATTCTTAAAAACTGAAATTGAAAAAGGAAATATTACTGCTTCGCAATGTACCACCGCCATAAAACGCATAGAAATACACGGACATTGCCATCAGAAAGCTTTATCTACCGTACATGCCACTTTTTCTTATCTCAACTTACCCACTAACTATGAAGTAACTATAATTCCCTCAGGGTGTTGTGGGATGGCAGGTTCCTTTGGGTACGAAAAAGAACACTATGACATTAGTATGGAAATAGGGGAGCAAACCTTATTTCCAACCATAAGAAAAGCTTCCGAAGAAATCAATATTGCAGCCCCAGGTACCAGTTGCCGACATCAAATCTATGATGGAACGGGTAGAAAGGCCTTGCATCCTATTAGTATTTTTAAAGAAGCATTATTATAGTAATAGATCACTAAAAACTGTTATTCATAAAAGTCTCCATACAATTTGTTTTCCATTCTTAAATATAAAAACCACTTGACTTACCAATGCTATTTAAAAAACTTTATAAAAATTAAATCGTCACATTAAGTTCGCGAGGAACGAGCGTTTATCGAGATGTTATACTATGAAATTTAGCTATGCTTCAGTTCATTCTGGGTCTTGTGATAAAAATAAACTACAAATTTCCTATTAGCGTTAGTATTTGTAGGTTTGTGAGACATAAGTATTTTTAAATTCTAGTTTCTTTCAGGTAATGGTCTATATAATTTTTGGAGTATCAGGTAGCGGAAAAACTTCTATTGGTAAAAAAGTAGCCGAAAGACTAGCCTTACCTTTTTATGATGCTGATGATTTTCATTCTAAAGAAAATATATATAAATTAAAAAATGGAATTTCGCTTACAGATGAAGACCGTTGGCCCTGGTTAGAAAAATTAGCTTTAGAAATTAAAAAATGGTCACAAGCAAACGGGGCGGTTTTAGCTTGTTCTGCTTTAAAGATATCATATCGTGAATTATTAGCTTCAAAAAGCGTAGTACTTCCTATTTTTATATTATTAGACGGTACTTACGTTGCTATAAAAGAACGAATTTCTCAAAGAACAGGACATTTTTTTGATCCTGCTCTTTTACAATCACAGTTTGATACTTTAGAGCTATCTAAAGATATTTTAAGAGTTCATATTAATTCATCCGTAGAGGAAGTAGTAAATAAGGTTTTAATGAAAATACAAACAACACAATCACAATTAGGTTTAATAGGATTAGGCGTTATGGGATCAAGCCTTGCCCAAAATATGTTATCCAAAGGTTTTTCAGTATCCGTTTATAACCGCCAGGTTGCTGAGGTAGAAGTAGATGTGGCAAAATTGTTTGTTGAAAGTTTAGCAGACCAAACCAAAGTTAAGGGATTTGATCAACTAGTACCTTTTATACAATCTTTGCAAAAACCAAGAAGCATTATGCTTATGGTAAATGCGGGAAAACCGGTGGATTTAGTAATTAAAGCTTTGCTTCCTCATCTGGATCTGGGAGATTGTATTATTGACGGGGGGAATTCACATTATCAGAAAAGTATTGCCCGTAGTCAATTTTTGAAAGAACATCAGATTGAATTTATAGGAGCAGGAATTTCGGGAGGACAGGAAGGTGCGTTAAAAGGTCCTTCTATCATGCCGGGAGGTTCTGAAAAAGCTTATAACGTTAGTGGAAAATTCTTGGAAGCCATTTCAGCAAAAGATAGAAACGAAAAACCTTGCTGTACCTTTGTAGGACCTGAAGGTTCCGGGCATTTTATTAAAATGGTGCATAACGGTATTGAATATGGAGAGATGCAACTTATAGCTGAAATCTATTACCTGCTTCGATTTTATATAACGCTTACCCCTCCGGAAATTAGTGAGGTTTTTAGCAAATGGGCAAGCAACGGAAAAAGTAGTTTTTTACTAGACATTTCAGCTAAAATTTTACAGAAAAAAGAAGGGGAAGGTTATTTGATAGATAAAATATTGGATAAGGCCGGACAGAAAGGTACCGGGGGTTGGTCTACCGTAGCGGCCTTAGATTTAGGAATGCCGGTATCTACCATTTCAGAGTCAGTCATGGCTCGAAATCTTTCCGGAATGAAAGGCGAACGGGTAGAAGCCGCTGCTGCATATCAATTAAAGAATAGCACTTTTCAAGGGGATCGTGATGCTTTTATACAAGACCTGGAAGAAGCGTATCATTTAGGAAGCATTATCAATCATTCCATTGGTTTTGATCTGATTTGCAAAGCTTCCGAAGAATATCAGTGGCAGTTAAATTTGTCCGAAATCGCTCGAATATGGACCAATGGTTGTATTATTAAAAGTGAATTAATGCAGGAAATTAGCGAGTTATTTAAGAGAGAAGAACAAAAAACTATTCTTCGCTTTCCAGACATAGTAACCCGAGTAATTTCAACTAAGGGTTCCTTACAAAAAACCGTTTCAGAAGCCTTAAGTTTAGGATGTCCGGTTCCAGTATTATCAGCAGGTTTAAATTACCTATTGACTTATACTTCAGCCTTGGCTTCGGCAAATATGATACAGGCACAACGGGACTTTTTTGGCGCGCATACCTATCAACGTAATGATCAACCTTTAGAAAAGTTTTTTCATACGGATTGGGAAGAATAAAGCTATGTACTTCTATTTATCGCTAGTTTAGATAAACCAAATGTTAATCTGCGGTGCATTTGAATAATAATAGTTGTAAATTCGTTGGTTCGAGTGCTTCGACGAAAGGAAGAAGTTTACTTCAACCAGTTCAGCAGAACTATGGAGAATAAGGATTTTAGTCAAAAAAGCTATTCTCGATACATTTTTTCTTCATTTTATTACGAAAAAATACTCGAATTGACGCTTTTTTCCCTAAATAAAACAGAAGTTAGATGTTGCTAGACTTAAAAACTTAATTTAAAACTAATAGTGTCCGGTAAAGAATCAAGACCCGCCTGCGGACGGGCAGGTCGCTATCACTTCTAGAATCAAGAATCAAGACTAATTATTATAATATTGAAAATCTTGTTTCCTGTATCCTGGCTCCTGATTTCTTTTATTTCGCGATAATTAATTTTACACTATTAGGGTCATGCCTTCCGTATCTTGCTTCCTGCTTCCTCACATTATCGTAAAATTAAACCCATACCACCTTTACTAATTTTTTATTTAAAGATTAACAAGTACATTTGTCGAAAATTTTGACATGGCAGGAAATACCTTTGGTACCTTATTTAAAGTAACAACATTCGGAGAATCTCATGGTCCCGCTATTGGTGGCGTTATTGACGGATGTCCATCGGGTGTTACCCTGGATATGAATGTCATTCAAGCTGAATTAGATCGAAGAAAACCAGGTCAGTCTGCCATTGTAACCCAACGTAAAGAACCGGATACCGTTGAATTTTATTCAGGTATTTTTGAAAACGTAACTACCGGAACTCCTATTGGGTTTGTAATTAAAAACGCCAACCAAAAATCAAAGGATTATTCGCATATCAAAAATTCGTACCGGCCTTCACATGCCGATTACACCTATGATCAGAAATACGGAGTTCGTGATTATCGGGGAGGAGGTCGTTCTTCTGCAAGAGAAACTGCAAGTAGGGTAGTGGCCGGAGCTATCGCCAAACAAGTATTGAATTCTATATCCTTTAATGCTTATGTAAGTAGCGTAGGAGACATTGAACTAAATAATAACTACCAGAATTTAGATTTTGCTGAAGCAGAAAAAAATCCGGTACGCTGTCCTGATCCTCAAATGGCAAAAACCATGGAAGATTACATTAAGCAAATTCGAAAAGAAGGCGATACGGTGGGTGGTACCGTAAGTTGTGTGATTAGCGGAGTGCCCATTGGTCTGGGCGAACCTGTTTTTGATAAATTACATGCAGAATTAGGAAAAGCAATGCTCTCCATCAACGCGGTAAAAGGCTTTGAATACGGTAGCGGTTTTGAAGGCGCAAAGTTAAAAGGAAGTCAGCATAATGATTTGTTTAACAATGATGGTACTACTCAAACCAACCTTTCCGGCGGAATTCAGGGAGGGATCTCTAACGGGATGGATATTTATTTTAAAGTAGCTTTTAAGCCGGTAGCTACGATTATGCAAGATCAGGAAACTATTAATAAAGATGGTAAAACGGTCATTATGCAAGGAAAAGGGCGACATGATCCCTGTGTGGTACCCAGAGCCGTACCCATTGTAGAAGCCATGGCAGCAATGGTTATCTTAGATTATTGGTTGTTGAACCGAACGATAAAAAGCGAAATTTAATCTACGTTTATTTGAATTGTTTACAACTCTTTAATATCACAACCTACATTCAAGTTATAAATGCAACAGTTTGCGTTTTGTTGATAAAAGTTGCGTATACCTCATTGGGTGTTTTATACCCGAACCTTTTCCTAGGCCTATTGTTTAAAATGTTTTCTACTTTCTCTACCGCTTCCTTAGTTATCTCTGCAAAGCTACTACCTTTTGGGAAATACTGCCTTATCAGCCCGTTGAGGTTTTCATTGGCACCCCTTTGCCAGCTATGGTAGGGTTTTGCAAAGTAGAAATCAATGTCAAGCTCCTCTGCTATTTCCTGATGGTTTGCAAACTCCTTCCCGTTGTCACTGGTAATAGTTTTAATAAAGGGCTTCCAATCTTCCAGTAGTTCTTCCGTTTTCACCTGGACTTCCCGGGCTGATTTGTTTTCTATATGTCCCATCCTTAGCATCCCTGTAGCCCTATCGTTTATAGTGACAAGGGCACCTCTATGGTCTTTACCTATCACCAGGTCAATCTCAAGGTCACCTATCCTTTCTTTTTTGTCTACTACCCGGGGGCGTTCTGTTATGTCCCTTCTATTAGGGATGCACCCCCTACCTGCTTGCTTACCGCCTCTTTTCTGGTACTTCCTTCCCTTATTACGCAAACAAAGGTATGTTCTCCCGCCTGCTTTCTTATCCTGCCATATAAACTGGTAAATACGTTCATGCGATACACAAGGGGTCCCCTCTAGCATAGCCCTTCCTTTGATCTGTTCCGGGCTAAGGTGGTCTTGAAGCCCATCACAAACAAGCTTCTCCATGGAAGGGGTAAAAACCTTATGCTTTGTTTTATCCTTATGGCGTTTTTGGGCTTTTCTTTGGGCTAGCTCAGCATTGTACTTCCCACTTCGGTGATCAGCATTGCGTCCTACTTCCCTATATATAGTAGAGCGATCCCGACCCAACTGTTCTGCTATTTCCTTTTTAGGGGTTTTAAGTTCTAAAAGCGCTGATATTTTGTACCTTTCCTCCAGCGTTAAATGTTCCATATTCTTTAAGTTTTCCAACCCAAAGGTATGAGATTTTTCGCCGCCCCCACCATAGTTTTAGCCCTAGGGCTAAAACTATGGTGGGGGCTTTTTATCAACAGATAAACTGTTGCATTTATGTGTTGAATCTAAGCAACCATAATTTGATAATCATAAAAAGTTTACCTGTTATTTCTGAATATTTACCAAAAAGCACGTAAGAATTACCAGATTACGTATTAATACGTATTTTAGTATGTGGTTTTAAGTAGTATCATAAAAATGTAGTTTTTCAAATTTACTTAAAAGAAACCCATTTAAAAATACAAACAATTATTTTGCATACCCACTCCGCATTAGAAAATATGACAGTTACTTCGCGTAATGCGTGTGTTTCATGTAATAATAAAAATTGTCTTATTAATAAAAATCTAAACTCTAAAATCGTTTTACGTTTTACCGAAGAGCGTAGAGAAATCAGGTGTAAAAAAGGACAACAATTTATTATGGAAGGCGCCTCCGTAACCGGGCTTTTCTTTTTACTTAGTGGTAAGGTAAAAGTCTCTCGTACCGGATTAATGGGTAAAGAGCAAATCGTTCGGTTTGCTAGTGAAGGTGAGATCATAGGGCACCGGGGGTTCGGGACAGAAGAATCTTACCCAATAAGTGCTACAGCCCTGGAAGATTGTAAGCTTTGCTATTTTTCTAAAGAAAGCCTTCAGGAAGTACTACGTCTGGAACCTTCATTTACCTACGCCTTAATGCTTTTTTATGCCAACGAATTAAATAAAAGCGAAGTAAAAGTAAAGTCCTTATCTCAAATGACGGTTAGAGAACGGGTTATAGATACCTTATTATATGTCAACCGAAAATTTGGTCAGACTAACGGATATATATCTGTAATATTAAGTCGTAGAGAATATGCGGATTATGCCGGTACTACCGAAGAACAGGTAATACGCATTTTATCTTCCCTTAAAAAAGAAACGCTAATTTTTACCAAAGGAAAACGTATCGGTCTTCATTCGACACAAGCTCTACAAAGGGAAATTGACGAACATAATTTCTACTTAGGATAAGTAAATTCATTACTTATTTTATCAATATACGTACTACTACGTATTACCCTGTGCTTTTTCTTAAATTTTAATTACTTGATTATGTTATTATTATCTAAAATACCTGTCAAAACGCAGGTATAAAGATGTAATAAAAAAAGGTTTACTCCTGTTTGAACGCACATAGCATTTAGAGCAGTGCGTGTATATTTGTTTAAAATTAAGTATTAATACGTAGTAAATACTAAAACGTAAGATTATGAAATTCTCACCAACTAAAACATTCTTTCTAACATGTTTATCAGCACTTCTTATAGCATGTGGAGGAAAAGAAACCAAAAAAACCGAGACTGCGACCACTGAAACCGAAACAGATTCCGGTAAGAATACACTGGATATCGAAAAACCTCAATTGACTTTTGGGTTTATTAAGCTAACCGATATGGCTCCTTTAGCTATTGCAAAAGAAAAAGGGTTTTTTGAAGATGAAGGTTTATTTGTTTCCGTAGAAGCACAATCCAACTGGAAAAATGTACTTGACCGGGTTATTGACGGTCAGTTAGACGGTTCGCATATGCTTGCCGGTCAACCAATCGCGGCAGGGGCTGGATTTGGTAGACAAGCTAAACTGGTAACTCCTTTTTCTATGGACCTTAACGGTAACGGTATAACGGTAAGTAACGATGTCTGGTCAAAAATGAAACCTAATGTTCCCAAAGGAGCTGATGGAAAACCTGAACATCCGATTAAAGCGGATGCTTTAAAACCTGTAATTACCGAGTATAAAAATTCAGGAAAACCTTTTAAAATGGGAATGGTATTTCCGGTTTCCACACATAATTACGAAATACGTTATTGGTTAGCAGCAGCCGGAATTCACCCGGGAATGTACACAGCAGATAACGTACAGGGACAAATTGATGCGGAAGTTTTATTATCCGTAACCCCACCACCACAAATGCCAGCTACTTTAGAATCCGGAACTATTTACGGATACTGTGTAGGAGAGCCATGGAATCAACAAGCTGTTTTCAAAGGTATTGGAGTACCAGTAGTAACTAATTACGATATCTGGAAAAACAATCCGGAAAAAGTATTTGTAATGACTCAAAAATTTATCGATGAGAATCCGAATACAGCAGTAGCAGTAACTAAAGCCTTAATTCGTGCCGGAAAATGGTTAGATCAGCCTGAAAATAGAGCAGAAGCCGTAAAGATTTTATCCATGTCTCAATATGTAGGAGCACCTGAAGAGGTATTAGCAAATTCTATGACCGGAACTTTTGAATTCGAAAAGGGAGACAAAAGAGAAATGCCTGACTTTAATGTATTTTATAAATACAACGCTACATACCCATTCTATTCTGACGGAATCTGGTTTTTGACCCAAATGAGAAGATGGGGACAAATTCCGGAATCAAAACCAGCAGGATGGTATGAAAGTACAATTAAAGACATTTACCGACCTGATATCTGGAAAAAAGCAGCAAATCTTCTTGTAGAAGAAGGACATATACCTGCAACCGATATTCCGGATACGGATGGGTACAAACCTAAAACCACAGATTTTATTGATGGTAATGCCTTTGATGCAAAAGATCCGATCGGATACATCAATAGTTTCACTATAGGTAATAAAGATCAAGCCAATTAATTGATAAGTATACTCTTAAATAAAAAGTAATATGGGACATAATATCACCTTAAAAAAAGAAGGACAGCAAATCGCTTTTCTAAAACCGGTAACAAACTGGTTTACCGCAAGATTTCAAAAGGCTAATGTTTTAAAATCGCTACGTAAAACAGCAATTACCATTGTATCCATATTGCTTTTTATCGGATTATGGCACCTGGGAGCAAAAGCTTTATATAATGTAGAAGCAGATTATAAAATTGAAAAAGCACTTACGGAGCAAGGACAACAAGCTGCTGATGCATTAACCGCTTGTATAGCTGCGGGTACTAGCAGTTGCCAACCTAATACTTTACCTTCACCAGCACAAGTATGGGCATCCTTACAGTCTTTGATCGCAGACCATCAAGTAATTACCGCAGATAAAGCAGCCTTTGTTGAAAAGATGAAGGGGGTAAATGAGAAACTGGTTGCTCAAGGCAAAGATGCCATTGTCTACACAGGTAGAGCTTCATTTATTGATATTGTCTTAACCAGTATTAAAACAGTATTCGCAGGATTCCTACTAGCACTATTAATCGCAGTACCTATTGGTATTGTCATCGGACTAAGCCCTACGTTAAGAAGTGCATTTAATTGGTTTATCCAAATTTTTAAACCGGTATCTCCGGTAGTTTGGTACCTGTTAGTGTTTATGATCGTAAAAACTTTATATATAGGTGATAGTTCTGATAATGCCTTTGTCATTTCATTCATCAGTGTAGGTTTATGTGCGATGTGGGCAACCCTGGTTAATACGGCAATGGGCGTATCATCGGTTGATAAAGATTACATTAATGTAGCTAAAGTGCTTAAATTAGGAACTTTTCAAAAAGTTTTTAAAGTAATTTTACCTTCTTCTCTTCCTTTAATTTTTACAGGACTTCGTATTACTCTTTCCGTAGCCTGGATGGTATTGATTGCCATTGAACTTTTGGCGCAAAGCCAAGGCTTAGGTTTGTTCGTTTGGGAGGAATTTCAGAATGGGGCTAATGATTCCAACTCTAAAATTATCGTAGCCATGTTTGTAATTGGTATTATTGGTTTTCTTTTAGATCGAATCATGTTAGTTATTCAAAATACAGTTTCTTTTAATAAAAACGAAGCAGTTTAATTATTAAACTTAAAACTGAAAACATGGCGTATTTAGAATTAAATAGTGTATACAAGTCTTACGGAGAAGGAGATAATAAAACCAATGTACTTTCTAATATAAATTTATCTATTGAAGAAGGAGAGTTTGTAGCCATCGTTGGTTTTACCGGAAGTGGAAAAACCACCTTAGTTAACTTGATTAACGGGTTGTTACAACCTACTGATGGAGAAGTATTATTCAAAGGAAAACCGATAGAAGGTACCAGCCATGAACGTGGTGTAATTTTTCAGAACTATTCTTTACTTCCCTGGTTAACCGTAGGTCAAAATATTTATATGGCCGTTAAAGAAGCTTTTCCAAAAACAAAAAAAAGCGAATTGCAGGAACGGGTAAAAGAGTACGTAGGGATGGTAAGTTTAAGCCCTGCTATTAATAAACGTCCTAAAGAACTTTCCGGAGGAATGAGACAGCGAGTGGCAGTTGCCAGAGCTCTAGCCATGAATCCCGAAATGATTATTATGGATGAACCACTGGGAGCACTGGATGCTTTAACCCGGGGGAATCTACAAGATGAAATATTGAATATCTGGAGTAAAGATAAACGAACCGCCTTATTAATTACTAACGATGTAGATGAAGGTATTTATATGGCGGACCGTATAATTCCCTTAAAACCTGGACCTAATGCCACGCTTGGCCCTGAATTCAAAATTGATATCGAACGTCCCAGGGATAAAACTGCATTAAATGATAATCCTAATTACAAAAAAACACGTAATGCGATTATCGAATATCTAATGGATATTGGAGAATCCCGAAAATCAGTATCTAAAGAAGTATATATGCTACCGGACATCGCACCAAAAGGTTTTGTAGCCTAAAAAAATTGTACTATGACGACAGAAACCTTATCAAAACAAATTACCAAAGAAAATGGCATTGCGTATTCTTCAAAAGTAATGCTGGACCTGGTAAACTTAAAGAAAGTATACCCAACTCCTAAAGGAGACTATACCGTTCTAGAGAACCTAAACCTTCAAATTATGAAGGAAGAGTTTGTAACAATTATCGGACATTCCGGTTGTGGTAAAACGACCATGTTATCTATGATTGCCGGACTCAACGAAATTTCCGGTGGGAATATAGCAGTCTTAGGCAAACCGGTAAAAGGTCCGGGACCGGATCGAGGAGTCATCTTTCAATCACCAAGTTTAATGCCATGGATGACTGCTCTGGACAATGTCCTTTTAGGAGTTAATCAGGTATTTAGCCATGCTACTAAAAAAGAACGTAACGATATTGCTAAGTATTATTTGCATAAAGTAGGGCTGGAAGGTGCTTTTAATAAAAAAGCAAATGAATTATCGCAAGGGATGCAGCAAAGGGTAGGAATAGCACGTGCATTTGCCATCAAACCAAAGGTACTATTGTTAGATGAACCTTTTGGAATGCTTGATTCCCTAACTCGCGGAGAATTACAAGATATCCTTATCGAAATTTGGAACAAAGAAAAAATTACGGCAGTAATGATCACCCACGATGTAGACGAGGCTATCTTTTTAGCAGATCGCGTAGTTATGATGACCAGTGGGCCTTGTGCAAAAATCGGTGATATATTGAATATTGACTTCAAAAGACCAAGAACCCGAAAATCCGTATTAGAACATTCTGATTATTACGCATATAGAAAGCATCTCATTGACTTTCTAGAGCATTAAATTAATTATAACCATTACTTTTTTTAACTACAACTATTTAAACTAAAATTATGAAGAAACAATTCATATATATTATCACGTTACTTTTTGCATGTCAAATTGCACAAGCACAATTTAAACTAAGTGGAGAATTTAAACCTCGAACAGAATTCCGTCATGGTTTCGGAAATTTGATTCCGGATGCTGCAGAACCTGGTTTTGGAATTTCTACCCGGGTACGCCTTAACAGTGATTATACTTTTGGGGCTTATGAATTATACGTCAGTTTACAAGACGTAGCAGTTTGGGGAGAGAACCGCCAGATTTTACCCTTCGATCAGAATAATTCTTTTGCCGTTTTTCAAGCATGGGCAAAAATCAATTTAGGTAGCGGTTGGTCAACTAAACTAGGACGACAAGTACTATCTTATGATGATCAGCGTATTTTAGGAGGCTTAGATTGGGCTCAACAAGGTCGTAACCATGATCTTGGCTTGTTTACCTATAAATCTGAAAAATTTAAAGCTGATTTTGGGTTTGCATGGAATCAGGATACGCAAAATCCAACCGGATTTGATTCTGTAGGTAATTTGTATACGATCACTGGTTTCTTTTCCTATAAACACATGCAGTATATGCATTTAAACTTTAAAAATAAGGGGCTTAATGGTAGTTTATTAGTATTGAATAATGGTTTTCAAGATTTTACAAGAGATGCTGATGGAAATATTGATTCTTTTGGAGGGATTAGCAGTTTACAAACCTTTGGTGCCCATTTAAACTATAAACTAGGAGATTTAGGAATTCTTTTTAACGGGTATTTACAAACGGGCGACCGTCAGAATGAAGTGGATGTAAAAGGGGCTTATTTGACTAGTCTTGATCTAAATTATAAAACAAGTTCTGTAGTAAACTTAGGTATTGGAGCAGAAATTATCAGTGGTAACGATGGAGAAGCAGGAGAAACCGGAGCTTTCTTCCCTTTATACGGTACTAATCATAAGTTTAATGGTTTTATGGATTACTTCTACGTTGGAAACCATGCAAATTCAGTAGGATTAATTGATTTGCATGCTAGTGTTAAGTTCAATACCAGTGAAACTTCTAACCTGTTAATCAAAGTATTAAACTTTAGCGGAGAACAAGAAACTGCAGGGGGTGAAAAATCCCTAGGTACGGAAGTAGATATTGTATTTGCTAAAAAATTCAAAGGATTTGCATTAGCAGCAGGATATTCTCAAATGTTTGCTAGCGATGGTCTATACGAGATTAGAAATATCACAGAAGATGCAGCGGCAGATGTTCAAAACTGGGCATGGTTACAGTTAGTATTTAAGCCTAACTTTTTTGAAAACTTTGATCCGAAAGAATAGCTATTTTTCCACAGAGAAAACAACTACTAAAAATTTATTAAACAAGTAATACTTAAAAATCGTCATAGTTTTTACAGTGTTAGTTTAAAAGAGTTTGTCCGTATGGTCAAACTCTTTTTTGTAATTATTAGTGCCGGCTTAAAAGAAATAAAAGTTTATGAAGCGTATCAAAATAAGGTGATTCTAAACTTTAAAGTATTTAGAGGCTGCTTTTTTACTTTTTTAAAAGTAATTTTTTTTAAACATGAATAATCTTATATAATTGATTTTCAACATTATAATGATTAGTCTTGATTCTTGGTTCTAGAAGCGATAGCGATCTTGAATCTTTACCGGACACTAATGTTTTGTAATGTATCTTTGCCACTCTCTTTTTACTATAAGCAAGATGAAATACATTTCTCAAAACGGAACCCATCAACCTATAAACCAAGCTGGTTTGTCTGTTTACAACCGTGGATATCAATACGGAGATGCAGTTTTTGAAACGATAAAAGTTAAACATCAACTTATTCTTTTTTGGGAAGATCATTATTTGCGCTTAATGGCATCCATGCGAATCATGCGGATGGAAATTCCGATGAATTTTACCATGGAATATCTTCAGGAAAAAATAGTAGAACTTATCGCAATAAATGATTTAGCTGATAAAGTAAATCGTGTTAAAATTATAGTGCATAGAAGTGAAGGAGGATTATATACTCCAAAGCAAAGAGGGGTAGAGTTTATAATTTTTGCGGAAGAGATTGAAGAACTATTTACAATTAAAGAAAATCATTCTTATGAAGTAGGTTTGTATAAAGATCATTATGTTACACCTGATTTATTATCTACCCTTAAATCTAATAATAGATTAATCAATGTTTTAGGAAGTATTTTTGCTGAAGAGAATAATTTTAAGAATTGCTTGCTATTAAATACGAATAAGATGGCTATTGAATCGCTTAATGCCAATATTTTTATGGTGAACGGAACCACCATTAGTACCCCTCCGCTAACAGACGGATGTCTTAATGGAATCATGCGTTTGCAAATTCTTAAACTACTGAAAAAAAATTCGGACTATGCTATCGAAGAAACTTCTATATCTCCTTTTCAGCTACAAAAAGCAGACGAGCTATTTTTAACCAATACGATTTCCGGAATTATTCCAATAACCAAGTACAAGAAAAAGGAGTATATCACGAAGACTTCTTTACAACTACAAAAATTACTGCAACAGGAAATTAAAAAGATGGGAATTAATGGCAACTTGATGGAGTAGAAGTATGTAAATTTAATTATAACTCGGGTTTTCAGGAGCGTTAGACCATAAAATATAGTCTCCACCTAATTCAATCATCTTTTCTTTCCAAAAAGAAGTATCAGGTTTATTGATTATATTTTTTTCGTACGTGTTCTTTACAATAACCCAAGAATTTGATTCTAATTCTGATAATAATTGATTAGCATCCCATCCGGAATAACCTAAAAAAAACCGAATTTCTTTTGCACTAATTTTATTTTCCTCAATCAACTTGGAAACTTCGGTAAAATCGCCTCCCCAGTAGATTCCGTTAGAAATTTCAATACTTTTAGGTATTAAGTGAGGTACTTTATGAATGAAATATAAATTATCCTGCTCTACTGGTCCGCCATTATAAATTGAAAAGTTAGCATTAATTTCCGGTACTAGATCTGATAATGTATATTCTAAGGGTTTGTTCATTATAAATCCAACTGAACCCTGTACGCCATGATCTGCAAGCAATACCACAGATCGGTTAAACGAATCACCGGTTATTGATGGCTCAGCTATCAACAAATGTCCTTTAGCGGGTTCAAGTGAGGTCATACGCTTTTATTTACATAATCTAAAACTATATAAAATTTTTGCAATAATCAAAGATGTTATTGATTTTTTTTAACTGTAAACTTCAAGAAAGTTGCTTTTTTACAGGTAAGATGTAGTAAGAAAGGTATTTACATCCGGTAAAGATTTAAGATTGCCATTACTTCTAGAATTAAGAGTCAAGGCAAAGTTATAATGGTTTTGAAATGCAATACCACAAATTATTTACTTGAAAAAACAAACTACTTTTAAAAATGTAAAATAGCAACCTTAAAATATGATAAAGTTTGGAATTACCTTATTTACGATACTTTATAAACTTTTAGTTATTTCAGCCGGACACTAATAATAAAAAATGTAAGTTATAAAAGCTTCGTAAGTGACATAAGCATTTGTTTATAGAATTTAAAAATTAAGCAAGCATAAAAAACCCCTTATACGAATATAAGAGGTTCTGCTATAATAAATAAATCGTTCTAGTTTACAGCTCCTGATAGATCTGCACCTGCTTTAAATTTAACTACATTTTTAGCAGCGATTTTGATAGTTTTACCGGTTTGAGGGTTTCTTCCTTCTCTCGCAGCTCTTTTTGATACTGACCAAGATCCGAAACCTACTAAAGAAATACGATCTCCCTTCTTAAGAGATTTCTGTACATTTCCTAAAAATGATTCCAATGCTTTTTTTGCGGCGGCCTTTGTGATTCCCGCATCTTCTGCCATTGCATCAATTAATTCTGTTTTATTCATAATTCTGATTTTAAATAATTGGTAGTTGCGCACCAACTTTTGTTAAACGCAATACAAATTTATATGGATTTATGACCCTTGCAAGGATTAGCCCAGTAAATACGGGGTTTTGTTAATAACTATATTCGATTGTTAATAAAGATTTATTTTTTATGAAAAGTTAACAGTAAAAATATAAGATTCTTATTTTAATCGCGCCTCTTTTGCAAATTGATATCCGTTAAGTAGAGCTTTAGCAGACATCACCTTTTTTCCTGGTAATTGAATTTGATGGAGAATTACAAATCCGTCGGGGACCGAAACTTTTATCTGATTATCTTCTATAAGTAGTTGTCCGATGGGGAATTTATTTTCTGTTATTACTATAGATACTTCATAAATCTTAACAGTATTGGTTTTGTTGTTATTATTCAGGCTAGTCCATGCTACAGGATAGGGGGACAGTCCTCTGATAAAGTTATGGATGACTGAAGCGGGTTGGTTCCAGTTAATTCTTGTATTTTCTTTGGTTAGTTTAAAAGCTGTTTTCTCCGGTTGTAAAGAAGGTTGTTTAATTACAGATATAGTATCTTCTTTAATTTGCCTTAAAGTAGTACTCACTAAATCTGCTCCGGATGCCATTAGTCGATCATGCAAGGTTCCGGCGTTATCATCCTCACGGATAGCAACTTCTTCCTGGTTAATGATCATTCCGGTATCAATTTTTTCATCAATAAAAAACGTAGTTACCCCGGTTTTTTCCTCCCCATTAATTATAGCCCAGTTAATAGGAGCAGCCCCTCGATACAAAGGTAATAAGGAAGCATGCAGGTTGAAAGTACCATATTCAGGCATTTCCCAAACTATCTTGGGTAACATTCTGAATGCTACGACTACCTGTACATTAGCTTCTAATAAAGCAAGTTCTTTAATAAAATCGGGGTTTTTTAAGTTTATAGGTTGTAAAACCGGAATTTGTTGTGATAGGGCAAATTGTTTAACAGCAGATTCTTTTAATTGTCGACCTCTTCCCGCCGGACGGTCAGGAGCAGTAATCACACCTACTACCTGATAATTATTTTCTACAATGGTTTTAAGAGAAGCCACCGCAAATTCTGGGGTTCCCATAAAAACAATTCTTAATGTTCTCATTTACTGACGTGTTGGTATGTATTTGATATATTCCTCTTTATGTAATTTTTTTCAAGTAATTCCCTAATGACCTCAATAATTAAAGCTTCTGAAGCATGAATAGAAGCTACTATTTCCTGCGTGCTTGCAGTTTTATTGTTTAATAATTTTTTAATTTCAGAAGCAATTTCAGGTTTGGTTTTTTCCGGTATTTTTTGAAGACAAATATCGCAAATAGTACATTTGATCGCATTAGGTTCATCAAAATATTGTAATAACTGTATATTTCGGCATTGCTGACTTTCTATATAACGAATTATTGCATCGACTTTATTGATTTTAGAATCTCTGTAAGTTTTGAGAAGCGGAGTAAGCGGAGAAAGGCTTACCTGATCTTCTCTGGGAACCAAAAAGACAACTTCTGCGTCTGTAATTTTATGAATAAAAGTAAGCATACCTGTATCCTGAACAGCTTGTAATACCTTAACTATAAAACTAATGTCTTTTCCGATTTTAGTAGCAATAAGTGCCATGTTAATAGCGGTAGATTCCTCAAAAACACCCCCGTAAAGTCTTAGTATTGCCTTAATTACTAATTGATACTCTTTATTATTTTCTATATATTGTAAAAGCTCATTTCCCGAGGCTTTAATGTACAAACTGGAATTGCGCTGAAATCGCTTAGTAAATTTTAAAATTCCGGATTGATCTAGAAACTGAAGGCAATTATAAGTCAATAGTATTGGAAGATCATATTGCTGACAGAATAAATTAAAATTAAAAATATATTTGGTCGCCATTCCTTCGCCGTAAGCAATTTGAAGATAGGTAACAAGACGATGGTATACGGTACTTAAAAAATCCTTGTCCGGTAGGGTTTTTATATATTGATTTTTTACAACCTGTATATCGTTTTGTTGATAAAATAAAAATGAATTAGAACTGACACCGTCTCTTCCGGCCCGACCTGCCTCTTGAAAATAATTTTCAATACTATCCGGTAACGCAATATGAATCACATTCCGAACATCAGGTTTATCAATACCCATCCCAAAAGCATTGGTAGCTACCATAATGGTAACTTCTCCTGACATCCATTGTGTAAGTCGTTTACTTTTTTCTGAAGTATCAATGCCCCCATGGTAACTTGTAGCTTTAAAATGCTGATTATTTAGCCAGGTGGTAATCTCCAGGGTTGCTTTTCTATTACGAACATAAATGATCGAACTACCTGGATATTTATTTAACACATGTACTACCGAAGCCATTTTGTCTTCTACCTTAAAAACTTTGTAAGCCAGGTTTTTTCGTGCAAAAGATACTTTGATTACTTCCGGTTGAAAAAGATCCAGATTCTCTTTAATTTCTTTGATAACTTTACTTGTAGCGGTTGCAGATAAGGCAATAATCGGTACAGAAGGTACTAATTCGCGAAGTACTTTGATTTTCCTGTAGTCCGGCCGAAAATCATGCCCCCATTCAGAAATGCAATGCGCTTCATCAACGGCAATCAAGTTTAAAGGTAGTTGTTGCAGGTATTGTAGTACCACTTCATTTTGCAAACGTTCCGGGGATACATATAAAAACTTATAGGACCCGTGTGTACAATTGTCAAAAAACACCATTAACTCATCTGGCTTAACGGTACTCGTTAAAGCTACTGCTTTAATACCTTTTTGTTTAAGTTGATTTACCTGATCTTCCATTAGGGCGATTAATGGTGAAATAACCAGGCAAATGCCATCCCTAAGTAAGCCGGGTATCTGATAACATGCTGATTTTCCGCCACCCGTAGGTAACAAAGCGATACAATCCGTATTGTTCAGGCAGTTGGCAATAATCTTTTCCTGCCCGGGTTTAAATGAAGAATGTCCCCAATATGTATGTAATACCTCCGAAGCTGGATTCATACGGTGATACCGACATATTGTTTAATGAATTTACACCGTTCTTCTACGGTGCCAAAAGGTACTTGTATACAGTGATAACCATATAAGTTATAAGCCCCCAGTACATACTGATAGATATCACTTGCCTGCTCATAATTTTCATATCTTTCGTTGTCCGTAATATGAATCTTTTGCCACGGCGGAAGAATAAAAACCTGTTCGTAACGGTAGTTTTCGGCTGCTTGTTTAAAAGGCTCCTCTATTTTTTGATGTGCATAATCCAGGTATCCTATAATATCCGGAATACCACGATCAATATACACCGGAGAAGTCTCACATGCTTCGGCTTCTTTAAATTGAGCGATTCTACCTTCTAATAATTTTTTACTGAATAGACTTGGGTCTTTCAGAAATAGTTGTGTAACTCCTTTACGTTGTGCTTCTAAAGTAATTTTGCGGGACACCTCATGTAAACAAACGGAGTTATCTGCTTCCAAATGTTCTATTATACTTGTTTTACCCGTTGAAGGACCACCGGTTATCACTACTTTACGTACGCTCAAAATCTATAAAATTCTTTAAATCAACTTCTTCTAAAGGTTCGTAAAAATAGAATATATCTGTCAAATAGTATAAAATTTTAATTAAGAAATCCAAAATTTTACAGATAACATAGCATCTCATTAAAAAATTATCGTAAGACGCAGTTGAAACCCAATAATCTTTCTATATCCTTAATTTTAAGTAGAAAAGTATACTACAAATTTACGTACCGTAACTTTTTTATAGAGAAGTTGTTTAAACTTTCCTTAATTGGCTGCAAAATGTTTCCCAAACTGAATTTAGGACATGCTTTTTCACTTACTTTTTATCATTTTTAAGTTCCGAAGCTACGGCTATGCAACTGAAAAATGATTTTAATTAAGCAAAAAATACCTATTTTTCGCTTCAATCAGAAAAGTTTAAATCACTTCAGAATAAATTTCTTTAGATTATATTTTAATAATTTTCAATGATGCTACAGGTCAAGAAATCATTAATGTTGTATTGATTATAAGTAAGTTTTAGTTAACAGCTATTTAAGTTTTACAATACTGAATTTAGTTAATAAGCGTATCTTTGCATAAAAAATTTATGGATGATGCTGATAAAACCGAAGCGTTTTATAAAAAATTAAGATCACAATTAGAAGAAACTTCCGAGTGGCCCTCACTTTACCTCTATAAGTTTATTGTACCAAGTAAGGATGATAAGATAGCAAAGGTTGAATCTATCTTTGATAATCTTGGTGCTGTAATAACCACTAAAAAATCTAAAAATGGAAAATACACCAGTGTTTCCATAAAAGTAAGAATGGAAAATCCGGATAAGGTAATTTCAAAATATAAAGAAGTAGCTGACAAAGTGGAGGGGGTAATCTCATTATAGCCATTCTTTGGCGAGTATTAAAATAATAGTATTAAGACCATAGTTCCTTTTAATAAATTTGTTAATTTGCAAAATAAATAGAGTAATTTATTCTATTAAAATTAGGACTATCAAAATAATTGAAGTTTACTGGTATATTAATTATATGCCTACGGACTATTAAAAAGTTCTTTAATAAACATACAACCTAATAACCAATACTAATAAAATATATAGATTCCGAATTGAAATGTACTACTAATACATCGCTTTTAAGTTTTAAAATAAACTATTTCGGATGGCTATTTTCAGATAAGATATATGAATATTGAAAGTTTAGAATATAATACGGATCGTGTGAAGTTAATAATTCCTGAATACGGTCGGCATTTGCAAAAAATGATTGATTCTGCAATTGCCATTGAAAATAAAGAAGAACGTAATAAGGTAGCTAAGGCTATTATCTCAGTAATGGGAAATTTACAACCTCATTTACGGGATGTACCGGATTTTCAGCATAAATTATGGGATCAACTCTTTATTATCAGTGATTTTAAATTAGACGTTGATGCCCCTTATCCTATCTTAACTAAAGAAAAATTACAAGAACGTCCCGAACCTTTAAATTATCCGCAGAATTTTCCTAAATACCGTTTTTACGGGAACAATATTAAAAGAATGATTGATGTTGCTAACAGTTGGGAAGACGGTGATATGAAGAGTGCTTTAGTACTTACCATTGCTAACCATATGAAAAAGTGCTACCTTAACTGGAATAAGGATACGGTTGATGATCGGGTTATTTTTAATCATTTATATGAATTAAGTGACGGAAAACTGAACCTGAAGGATAGTAATGAGGAGTTAAGCTCATCTAATGATTTATTAAAAGGTAAAAAGAAGAAAAGTACCAGTAATAATAACAATAAGAAGAATTATAAGCCTAGAAATAAAAAAAGATATTAATCTTCCTTACCTCCCTTTTTTATGGATACTTTTCAAATTGAAGGCGGACATGCTTTAAAAGGAGCAATTACTCCGCAAGGTGCAAAAAACGAAGCACTTCAGATCTTATGTGCCGTATTACTTACTCCTGAAATAATTACTATTTCTAATATTCCGGATATAAGAGATGTAAATAAACTTATTCAAATTTTAAAAAACCTGGGGGTTAAGGTTGAAAAAGTATCAAAGGGAACGTATACATTTCAAAGTAACGAATTGAACCTGGAGTATCTGGAAAGTGAACAATTTAAAAAAGAAGGAAGCGGACTAAGAGGGTCAATAATGATTGTAGGTCCATTATTAGGTAGGTTTGGTAAAGGGTATATTCCGCGTCCCGGAGGAGATAAAATTGGTAGAAGGAGATTAGATACGCATTTTGAAGGTTTTATTAATCTTGGAGCTTCTTTTCGATATAATAAAGAAGAGCGTTTTTATGGTGTGGAAGCTCCTAACGGCTTACAGGGAACTTATATGTTGCTAGACGAAGCCTCAGTGACCGGAACAGCTAATATTGTCATGGCTGCTTCTTTAGCCAAAGGTACTACTACTATCTATAACGCTGCCTGCGAACCTTACTTACAACAACTATGTAAGATGTTAAACTCAATGGGAGCTAGAATTGAAGGTATTGGTTCCAATCTATTGAGTATTGAAGGTGTAAAGAGTTTAGGTGGTTGTAACCATCGGATTTTACCGGATATGATTGAGATCGGTTCCTGGATTGGGTTAGCGGCAATGACTAAAAGTGAAATTACCATTAAAGGTGTAAGTTGGGAAAACCTAGGTCAGATCCCTAACACTTTCAAAAAACTAGGTATTACCCTTGAAAAAAGAGGAGATGATATTTACATTCCACCACATACGGATGGGTATCAGATTGAAAGTTATATTGATGGATCTTTTATGACCATTGCAGATGCTCCCTGGCCCGGGTTTACTCCGGATTTATTAAGTATTGTACTGGTAGTAGCAACACAGGCAAGGGGAGAGGTTATGGTACATCAAAAAATGTTTGAAAGCCGTTTATTTTTTGTCGATAAACTTATTGATATGGGCGCCAAAATCATTTTATGTGATCCCCATCGAGCTACTATTATCGGTCATGATTTTAAGTCTACTTTAAAAGCAACCACCATGGTATCTCCTGATATCAGGGCAGGTATTTCGTTATTAATTGCGGCTCTCAGTGCAAAAGGTACTTCTACGATTCAGAATATCGAACAAATCGATAGGGGATACGAACATATTGATGAACGCTTACGAGCTATAGGTGCTAAAATCACCAGAGTACAAGCATAAATCAGACTTATCCACTTGGTTTTTTACAGGAAGTTATTTTGTAGTTTACTCAGTTGCTAAAAGGTTTTACCTTTCAGTAAAATCAACAAATACAAAATATAATAATAGATAGAACTTTAAAAATTAGGCAACGGCTTCTTTATATACCTGTAAACAGCGTTCTCTAGCTTCTTTATGGTCAACCATGGGTTCAGGATACTTTATTTCCTGTAAATTACCCACCCATTCGTTAATATATTTATGGTCTTTATCAAATTTTATAATTTGAGTAGTCGGATTAAATATGCGGAAATACGGTGAAGCATCCACTCCCGATCCTGAGGCCCACTGCCAGTTCCCTACATTTGATGATTGTTCATAATCTAATAACTTTTCCGCAAAATATGCTTCACCCCAGCGCCAGTCAATTAATAGGTGTTTACATAAAAAACTGGCGGTTAACATCCGTACTCTATTATGCATATATCCTATGGCGTTTAATTGACGCATCCCGGCGTCAACTAGCGGATAACCGGTTTCTCCGTTTTTCCATTTTTGAAATTCCTGTTCATCATTTCGCCACTCAATGCGATCGTACTTAGATTTAAAGGCTTGGTCTGTAGTTTCCGGAAAGTGCCATAAAATTTGCATAAAAAATTCTCGCCAAATTAATTCAGACCAAAACGTTTCATTATTAACATCATAAGCTTGCTTGACGATTTTACGAATGCTTACGGTTCCGAATCTTAAATGAGGTCCTATTCTTGAAGTTCCATGATCTTTTGACGGATAATTTCGTGTTTTTTCGTAGTTTTCTAATAATTCGGAATTTACTTCATAGTCCGGAACTTTTAGTGAAGATGCTGTAAAATTCATATCTTCTAAAGATAGATTAGGTAAATCAGTACGTTTTACCAAATTATCGAAATATGAATTGGTATCATATATCTTCAACTTATCGATGCTAAACTGTTCTTTCCATTTATTTTTATAAGGAGTGTAGACTACATAAGGCTTTCCGTCGGCTTTAACTACTTCATCTTTTTCAAAAATTACCTGATCTTTAAAAGTTTTAAAGTCAATCCTTTTTTCTTGTAGTATATCCGTAATGTTTTGATCACGCTCCTTTGCATACGGTTCGTAATCGCGATTGGTATATACGGTAGTAATATCAAACTCTTTAATTAACTCTTTAAATACAGATTCGGGAGTACCGTAATAGAGTGCCAATGAGCTTTTATACTTTTTCTGTAACTCAGACCTCATCGTCTGTAAGGTTTCAAAGATAAAAGTAATCCGGGCGTCATCTTCAGGTAATTTATCTAAAATATTTTTATCAAATATAAATATAGGGATAACCGGATTACCTTCTTTTAAAGCGTGGAAAAAACCAATATTGTCCTCTAAACGTAAATCTCTACGGAACCAAAAAATAGAAACTTTATTTTTTCCCATTACTAGTTCACATTAAGGGTCGACATTCCCCCATCCAGACCAAGGATTTGCCCGGTCATCCAACCACTTTTTTCGCTAATAAGAAATTCGGCTAAGTTGGCAATATCTTCACTTTCACCCACCCTTTTTAAAGGATGTCTTTCGTTCATTTTTTCTTTCTTCTTTTCATTACCTAATAATCTTTTAGCAAGAGGTGTATCTGTTAAGGAAGGCGCAATTACATTCACCCGCACTTTAGGGGCGAATTCGGCGGCAAGTGCTTTGGCAAAACCTTCAATAGCTCCCTTTGCAGCAGCTACACTACTATGAAAAGGCATACCTACTTTTACGGCTACCGTACTAAAAAATAAAATACTGGCTTGTTCGGACTTTTTTAATAAAGGTAAAATAGTATGAAGTACTTCAACAATTCCAAAAAAATTAAGTTTCATATCTTCTTCAAAAGTCTGAGCGCTTAACATTGGGAAAGGTTTTAGATTGATAGTCCCAGGACAGTAAATAAATCCATCTAAGCGTTCAGGTAATAGCGAAGTATCAAGCGAATCTGCCGTAGCATCAAACTTTATATAATCACAGGATAAGGCATCCAGATTGTCATCTGTTCTTGCTGCTATATATAATTTATAATCATTCTGTAATCTTTTTGCAATTTCAAGTCCGATACCATGGCTACCTCCTACAAGTAAAATGTTGTTCATTATGTATGCTTAATTTAAAATCTCGTATTTATCTACCGCTTCTTTATCCTTGATATTTTGAACTGGTGGACTAAATACTCCAAAAAGATCAATCAAAGCTTTTTTTCTATAATCAAAAATATCGTCAAGTTTTGGTTTTACTAACAGTGGATGCACTAATTGCCCCAGGATCCCAAAAGGAACTTTATAATCAATAATATCTTCCATTAAAACCCCACCGGGTATAGGATGAATAAAATGTTTATGATGCCATAGCGCATAAGGCCCATATAATTGTTCATCAACAAAGTATTTAAGGGGTTCTACATGTATAATTTTAGTGACCCATTTTACCTTTATATTTGCGATTGGAGAAACCGTATACTTAATAAGTTGCCCTCCGTACATCTCTTTATCCGCACCCGAAAGTATCGTAAAACCCATTTCTTCTGGAGTAATCATTTTTAAATTATGAGGATCCGAAAAGAAATTCCATGCTTCCTGAACCGTAATAGGCAATTTTTGCTTCGTATGTAACGTATAAATTTTCATAGAATAAGAATTGACCATAAAAATACAAAGCTTTTGTTTATTGTTAATATAGAATCTGTTAAACAAAAAATAATTTAATTTCCATATCGTTAAATCAATATTAAATAATTGATAAGGATAAATTACATGTATACAATTAATAGTGTCCGGTAAGGATTCAAAACCCGCCTACAGCGAGGTAGTTTGCTGTCGATTCAATAAACAAAAATCAAGACTAAGTATTATAGTATCGAAAATCAACATTTTACTATGCTTTGTAAACTTTTAATTATTGTAATCGAACACAAATGAACATAGTAGAATAAAGGTGAATAAAGAATTTATGACCAAAAATAGGAAGAAGCCCAGGATTTAGCAGCTTTAATATCCTGGAAAAAGGTAAAAGATTTATGAAAATGCTGTTGGTCTAACAATGCTTGTTCTCTTTCTTTCTCACAATTTGAAACTATTGCCAGGCCTTTCATATTTTTTAATTGGCCTTTTTTATAAACTTCCGGCAAAATACTATGCTTGTTTTTCTTGTAATTAATCATAATAAAGGGCTCAGTTTTAAAATGATCTGTTAATACTTTTCGAATGAGTGTAGCTTTTTTTGAACAGACTACGGTACTTTCTGCTATTATTAAAATAACATAATTTTGATAAAATTGAAGTTTACAAAAATCCAAGTCCGCAACAATCATCTTTTGTATTTATTAACAAATATAGTTATTTTAACTTAAATTAACAGAAAAATTTAGTTAACAATTATCGCAGCAATTATTACTTTTTAGATATTTACAACAAAGCACAGCCATAATAGCTCCGATAAAAGGGGCGGTAAGGTATAACCACTGATGTTGTAATTGACCTGAAAACAGCGCCGGAGCCAGGGATCTTGCGGGATTCATCGATGCATTTGTAACGGGTCCGGCAAACAAGGCTTCTAATAGGACAACTCCTCCTATAGCAATTCCGGCCATAGTTCCGACTTCTTTAGAACCCGTAGAAACATTGATGATTACCAACATTAAAAAAAAGGTAAGTAACAATTCTAAAATAAAAGCCTTATAAGGTGTTATCGTAGGTAAAGTACCTCCTAAAAATTGACTATCCGGAAATAAAAACCATAAAATAGCACTGGCCGTTACAGCTCCAGCTACTTGTATGATAATATATCCGGGAACTTCTTTCCAACTAAATTTTTTTGCATACGCAAAAGCAACCGTGACAGCAGGGTTAAAATGAGCTCCCGAAATATCTCCCAGGGCATAAATTAACGCCATCACAATTAAACCCCAGGTAATACCAATTCCTACGTGTGTAACGTCACCAGAAGTAACTTCGTTAATAGTCATAGCCCCCGTACCACAAAAGATAAGTGAAAATGTTCCCAAAAATTCGGCAAATAATTTTCTTTTCATCGGTTATAAAACTTCGGCAAATATACTATTCCTTTTTTTAAGCTTTTGTTAACTGTAAAGACAATTCTTACTTATTATTTTGGAGCATAAATCTAAACGAATCATAATGAAAAACGTATTATTACTATTCACCTTTATCCTAGGGACTTTTGCGACTCAGGCCCAGTTAAAAATGCCACAACCAAGTCCTATGGCAAAAATTGAACAGGAAGTCGGACTGTCCAATATCACATTGGAATTTTCTAGGCCTAGTATGAAAGGTCGTAAAATTTTTGGTAATCTGGTTCCTTTTGATAAAATATGGAGAACAGGTGCTAATAAAAACACCATCATCACTTTTAGTACGGATGCAAAAGTAGAAGGTAAAGAAGTAAAAGCAGGTTCTTATGCGCTATATACAAAGCCAGGTAAAGATTCCTGGGAAGTATATTTGTACAAGGATACTAACAATTGGGGAAACCCAAAAGAGTGGAAAGAATCTGAGGTAGCTGCTAAAATTACGGTAAAACCTATTGCTTTTCCGGATACTATGGAAACTTTTACCATGGCGTTTAGTGATTTAAAGATGGACAGTACCCTATTAAATATTATTTGGGAAAGTACAGAAGTACCGGTTAAAATTGAGGTACCTACTAAAGATATGGCCATGAAAAATATTGATATGGTAATGAACGGGCCTTCTGCAAGTAACTACTATCAGGTAGCTTCTTTCTACCGAGAAACAGGTGAACTAGAAAAAGCTAAGGAAAGTATTGAAAAGGCTATTGCAAAGTCTGAGAAACCAGCTTTCTGGATACACCGACAACATTCTTTAATCTTAGCGGATTTAAAAGATAAAAAAGGAGCTATACAAGCGGCTAAAACCTCTATGGAACTTGCTGAGCAAGCAGGTAATAGCGATTATGTAAAGTTAAATAAAGATTCTCTTTCAGAATGGGGGGCTAAATAATAAAAATTTTCTTTCACTTCACACTATAAAAGGATGTTCTGTTTTGATACATGACATCCTTTTTGTTTTTAGTATACCAAATCAATTTTAGAACGGATTTCGTCCAGTAATTTCATCAGTTGTTTACTTTTTTCAAATGTCATAACGGTACTCTCTTTGCTACCTGTTTGTAACATTTCTTGTACATGCATAATTTCATATTGAAACCCAAGTCCGGTGCCAGTAAAATCTTTGCTTTCTGTGGTACCCTTTTGCGTTATCTCCAAGGAAGTAGGCTCGTGAAACCTGCCGTTTGCTTTTATTTTTCCATGCTCAAAGTCAATTATAAGTTCCGTAGGTGTTTCTTTAATAATAGAGCTATATAAATTAGCAGTCACCTTATTTTCATAAGTTAAGGTTATTGTACAATCCAAATCAGAACCATTACCTGAAAATTCTGCCCTAGCGCTGCTTTTTTGCGGATATCCCAGTAATAGTAAAGCGGAAAATAAGGTGTACACCCCTACATCTAATAAACTACCTCCACCTAAATTCTTTTCAAATAATCGGGGAGTCATTACCGGATTGCCTTTGAAACCAAAATCTGCGGATACATGAGTAATGGCTCCTAGGCTTCCACTTTTAACAATGTTCAAAATGTATTGAAAATGAGGTAGAAAATGGGTCCATAATCCTTCCATCAGAAAAACATTCTGCTCCTTTGCCATCCGGATCATTTCCGCGACTTCCCTACTATTCATCGCAAAAGGTTTTTCACATAAAACTGCTTTGTGATGCATTAAACAAGCAATGGTTTGTTCAAAATGAAAAACGTGAGGTGTCGCAATATAGATGACATCAACTTCGGGAGTATCGATTAAACTTTGATAGTTCCCAAAATACTGATTCGCCTGATGTTGTTTTGAAAAAGCTTCAGCTTTCTTTTTATCTCTACTGGCTACGGCATACAAATTAGCGTTAGGTACATGTATTAGATCTTCGGCAAACTTTTCTGCTATTTTACCACAACCCAATATTCCCCAATTACAAACCTTCATCTCTAATTAATTTAAATACAATAATAGATTGCCAAATACAGATTATACCGCTTAGTTTTTAAGGGTTTTTGATCTTGCCATGGTTTGAATACTCATACTGATTAACATGACTAAGATACAACCCAGCGCATTCAGCCATAAAAATGGTAACCAATCCAACCACCATACCACTAAAACGATCATTTGGGTTATAATAGCGCCCCAAAATACTGCGTTTGACTTTACAAAGGTAATAAAGAACGCCAGTAAAAAAATTCCTAAGATATTTCCGTAAAAAATGGAACCTATAATGTTCACTAATTGAATAAGATTATCAAACAAGTTGGCAAAACAAGCTACCAGGATAGCGATACCTCCCCATCCTACAGTAAACCATTTGGTCATTTTTACATAGTGAGTATCATCTTTAGCTTCAATCTGATTTCTTTGATAAAGGTCAATAGTCGTAGTTGCGGCTAATGCATTTAATTCTGAAGCAGTAGAAGACATGGCTGCGGATAGAATTACCGCTAGCAATAACCCCACCAGGCCTACAGGAAGGTTGTGCAGAATAAAATGTATAAATACATAATCTTTATCATTCGTTTCTACCTGATTATCTGCTTGTTTAATATAAGCTTTTCCCTGTTCTCGTATATCTTTTTCCGATGTTTCCAGTTCTTTTAACTCTGCTGATACGGTATTGAGGGAGTTCACATTACTAAGAAGAAGTGCTTCTTTTTGATTTTGTACGGTATGAAGGTTCTCTTGAAGTTCCAAGTAAGACTGCGACAGGGGCGAAGCTAACACCGCTTTTTCAGCAGCAGGATTAAAGTTAAGCGGGGTGTTATGAAATTGATAAAATACAAAAACCATGATTCCGGTAAGCAAGATAAAAAATTGCATGGGTACTTTAACTATACCATTAAACAACAACCCTAATTGACTTTCTCTTACGGATTTACCTGAAAGATATCGCTGTGCCTGGCTTTGATCCGTACCAAAGTAGGAAAGCATTAAAAAAGTACCTCCGATCAGTCCGGTCCACACGGTATATCGATTGGATAAATCAAAAGAAAAGTCCAGGATTTTCATCCGTTCGCTAATTCCAGCGATGCTTAGTGCTTTTACAAATCCAACGTCTTCCGGTAAGTATTGTAGTATTAAAAAGAAGGCAATAAACATACCTAAAAAGATAATACCCATTTGTTGCTTTTGGGTAACACTCACCGCTTCGGTTCCACCGGAAACCGTATAAATGATAACTAAAACGCCAATGATAAAATTTAATAAGGTAAGGTTCCATCCCAGTACGGCACTCAGGATGATGGCCGGGGCAAAGATAGTAATACCAGCAGCCAAACCACGCTGTACTAAAAAGAGAATGGCGGTAAGCGTACGGGTTTTTAAATCAAATCTGGATTCTAAAAATTCATAAACCGTATACACCTTTAATTTAAGGTAAATAGGAATAAACACCATACATACCACGATCATAGCAATCGGAATCCCAAAATAAAACTGTACAAATCCCATCCCACTATGAAAAGCTTGTCCGGGAGTGGATAGAAAGGTAATAGCACTGGCCTGGGTAGCCATTACGGATAAACCGATCGTCCACCAGTTACTTTTACGCCCGCCCCCAATATAGTCCTCTACATTAGTACTGCCTTTAGTTTTCCATACTCCATAAAGTACGATAGCGAGTAGGGTAATTAATAAAACAAACCAGTCAAGTAACTGCATAAAGATATTTAGTTAGTAAACCACTGCATAATCATATAAAACAGGAACAAATACATGAGGTTACACAGGAGAATTATGGTATACATTTTTCGCCAAGTATAGGAAATATTTTTTTTCATACCTACCTATTTTCCTAAAGAAATTAAGTTAGCAAAAAGCCGGTATGCTCCGGGTACTCCAGCCGGAAATTCTCTAAAGAAACTAAGTCCGGTATATACATAATTTCCTTTTCCGTAAGAAGCAACTAATAAAGAACCTTTTTTAATAGATTCTCCTTCATCAGCCATACTTAGTAATGCGGTGTATTCTTTTGACCATTCTTTTGGAAAGTATAAACCTCTTTCTTGTACCCAACCTTCAAAATCCTTAGCGGTAATTTTATTAGGACTGTTTAGCGCAGGATGTTCCGAATCCAGAATACTAACGGTTGCATTTTCATCCGTAACCCGGTCTCTTGATAAGGTGAGCGGGTAGGGCCCCAGGTCATTTGTTTTTAAGCCTCGGCTGGTATTGTATTGAATGATTAAATTACCACCTTCTTTAACGTACTGTATTAACACCTTTTGTTTAAAAGCAAGTTCATTTAAGATATTATATGCCCTTACCCCCGTGATGACTGCATCGTATTTTTTTAAGGTGTTTAATTGCAACTTGGTAGGTTCCAGGATAGTTACATTGTAACCTATTTGCCGTAAACTTTCAGGAACTACGTCACCCGCTCCGTTAATGTACCCAATTTCTTTTCCTTTTATAGCAATATCCAGTTTTATGGCTTTAGCTTCAGAAGGAAGTATTACGGTTTGATTTGGAATATGTTCGTAGGTAACCTGGTTTATTTTTTTAGTGTAGGTGGTATTTTCTATTTTAAATTCCGGACAAATGGCTGCAATATTTTGATTTTCAGGGGGAGTTAGCGTAAAATAAACAGTTTGATCTTCTCCTTTTTTTACGATGTTAACCGCAATCTTATCAGGTGTAATCTTCCAGTTTCCTACTGTTTTTATCGATGCTTCTCCTTTCATATTGTCTTTATGTGCTCGAATCACTACCGGAAGTTTTTTAGACAATGTATCAGCAAAAAGTAGAACTTCTTCTTTTAGATTGATAGTGACTTCCGGAATAATCTCTAAAGGTTGGTATACTTCCCCTTTTACCGGGTCTTTTACCTTATACACAATCTGTTTGGTAATAGGAATAGAGATGTTATTAATGCTTAGTTCAAAAGAAACTTGTAACTGACTGGGAGTCTCCGGCCGACCAATTAATTTTTGGTCTGCAACATGGTACATCCCTAAACTTCCGGTTGTTTTTAACCAGTAAGGAGTGGTATAAGAGAGGTTAGCCATCAGTTTGCCACTAACTTCTATATTTTCAGTTCTATTATCTTCTAGTTTTTTATTTACTTGTTCTTTATAGTTGATGGCAGGAATTATAATACTACTTAAGACAACTGGTGTACTACTACGATTAATCGCTTCTATTTGTATGGGTAGGGTAGCAGAAGGTGTTGTAAATGCAGTAGTCGTTGAAGCTTCTAAGTAGATGCCGGAAACTGCTAGGATAATATCTTTAATTTCTTCTAATTTTACTTGTTTCCAATGTTGATCTTCCAGATTTTGAATTTTCTTATACACCTCGATTAAATTAGCGGTAGAAGCTGAAGGATTAGTAAAGTCATATTCTTGTAAAATCTGATCTAGTAAAACCTGAATTTCTTTTCCCTTTTTTATCCGGTTCCAGGAGGTATCAATTCCTTCAAAGAGATTATTTTTATCTTTCGGAAGGTCTCCTTTAACTAATTCCAGATATTCCGTCAGGCTACCGCGAGTTCCTAAGGCCCCGAACCCTTGCGATTTATGTTGGCTTCGGCTTAAAGCTGCAATTTCAGAATTAGAAATTCCTTTTATCGGAAAATAAACTCCCGTGTCAACATCTAGCAACCTGGATTTATCTGCTTTTTTAAAATTTTCTTCGCTACCGTAAAACCACCAGGAAGTATTAAAAAACGTACGTTTAGGTTGCCATGAGGTTACATATTTTAATTGAGAAGGAAATTTAGAAGCATCTCCAGCTAAATCAAAAGCTTCTACACTTAACATAGCCGAAGATGTATGATGCCCGTGGGTAGCGCCTGGTGTTCTATGGTCAAAACGATTGACAATAATATCCGGTTTAAAATTACGAATGGCCCACACTACGTCGCCTAAGACACTGTCTTTATTCCATATTTGCAAGGTTTCTTTAGGGTGCTTCGAGTATCCGAAATCGTTGGCACGAGTAAATAATTGTGAACCTCCATCGATGTTACGTGCAGTTACTAATTCCTGGGTACGTATAACACCCAACATTTCGCGGATTTCTGGGCCAATAAGGTTTTGACCACCGTCTCCGCGGGTTAAGGATAAGTAAGCTGTTCTTGCTTTTACCTTATTAGAAAGGTACGAAATCAATTTGGTGTTTTCGTCATCAGGATGTGCCGCTATGTATAATGCCGAACCTAAGAAATTTAATTTTTCAATAGCTTCATATATTTCTATGGAATTCCATTTAGACGGTGCTTGTGTGTAAGATAAAGTTTGAAAAAAAATAAAAAAGAGTACCAGGTAGCGATGTTTGATCATTGAGAACAAAATTTTTATATATTTTGAATTTCAGTAGGTATACGGACGCGTAAATACTAAAACCAGTCATTCAAATATACTTATATAGCTAAGAGGCTATGCGTATTTATACTTACTTTAACAGGTACGGCTTGTCGTGGTTTTACACCGTTTTATTTCTTCTTTTCGACCAGTTCTAATTGATCCGTAGCTACCTGGGTCGTAAAGATGCCGTAATTTACCGTAGCTTTTTTCTTTTCAATAGTATCAATGGTACCCACGGATTTTCCATCAAATAAACGAACCCGGTCTCCGACTTTTAAAGCAACTTTTGGCTTTTGTAGTTCAATTTTTTCTTCTTTTTTCTTTTCTTCTTTCTTTTTTTCGCGAATTACTTCTACTTTTTTCTCTACTTCCGCCTTAATCTGTTGTCTTTTATGCTGTTCTGCTTTTTTCTGTTTTACGGATTTCTTTCTACGCTTTGAATTTTCTACTGCAACAATTTTTAAGAATTCATCAATTAAGGCTTTCTTCCTTTTGTTGTTAAAATAGTTTTCACTCAGATCATCTATTTTTTTTCCTAGAGAAATCATCCGTTGGTTACTATCATATAATTGCTGATAACTCTCTAGTTTTTCCTGAATGCGTAAGTTCGTTTTTTCCAGTTGTTTTTTTTGCTCTTCAGCTTTTTGTTCTTTAGTTTGTAAAGCCGAAGTTGTTTTTTGCAATTTAGACCGTTCTTTTTGCAAATTTGCAATGCTTTTATCAAAACGGATTTTGCCTCTTTCTACTTTCTTTTTGGCTTTGTTAATTAAGCTGTATGGTATTCCGTTTTTTTGGGCCACTTCAAAGGTAAAGGAACTGCCGGCTTCTCCCAGGTATAATTTAAATAGTGGTTCAAGGGTTTTAGCATCAAATAGCATATTTGCGTTAGTCATTTCAGGTAATTCATTAGCCAGCATTTTTAAATTAGCATAATGCGTGGTAATAATTCCGTAGGATCCTCTTTCATAAAAGACTTCCAGAAAAGCTTCAGCCAGGGCGCCACCTAATTCCGGATCACTCCCGGTACCAAACTCGTCAATTAGAAATAAGGTTTGATCGTCACATTTCTTTAGGAACCGATTCATATTTTTAAGTCGATAGCTATAGGTGCTTAAATGGTTTTCAATAGATTGATTATCACCAATATCCGTAAGAACAGAAGTAAACAAACACACCCTGCTGTATTCATGCACCGGAATAAGCATTCCTGATTGTAACATAACTTGTAGTAACCCAATAGTTTTTAAAGTGATACTTTTACCACCGGCATTAGGTCCTGAAATGACAATGATACGGTTGTTTTGATGTAGGTGAATACTTTGCGGAAAGGTTTTTTGTCCTTTTTTAGTATTCGAAAGGTATAATAAAGGGTGATAAGCATCTTTAAAAGATAATTCCCGGGTATCAGAAATTTTAGGCAAGATCCCGTTCATTTGTTCAGCGTACTTGGTTTTTGCCGCGATGACATCAATGGTACTTAAAAATTCCTGATATGATTGTAGGTAATCCGCAAAAGGTCGAATTCGATTGGTCAGTTGTTTTAAAATCTTTACAATTTCTTCTCTCTCTTCATATAATAAATTATTAAGTGTTCGGCTAAATTGCAGAGTGGCTTCCGGCTCTATGTACACGATGCTTCCGGTTTTTGAACTCCCCATCATGGCACCTTTTACCTTACGCCGGTACATTGCTTTTACTGCAAGCACTCTTCTGTTATCGACAACACTTTCTTTAATTTCGTCCAGAAATCCTAAACTATTGTACTTCTGAAGGTCACGCCCAAAACTTCCGTTTAGTTTTCCTTGGATTTCGTTAATTTCTTTACGAAGATTGGAGAGTTGGACACTGGCATTACTTTTTATTTCTCCGTATTTATCAATGATGGCTTCAATCTGGTCAATAATCTCTGTGGTAAATGGAAATTCTTTTGCAAATTCACAAAGGCTAGGGTAAATCTCCTGTCTTTTTTTAAAGAAGATATATAGATCGTTAAAAGTTTGATTTAAGGTGATTAGTTTTTTAAAATTCAAAGCTTCCAGAAAAGTGTTTTCAATAGAAAGTAATTTTAATTCTCTCTCAATAGCATCAAACCCGTGATTAGGTATCCTGGCATCCTGATAACTTGATAACCGATATTCTTCTACTTGTTGTAGGGCAAAAGTTACTTTCTCTTTAGTAGGAAAAGGTTTGATTTGCAGAGCCCTGTTTTTACCAGGATCCGTATTACATAGTTCGCTGATTTGTTGACATACTGTAGGGAACTCAAGATCTGAAAGTGTTTTTTCTGAAATTCGAATCATATAATTATAAACGTCTTATAAATAAATGCCAAAAGATTGTTCGGGCACTTTTGTTTAAGGTTTATCCGTTATTTTAACCTTTTGTAAATGTAAACAATTGACGTATTAACTATTGTCTTGATGGATGTAAATATTGAACAAAGCTGGAAAGAACATTTAAAAGAAGAGTTTGAAAAACCTTATTTTAAAGACCTGGTTTCCTTTGTTAAATCAGAATATACAAGCGCTACCTGCTACCCTAAAGGTAAGGATATCTTTGCAGCCTTCTCTTATTGCAGTTTTGATGAAGTGAAAGTGGTTATTATAGGTCAGGATCCTTATCATGGTCCCGGTCAGGCACATGGACTGGCATTTTCTGTTCCGGAAGGGATCGCTATACCTCCTTCTTTAATTAATATCTTTAGGGAAATAGAGGAGGATATTGGAGAAAAACCACCTATCCATGGAAATTTAATTCGTTGGGCAAAGCAAGGGGTTTTATTATTGAATGCCACGTTAACGGTACGCGCACATCAAGCGGGTTCTCATCAGAATAAAGGTTGGGAAAAATTTACCGATGCAGTAATTAAAACGATTTCTGACCGAAAAACCGATGTTATATTTATGCTTTGGGGTGGGTATGCTAAGAAAAAGGGAGCTAAAATTGATGCAACTAAGCATCTGGTATTAACCAGTGGTCATCCTTCACCATTAAGTGCAAACCGGGGGTATTGGTTTGGTAATAAACATTTCAGTCAAGCAAATGCTTACTTATCAGAAACAAATCAGTCAGAAATTGATTGGTAGGTTTTAAGCAGCTTTTGCAATTTCTCCTTCCTTTTCTTTAGTATAAGGATTGACTACCTGTTGCTTTTTAGTTTTTGTCTTTTTCTTATCAACAGATTGTGTACTGTATTTTAATAAAATAAAATTTAAACTAACTAAGCCTAAAAGAATCATTAAGAAGGTTACCATATTGCTGTTATTTACCTATTAGATGCAAAAATTTTCAAGTGGTTGCGTTCCGTTATTAATTTTTAGTAATCCAGGGTATAACAAAAATACATTTTTTTCTACATTCCTGGACTTGTATTTGCTTACTAATGATATATTTAACGAAATTCATAAATTTAGGTTAACACATTATAATTTTTAAAATTAACCCCATTACAAATTATCATATTCTCAATACTTATCTAAATTTTATACTTTTTCCCTTTTTTAAATCTTACGAAATAGTGTGTATAATCTTATTATATTCCAATTTTTGAGCAATTAACCGTAATTTCAATAAGGTATTTTGTACATTTTCTACTTCTTTAGGAGAGAGTAAAGACTGACTCCATTTCGTAATATTTAACCATTTTTTAACATCTTCTTCCTTCTGATCGTAACGATTTGCTATAATAGTTTCTATATTTTCAATCTTTTTAAAGGCACTTGTAACCATATTGAGTTCGTCAAGTAATACTTTAATTTCACTTTTGTGAGTAGTAATAATTTCTTCGCGAACTGCAATTACAAAGCAAGGCCAGGGAGTAGGACAATCACCTATTCTTCTAAAGATTCCTTTATCAACCAATGGTTTGGTCGTAAAGTGCTCCCACATAAAATAATCCGCTTCCTTTTGAGTCAAAGCTTCTACAGCACCTTCCAGGTTTTTAATAACCTTAAATTCAAGGGAATCCAAATCCCAGTTTTGTTGTGAAGCTAAAACATATGCCATTAAGTATGAACCAGACCCATAGCGACTTATAGCAGCACTCTTTTGTTTTAAATCATTTACGGTTTTAATTTCAGATTTGGCATCTACGTGAATTCCCCATAACAAAGGGGATTGTACGTAAGTTTGAACTATTCGGGATGGATTGCCAGCTAGCATATCTTTTATAATGCCTTCGGTTAAGATGATAGCTACATCAATTTCTTTAGTCCGTAAAGCTTTACACATAGCACCGGTACCTCCTTTAAAATCTTTCCATTCCAAATTCACTTTTTGTAGGGATACAGGCTTGTCTTCAATTAGCAAATGCCAGGGAAGGTTAAAATGTTCCGGAACTCCACCAATTTTAATATTTTTTTTACTCATAAATTAACATAATATGTTTTTCATCGAAATAAATTGCATTTTAACGTTTTGCTAAAAGTATTTCCTGTATATTTGAGTGAATAATTAATATATCACTTATGATTTCTTCAAAGCAAGATAATTTTAATAATAAGAATTTACCAAATAATTTCTTGAACAGTAATCAAGTTAAGGTAAAAACAGTACACTATAATAAGGATACGTTTGACAACGTTACAGGTATATTTATTTCTGTGCTTACTTTAGGAATGGCGATCTTTAGTGTTATTACCTGTTTTTCTTAAATAGCATCCTACTATATATAGGTTTTTTGGAATGAATCGCTATAATTTTAAATAGTTATTCATTCCTATAATTTTATAATCTTTTTAGGCAAGTTTAATAATTCTGACTTTATTAAGCATTCTGATTATGACATAAGTGATGTCAATTTCATGCCAACGTACTCCGCCAAAGTTTGCTCGGGTGCTACGGTAATGGTGATTGTTATGATAACCTTCGCCCATCATTAAGAAATCAAATTTAAATAAATTCTTAGAGGTATCACTGGTTTTAAAATTTTGATACCCGTAGATATGACCAAACCAGTTTACTATTACTCCGTGTATAGGTGCCATTAAAAATACTACCGGAAGTAGTAACCACTGCCACCATGCAGTTACCAACCAGACAAACAATAACGTATATACCAACATCCATCCAATACGGGAAATACGAGATCCGGCGATACGGTCAAAAGATTTCCACTGCGGTACATTCTTTAAAAATTTAGCATCAACTTGAATACGCTGTTTATTGATATCCTGGTATATATTTTTGGTTTTCCACATCATAGCAAACATATTTTTATCGTATTTAGGGGAATGCGGATCTTTTTCTGTATCGGTATAGGCATGATGGATTCTATGCATAATACCATAGCCATAAGCACTTAAGTAACTAGATCCCTGACAAATCCAGGTAAGTATAAAAGCGATACGTTCGGTTGCTTTGGACATGGTGAATACCTGATGCGCTGCGTAACGGTGTAAAAAGAAGGACTGAAAAAATAGTCCTGAATACCATAAAAACAGTACCAGTATAACAATTGCCATAGTTTTTTACTCAAAGGTATCAGGAGTTAAGTTGGTAAACAATGAACCCGGGTTAAGTAATTTTTTTTCTAATGCGGCTAAGTGCCTGAGGGGTAACCCCTATGTATGAACTGATATATTTAAGAGGTATTCTCTGTATCATTTCCGGATGATATTTAAAAATATTCAAATAGCGTTCTTCTGCGGTATTTTGTAGTAAGGTTTGTTCTCTTTTTGATTTTATAAGAAATAGGCGTTCAGCTGTAAGCCTTCCAATTAAATTTCCAATTTGAGTAGTTTTATAAACTTCCTGTAAATTTTCATAAGTCATAGTAAGAAGTGAAGTGTCCGTTAAAGTTTGTAGCTCGTATTGAGAAGGTGTTCGGGTTAAAAACGAATCGTAAGCACTTATAAATTGTTCCTGAAAAGAAAAGCCAAAGGTAATTTCTTTAGAATCTTCACTTTCGGGTATATATAAGCGTACCATTCCGGATACGATAAAAGAAATAGTGCTTTCTACGGAGTTGAGTTTTAGAAACGTGGTTTTTTTAGCAATCTGCCTGGGAATAAGCCTAGAAGAGAAAAACTCCCAATCCGAATCCGTAATCGATGAAAACTTTTCGAGATAGTTTCGAACTACGGTTAATGTTGTTTCAATACGAGAATCTTTCATGAGGCTAAAGATAATAAGCCTTTATAATATAAGCGATACTCAGCTTCGTAAAATACTTTTTTTAAGTATTGCATAATAAAGGATAAGGTTGAGTATATACAATTGTGTTTTTTTAGAAAGTTAGGAATTTCAATTTATAAAAGAAGTATCCTTCATTTCACTTCTATACGTTTTGGTTAAAGTACTTTTTAAAATAAAGTGGAAAAAATATAAAATTTAAGAGTAGCTTAACACTCTGAAAACTATTATTTTAATTATCATATTGGTTTAATATTCATTAATTTCTCCTGATTTTTTACGATTTAAACAATAAAGTGGGATAAAATGAGTTAATTTGATTGACCTTTTTAAGGTTACTAACACAATTATTAATTATTTATTCAGCTTATGAAACTTAAATTACGTTCTCAACGTTTTAGGAAAAACCATCTATGGAAAACTGTAGTACTTCATTCCAAAACCCTGTGCTGTACGGCACTTACTTTAGCATCTTTTCAACCTGTTTTTACCCATGGTACGGTGACCAGTCCTCCAAGTCGAGTTTGGGTATGTTTTCAAGAAAACCCTGAAAGTCCGGACTCTCCTGCTTGTGATGCAGCCGTAAAAGGTTGGGGTACGCAGGCGTTTTATGACTGGACTGAAGTTGCGAGAATGGATGCCGGTGGGGAACACCGTAAGATTATCAATGATGGGAACCTGGCAAGCGCCGGTCGTCCTGACAAATTCGGAGGGCTGGATCAGGTTAGAGATGACTGGGTGGCTACACCAGTTACTCCGGGACCTTTCACCCTCACTTGGACTATTACTGCACCACATGAGACTTTATATTATGAAGTCTATATTACTAAAGAAGGATGGACGCCAAATCAACCCTTAACCTGGGATAGTATTGAGCTACTTAAACGAACTGGTGGCAGACCACTTTCTTCTGAAGATAAAATAGATGTAGTATTACCTGAAAGAACCGGAAAACACGTATTGTATAGCATTTGGCAGCGATCTAAAACTCCGGAAGCTTTTTATTCAACCAGTGATATTGATTTTGGAAACAATACATTAGATGTAGATTCTTTTGAAAAGTCCAAGTTAGGAGCGGTAGAACAAAATTATCCGAATCCTTTTACTTCTAAAAGTACCATTAAATATTCTTTACAAAAAAAATCTCCGGTAAATATTACCGTGTATAATATTTTAGGACAGAAAGTAAAAACTTTAATTAATACGGAGAAAGGTGCGGGAGAGCATGAAATAGTTTTTAATGCGGATGATAAAAACGAAGCCGGAGTATATTTCTACGTATTTAGAACAGGAGATTATTCTGAAACCAGACGTATGGTAATTAGAAAATAATAGGATTTTACGGTAACTCTTAAGTTCCTTTCTAATAGTATTATATTTAAATTGATAAAACCCTATTCTCTAAAGAAGGATAGGGGTTTTGTATGTGTTTTATGGTATTCTTTGATTTCTTAGCAAAAATTTGATATTTGAATCATTAGTGTCCGGTTAAAATTTAAAATTGTTAAGGTGTACGACAAATTTCCGGTTTTGCTGATAAATTGATTTTTCAGAAACAAAAACTCAATAAGATCAAGCAATTTTAGAAATTGAAAAATTATAAAAATCTCTATTTACGGAAATTTGTCGTACACCCGGGAGCCTTTTAACTTTTTAAAATGATCATCGTTTAACAATAGGTACTAATACCCATATATTATCTATCCTAATACTGCTGCCCAAAATTAAAAGAAATCCCGAATCGTAGCGTACCTTCTAACGGGTTATTCGTACTACCCGCATTGAATAAGGCAATAACATATGAGTTACAAGTAATTGTTAAGACCCCAAAGGTTTTGGAAACCTTTGGGGTCTTGGGTGTACGACAAATTTCCGGTTTTGCTGATAAATTGATTTTTCAGAAACAAAAACTCAATAAGATCAAGCAATTTTGGAAATTGAAAAATTATAAAAATTCTATTTACGGAAATTTGTCATATATCCGATTGTTATCGCTTCTAGAAATTAAAATTAAAACCCAGATGCAATACCGAATTGGGTTTCTATTAGGTGAAGTAACCTTATATTATGTGGTAATCAATTTCGTTATTTTTTATAATTTTTTTTAAAGACTACACAAAATAACCTATTGATTTTTAAATAATTATTCTCATGGTTATAGTTATAAATTAGTAATTTAAACAAGCAAATTCTAATTAAAATAAGGTGCTATGAGAACTACGCAAATTAACAGAAGAGATTGGCTTAAAAAAGGATTTTTGACATTTGGTGCCATGACTATTGTCCCGTCAGAGATGTGGTCAAATACGGTGATTAATGCGCAACAAAACAATCGTAAATTTTTATATCAAAACTCAGTTTTTGATGAGTTTACGCCTCCTAAATTTCCGGATTTAAGCACCATAAAAGCTCGTCTGGTGTGGAATGAAAATCCCTATGGCCCTTCAAAAAAGGCTGCTAAGGCTTTTCAAGAAAAGGTATTTGAAGGAAATCATTATTCCTGGAAATCTTTAGGAGAACTGGTAAAAAAAATTGCAACGAAGGAAGGTGTGGAGCCTGATCAAATTATGATGGGTCCCGGTTCTTCGGATTTGTTAGAAAAAACAGCGCTGGTATTATTTCAAAACGGTGGCAATGTAGTGAGTGCTGATCCGAGTTACATGTCTTTAGTCAGTGTGGCCAAAGCTTTCGGAGGAGACTGGAAAGCTATTAAACTTACTGCAGATTATCAGCATGACCTGGAAGCTATGGAAGCAGCTATTGACGATCAAACCAAACTAGTTTATATTACAAACCCTAATAATCCTACTGCAACCTTAACAGATACTAAGAAGCTAAAAGATTTTTGCGCACGTGTTTCTGAAAAAGTACCGGTTTTTATCGATGAAGCCTATATTGAACTTACTGATGGAGATGTGGCTAATAGTATGGTATCTCTAGTTGCTGAAGGTAAAAATGTTTTAATTTCCAGAACGTTTTCTAAGATTCATGGTATGGCCGGTTTGCGAATCGGATATATGATGGGTGCTACTACTTTATTAGAAAAAATTCAGGAAATCACCCGGGGGGGTATGGGAATTTCCGGACCGACCATCGCAGCAGCTTATACTAGTATAGATGATACTGAATTTCTGGTCTCTACAAAACAAAAGATTGTAGAAGCACGAACATATACTACTAATTTCCTTAAAGAAATGGGAATCGTACCCATGCCATCAGAGACTAACTTTGTAATTTTTCCTATAGATATGGATGGTAATGAATTCCTGGAAAAAATATATGATAAAAAGGTGGTAGTACGTGCTTTTAAATTTTGGGATCAAAACTGGTGTAGGGTAAGTATTGGTACCATGGATGAAATGAAAATTTTTACCGAATCTATTTCTGAAATCCTGGTATAAATTTATGGATGCAACAGTTCAGAAAACAATATTATTTGGAATTTTTATAGGTATAGGATTTCTTTTAAAGCGTAAATTTAATTCGAAAGCAGAAATACAGGGTTTAAAAAAAATTATTCTAAATCTTGCCTTACCTGCTACAATTTTTATTGCTTTAATGGGTATTGATATAGACCCGGAATTACTAGGATTTCCCCTGATTGCTTTGGGAATCAACCTACTTTTGTTTTACCTATTTCCTTTTATTTTACCTTTGGTGGGTTTTAAAAAAGACAGCCCGGATTACAGGACTATGCGTCTGATGATTCCGTCATTAGCCCCGGGTTTATCATGTTTTCCCTTTATTGCTGAACTTCTAGGTCAAAAATACCTGGCTAAGGCTGCAATGGCGGACTTAGGTAATAAAGTGTTTGTATTAATTATTTTATACAGTATTGCTACACGATGGTATTTTAAGCAAAGTTCTCATAGAGAATCGGAAAAAGGGAAATTAAAATCTTTATTGGTTACCTTATTTTCAGAACCTGTGACCTTATTAATTTTAGTCGCTCTCGCTTTGATGAGTTTTGGTTTTTCCTTTAGGAATTTACCTATACTTGCACAAAGTACCTTACAAAAGTTGAGTTTTTTGATGACTCCTTTAGTGATGATATTTATAGGTTTAGCGGTGAAAATCCGAAAAGAACAATGTATTAAACTTCTTTCGGTTTTAATCATTCGCGCGGGCATTGTCATGCTTATCAGTGCCGGGGTAATTTGGGTTATGCAGCTATCGGTAAGGGAAGATGTACTTTGGATATTAGCTTTTTCCCTAAGTGCCTGTAGTTTTTGGCCGTATGCTCATATTGCCAGTATTAGCGAAAAGGAAAAAAGAGAAGTTGGAAAAGAAAAAACATTTGAAAGTGCTACAGCGATCAATCTACTAGCTTTATCTTTTCCATTATCCACTTTAATTATTATGCTGATTATGCTGAATCCTGATTTTATGATGGTACCCCTGCATATTGTAGGTGTAGCACTAGCATGCCTGGGTATTGGTTTTGCTTTAACTTTCTGGATTCGGCTAAAAGATGGTAGGGGAGTATTGGCTCATGGGAAAGCAGTATGGTTTAAGTGGTTGGATTATAAGAAGGCTTAAAATACTGTATGTAAATTGACCTTAAATCATGTCCATTCAATCCTCATAACGTTCCAGAGCAATTTTTAATTTGTTTTGAATCCGCCTCCTTAATTTCGCTGGTTTTAAAACTTCAATAGCATCTCCGAAGCCGAGGATCATTCGTTCTAATTCAAAATTAACCTGTACGAGTATATTAAAGATGCATCCGTTTTCAGTTTCTTGTATAAGACGTTGCGAGCGGTGGAAGGGTTTGGTCAATACATAAGGAGCATTGCTTTTATTAACCCAGAATTGAATACGTTCGGCTCGGGTATTAGATACCGTGACTCCGATTACATCTTTGTAGTAACGATCTCCGTTAAAGTTTTCGTCCAGATAATTGAGAGATGAATCATAATCAATGCCTATAATTCTGTCCAATGCAAACGTTAAGATGGGTTTTTTAGTAGATGTTTTTCCTATCAGGAACCACCGATTATTAAATTCCTTTAAAATAAATGGATGAAAAGTTATAACTGAAGGTTTCTCAGCTTTAAATGATTGATAGGTTATTTTTAAAACCATTTTTTTCAAAATGGCCTGGTATAATACATCAAGGTGTTCCAATCCTTTAAGCTTTTCGTTTTTATCTAAATGTATAACTGCAGATTGATGCGTTTTTTCTGTATACACTTTGTCTTCCAATCTTTGAATGATACCACCTAGTTCAGAGAACAAAGAGAAATCTTTAAACTGCTTTAACATCTCAACCGTTTCAGATAGTACATTCATGTCATTTTCAGTCAAAGGAATATCGGTAATGGAGTAGGAATCATCTACGTACCGGTAATATTTTTTATCATAAACTTCAATAGGTGCATTATAACCTAATTTGTCACTGCGCATCATTTGAATATCTAATTGTATGGTACGTTTACTGACATTAACATCCCGTCCTTCATATTCATACAATGCGTCAGAACAAGCATCAATCAGATTGTCTAAGGTCCACTTACGGTTATTATTTTGTAAGCATTTATCTATTGTTTTATAACGTATCAATGCATTTTTATTCAGTGCCATTCTTAAATTTTCTTAAAAAATAGAGTTTAATTTTTACTACGCAAAATCATTGCGCATATACATTTAATATTTGTACCAGAATTAAAAACAACATTGGTTTAGGAATCGCTCCGTCGAACGAGGAGTCAGCGGGGCTCACGAAAGGAAAATTATGGAACTACAGCAACATACAACGGAAAAGTTAAATTTAACTCAATTTGATATTAAAACAAGATTAGGTATTATAAAAAAGAGTAGAAAAGTAAATATTCTTTATGCTTGTGAATCCGGAAGTAGAGCTTGGGGATTTGCTTCACCGGATAGCGATTATGATGTTCGTTTTTTATACACGCATCCTTTAGAATGGTACGTAAAGTTAGCTGAACAAAGAGATACAATAGATTTTATAGATGAAGATTTTGATGCTGTAGGTTGGGAATTACGTAAAAGCTTACGATTGCTCAAAAAATCTAATGTTCCCGCTTTAGAACATCTATTTTCTCCAATACCCTATCAAGAAAATAATGAATGGATTGTCGAATTACGAGATATGGCAAAAGATTGCTTTTCACCTATTGCCGGTATGTATCATTATCTAAGCATGAGTAAAAAGTACGAAGCAAAACTGACTGGTTCAACAATAAAATTGAAAAGTCTATTTTATGCTTTGAGAACAACAATTGCAGGTAAATGGATATTAGAATATAAAACCTTGCCCCCGGTAGTTTTCAGTAAAATGCTGTATTTGGTATCTCCTAATATAGAGAAAGAAATCAAAGATTTGATGATGGTGAAATCTGAAAATAAGGAAAGCTATGTACATTCTCGAAATGAAAAACTTTTTCGCTTTGTTTCGGAAACTATCGCAAGCAATGACAAATATGCTAAATCTTTACCGTCGGGAAAACCTAATATGGAAAGAATGGATCACTTCCTATTCAAAAGTGTTACTGAAAAATAATAGGACAATTTGACCAGCAAAAACTAACAAAATGAAGACTATAGCAGAATTAAAAGCTTCTAAATCTATCATATTTGAGTGTGTAAGCGGAAGCCGTGCGTACGGATTAGCTACTGCAAATTCTGATACGGATATAAGAGGTGTTTTTATATCACCGAAAGAAAAATTCTATTCGTTAGATTATATAGGACAAATCAATAATGAAACGAACGATATTGTTTATTACGAACTTAGAAAATTCATAGAATTACTATCCAAAAACAATCCAAATATTTTGGAACTCTTAAATGTTCCGGAAGATTGCGTACACTTTAAAGACCCAATTTTTGAGCAAATCAAAATAGACTATTTTCTGTCCAAGTTATGTAAAAATACCTTCGCAAATTATGCGTATACCCAAATTAGAAAAGCACGAGGTTTAAATAAAAAGATAGTTAATCCCGTAGAGAAAAACAGGAAATCTGTTTTAGATTTTTGTTATGTGAGGGATGGAAAGCAATCCATGAGGCTCAGCAAATATTTGGAGGTTAAAAAATTAAAAGCAGAATATTGCGGACTGGTAAAAATTCCGCATATGAAAGACTGTTATAATCTCTTTTATAGCGAGAGCAATGGGTATCAAGGGATCGCACGTAAAAACGCCAATGAGGTATGTGTAAGTTCAGTACCCAAAGAAGAACAGCCTATAGTATTGCTATATTTTAATCTAGATGGCTATTCGTCCTATTGTAAAAAGTATAAGGAATATTGGACTTGGGTTGAAAAAAGAAACAAAGAACGCTACGCGAACAATGTATCACACGGTAAGAACTATGATTCTAAAAATATGATGCATACGTTTCGATTGTTGCATATGGCTAAAGAGATTGCTGAGGAAGGATTTGTAAATGTTAGAAGAAAAGACCGAGAGCATTTGTTACGAATCAAAAACGGAGATTTTGAATATAAAGATCTCGTTCGAGAAGCTGAGAAAATTAAAGAAGAATTAGAGGTTTTTTATGATCAATCGGATTTAATAGAAAAGCCTGATTTGGATAAAGCAAATGAGTTATTAGCTAGTATAAGAGAAGAATTTTATAAAAATTAATATGTCAAAGGAAATTTTTTTGAAAGGTTACACAGAAAAAGTAATTAGAAACTATGATACACTCGAATATTATTTCAATGATAGATTAGCAATTTTATCTGCTTTAAATCCTGTTAAATACCAAATTATCAATTGCTTAATGATTGAACAATATATAGCTTCAGTAACACTAACTAATCATTTATTAGAAAGAATGTTAAAACTTTCATTAATCAGTAAAGAAATTTATGGGATGAAAATAGGAATAAATGATTTTGAACTAAAACTAAAATTGGACATGGCATATCAGAAATATGATAAACTCGTTTTGAGTGAATCTATAAAAAAAAATTATGAAGCTAATCTTATTGACGATGATGAAAAGAAATTTTTAAATGATAAAATTCGTGATAGTATTAGAAATGCTTTTTCACATGCGGAGATGGAAAAAATTAATAAAGGAAAACGGAAAAACATGTTGGTGTATTCATTTAATCTTGAGGAAATGAAAAAAAAAAAGAATTAATAAAGAAGTTTCAATTCATAAAGAAATAAGTGTTTCAACAAAAGATCCTGTAATACAATCAGAAATACAAAGAGAAAAATGTTCACAAATCGCTATGCCTTACTTTAAAAGTATATATGAAATAGCTAAAAATATTGATGCCAGGTTAGATTTAAAAAAAGAATACTACAAATAAATATAATCTACGCAAAATCATTGCGTACATACATTTAATATTTGTACCAGAATTAAAAACAACATTGGTTTAGGAATCGCTCCGTCGAACGAGGAGTCGGCGGGGCTTACGAAATGAGAATTATGAAAAATAAAATGAATATAACAGGAAAAACATTAATTGAAATGGGATTTACTTCTGGAAAATGGTTTCCGGAAGCCATTGAATATATCAATACTAACCAACTAAAAGACGAAGCTTTACATTCCTATTTAGAACAATTCAGACCCGGACCAGTTCAACATTTAAAGAAACAGCCGGCACCTTTTCATATGAATATCAAAGCAGAAAACGAGCTGGAAGAAAGCAACGTAAATTCGGTAGTGGCTTCTATGGAAACCTTGATGAAAACACCCACCTTAGTTGAAGGAGCTATCATGCCGGACGCTTGTCCTACCGGACCCAACGGTACTATTCCGGTAGGTGGAGTAGCCGTAGCTAAAAATGCGATTCATCCTGGGATGCATAGTGCTGATATTTGTTGTTCGGTCATGTTAACTGATTTTGGAAAAGCTGATCCCAAAAAAGTTTTGGATGCGGCACACCAAAATACACATTTTGGCCCGGGTGGAAGGGATCGAAATACGCAATTTCGATTTCCGTCAGCATTATTAAAAGATTTTGAAGGGAATTATTTTTTAAATAACGAAAAAATGATTCAGGCGGCAAGGGCGCACTTGGGAACACAAGGAGATGGAAATCATTTTCTATTTGTTGGTAAATCAAAAAAAACAGGCAATACCATGATGGTTACACATCACGGATCCAGGGGGCCGGGAGCTAATTTATATACCCGGGGAATGAAAATAGCTGAACGTTTCAGAAAAGAATTATCACCGGAAACATTAAAACAAAATGCATGGATTCCTTTTGATACCGAGGAAGGGCAGAGCTACTGGGAAGCTTTGCAGATTATCAGAAAATGGACAAAAACAAACCATGAAGTCATTCATAATGCAACGTTAAATGCATTATTAGTTGAAGCTGAGGATAGATATTGGAACGAGCATAATTTTGTTTTTAAAGATAACGACTTGTTTTATCATGCTAAAGGGGCGACTCCCTTAGATCCCAAGTTTATGCCGGACATTACCGGACCCAGGTTGATTCCTTTAAATATGTCAGAACCTGTGTTAATTGTGAATGGCGAAACTACAAATTCAAATCTTGGTTTTGCACCGCATGGAGCCGGGCGTAATATGAGTAGAACACAGCATCGAAAAAGTAAAACGGGTACTACTCAAGAAATATTTATTGAAGAAACAAAAGGCTTAGACATTCGGTTTTTTTCAAATGAAATTGATATTACTGAATTACCAAGTGCCTATAAGAACGCAAAAACAGTGAGAAATCAAATGGGTGAATTTGGTTTAGGAACAGTTATAGATGAAGTACTACCTTATGGATGCATCATGGCAGGGGACTGGCAAAAAAATGCACCTTGGCGTAAAAAGAAAAGGAGAAGAAAATAACTTAAATGATAGAAAAAATTAAATGGAACGAAGAAAATCACTTGACTATATGATATGGGTAGATCATTCAATATCTCTTAGTATAGCTGGAAAGGAAAATCTTAAGTTATTTCAAAAACAAATGAATTTAAAAAGTTCGGAAAAAGATAGAAACACGATGTTAGGACTTTTTAATTCCACAAACCTTATTTACGCAGCTTCAATCGAAACTATGGTAAAAGCTTATGTTCTATTTAAAGAATTGGATAAAATTGAAAGTAATAAAATCCAAAATTTTAGACAATTGAGGAAAAAGTGGAGCGGTAATGGGCATAATATATTTGATATAATGAAGTTGTATGACGTATGTTTTTCTTCAGAAGAAAAAGATGTACTAATAAATTTAGAACCTTTTATGAGTTGGGCTGGAAGGTTTCCATTTCCACTTCACGATGAGCATATTAAAAAATATGAAACTCAAGAAAAAAATCTGAAGTTAAATGCCAACAAAATTTTAATAGCTGAAAATTTTTTAAGTAGATTACAAAAGGAAATGAATTTGTCAATTAAATAAATAATCCCATATTTGCACTCGAATTACGAACTGAAAAACAAATTTTTCGCCTATGTTATCATTTTTACCGCACATACAGGACGCTAAAAAGCTGTTTTCTAATAACGATTTTAGGTAGTAAATTAGAAATAAGATATATAAACAGGGCGTTCAAGAAATTGGACGCTTTTTTTATTGATTTTTTTTGAAAACTATTACAATCAGATCAAATGTCATTTGAAAAATAAAATTCAGCATAACAATTGATTACCGGAAAAGCTGATATCCGTTGGAAAACGGACAGGGATTATTTTGGCTAAAATTTATATAAATATTTAATAATCAGTTAATTAATTTAAAAATTTGTTTGGATAGTTCAAAAACTTCTTTCATATTTGCATCGCAATAAAATAGAATTGTTACACTAATCTTATTCAGCATTAGTGTACAAAAAAAATTAAGAATAATCTATAAAACCGAAGTACAATGACTTTTATAAAGCAACTTACTACGACTCCAAAGGGACTAGGTCTTTTTTTGAGTATGCTTCGGGACTTCACTTATAACTAATCTTTTATTAGAGATATCAAGAAGTCCGAAGCACAAAAAGTTTCGGATTTTTTATTTTCTACTTTTTCAGGAATTTCCTGTCAATGCCTTAGTTCTAATTTCCGAAATGTAATATATCATTTTTAGTAATAATGAATTTTCATTATTAAATAATATCACAACCTATAAACATGGGAAAGAAACTAAGTGGAAAAGACCTTATCAAATTGGGCTTTCCAAAAAACAATAGTATTAATGTGACCTTAGGTTATATTAATCGATATCATAAACGAGTAAAAAAAGAACAAATATTAATAGAGGCCAAAAAGGTATTAGTCAATCCAGAAGCCTACCAAGGTAATGGAGTTTGGGGAAAGATCGCAGAGAGTTTAGTAAACCCTGTCGAGGTGAAAAAGCAAGTTTTAAAAGCGATTCGATCCCCCTTTCAGATTTTTGGAGAAAATGAGATTGAAGATCAAGCTAAGTACCAATTATTTGATGCTTTAAAATTACCAGTTGCTGTCGCCGGAGCTTTAATGCCTGATGCACATACAGGGTATGGTTTACCGATTGGTGGCGTATTAGCTACAAAAAATTCGGTGATTCCTTATGGAGTAGGAGTTGACATTGGTTGTAGAATGTGCCTTACCATATATCCCATTGCTGTTTCTTATTTAAAAGGAAAAAAACATCAGCTAGAGAACATACTCTCTGAGCATACAAAGTTTGGAATGTATGAAACGCATAGGGTAAAGCACGATCATGAAATTTTTGAACGAAATGAATTTAATACCATTCCTTTTGTAAAAAGATTAAAAGACAAAGCATACAAGCAATTAGGAACTTCTGGGGGAGGAAATCATTTTGTAGAGTTTGGCACCGTTTCCATTACGGAAAGCGATAATGAATGGGATTTACCGACAGGAGAATACCTCGGACTATTATCACATAGCGGATCCAGGGGATTAGGTGCCAATATTGCGAAACACTATACTTATTTGGCAACAAAACAGTGTCCGTTGCCAAAACATGTACAACAGTTAGCTTGGTTGGATTTAAACACTCATGATGGCCAGGAGTATTGGTTAGCAATGAATCTAGCTGGCGATTATGCAAAAGCATGTCATGATGATATACATGCCAGGATTGCCAAGTTGTTAGGTTCAAAGCCTATCGTTAAAATTGAGAATCATCACAATTTTGCTTGGAAACAAAAAGTCAATGGAGAAGAGTGTATTGTTCATAGAAAAGGTGCTACTCCCGCCGCCAAAGGAGAATTAGGTATTATACCCGGATCGATGACTGCTCCCGGTTTTATAGTGAGAGGATTGGGAAACGAAAAAAGTTTGCAATCTGCATCACACGGAGCTGGAAGGTTATTATCAAGGAGAAAATGTAAAGAAACCTTGACCCGAAGTGAGATAAAAAAAGAGCTGAAAGCTCATGAAGTCACCTTAGTGGGTGGAGGTATTGACGAAGCACCCATGGCCTATAAAAATATTCATAAAGTAATGGCAAATCAAAAAGAATTAGTAGAAATATTAGGAAGGTTTACTCCTAAAATTGTGCGAATGGACAAATAATTACAAATAGTAAAATGAAACAAAAAATTATACAAATAACGGCGGGAAGAGGTCCGGCAGAATGTTGCCAAGTGGTTGCTATAGTTCTAAAATATTTTATAGAAGAAGTAAAACAAATTAAACTTAATCATACCGTGATCCAAAGAATATCCGGTCCCGAAAATGGAACCGTGCAATCAGCAACAATAAAGCTAGAAGGTGAAGGATTACAAGCCTTTGTAAACTCATGGATAGGTACTATACAATGGATCGGAACATCTACATTTCGTGAATATCATAAACGAAAAAATTGGTTTATTGGAATCTATGAACTGGAAACAGTCATGATGAAAGAGATATCTGATAAAGAAATCACTTTTCAAACAATGCGAAGTTCCGGTCCCGGTGGTCAGAATGTAAATAAAGTTAATTCCGCAGTACGAGCAATTCATATAACTACAGGAATTTCAGTGGTAGCAATGGATAGTCGTTCACAACATCAAAACAAAAAGATGGCAATAAGGCGATTAAAAGAGAAATTGCTTGAAGTTCAATTGAACAAACTAAAAGAATCGTTAAGCGATCAATGGGAAAATCATTTGCATGTACAACGAGGTAATCCGGTTAGAGTATTTAAAGGAACTAATTTTAAAAAAGTAATGAAACAAAAGACTTTTAAAAATCAAAGAAATCGGTTAAAACACGATTTACGTGATGAATCAAAAATATAAAAATGAGTAATTTATTAGATAAATATATATTCCAGGCGTTAGACGCTTATCCTTATAATTTAGAAGAAGCCGTAGAATCTTTAAGTTATGCATTATCTTATAACCAGAATAACGTCATTGCTTTAGGTTTAATGGGTCAGATTTACGCAGAACAGCTTAAAAATTTTGAAGTTGCCAAAGAATATTATCAACAAGCATTAGCGCAGGACTTGCATGCGCTAGATATATATTCTAAGTATATTAACGTATTAATATGGAACGAGGATTATGGCGAAGCGAAAAAGCTTATTAATTTTGCAATTACTATAAAAGGTATAGATAAAGCGATGATATATTTGAAGAAAGCAATTCTCTACGAATATAAAGCTAAGTATAAAAAAGCACTGAAAATTATAAAGTTAGCAAAAAAAAATACTTATAATAATCAATTTTTGGAGGAAATAAAAGAAGAAGAGACCAGGATTAAAAATAAAATTGCCGAGAAAAACAAATTAAAGCATAAAGGATCTAAAGCTTCTTCTAAGAAATCTAAAAAGAAATAAGAAAATTTAAATAAAGTATGTTGAAAAGGTTGGCGAAATCAGTGTTTCCGGTGACCGGGGAATAGTTTATTCGTTAAAACATTTGTTCGGTGAATAAGTAAAAAGGTGTATCCTCATCGGGTACACATTTGATTTTTTAGTAGAAATACTAGTTTGTTCCTAATTAATCCGCATATCGCTGAGGACCGCCTCTTCGGATTTCTTCACTGGCATAAGACTCAAATTTTTTAAAATTATGTCTAAAGGCATTACTTAATTTAAATGCGGTTTTATAATAAGCTTTATCATCTGCCCAGGTGGCTCGCGGACTTAAAATCTTTGTGGGTACTCCGCTACATTGCCGGGGTTGTGCTACTCCAAATACGGAATGGATATGATACTCTTCATAAGTGTACGGACCAAATTCTCCGTTTAAAACTGCCTGGATCATCGCCCGGGTATATTGTAATTTCATACGGGTTCCTACTCCATAAACACCTCCGGTCCATCCGGTATTAACTAACCATACATTAATATCCGTATTATTGATTTTCTGCATGAGTAGTTCAGCGTATTTTGCGGGATGTAAAGGCATAAACGGGGCTCCAAAACAAGCGGAAAACGAAGGAATAGGTTCTTTAACCCCAGCTTCTGTCCCTGCTACTTTTGCCGTATATCCCGAAATAAAATGATAAGCTGCCTGACTTGGAGTAAGTTTTGAAATAGGAGGGAGGACACCAAAGGCATCTGCGGTTAAAAAGAAAATATTTTGCGGATTTTTACCAATAGATGGTTGTTGAATATTTTCAATATGGTTGATCGGATAACTTACGCGGGTATTTTGGGTAATGGAGGTATCACTAAAGTTTATTGTCCCATTTTTATCTAACACTACATTTTCTAGAATAGCGCCTTTTTTGATTGCCCCGTAAATTTCGGGTTCGTTCTCCGCGGACAAATTAATTACTTTAGCATAACACCCACCTTCAAAATTAAAAATCGTATTTTCTTTAGTCCATCCATGTTCGTCGTCACCAATTAACTTTCGATTGGGGTCTGTAGATAAAGTGGTTTTTCCGGTGCCGGACAGACCAAAAAATATGGCAGTATCCCCTTTTTCTCCTACGTTTGCAGAACAATGCATCGGCAGCGTTTCTTTATACCTAGGTAAAATAAAATTCAAGGCTGAAAAAATTCCTTTTTTAATTTCACCCGTATATCCGGTACCTCCAATTAAAACAATTTTTCGTGTAAAGTTTAAAATAGCAAAATTTGATTGTCGGGTGCCATCCACTTCCGGATCAGCCATAAAACCCGGAGCATTCAGAATGGTCCATTCTGGTGTAAAGTTTTTTAATTCTTCGTCATTCGGTCGTAGAAACATATTGTAGGCGAACATATTAGACCACGGGTATTCGTTAATCACCCGGATATTCATCTGATAGTTTTTATCCGCACAGGCATATACATCCCGTACGTATAATTGATCTATTTTATTGCAGTAAGCCACTACTTTATCATAAAGCGTATCAAATTTTTCCGTTTCAAAAGGAAGATTGATATCACTCCACCAAACCTGATCTTTACTAATCTTATCTTTAACGATAAACCGATCTTTAGGTGACCTTCCGGTAAATTTTCCCGTTGTAATGGCTAACGCCCCTAAATCTGTTTCTGTACCTAAACCCTCAGCTGTACAAATACGATGAAGTTCGGATGAAGATAATTGGTAATGAATATTTGTATTTGTAATTCCGTAGTTTGATAGAGAAACTAGTGATTTTTTTTCAGAAGCAGTTCGCATAGTAAATTTTGTATTATTAAATTTTAATAAATGCAATCAAGTATACAATTAAACAGCTAATACAGCATAAAATAATATGTTTATTTATTTAGCAATCAATAAAAATTGTAGGCTTGGTTTCACTGTTGAAAAATACTAAAAAAGAAATTTAATACCTATTTTAAAATACCCAAGTTTATAAAATGAAATATAAATACTTCAAAAAATACCTGTATATACTCATAAAAATTAATTTTAAGCCTTTATTATCCTATTTATTCTACGAAATGTGTAATTGGTTACTTTATTGATAGGTAATTAATCGCTCGGTAATTTGAAAACCAGCAAAAACACCATATGCATTTTCTCCCTCAATGTTGTTGGGGGGAATAATAACCTCGTAAAAGGGGTTTTGCCTATTTTCTTTATTGGAATAACTTGCAAATAAACTGTCGTACAATATAGGTTCAACATTTGCTACCTGAAGGGTAATATCAGTGACCGAATCCGGATTATTATTAAAAAAACCAAAGGAAGCGAGTAATGCACCGTCTTCTATCTGATCCGTTATAAAACGTCGATTTTCAAAATCTAAGAACAAATCAAAAGCATCATCTTCTATTCTCGCACCTACAATATAATTATTAGATGCTTCGGGGATATCTAGAAATCTAATAGTTACAGATTCTTTTAAATCACCGGCATTATTTAAATTATCGGTAAGTTCAAAAGCAAGTTCGGTAACCGCATTATTTGGAATGGTACAGGAAGATGTAAATTCCCTTTGGTCAACCATAACAGATAAAAAATAAGTAGCTCCGGGAAGTATTTCTAATTGTGTAGCTTCAATTTGATAATTCTTATCATCTGAGTTGTAAGATAATCTAACACTATTATTAGTAGCATCTGATAAAGTAATAACAGCATTCGGGATTACAAAGGCATCTGAATTATTAATCTCAATATTGTTATCAGAAGATAAGGTCTTTAAGACCCTAACTTTTAATATAGTGTCTTGGGGTGAAATAGAACTATAGACTAAAGTTAATTCTTCAGAATCATCAATAAATTGTTCCAAATCAACCTTATCATCACAACTAAATATTAGAATTAATAGACTTACTGATAATATATAATAACAATATTTCATTATTAAAATGTATAAGAGTAATTAATAGAAGGAATAAAAACAAGGACTGATACGCGCCTTAAAGACTTTTCAAGCGTTTGACTAGAATTTCCTATCCCAATAGGACTTGAATTACCATCACTGACGTAATAATAAAAAGGGTTTTTACGGGCGTATATATTGTAAATAGAAAATTGCCAGGTACGTAGGTTATTTTTTTTAGTTTTCTTATGAAATTGTACCCCCAGGTTCAATCTATGTGTTGCTTCTCCTCGTATGTTATTTCGCTGTGTTGTAAAGGTATCCGTAGCATCTCCTAGAAAATCGGGGGAACCTATCCCAATGGAGAAGTCATTGTTAACCGATGGACTTTCAAAATCAGGAACGGTAAAATTAATACCTGAACGATAAATCCAGGAAGCAGACCAGGTAACTTTTTCTGAGGGGGTGTAGGTACTTACCAGAGCAATATTATGTCGTTGATCGTATTTGTCAAAAAAAAGTTTCCCTCGATTTAATTCATCAAATTGCCTTTCTGACCAAGAGAGGGTATAGCCTAACCAGCCCTGCAATTTGCCTTTTTGCTTTCTTAACAACCATTCCATTCCATAAGCCCAGCCTTTACCGGAAGTGATGTTATCTTCCCAATTTACATTCTGTCCGGTTTGTAAATTTTGTATATTGAGGAAAGAAGCATTCTCTTTATAGGCGATGATATTGTTCATTTCTTTATAATACCCTTCAACTTCCAGAGAATAACCAGTATTAGTAAAGTCCTTTGCAACCCCTAATACGTATTGTTGTGCTTGTTGTGGGGCTACATTGCGGGTAGAACTAACCCATAAATCCGTAGGTAATCCGGTTCCTGAGTTTGATAACAGATGAACAAATTGATTCATTCTGGTATAAGAAGCTTTCCAGGTATAATTTGGTTTAAACTGATAAGCCAAGGATAAACGGGGTTCAAAAGAAAATGTATTAAAACGATCAATAGCAAAGTAATTACCTCGTGCCCCCAGGATAGCGGTTAATTTTTGTGAAAGCGAAAGTTGATCTTCTATATAAATAGCACTTTCCAGCGAATTTAATCGTTGTTCGTTTGAAGATATGGTACCTGTCTGTAAGGACAATTGCTTACGTTCCGGGACAAACTTATGAAGCGTACTTTCTAATCCAAAATTAATACTATGTACTAAATTAGGATAATAGTCAAACGAAGCTTTTATACTATAATCATTGATTCTGGAAAAGGCTTGAAACTCATTTTGGTTATTATTTTCCGTATTTACCACCCCTTTATATCCTGCCTTTAGGTTATAATTACTGTAAATTAAAGAGAGGTTAGAAAATAAGCTATTACTATACTGATGATTCCACCGGGCGGTAGTTGTTACGTTACCCCAACTCAAACTTTGTTCTATATGCCTTGTCTGTTCTTCTGAACTTGTAGTAAAAGCGTCTTCGCCAAAATAACTGCTTATGTAGAGATTATTACGCTTATTTAGAATATGATGCAGTTTTACATTCATGTCATAGAAATATAAATTTGCTGGGTTACTATTATTCTGTTGAAAAGGTCTTATCAAAAGATCGGCAAAACTACGTCTGCCACTGAATATAAAAGAAGTTTTGTTTTTTTGAATTGGACCTTCCAGTAGAAAAGATGATGACAATAAACCGATATTGAAAGCACCGGAAAAGCTTTCTTTATTACCATCTTTCATAGTAATATTGGTCACACTGGATAGCCTGCCCCCGTAACTGGCTGGAAAAGCTCCTTTATATACTTTAGTAGACTTTACGGCATCTACGTTGTAAACAGATATGAATCCGAATAAATGATTGGAATTATAAACCGTAGCTTCATCCAGAATAGTTAGGTTTTGATCCGGGGAACCTCCTCTTACTAAAACCTGTGCACTCCCTTCTGTACCGGATTGTATTCCCGGTAATAATTGCATTGTTTTGAATATATCTTTTTCGCCTAGTACTACCGGAGTAATTTCAAGTTGGTTACTGGTTAATCTAAGGTTAGACATTCGTACGGATGCACCTGGCTTATCATATGATGAAGCGGTAATTACAACTTCATCCATAGTTTCCGGTACAATATCTAATGCTATAATTACTTCTTTATCAGCGTCCATTATTATAACCTGCCTATTCTCTTGATAGCTTAAGGTTGAGGTTACTACTTCATAGGTACCCTTAGGTATTTTTATAGAGAAAAAGCCATAGTTGTTGGTAATAGTACCTATTTGTAATTCCGGAAGATAGATAGTTGCTTCTGATAACGACTCTCTTGAATTTTTTTCTTTGACATAACCATTTAAAACTACAGATTCTTTACTAATTTCTTTATAAATTAGTATCTGTTTCCCTATGTTTTTAAAGGCATATCCGGACTCAGAAAATAGTTGTTGAAGTATATCCAGTATTGGTTTTTGTTTTATATCTATAGAAACCATACGTTGTAAATCCACCGTATTTTCTGCATAGGCAAATGTAACACCTCCCTTTCTTTCCAATTGGTTTAGCACCTCTTGCAAGCTTTGGTTTACAGCCGTTAAGCTTTGTTTTTGAGAAAGTAAAGCATTTACATCGGTTTGAGAAATACAAAGGACCGGTATCCATACGATCAGTATAAAAGATGATATGTAACGATAATAATACTGCATCAAGACGTACAACGTCCGTTTGTTAATCGTATTACATTAGCTTCTTTTTCTACTGAAAATTGATATAATAAAACCAGGGCCTCTATAACTTCATCTATAGACTGTTTTTCAAAGGTAGCGGTAAGTTTACAGCTAAGAAGTTCTTTATTAGCAATTTCTATTTTGGTATCGTAGGTATTTACTATATTTTGAATAACCTGAGAAAGTTCAGTTTGTTCAAACTTCAAAATTTTAGTTCTCCAGGAATCTACATTTGGATTACTGGTAGAACTTACCGATAGTTTCCCGTTTGAAGTAGTCGTAATGGTTTCTCCCGGTTTGATTAGTTTTGACTCTTTATCATTTGCAAATTGTACGCTACCTTCTATTAGTGTCAGAGACACCATATCTGTTTGATCCTGCTTCTTTAAGTTAAATTCAGTTCCCAGAACGGTGGTAGTGGTAGGACCCAATTGGATAGAAAATGGCTTTTCTTTATTCTTTTTAACGATAAAATAGCCTTCTCCTTCTAATGCTACCTCTCGGGTAGCATCATTAAAAGTTTTGTGATAGGTTAATTGGCTTCCTTTCTTTAACCAGACCTGAGAATTGTCTGGTAGTACAAATTCTTTAGTGCTATCTGCCACCAGTGTCGTTGAGCGGTTGTACAAGAACGGTATACTAACACTAAATAATAAAATTAGAACTGCAGCAACTTTCCAAAGCATGGAAAATTTTGATTTTTTACCATGCAAGCCTTCTTTTTCCAGTATACGCTGTTGAACACTATTCCAGCTCGTGTCTGTATCCAGTTGCTCAAAATCTTCGGTGATCGTAGAAAGCTCCCAGATTTTCTTAACTTCTTCAAATTGCGCACGATTGGTATCACTGGATTCTATCCAGTTTTCTACCTGAGTTTTTTCTTGCGCTGAGGTAGATTCTTCCAAATAACGGTAGAGGGTCGTATCGTTTATATTTGAGTAATTTTCGTTCATAAGGACCTCTTTATAGATATGACAAATTTGAAATAAACAACACGTAAATTAAAGTTATAAAATTTATAAGTATTATAACCATCATGGTTAAGGTTGCCCTTAACTTTTTAAGTGCGTTACTAATATGAGTTTCCACCGTACGCTTGGTAAGACCCAGTTTTTCTGAAATTTCTTCGTTAGTCAAACCTCTGTATTTACTTAATTTAAAAATTTGTTGATTCTGTTGTGGTAATTGATTGATGGCTCGATGTAATTTTTCTGCCATTTCTAGTTTAGTTATGGTATGCTCACTTTCTTCATGAGTTGGCAGCTCATTTGAAATATCTGAGTTTACAAGAATTTTGCTTTCCCTTTTAAGATAATTAAGACAATTATTACGTACTACTGTATACATAAAGGATTTAAAGGAAGTATGAATTTGCAAAGCATCGCGTTTTTCATAAAGGGTTACAAAGGTATCTTGTACGATATTTTCTGCAATCTGTAAGTCATTTACAAACTGTTTAGCATAAAGTACCAGCACTTTGTGATACTTCTTGTACAGTACTTCATAACTCTTTAAGTTACCTTGTTTGAATTGTTCAACAAGCAGCGCATCTTCCATTTTTACGAATATGCGGTAAAGTTAAATAATTCTAAAATAATCCAGTACTCTCTATTTATTGACTCTATCATATGGCTCTAGTTTAAAATAGCGTAGATGTATCAAAATTGACCCAACTATATTATTTAGAGCTATCTATCCTATCCTAAATCCTTTCCAAAGGAGAGGACTTTTAGTTACTTTCTCTTCTGGGAGGACTGGGGATGGGATTGATTTATATTAATTAGAATTATCTACGCTACGCTATTGTAAACTAAAGCCTAATCTATTTGTAAATAATTAAAAATTAATAGTTTACAATTGTATATCATATTTTTTAATTTTTTATTACGTGTTTGGTAAAAATAGTTTGTCTTAAGAAAAACTTATAAAATATAAATAATGAAAGTAAATGTAAACCTATTGAAATTTTTTGTTTTGGCTTTAATCTTAGGAAGCTGTTTTGATGAAGAGGATATTATCGAAGTAGAAGAAGGTGACAATCCTGTACATACTCAATTATTTTCTCAAATTAAGGCGGTAGATGATGCCTTAATAGAAGAAGCTATTTGGCCAGGTTATACACTAGCAGATAAACCTATGTATTTAATTCGTAAGAATGAAGAAGACGATACCTATGAAGGTTATGTGGTCAATCCTCAATCCACCATTATGGGGGCCGTCGCTATACCAGATGAGGAAAGTGCAGGTTTAAACGTAGTTAGATACGATACCCAGGCAAAAGAAGCTTTTAATCTTATTATGGGAAGTGAGGGTAATGGAACTTATGATTTTGACTTTACTATCGATGAGAACAGTGTGTACTATATACAAGTGTATACCGATGAAGAGGTAACTGCTGGTAGAAGATTAGCGACCTATCCCGGTGGTTTTTTTAATCCCGATATGCAAGTTTTAGGAAGTATTGACTTTATAGTTCATGAGATTTTTCATATTTATCAAGAGGATTGGGCTTCTTATGGTCCATCTTTAATTCCTAGTCCTAACCAACAGTACTATGAATATAAATCACTGGTTCACCAAATATTTAAAGACTTTCCCAACGGAAACCTAAATACTGTTCAATTAGAAGAAAAGTTAAAGCAATATGTAGCAATCAGAAGTGCAGAGAATGTAATTACTGGTACTGATATTACTTCAGACGGCGAAAAAGGGGAAGGAACCGCTCGATATATGGAAAAAATAGCTTTACGAAATGCGTTTTCCGCCAGAGCAAACGAGCCTTTTATCTTCGGGAGTGTAACGGACGATGACTATGGGATTACCAATCAGGAAATTTTATTGTTAGTATTGGAAAATCTACAATATGAAACAGGTTCTTCAGCATATTTGGCTTTAAAAGAATTTGTGCCGGATATAAAAACTCAGATTGAAGAAGGTAAAAATCAATTTGAAATTGCCGAAGCCTATTTTAATATGTCCCAGGCAGAATTGGATCAACAATTACAAAACGCAAAAGCATCAGTAGACTTTGCAAAAATTCAAAGAAAAGCCGCAGAATGGATGAATTTATAAGGTATATGTAGCTTTAGCATACTATATAGTTTCAATTGAAATAGGAGGGGAGTACTGCTTATAGGTTCTTGTAGGAAAAATATAATACTTGTAAAGGATTTATTTTTCAACTTGTAATTTATTTATCTTGCAGAAATACACAAAAATTTATTATTATGAAAACAATGTTTAAAAGCATGAGCCTGTGTAGCATAGCGCTATCTATGCTAGCACTTACAAGTTGTCAAGAAGAAACCTTTGATGCTGTCCAACCTCCAATACAAGAACAAGTTCCAAAAAACATTTTAGCTGGATTAGAAGATTTGGGTTTTGATGTACAAACTATTCCAGTTACTAAAGAAGGTGAGTTTTACAAAGTTGAAGGAGATATCTTGATGTATCCGGAAGATATCTTAAATCCTGTAATCGCCGAGGATTTACCTGCTGATACGGGTATCGATACAAAAGCTGCTCAGCGGCACCGTCGATTTAATATAGTTACGCCTTGTGATAAAGCACGTTTCGTAAGAGTAAAAAGTAATTTTGCTCCTAACTCTATCGCAGGGAGAGCTATTGCAAAAGCTATTAAAGCCTGGAATCAGGTTAGCGATAATGTGCTATTTTTTAAATTAGTAAATACCCGCCCGGATGTAACTATCAGGTTCGCTGGTACCGGAGGAAGTGCACTATCTCCTGGTCGTAGAGTGCAGGTAGGTGAATTTTTAAATTTAAATCCGTTTCGATTGATGCAAGTTCGACCAGCACGAAATCCAAATGCCAGTAATGTAGACTTTATAGCTAAACTTGTAGCACATGAACTGGGTCATACGGTTGGTTTTTCACATAGAAACAGCAAAGTATTGGATAGTGATATCTTTATTAATAATACTAGATTTGGAGCTGATAAATTTTCTGTAATGAATGGTGATTTTTCGCAAACCGAACGTATTCTTCCTATCTTGTCCAGTACCGATCGAGTAGCGGTAAAACAGATGTTTGGTATTAGATGTAGGTGATAATTACCCGTGACACATTTGAATAAATATAATTATAAAATCCGTCAGTTCGAGTGCTTCGCCCAAAGGAAGAAGTGTACTTCAGCTAGTTCAGCAGAACTATCGAGAACAAGGATTTTAGTCAAAAAAGCTATTCTCGATACATTTTTTCTTCATTTCATTACGAAAAAACACTCGAATTGACGCTTTTTTCCCTAAATGGCCAGAGGCTGATAATTATAATATTTTACTACTCCTATAACAACATATTGTTACTACAAAGTAGTAAGTCAAACTTTATCAATAGCGAAATAACTGGCTTCCGTTATTTCGCTATTTGTTTTTAAGGGTGTTTCTAATATATACCAAACATGAGACTCAAAACAACAATTACATATTTTCAAAGCATCTATTTTTAATATTGCACCTATTAGTCTTATATTCTTGACGCTAGAAGTGATAGCGACCTGCCCGTCTGCAGGTGGGTCTTGAATTTTTACCAGACACTAATGAAAAAGGCTAAAAAAAAATTTTTAATCGTGTACAGATGTTAAAAAAAAAGAGTATCAGCAAAAACAGTATATATTGTTTTCATTCCAATAAATATATTATAATTTCGTTCAATATATAGATACAATTTAAATGATAACCAACTATCGCAAATCATGAAAAAATTTCTTATTACCTTATTCCTCTTAGGAATCACCTTCGTACAAGCTCAAAATCAATCGTATAGCGGCGTCGTACTAGATAAAAATACAAATTCACCTATTGCCAACGCTTCTGTTGTTTTAGTAGAAACTAATCAAACAACTACGACGAATAGCGCTGGGGCTTTTAGTATAACCGTCAATTCAAATGCTACCAGAACCTTACAAATAGACAGAAATGGCTATATGTTTGAAGATTTGAGAAATTTAGCGCCTGACTCAAATTTGTCTATCGCTCTACGACCAAAAATAAAAAGTGTAGCTACGCTAAGATGGGAGCGTTATATAAACGATTGTAAGGATTATAACAACCCAAATGTTCCTGATGATCCTGTTTGGAATATGGAATGGACAGAATCAAATATTACAGGAACTTTAAAAAGAGACGCCAAGTTTACCAGAAGAGATCCAACCGCGGTAATCAAGCACAATAACAAATTTTATGTTTGGTATACCTATAAATTAACTGAGCCATCAACCTGGTTTAGAGGTGATGCTAACCTAGATGGTGATACAAATGTTTTTCCGTGGGACAATGCAGACATTTACTATGCTACCTCAGAGGATGGTTTTAAATGGGATGAGCAAGGACCAGCAGTGACTCGAGGCGTAAGAGGACGTTTTGATGATCAGTCTGTTTTTACTCCGGAAATTTTTGTCCATCAAAGTAAATTTTATTTGGTCTACCAAACGGTACAATGGCCTTATATTGAAAGAGTTAAAAATAACGTAGCCATGGCAGTTGCTGATTCTCCTGACGGACCCTGGGTCAAATTAGATGAACCTATTTTAAGAGCAACGGATAATGGAAAGTGGGCGGACGGTTCTACAAGTCGTATAGATGCAACCGTTAAAGGTGATTTTGATAGTCATAAAGTACATGACCCTTGTTTAATGTTTTACGATAACAAGTTTTACCTTTATTATAAAGGGGAACGTATGGGCGAAGAACGTTATTGTGGGGAACGCGAAATCCGATGGGGGGTAGCTATTGCCGATAAGCCTACCGGTCCTTATATAAAATCTCAATACAATCCCATTACTACAAGTGGTCACGAAGTAGCCGTATGGAATTATGACGGAGGTATGGCAATCATAAACAAATTAGATGGTCCCGAACGTGGTACCGTTCTTTTTGCAGAAGACGGATTAAATTTTGAATTAAAAGGTAAAGTAAAAGACGTTCCTGAAGCCCTGGGTATTTTTCGACCAGGAAACGAAGGTACTTCGCCAAAAGACGGTGTACAATGGGGTTTAGCGCATCGTTATGATTGGCCATCGGTAAAAGGTGGTTCAAATTTCTTAGTGCGTTTTGATATAGTACAAACACCCGAAGACGATAAAAACTTTATTATTGAGGCAGAAACCTTTGTAAGTACTAATGGAACTTATGATGATAGTGAATTTGGAGGTCCCGGGTTTGGTATGAATAAGTCAAGTGTAGGAACAAACTTTGTAAATGCAGGTGATAATGCTGAGTACACAATTACGATTCCTGAAACCGGGGACTATAAATTAACTTATGAGGTGGCAACCCTATCTGAAGCTGCACAAGTACAGTTTGAAATAGATAATGTAAGCTTAGCACTAACTAATATCCCGAGTAGTGGTGGATGGGATACTTATCAAAAGGTAACACACGATAATACGGTTAATTTAACCGCTGGTCAGCACCGTCTGCGAATTACCGCTAGCGGATCTAGTATCTGGCAATGGAACTTAGATAAGATTATTTTAGCACCTGTCTCTACTACCTTATCTACGGTAAGTTTTCTTAAAGATTCTACTAATGACATTAATATATATCCTAACCCTACAACTGATTTACTAACTATTGCTAATGTAGGTAAAGAAGTAGATTATACCATATATAACCTGGAGGGTGTTGCCCTTACAACTGGAAAAATAAGTAATACAAAAAACACCATTGCAGTATCCCAATTAACAACCGGATTATACATTGTGACTTTAACTAATAACGGGGATAGTATATCCTCTAGCTTTGTAAAAAAGTAATCGGTAGTTTGTAAAATATAATTTTATCATTACCTAATAAACAGAAGGTTATCTACATGGATAACCTTCTGTTTTTATTAGAGATAGTGCTAATTGACATCAGAACTTTTAAATACCTTTTTTTAAACTTCTATATCGCATTAAACCTTATTAAATTTAGAATACTTGTAGTCATTGCTAGCCCGTAAAGTTTATTATAGATACTATTTTACTTGATACTATATTTGTACTATAATGTTCTGCTTTATGTCACTTTCCTTTGGGAAAAAGCTTTCTCAAAGACAAATCTTCTTTATTTTTTCTTTCTAAAAAGTTTCTTTAGAAATGTAATGGAATACGCTTTTTGCAGATAGGGAAGAAGAGTAGAAGCAATATGTGTGTGGAATGGGAATATTAATTCTAATTTTTAATTAGTTAAGGAATTCACCAACTATTTGATAATACTTTTGTATATTTTTACAGCAAAATTTTTAAAACAAAATGGCTGCAGCCGAACAAATAAAAAGCTTAATAAAATCGTTTACTGAGGGAGATGATTCTCGTTTCTATGCAACTGCTATGCAGATTGCGGCAGCGGAAGCTAGAAAAGGGCGTCAAGTACTTGCGGAAGAATTAAAAAAAATAATTAAAGACTCAAAAAAATCAAAGATTAATGGAACTGCTTTGAAACGTCTTCCTATAAACTCTGCTCAAAAAGAACTGAATGATTTATTAGAGTTTACAAGACCAAATGATAAATTAAAAGATATGGTTTTGTCTATTAATTTAGAAAAGTCCATTCAAAGAATTTTAGATGAGCAACGTCAAATAGAAAAATTAAGGCAACATAATTTATTTCCTAGAAAAAAAATATTACTAACCGGTCCCCCTGGTTGTGGTAAGACAATGACAGCTAGGGTAATATCAAATGAATTAAGTATTCCATTATTTGTTATAAGACTTGATGGTCTGATAAGCAGGTACATGGGAGAATCAATAGCTAAACTTCGCTTAATTTTTGATACAATGAAAGAGTTTAGGGCTGTTTATTTGTTTGATGAATTTGATAGTATTGGTACAACTAGAAACCAAGGTAATGAAGTAGGAGAAATAAAAAGAGTTCTTAATAGTTTTTTACTTCAGATTGAAAAGGATGATTCAAATAGTTTAATAATTGCGGCGACTAATATGCCTGAAAATTTAGATGAAGCATTATTTAGACGATTTGATGATATTATAACTTACCCTATACCAACAGAAGAACAAATATTTCAATATTATAAAAGGGAACTTTTAAAAAGTGAATTAATAGATGATAATATCTTAATAGAGCTCTCTAAAAAATCTATTGGACTAAACTTTTCTGATTTAGAAAAAATATGTCAGGATTTTTTAAAGAATATTATTGTCTATGGAAAGGAAAAATCCAATTTAGAATTTTTAATTGAAACTATTAATTCTAGAAAAAGACCTTTCTAACAGAGTATGTCCAACTTAAATCACATTTTTCTTAATGGGAATAATTCTTCTTTGCCATATAGTACTTATGGTGGCGGGAAATTTTATCACAAAGATAATAGAGATAGAAGAGGGCATGGAACAGGAATAAAAAGATCCTTTGAATCCGCTGTATCTGAATTTACTGATGGTAATGAAGATTATGAATTTGTATATATTGAATTTGAATCTGCAATAAACTTTGAGTTAGCTTTTGATAGTTTCGAAGATGCAAAAGGAAATTATAGACTTGCATCTTGCAAAGCTATATTTTCCAAAGATGATGATGGCAATAGTCAAATAGCTTATAAGATCGCTGTTTATTTAAATAAAAGAGCTGTCTCAAATTTTTTAAACAAAGTAGAAAAATATTTAACTGAAGAAACAAAAACAGGCAAGCCAAAAAATCAAAATTTAATAGCGAATATTGAAAATATTAGAGCTGCAACTTTAGAAAGTTTTTGGCAGGAACCTGAAATTATTTTCCCTTTATCAAATGTAAGTGTTTGGTGGGAGGTATGGTTTAGTGATTCTGATAGAGAGAATGTGCGAGAAACTCTAAATTCATTAGATTCAGATACGCTTTTAATTAATAATAGACTTCTAGTTTTTCCAGAAAACATTGTTGGTTTAATCAAAGGTACTCCTGAAGAATTAGCAGAAAAATTACTTTATATTAATAATTTATCAGAGATAAGAAAACCTATCGAAACTTCTGATTTTTTTCTAAATATAGATAAGAATTGGGAAGGAGATTTTATAAATGATTTACGGGGTAGAATTAATAATCAAATAGAGCAAAATAATGTTTCTGTATGCTTATTAGATTCTGGAGTCAATAGAGTAAATCCTCTTCTTGAGGATTTAATTCCTGAAGAAAATTTAGATTCTATAAATCCAACTTGGACAAATTCCGATTCTTATAGACAAGGACACGGAACACCTATGGCTGGTCTTATTATTTATGGAGATTTAAATGATCCATTAACATCAAACAATCAAATAAATGTAACTAACAATATTGAAAGTATAAAAATTGTTGATAGTACTGCTAATGATCCTGATTTGTATGGACAGATAACTTTGGAAGCAATTGCTATTGGAGAAATAATGAATTCTAATAATAAAAGAATTGTATGTTTGGCTGTTACATCTCCTGATAATAAATACCTAGGAAGACCGTCTTCTTGGTCTGCTGCTATAGATCAAAAAATGTTTGGTACATTAGAAGAAAGAAATAATAATACACTAATTTTAGTTTCAAGTGGTAATTTATCTTTTGAAGATAGGTTAAATTACCCTTTAGCTAACGATGATCTATCTATAGAAGATCCAGCTCAAGCTTTCAATGCAATTACTATTGGGGCTTATACAAATAAAGATAGGTTGGATTTGACAGTTTATCCCGGAGCTGAATTACTAGCGCAAAGAGGACAAATGTCTCCTTGTAATACGACTTCTATAAGTTGGAATAAAAAGTGGCCTAAAAAGCCTGATGTTGTTTTTGAAGGAGGAAACGACGGTATATTTAACTCTGGAATACTTGATGATGAATCATTAAAATTATTATCAACGGGAGTAGGGGGAATAGGAAGATCATGGCTTACCACTATGTCTGATACAAGTGCAGCTACAGCATTAGCTTCTAAATTTGCAGCTGAATTGTATCAAAAATACCCTAATTACAAACCCGAAACGATTAGAGCATTAATCATTCATTCGGCAGAATGGAATAATGCTATGTTAGATAATAGAAATTTAACCAGTTTTTCTTCAGAAGAAAAATCTAGATTACTTGAAAGAGTCGGATATGGAATTCCTAATCTAAACAAAGCAAAATATAGTGCGGAAAATTCTTTAAATATAATAGCAGAAAGATCTTTAAGACCTTTTAAATATGAAGACAGTAGAGTAAAGACTAATTTTTTTCATCTATTCGATTTACCTTGGCCAACAGATATTCTATCTGATTTAGCCGAGTTAGATGTTAAATTAAAAGTTACTTTATCTTATTTCATTGAACCAAATCCTGGAAATAAAAGATATACTAGTGACCAGTCATACAAATCACATGGCTTGAGGTTTAAAATGATTGATAGTAACGAAAGTGAAGATGCATTTAAAGCTAGAGTTAGCAAAGCTATTAAAGATAGTCAGGAAAATTATGTAGCTGAAGGTAGTGAAAACTGGATGCTTGGAAGTCAAGTAAGAGATAAAGGAAGTATTCATAAAGATATTTGGGTTGGTTCAGCCGCTGATTTAGCATTGAGAAACAAATTAGCCGTTTTTCCAGTTGGAGGATGGTGGAAAAGTAGAAAAAAACTTAATCGCTATAATTCTTCGGTTAAATATAGTTTAGTTATTTCTATTGAAACAGATGCGGTAGAAATAGATCTTTATAATAATGTACTGAATCAAATTAGGGTATCAATACCGATTGAGAACTAATTATTATGTAAAATAGAAACAGTTTGTTTTTACCCAGATGAAGCGTTGGCAAAACGGTCTCAGAAAACTTTGGCCAAAACAATAGGAGAATGAGTGCACATATCTTAGAGGGCTAGCAATACATATTCTTAAGAAGAAGAAAGTTTAAAGCGAGTTCAAAACAAACTTAAATGGTTAAAATGTTTCCTAAAATATAGCGATTGAGCAGTGATTGTTTCTAAAGTTTATACAGCCTTATTTTTTGTTTCTTTTTAGTATCAAGACAAAAGGATATGCAAACCTGGAAAATGTTTAATCTGTATTCTACAGTGAGCATGTGAATAGAAATTATCTCGTGAGAGTAATTTTATACTCTTGAGACAACTTCACTAGAATTGCGTAAAAAAAATTTCATGGATATTTGATCAAATACTCGATTTATAATATACTATATCCGCCAATTTGCTATAATATGTATTTGTACTATAATGTTCTACTTTAGGTAACTCTGCCTTAATAAAAAGCTTTTACAACTACTAATCTTCTTATTTTTTCTTTCTAAAAGTTTCTTCAAAAATGTAATGGTATACGCTTTGTCCGAAGCTATCCTGTCCTGAGCGGAGTCGAAGGGATAGGAGTGAAGTGGGAATGTGTATGGAATGACTTTATAAATATTAGTATTAAATTATTCCTAAACTAAATTTTATCCTATCTAAACTGTTTATTATCCTTGTTTGGTTTTTTATACTTTTAATATTTTTTGAATTAAGTCATCTTGCTAGCCTAATATCAAATACAAACTATTATGTTATTTACTCGTAAATTATTTCTAATTACGTTATTAGCTATAATGTCGTCCATATTTCAAAATCAAGTATACGGACAAGAAAGAAAAACTAAAAACACCTTAAAAAATCTTATTGGAAAAGAAGTTTCCTTCGATTCAATTGAAACATTTATTGAAGCAAAGATGAAAACACTTAATGTACCTGGATTGTCCTTGGCAATTATTAATGATGGAAAGGTTGTTTATCACTTAATAAAAGGATATGCAGATATAGGTAAAGAGAAAAAAGTTTCAAAGAGTACCCTATTTGAAGGAGCTTCGCTTTCAAAACCATTATTTGCATATTTTATTATGAGTTTTGTGGAAGAGGGAATAATAGATTTAGATAAACCTCTTTGTACATATTTACCCTATGAAGCTATTGCTCACGATGAGCGCTACAAGAAGATAACAGCCAGAATGGTCCTTACTCATACAACAGGGTTTCCAAATTGGAGATCAGATTATAAAGAAAATAAGTTGTTTATATCATTTGAACCGGGAACAGCCTTTCAATATTCTGGAGAAGGATACCAATACTTGGCTAAAGTTTTAGCATATATTCTAAAAACAGATGATGCCGGATTAGAAAAAGTATACCAAAAACGAGTTGCGGCTAGGTTGAAGTTGAAGTATACAAAATTTATCCAAGATTCCTATAATATGAAGAATAAAGCAGAAGGATACAAAGATGGAAAAGTTGTTGGCGAAGATGATGACCCAAAAATATTTGGTTCAGCATTTTCTATTCATTCTGAAGCCTTGGATTTTTCAAAGTGGTTAATTGCTTTAATGAATAAAGAAGGGTTATCAAAAGAAAGTTATGACGAGCTTTTTAAAACTCAATTTACTTTACCCGATGGACATCCCCAAAAACAATTAGGTGTTACAGATTGGACACTTGGGTTTGCGAAAGTTACTTTACCCTTTGGGTTCGTTTATGGACATGGTGGTAACAATTCCGGGTATTCTAGTATTTTTATCATTGAACCAGAAACAAAATGGGGGTATATAATGTTTACAAATGCAAACCAATCACAACTTCCAATGGTATTTCTTCAATATTTGATGACTCCGTAATCATTTCGTTTTAACTAATTTCTTAAATATGTATAGTTATAAAGTAAATGCTTTTAAATTAAACAAGTCAGATTATAAAATTATAGTAGGTTATCTTGTCTTTGCCACTATATGGCTTATTTTTAAATTCTATGTTCAGAAATATAAATTAGTAGAATACTTTATAGACATTCCTGTTTTTTGGCTTAAAGTCCTTCTATTGCTATATGTAAGTAAGGTATTGCTTATTAATTTTCTCGTGAAAAAGAAAAAATATGTAATATTAATTATTTTGACTTTATCTAGTTTTTGGTTGATTGGTTTTCTTACTTTTTTATCTGGTGAACTTTCCCGAGATGGTTTTATAAATTGGAAAGAACTTATGCCTTTTGGACAGCTTTTCATAATGAATTTTCATAGTTCTTTAGGTGATTTATCATTTCCACTAGCTTTAATTTCCGCTAAAAAATATTATGAATATCAACTAAGAACTACGACGTTTTCAAATATTCAAAAAGAACTAGAGTTACGATTGTTGAGATCTCAGTTCAACCCACATTTTTTGTATAATAGTTTAAATACTATTGATGCACTAATTGACTATTCACCTAAAGAAAAAGTAAAAGAGTATATTATTAACCTTGCATCTTTATATCAAAATTTAATCAAAACAAATGAAGATGATATAGTTACTCTAGAAGATGAAATGGTATTAGCAAAAAACTATATTTATCTCATTGAAACAAGGTTTGAAAATGATTACACTTTTCATGTAGCAGAAAAAGGACCTATTAAAGGCGTATACTTACCTAGCGGAGTGTTATTAAGCGCATTAGAAAATGTTGTCAAACATAATGAACCCCAAAATAATGTGTCTATAGTTACAACTATTGCAATAGATCATAAAACAGTTACAATTACAAATACCATTTCAAATCCAAAAGTTGTAAACGAATCTTTAGGAACAGGTTTACAAAGTTTGAAGAAACGTTATGAATTACTTTCAGATAAAATGATAGAGATTAATTCATCTGCAATGCACTTTATTTTAGTACTACCTTTGTTGAAAGTGGTCAACTAACAATATTATAAACCCATGAACATTCTTATCATAGAAGACGAGACTCCTGCTTTTAAGAAACTACTATTTCATGTTACGAAATGCTTACCTTCAGATTTTGAACACATGCATACACGTACCGTGGATGACTCTATACAAGCTCTTGAAGAAACAAGTTATGATTTGATTTTATCTGATATTAAAATAGTAGGAGGGATGTCATTTGATGTTTTTAATGCTATTAAAGTGATTACACCCATTATATTCTGTACCGCTTATGATGAACATCTGTTAAACGCCTTTCAATCCAATGGTATTGCATATGTTATAAAACCATATACACAACAAGATATTGATAGTGCTTTAAAAAAGTATCGAAGTTTATTTCAAGATAGGTTTATTGAAAAAGACTTTTTCCAACAATTTAAAACACTTATTAGTCAAAAAGACAATTACAAAAAACGATTTGCGATTAAAAAACCTGAAGGCATCACACTTGTAAACACAAAAAATGTATGTTATATAGAAGCATGTGGTGATTTCTGTAAGCTCAGGGATAGTGATGGTAGACTACATAGTTTTTCAAGATCTATTGGTGTATTATCTAATCAGTTAAATCCAGAACATTTTTTTAGAATAAATAGAAGTTATGTAGTAAATATAGATTCTATAGAAAAAATAGCACCCTACAGTAAGAATAGGTTAAGTATAAAAGTAAAGGGATTATCTACATCTTTAATAACTAGTACGGCTTCTACCAGAGATTTTAGAAAATGGATAGATAGATGAAAATATTTAAATTATTATGCGAGGAAATCAATTACGCCAATTAGCTATAATATATTTTTGTACTATAATTTATATTATGTAAAATAGGATATTTAAAGCAACCTATAACTTCCCTTTAATTCCCCCCAACCACTACCTTTAACCAAAACACTTAATAATAAAGTTCCTTTACCTACGTTTTTCAATTTTGTATTATTGTAGCCAGATTATAGATTTTAAAAAGTTTGCTGGAATTTTATGTTTGCTAACGTACTAACCGTTTTTCTATTTTTTATCCTTTTGTTAAACTCTTGTACGTCTCAGATGCAGGAATTGGATATTAGTGATAAGGAATTGACCTTAAAAGATGGAATGATGTATTATCAGAACAAACCTTTTACAGGTATGCTTTTTTCTAAAACGGATACGATTACCCTAGCTAAAATACCTTATTTGGAAGGAAAAAAACATGGTAAGGAAGAAAGATTCTATCATAATGGTGCCCGGGCAGCGGTACGCTATTTTACAAACGGAAAAGAATCAGGAACCCATAAAGCCTGGTGGAATAACGGCCAACTGGAATTTATCCATCAATTTGATGATTTTGGAAATCCTACGGGTGTGCAACGGGATTGGTATGCTTCCGGACAGTTAGCCAAAGAATTTAACTACATTGACGGTAAAGAAAATGGCACCCAACGGATTTGGAATGTTGACGGAAAAATAAAAGCTAATTATCAGGTTATTCAGGGAGAACGCTTTGGGTTAATTGGCGCCGAAGGTTGTAAATCAGATACGTATGTGGATTAGAAAATTAGGAATTATTGTTTTACTAGCAGGATGCTTATGTTCCTGTAAAAATCAAAAAACTAGTGAAGCCAGTGAAAAACCCATCAAACTAGCCGAAAAAAAAGTAACGCAACTCCCCTTTTATAATACGGCAGACTTCACTCCTACCTGGAACCCAAGTCAAACCGACGTCAAAAAAATTCATAAAATTTCCGACTTTAGTTTTACCAATCAATTAGGAAATAAAATTACCAATAAAGACTTAAATGGATATATTTATGTAGCCAACTTTTTCTTTACTACCTGCCCAAGTATTTGTGTAAGGTTAACAAATAATATGCTTACTTTACAGGATGTTTATCAGAACGATCCGGACATTAAATTAATTTCGCATAGCGTCTTTCCGGAGTATGATTCCGTTGAAATTTTAAAAAAATACGGGGAGAGATTTAAAATAAATCCCGAGCAATGGTATCTAGTTACTGGGGAAAAAGACAAAATTTATAAATTGGCTCGAGACGCCTATTTTGCTGATGATACCTATAAACAAACACACGATAAAAACGCCTTTATCCATACCGAAAATTTGGTGTTAGTAGATAAACAAGGTCATATTCGTGGTGTGTATAAAGGTACCTTACCTGAGGAAGTAGAACGTTTACAACGACATATTGAAATTTTAAAGAAAGAAGGCTAAATTTGTACTTTCTTTACGAACTCAATAAACTTAAATAAACAATTCTAAAACGTTTATTGGGTTCATTCATCTACTGATAAAACTTTTCTATTATTTCTTTACTCTTTCTTCTTTTTAGAGGCTTGAAAAACTATTTGTTTAATGTAAAGCCATTCTTACATAAACAAATTGTGACTATCGATTAAAATCAATCATAAAGTAGTAAATTTAGAGCAAATTTTAACAGAAATATTATTGATGATAATTAATTAATACCATGCAAAAACACAAACTCAAATTTCAAAAATTAAATAAAGTTTCGCTTTATTTTACAAAAAGGTCTATACACCTTGCCCTATGTGCGATAGTACTATTTGCCCCTCTTCAATCTGTTGTATCACACGGTACGGTTACCTATCCGCCTAGTCGGTCATGGGTATGTTTTCAGGAAGATCCGCAAAGTCCGGACTCCCCTGCTTGTGAAGCAGCCATTATCGGTTGGGGTACCCAGGCTTTTTATGATTGGAACGAAGTAGCACGAATGGATGCCGGAGGAAAACACCGTACCATCATTAATGACGGTAACCTGGCGAGTGCCGGACGTCCTGATAAATACGGAGGACTCGACCAAGTGCGTAACGACTGGGTAGCTACCGCAGTAAAACCAGGACCTCTGACGGTAACATGGACGAATACCGCACCACACCAGACTTTATATTATGAAGTTTATATTACCAAGGCTAGTTGGACTCCGGATCAACCCCTTACCTGGGATAGCCTGGAACTCCTTACCCGTACCGAACCAAGAGATGCTTCGGCTACGGATAATATTGATATAGTACTTCCTCCCAGAACCGGTAAGCATATCCTTTTTAGTATCTGGCAACGCTCTTTAACCCCGGAAGCTTTCTATGCTACCAGTGATATAGATTTTGGAAATACTTTATTACCTAATCAACCACCCGTACCTGCTTTTGAAGGTGATGCCGGGAGATGTGGAGGAGAAACAGTCGCATTTGACGCTTCAGGTACTACGGATCCTAACGGAGATACGTTAACTTATACCTGGGACTTTGGAGACGGAACAAGTGCAACTGGTAAAACGGTGTCTCATACCTATACAGGATTAGAAAGTGCTGACGTAACCTTAACCGTATCTGACGGTGAATTTACAGAAAAGTTAAGTAAATCCGTTAGCTTGGTGAAAGATGCTAAGTGCGAAGAAGTGGTTTGTCCTTTTGATACACCAAGACCATCGGCCTTACCTTCTATGAACGCAACTTTTAATAACATATATGCTCTAGGTGAAGACGCTCCGGATTTGAGTAATGTGAGTAAATTCAATGTTAATTGGGATTTAGGAAATAAAGGTTTATACGTTTTCTCCTTAAATACAGATAACGGTCAGCCTAGTTGGTACGTTGATTTAAAATCTTCTGCCACTTATACGTTTGACTCGGCTAACCCAACCATTACCCTAACAGGTACGGGTATTGACGGAATGGATGGTTCATATAACGTAACTATCAATGAAAATGATTTTGTAATGGTATCACAATCCGGTGGCTTTACTTTATATCTTAGTAATTCAACTACCCCTCCTTCCTGTAGTGGTGGTTCCGGAGGAAGTAATAAAGCTCCGGTAGCTTCACTAACTGCCACTCCGATCAGTGGTACGGCTCCGTTAGAAGTTTCTTTTGACGCATCCGGATCAACCGATGCTGATGGTGATGATCTTACCTACGTTATTGATTATGGTAACGGGACTAGTGGAAGTACTGCTATATCTTCTTATACCTATACTGAAACTGGAACTTATACCGCAAGGGTAAGCGTATCTGATGGAAAAGGTGGTAATGATATGGCCAGCGTTACCATCCAGGTAGGTAACTTGGATACAAATGATGGAACTTGCGATTTTGAAACTCCAACTGCTCTGGCAACCAGGGATAATTCCTTTAGTAACGTACATATTCTAGGAAAAAATGGTCCAAATATGGATAATATGACCAAATTTACCATAAAATGGAGCTTAGAAAATAATGGATTATACCAATTCGCTTTTGACTTAAACGTTGCGCCATGGTATATTGATTTTAGTGGTGCGAGCCAAAGTTTTAATAGTGAAAACCCTCAAATTACCTTGGTGAATACTGGTATAGACGGATTAGACGGAACCTATGATGTTGCTGTTGATGGTAGTAATTTTGCTTTGGTAGCAGATTCTTATACGATTTATTTTAGTAATTCTACGCAAGCACCTGATTGTGATGCGAATAATAAAAGCGTTGAAGAACTTTCATTTACTATGTATCCTAATCCTGCAATCGCCAATGTGGTCATTGAAAATTCGGAAGATTTGATAGACAGTAGGCTTACGCTTACCGATTTATCCGGGAAGACCTTACGCTCTATGCTAATCGATACTAGTACCAGACAGATTAATATGAACGTATCCGGATTACCATCAGGATTATACTTGATTAAAATAGCAAATCGATCCGGTGCTAATCGTACCTTAAAACTTATTGTAGAATAAGGTACTATTTGAACAACTTATAAATAGTTCAGGGAAATACAATACTTACGTTTAAGTAAATCCCTTCCCTCCTCTTATAAAACAACCTTCTATTCATTTAGAAGGTTGTTTTTTTATTAGCTGGTTTGTATGATATTAAAGCAAATACTACGTGATAAAATAATTTTTTATAACTACCAAGCAACCCTATTAACTGTTTGTCATCTATTAAAAAAACGAACAGTTATGAAGTCAATCCCGAAGCTATTCTATAGAATAGCCTGTGCCAGTATGCTTTGTCTTGGAACCCAATGTGAACTGGATGTAGTAGATAATGAACGCTTTTTAGTTACAGGTACGCTTGTCGATACCGATGCCAATTCGTTATCAAATATTAATGTAGTTATTTATGCTGCAGATAATAATTTTTTTAATGAATCTAAAGCGGTATTTACTTTTGGACATGCCCAAAGTGACAATAAAGGATTTTATCAGTTCACCTCTTTAGTTCCTAATCAGGCACTTCATATCAGAATCAATCATCCGGAAGAAGCCTTTCACAATGAAGGTATAATTACTAAAGAATTCATAGATTTACCTTCCCCTAGAGTTATAGATTTTAAATTTGATACCGGTCAGGTGATCTTATCAAAAATCACACAAGGAACTTTTAAAATCATCCGGAATACTTCTACTCAAGACACTTTAAATTACCGGGTGTATTGTTCGAACACTATACAGCGTATAAAATTGACAAAACAAGATGACCAACTAGGTAATGAACTATTATGTGCTTCGGGAACGATGTTACCTACAGAAAACGAACAGCTCATCAATTTAGATCGATTAGTAGAAAAGGATACCCTTCGATTTGAGTATTCCCTGCGAAATCAAACTCAACTACTGGTAAATACTTTAAAATTAGTTCCAAATGAAAACCAAACCTATGAATTTGAATTTTAGAAGTATTGTTATCGCTATCTGCCTATGTAAAGTCCTCTCTTATTCACTTAATGGTCAAACCAAACCAGTAGAAAAGCAGGAACAACTTATCACAAAGAACGATAAATCCACAGATTGGGCTCGTATAATATTATCTGCCGCTGTAGGTTATCCTTTGTCCTATGGAGATACCTTTCTTAAAACCTACAGCAAAAAAACATCCCACCACTTTAATGCTACATTTTTTTTGAATCCTAAATACATCTTTGGTTATGATTTTAATATTTATAAAGCTACTACAGATGATACTACGCTTACTGGTAATTTTGATAACGCAACCATCTGCCATTATTATATGAATATGGGGCGACAATTTACAATTCATAATTTTCCTTTGAGTTTTAGGAGTACGCTGGGAGCCGGCTGGGCTAATTATCGCAATGAATTTAAAGGAGTTAATAAATTAAATTTTAAGGATAACGGATTCTCAATGAGTATTACCGGAACTTTGCAATATGAATTTACTCGATTTTTAGGTATTCATATAAACGCTCAATGGATCCGGGATTTTCTAAGAATCGAAACTAATCAGGAGATTCAGTCTTTTTTTGACCGGGCAAACTATGTGTTTTTATACGCCGGAATTACTTTTTCTCTCAGGTAGTAGAATGCTTATATGTAAAATAAAAAGTAAAACTCCCTCCCCTGGGGTGTGCTGCGGTCGGGATGTGCACCATTAATAATTATCTTGTTTCTAGTGTCTATCCCCTACTCCTTCCCTTCAACAGATACTACTTCCTCTTTAGCTAAAGGCTGAATGGTACCACTATATGAAATAACCGTTCGGCTACTGCTATTAATCGTAACCACTCCTTTATTTCCAGGATACAATTGCGCACTTACTTGATAGTTGTCTGTAGAATGATTTTTATCGCGAATTTCAAATTTTAAATCAAAATATCCTTTTTTCTCATTTCGGGTAATCTCTAAATTTTTAGGAATATCTTCAAACTCTATTTGAGCATCCCGACCATAGGCACCTCCAAATCTTCTTTCACCATAAAAAGGTAAATACGCAGCTATGGTATCTCCTTTAATTCTAAAATAATTACCATTACCAATAAGACTAATTTGATTTCCGGTCTGACCCGGTGGTAATAAGCCACTATTCAAAATGGCATTTATCGCTACCGTATTAAGTGGATTAGCCCATTGCATCTGCATTTCCAGGTTTCGGTTTTGTAATAGCTGTTCTACCTTACTTCCTGAAAGTAGTTCTGTATTATTTACCTGAGAGGTCTTACAACTTCCCCATAGCATAGAAACTATTAATAAAACTCCTACTTTAATTAAAATTCGCATTATTTTGTGTTTTTTACAAGATACTCACATCTAAACGTTTAACTAGTTCTATTTAATAAAATTTATACTTCAATTAAAGTCTTACCAGGACTAAAGTGGTTAATAAACGGAAACATTCAACTTTAACCATATTTACTTCCTATTTCGAGACTAGTAAGGATTCATAATATATACTGAAAATGGTTAAAAATAATTTAAATATTTAATAACAAGCTGATTACTAAAACTCTCGTCATTTATACATTAAAACCATTAAAAAATTAAGAATAAGCTTAACGTACATCTTTGGGTAAAAATCTCTTTTTATCAAGATATAATTTTATTGAAGTAATGTCTCCGAAGTTAAAAAAACTACATTTGCCGGATGCTTCAAAAAATCAGACAATTTGAGTTTATAGCCTTAATGGCTTCCTTAATGTCGATCACCGCACTATGTATTGATGCCGTACTTCCTGCATTATCTGATATGGGTAAAGCACTAGGCACAACCCATCCGGCGGATGAACAACTTATCATCACCATGATTTTCTTAGGTATGGGGATTGGCCCTCTAGCTTACGGACCTATCTCAGACAGTGTGGGACGAAAACCTGTAGTCTATATTGGTTTCTTAATTTTTGGAGTAGCCAGTTTACTTTGTGTTTACGCCACTAATTTACAAACAATGATTATCGGTAGAATCCTACAGGGTATAGGATTGTCTGCCCCACGAACCATGAGCATTGCGATGATCCGGGATAAGTATAGTGGGGATTATATGGCGCGTATTATGTCTTTTGTTACCGTCGTATTTATCTTAGTACCTATTATAGCACCAACTATAGGAAAAGGTATTTTAGAATTTTCTGATTGGAAAGGAATTTTCTACGGTCAGCTTCTCATAAGTGTATTTGTTAGCCTATGGTTTTGGCAAAGACAAGCTGAAACCTTACCGACCGCATATAAAACCCCGCTAAGTTTTAAACGGGTACGTTTTGGGTTTAAAGAGGTACTAAAAAACAAACAAGCCATTGGGTATACCTTAATCACCGGTTTTATTGTCGGATCTTTTATGACCTATTTGAGTACGGCTCAACAAATTTTCGAAGTTCAATATGACCTGGCAGATCAGTTTCCATTTGTTTTTGGACTATTAGCTTTTTCCGTAGGAGTTGCCATATTATTAAACGGAGTGTTAGTTCTTAAAATAGGAATGTATCAACTGGTGAAGATTGCGCTATTTACATTTTTTGCAATTTCGCTTACGTATGTGATCCTACTTTACAATTCAGGTAATCCTGTAATAGAAATTCTTATTATCTTTCTTATCGTCCAATTTTTAGCTATCGGTTTCCTTTTTGGAAATTTAAGAGCATTGGCTATGGAACCCATGGGTCATGTAGCAGGTGTCGGTGCATCCGTTTCCGGTTTTATTTCAACCATTCTTGCAGTACCTATTAGTTTTTGGATTGGAACTTTTGTTACTGCTACCGTATTACCTATTTTTATCGGATTCAGCATTTGCGCATTGATTTCGATATTGATTTTAGTATATATTAATAGAGTAACTTAATTTTATTATCATTTAAGTATTCAATATTCGAACTAACGGATTTTATCATTCTTCATAGTAAATATACTTCTGGCTATAAATAGCAAACCCAATATATTTTTCGGATCCTTCTATTTGTAAACTAAAAGCCTTTAGGCTCGAATTTTTTTGAGATTTTATGTTTTGTCAATCTACTAGGTATTTTGTAGCCCATTTTTAAATCTACTAAACTTATTCCAAAGAGTACTATTTTTAAAAATACTTTGACCACTAGGTCTTTCACCTCTAATATATAAAAGAAAGAGTTTTACAAATATTCGTTTGTCCAAATCTTTTAAATCTTTTTAAGGTTGTATTTTACCGACAAAATCAATTTTAAATTCCTACAATAATTTGGAATGATTCCAACATGTATTATGGTTCAAAGCCACTATATATTATCTATAATTGTAGATATCTACAATTATATATATAAAATTTAACTGAGTTATGACTATAGGTTTTATCTATAGTATTAACCTTTAGACAATTTGATTACATCTTTAAATAAAAAAAAGCATTACTGATAATATTAAATTAAAACTTTACTTAACTTTAATAAAAAACTGATATTAAGCATTTTAGATATTTGTATTTATAATGATTTTAATAGCTGACAGAATGACAACACAACCTTAAACAAAATATTACTACATATTAAATGCAGCATAATTTCCGTGGTGTGTAATAGAAAAGGATTGAGGGTATTGTTGTTGGTGATAATGTATATATGGAATCCCCAAGGAATCCTTTACAATCTTAAGATGTTGGATCTGTAGGAAATTCGTTTTTGAGAGATACTTTAATAAAAGTTGACGAACTTCACCTTGAGCTCCTGGGCATATTTGCGAATAACTAATTTTATTTTTTAAATATGCCTGGCTATAGATATACTCCGGATGGATATCAGTAGTAGTAAAGAAAGTATAGTTATCAATAGTAACTACCTCGTTGGTTAACGAACAAATGATTTTTTTGGGTTGATACCAGGATTTACAACGGGTAAGTCTTTGATGGGCTTTATAAGCTGCTTCTTTTTGAGACCATAACATCCAAACGCTATGCTCCGGAACTAAAGAATTTTGAATATAGCTTATTTCGTCATTAGTAAATACCTTTTCTAACCAACCTTTACGTTGCCAGTTACTTTGTTTTCGGGCTAGTGTAAGATTCACTATATCATTCCCGATCATACCTTTGTTCTATTTCTTCTTTTCCTGAATAACTTCTATAGAAGCGCCTACGGTTGTCATGCGGTTCATAGCATCGTTATCTATTTCAATCTGATAAGCATCCTCTACATCAAGTATAATATCTACCAGATTAGCTGAATTAATATCTAGATCTTGTATAAAATCAGTATCTAGGGAAATATTTTCAAAATTTTCCTGATTTTCAACGTATGGAGCTATAATTTCTTTAATTTTTGGAATAAAAAGCGCTTTATCATCCATAGGTTTATCGTGCAAATAGGGTTATTTCTTAAACTTTTTAAAGATAACACATGCATTGACATCACCAAAACCAAAACTAGCTTTTGCGATAATATTTACTGAAATATTCTGAGTTTTTTGCACTATTCTATTCGAATCTACTTGTATTAAAATATCCGCGTGGATAGGTTCGCAATTAATGTTACCGAAGATAAACCCGTGATGCAACTGCAATACGCTAGCAACACTCTCGATACTGCCGGAAGCAGCAATACAATGTCCAATCATAGATTTTAAAGAATTAACATAGGGAAAATCCGAACCGCTTCTATCTAAAGCTTTACTCCAATTGTCAATCTCTACCGGGTCTTTGGTAGTGGCCGTTAAGTGACCATTAATAGCATCAATTTCATTCGGATCAATTTGCGCATTAGCGACAGCTTTTTGGATACATCGTTGTACTGCTTCATTGTTAGGAGCTGTAAGACTACCTCCCTTACGTTGTCCGCCATTATTTACATGTCCCCCCAAAATTTCAGCGTAAATGGTTGCATCGCGTTGTAGTGCACTATCCAAACTTTCGAGTACTAATGCCCCGGCACCACTACCGGGTACAAAACCGGTTGCATCCTGACTCATAGGTCTTGAAGCTTGTTCAGGACGATGATTATATTGGCTGGGTAAAATACGCATAGCGTCAAAGCCTCCCCAAATATAAGGTCCGCTATCGCTAGTACTGCCTACTAACATAACTTCTGCATTTCCGGATTGAATTCGCTCATAACCCAACAAAATCGCCTCAGTACCTGTACTACAGGCTGATGAATTTGTAGTAACCATGTTCCCACAACCTAAAATACCACCTAAATACGCACTGACACCACTAGCCATAGTTTGCAGTACTGTTGTGCTACCCAAACGTCTTACCTTCCCTTCATCTACCTTTAAAATAGCTTCCCGAAATTTACCTACTCCCATGGTACCAGAACCCATAATGATTCCTGCGTCGTAGTTGGGACTTTCGTCTTTTGGAACTACCGGTAGTTTTGCATCTTTCCAGGCATCCATGCCTGCAATAACCCCGTACTCTAAGCCAGTGGCTAGTAAACCCCGTTGTTGAAGTTGAGTAAAGTAATTATTTAAGTAATCTTTGTTATATTTCGGTATACCAGCTACTTGGCATGAAAAATTTAATTTTTCTAATTCCTCAAAATGAGTAATCCCGCTGGTTCCATTTTGAATAGCCTCATTAAAATCAGCTACGGTATGACCATTAGGTGCCACTACACCTAATCCGGTAACCACTACCCTTCTATTTTTCATTAGAAATGGGTACAATCATCCCTGAAATAGTACCCTTTGCTACTAATATATTCAGTTCGTTAAACATTCGTACTTCGCATTTTAGCTTATTAAACCTAAAGTATTGCTTTAAGGAAGTTACTTTTACTTTTTCACTGGGTAATACTGATTTTAAAAACTCCATATGGGTACTACTCATCGCAACCCCTACCTGATTCAGTTGTAATTTCACATCACTAAGATAAATACCCAAACAGACTAATCCGATCTGTGCCATTATTTCAGTAAGGATGACTCCCGGGGTGACTGGGTGGTCTTTAAAATGTCCTTTATAAAAAAACGCATCAGGTTGTAACGTATAATATCCGGTACATCCTTCATCAGAAATACTTTCAATTTTATCTACAAATAAAAATGGTTCCTGATAAGGTAATAAAGAAATAATTTCTTCGGTTGTTTTAATCATCCTCCACAGCCATTTGGTAAAGGTGCGGTCTTCGCCAAAGTTGTATCTGCCTCCAATTGTACTTCTGTTGCCTTAAAACCTTTAGCCACAGAACCACTAAACACATTTCTAGCATATCCTGTATTATTCATATGTACACGAACCAAAACCGAATCTTCCGGATTAATGACAATTTTTCCTCCGGAACGGGTAAAAGGTTGTTCCGCCACATGACTATGAGCGAGAATTCTTCGATATATAAGTGTACCTTCAGCAGTTACGACTTCCCACCAATCCGCATATTGATCACATCCGGTATCCGGACTTTTTATTTCTACGGCAAAAGTATAAGCTCCGGGTTCTCCCTGAACAGTTACATTTGTTACTTGAGCTTCTTCCGTAATATCTACCACTTCAGGATCAGTAGTCATATTTTCCTCATTATCCTTTTTATCATCACCAGAACAAGCAATTACCGGAAAAAGGATTAGACATATCAATACAAATTTTTTCATGAACTAAATTTAAGAAAGTAATTGATATAATGTATTGCATATTACAAACTAATCCGTCACAACCTTTATTTATGTTATAAGATTGAGTACATCTTTTACTATTTTTAGCGCTTTATATAAACCGTTTAAGAAATTATGTGAATGAAAAATAATTTTAAAAAGTTTCTAAGAGATATTATTCCGGTTCTTATTGGAGTATTACTTGCCCTAGCTATTAATAATTGGAATGAAGAAAGAAAGGATAGAAAATATATAGCAAAATTCTTTACTGCTTTAAAAATGGAGTTAAAAGAAACTGATGTGGAAATAACTGAAAAAATACCTAAGCAGAAAATACTTATTGATACATTGAATTCTTACTCGGAAGATGAAACGGTATCCCTTCTTCAAATTATCGAAAAGGCAAAAGGAGTATATGCGCCAGCAATTAGATTAAACTATTGGAAAGCACTATCTAACACAAAAATAGAATTATTACCTTATGAAAGATTATCCATCTTAGCGGATATTGAAGAGGGAAAAGAACTAGTAGAGTACAAATTGAATAAAATTTTAGATTTTATTTACTCCAATTGGACTTCAACTGCTATAGATACAAAGTTGAAAATGAAATTCATGCTTGAAGAATTAATAAGAACACAAGATGAAGTACAAAGAGATATTCGTAAAATTTTAAACGAATGAGGGTTTCTTAAAAATTTGATCTTTTTCCTTTAAAAAAATAACTACATTAAACTTTATACATATTCATCAGCCATTTTAACTGGACTCTGGCAACCTTGTTATTTTCAAATTTAGTAAGGAAGTAATTAACGGTAGCAAACGATATTTGTGAGACTACTAAAACTATCTTTTGTTTTTCCGCTAAAGTTGCAATTTTTGCAATAGAATCATAAAAGGGCTTTCTAATACTAAGAAGGTCTAAAACGACATTTGTATCCAAAAATATTTTACTTCTTTTTGAACTTATTGATACTTTTTGAGTAAATAATTAGAATATTCTTCTTTATAATCAAGATCCGAAGGCATGTTATTTTCAGTTGTCATTTTTTTTACGAATGATGAAATCTCAAAAGTTTCATTTACTTCTTCAGAAGTTATAGCCTGTAAATGTTTCTCTACTATTTGAGAAAGGCTAATTTTTCTTTTAGAAGCATATGCTTTAGCTTTTTAAATAGTATCACTATCTAACTTTAAAGTTAATTCAGTATCCATAATGTCGAATTATATAATTTAAGATAATAAAATTTACGTATTTAAAAAATTTTTGTGATAACATACTATACTGTCAAAGATCAAATACAAATCCTTACAAAAAGTAAAAAATTAAACCCCCTCCCTCAGGGAGGGCTGGGGTGGGAATATGCACCTACCACTCCACTAAAACCCGCTGTGCAGAGAATCCCGGACCAAAACTTAGTAATAATCCGACTTCTCCGGGAGAAGGATTTTTATTTATAAACCTTTCTAAAACGTACAATACCGTAGCACTACTCATATTTCCATAAGCACGTAAGACTTCCTTCGTATCTTCAATATTTTTACCCAAACTTCCGAACAATTCTTCAACGGTCATTACTATTTTTTTTCCTCCCGGATGAAAAATCAAATGATCAACTTGTTCGATATCTTTTCCGAAGGATGCTAAAAAGGGATGAATAATCTTCGGAAAATGACTGGCAATTGTTTCGGGTACTGATTTATCTAAGATCATCTGCAACCCGGTATTGGTTAAATTAAACCCCATCATATGAGTATTATCATAAAAATGGTACATTCCTTCCCCTAAAATCTTAGGACCTATGGCTTCTTCTTCAGAAGATAAAAGTACGCAGGCAGCACCATCTCCGAAGATAGCGGCACTTACAATATTTACCATGCTATAATCTTCTAACTGAAACGTTGCTGTTGGTGCTTCTACTGCAATAACAGCCGCTCGTTTTCCCGGGTTTGCTTTTAAAAAATTATGGGCATAAATCATCCCTGAAACCCCAGCAGCACAACCCATCTCAGTCACAGGTAAGCGCACCACATCCTGCTTAAGTCCTACATCATTGATTAAGTAAGCATCCAAAGATGGAATCATAATTCCGGTACAACTTACCGTAATAATATAATCCAAAGAATCTGGTTTCCAGTCTGCTTTGTGTAAGGCATCAGTCAAAACATTTTTACCTAACTTTTTTACTTCACGGATATAGATATCATTTTTTTCCTGAAATGAAGTGGCTGTAAACACTTCTTCAGGTGCCATGATACTATAACGTTTATCTACCGCAGCATTTTCAAAAATTTTAATGACTTTCCTTTGAAAGCGCTCTTCCTGCGCGTTCATCCATTGTTTGACAAATGGAATGATTTCATCGGTTTGTCGAGAATACGCCGGAAGCGCTTTAGCTATACTTACAATTTTTGTACTCAATCTATTGTTTTATTGATAATATATGAATCAATCCTATAATATTATTTTGCGATAATCCATTCGTAGCGAAATGCCCAACGCCAGGATATGCTTGTATTTTTAAAATTCAGATGTGTAGCATAATTTAAAAAATCCTTTCTAACAAATGCACTTTTTATAGAAACTAAACCATCATGTTTAGCTACCTTACTTTTGATCAAAAACAAACTAAAAATTCTGAAAAAAAAGGAGGCTAATTTATTTCTATGCAAATCATTAATAATAATACTATCAAATACCAGCGTCATACTTTTCTGAAGAATTTTAATAATTTCAGCATCCGGCAGATGATGCAAAGTTAAGGTGCAGATTAGAATATCACATCCATATTGGATTGGGTCCAACGCTTTTAGATCTTTACAAACATACCTGATTTCCGGATAATCTTTACTTTGTTTTATAGCTTGTCGAATCCCTTTTTCACTAATATCCACACCTATAAAGGTTGCAGATATTCTCTTTTTTCTGGCTTTGCCTGCTAATAACCGTAATATCTCTCCGTCCCCACAACCTAAATCTAATATTACGGGATTATCATTTTTTAATAAAAGTATTCGTTTAAAAACCGCATTGATAGTAATTCGATTACCTCCCAGTAACTTATTTACCCTTGATACATCTCTTAATGCCTCATTTAATACTTCCTGATCAATATCCGGATGATCCATTAATTCCCGTTCTGAGCTACGATATTTATAATTTAACATACCATAGGTTTGCCATGTGTTTGCTTGATAATAACCGGCACTAATGCCGGAACCATTTTAGCAAATTTATAAGAAGTTTGTTGAATATGCTTGTTCAATAACATTTTCTGTAAAATTCTACCAGCCCGTAACCGATTGGAAAATTGTTGTTTCCATTCTCGCTTGTACTTGGCGTACATTTGATCTTTAGTTATAATTCCGTCTGCATAAATAGTTAGTATATCTGCAACTAGTTTTGCGCCTTTTATTGCCATTGCCATTCCATTACCGCATAAAGGATGGATAAGTCCGGCTGCATCTCCTACCATTAATATTTCATCTTCTACTAATTTTTTTTTGGCGAAGTTTACCTGGCTTATAGTGATGGGTTTATCAAAGATCATTTCTGAATTATTAAGAAAACTCCGTAGATATTTATTTTCATGCAATACCGAGTATTCAAAATCTTCTAAATTTCTATAGGCTTTAAAACTTTCAAAATGAACAAGGTAACAAACATTAATTTTGTCCTCCTCAACTTTTGAAATTCCGCAATAACCGCCATCAAAATTATGCAAGGCAACTTGTTCTTTAGGAAAATCACCTTGATAATGTGCTTTAACTCCTAACCACGGTGATATCACCGAAGTAAAATCCCGTTGTAAAGCTTTATCTAAATTAGAGCGCTTACCAAAAGCGCCTATGATTAAGTCACAGGTAATTTTCTTTTTATCCTGAAGAATTATAATTTTCTCTTTTTTGTCATTTTTAATTTGAATTGCCTGTCCTTCAATAAAGATTGTTCCTTCTTTTATTGCTTTTTTATATAAATAATGATCTAAGGTGTAACGGCTAACGCCAAAACCACCTGAATTTAAGTTACTCTCAATAGTATTTCCATCTTGTGTACTTAGAAATAGTTTAGAAATTTTGACATCGGTCAGCTCTTTCATATGAATCCCTAGAAACTCAAAATAGGGTAATATCTCATTTGATATATATTCCCCACAAACCTTATGACGCGGAAAGCTGTCTTTTTCTATGAGGGTAACTTGAAATCCTCGTTGGCAAAGGTCAATAGCGCTTACTAATCCTGCTAAACCCCCTCCGATAATTGCAATATGTAATTTCTTTTTCAAGTAGGAAAGATACGTATTTTGAAGTAAAATTTAATAGGAATATAACTGTTTTAAAGGTAAAAAGTATTTCTATGTTACCGTCAGGTCGAGTGGTAAAATTGAGCGTCTCGATGTGACGTTGCTGTATTATAACCTTTTACTTTATAAAATAAAAAATCCGGAGGATTTCAGTGTTACCTGTATCCTCCGGAAGTTTTAAAATGTTTTTTAAAAGTAATGCCTAGTCTACTCCTTGTTTTGCATCTTGGATCATCTTTTCATTAGCAACTACACCAATTTCAACACGACGGTTTTTAGCTCTTCCTTCTGCCGTAGTATTGTCATATTTTGGTAAGGTTTCTCCGTGCCAGTAGGTGGTAATTCGACTACCTGAGATTCCGTTACTTGTTAAATAACTCGTTACGGATTTTGCCCTCTTTTCAGATAAAGCTAAATTGTAAGCATCATCGCCTGAACTATCCGTATGTCCTTCAATAACAATATTTGTATCCGGATATTCTTTAAAAATATTGATAAGTTTATTCAAGTTTTCCTGAGATTGCCCGTTAATATCACTTTTATTTGTAGCAAAGCGTACTCCGCTATTTTCGTCTAAAACTATATCGATTCCTTCACCTACTCGAGTTACTTCCGCCCCTGGTAATTCTTCCTCTATCTTTTGAGCTTGCTTGTCCATTTTTTTACCGATCACACCACCGGCAACACCTCCTACTACACCACCGATTACTGCTCCTAAGGCAGAATTTCGTTTTCCTACATTATTACCGATAACACCACCCAATACAGCGCCGGCCGTGGTACCAATAACGGCTCCTTTTTGTGTTTTATTTGCATTCTGTACCGCATCACAACTTACCAACATGGATAAAGAGATAAAGCCTACTGCTAATTTATTTGTTATTGATTTCATGATTACTTATTTACTTAATTTTTAAATATTTATTGTTGAAGTCTATTAAAATTCATGGTAATTACAAAAGGTGCTCCCTCCATAGAAATGGTTTGTGTCCAGGTCATTTGGTTTTCGTCTAACAAAGGAAGTCCCATCCGGTATCCTCTATTACCATTAGTACTTTTCTTTTTAGCATCAATGGGTTTAAATAAAAAACTAAAATTGCCGTTTGCGTCTGATTCGGGAATGTTAAAACGAAATCTACGATCACCGGTGGAAACACAGCTACTTTGGTTTACGGAATAAAAACCGGTATTATTGTTCGGTATAAAAGTCCATACACTTCCGGTCAAACATTCTGCTGAAGCGTCATCATATAGAATAACATCAAAAATACCTGATCTGCTGTAGGTGATTTTATCTAAAGACCATTGACCTTTAAGCGACCTTTGTACACCATTAATAGTTCTTGTGGTAGCAGAGCAAGATCCTAAGAGGATAAAACTTATTAAAACAACTATATATTTACAGGTTTTCATAGGGGTAACTTCCAAATTTAAAGCTAGATTACGTAATTATCTTAATAAATAAATACGATTATAAATTGATTAATATTGTTTTAACGAAATTATAACTTAGCCTTTTTAAGCCTGAACTCTTACACGATAATCTTTATCCTATACCCAATTAAGACTTATGATTGTTGAGGAACTATTTTTAATACACGTAATAGTAGAATGATCCCAATAATAAAAAATAAAAATAAGAGAAGCACAGCATAGCGCATACTATCTGTAAGTACGTCAACTGTTGCAAAGATTGCCATACCAATGACAATTCCTATCTTTTCAGCTACATCGAAAAAACTAAAATAAGAAGTGGTATCCTGAGTTTCCGGAAGAAATTTAGCATAAGTCGATCTGGATAAAGCTTGTATACCCCCCATCACCAATCCGACTACAGCTGCAGTAGCATAAAACTGTGTTGAGGTTGTTACAAAATAGGCATATAGACAAACAAAAGCCCAAATAAAGTTTAACCCAATTAATGTCTTTACATTTCCGAATTTTGCCGAAGCTTTTGAGGTGAGAACAGCTCCTAGAATAGCTACTAATTGTATGACCAGGATACTGATAATAAGTCCCATGGTTTTTTGATCATCCCCTCCCCAGTCTATTTCTTGTTCGCCGAAGTAGGTAGCTACTAACATTACGGTTTGTACAGCCATGCTATAGACAAAAAATGCACCTAAGTATCTCTTTAATGCAGTTTGAGTAGACAGGTTTTTCCAAACTTTTTGTAGTTCTTTATACCCGTTCCATAATGAATTGGTCACCTCTTGCTCTTTCTTGAAACCTTTAGGTAAATAGTAGTATGTATACTGACTAAAACCAATCCACCAAACTCCCACTAATAAAAATGAATAACGCATACTGATAATAGCATTTTCAAATCCAAAAGTTTCGTAATACAATACCATGGTCAGATTTAAAGCTAATAGCAATACGCTACCTAGATATCCAAGTGAATACCCTTTAGCACTTACTGCATCTTGTTGTTCTTCAAAAGCTATATCTGGTAAATAGGAATTGTAAAAGACAATACTTCCCCAAAAACCTACTAGTGCCAGTATATAGAAAAGTAAACCTGTATAAATAGTTTCTTTAGTAAACCAAAACAATCCGATACAGGATGCTGCTCCCAGGTAGTTAAAAAACTTCATAAAGTTTTTCTTATTCCCGATATGATCGGCAATTCCGGATAAAAATGGGGAAGTCACAGCTACTATAATAAAGCCAAGGGCAGTAGCATAGGTGATCAAAGGGGTACTTCTAATCGTGGTTCCCAAGATAGAAACGCTTTCTCCTTTTTCAAACAATACTCCGTAGAAAATAGGAAAAACCGCCGATACAATAGTTAAACTATATACTGAGTTGGCCCAATCGTAGAACGCCCAGGCGTTTAATAGTTTTTTATCACCTTTAGGTAATGGAACTTTCATACATAATAAAATAAAAACCGTTCCTAAAAGTAAGAACGGCTTCTAAAATACTAATATATTTATAAGAAACTAATAAGTTTACAATTACTTAAAGCTAGTAACACCAAATTTTTTAGCTTCTATCTTTGCAGCAGGAGCCCAAGCGGTTAAGTTTGCGATCCGGGTGTCATTAGAAGGATGCGTACTCATAAATTCCGGTGGTGCTTGTCCACCGCTATTAGCTTTCATACGTTGCCATAGATTTGCCGCCTCGTCCGGATTGTATCCGGCAATAGCCATTAAGGTTAATCCAATTTTATCTGCTTCGGTTTCATGACTACGACTAAAGGGTAACATTACCCCAAACTGGGTTCCTAACCCAAAAGCAGTTCCTACTAGCTGTTGTGTCGCCTGACTTTTACCACTTACAGCCACACTAGTTCCTACAGCTGCTAGTTGTTGTATTTGGCCTGCGCTCATCCGTTGCTGACCATGATTAGCAAGAGCATGAGCTACTTCGTGACCCATAACCGCTGCAATTCCGGCTTCTGTTTTGGCAATGGGCATAATACCAGTATAAAATACAATTTTACCCCCGGGCATACACCAGGCGTTCACTGCCTCATTTTTAACTAAGTTATATTCCCATGAATATCCTTCTAAATATTCCGGATGTCCGTTTGCATTTAACCATCTTTCGGAAGCTTTGGATATTTTTTGACCCACTCTTTTGATCAGTTCTGCTTCATTTGTGCCGGTAACCACTTTGTTTTCTTTTAAAAATTGATCATATTGTTGAAAGGCAGCAGGTAATATTTGAGAATTAGGTACAATAGCTAACGTCTTCTTTCCAGTAAAAGGATTGGTAGCACACGCATTTACAATAGTTAAAACAACTATTAAATATAAAATTTTGGTGATTTTCATGATTGTAATGTTCTATTCTTTATTATAAAAATCAAAATTACAAATATTGTGAAGAGGAAACGTTCCAATCATAAATTATGTTAACTGTTATGGTATGGTTCGTATGTATGATGTGGTAGCAGTATAAGTTGGATAGCTAACAAACTGTTAATAATAAGTTACAAATAACTGTCTGATAAAACAGGGTTGACTATTTACTTTACCAGACCCAGTACTTACCATTTATTAAAAGAGGAAATTTAGTATCGTCACTAAATTTCCTCTTCTCACCTTAATAAATTTCTAAAAACATCTGGAAAAAAGTTAATCAGACATTTAATTTATTCCTGTTTTCACTTCTTTCCTACCAAATGCAGTACATTAAAGTCTTTAGGTACTAATAAAGTTTGTTGTTCCAAATTGTATTCTACTTCAGACAGGTTTACCGTAACGTTATCAATTTCTACCGACTCTAATTGAAAGGGAACACCGATCAATTTAAAGCGCATTTTTTCATATTCGGTAACATAAGAACCTGTGATATGTTGCTGAATGATAACTTCATCTTCTTTTCCGGTAAATGAAAAGCTACGAAGGCTATACCTGCCTTTTGTATAATCATATCCGTCCTGTTCATCTTCATATACCTGAGAAGTTTCCTTATTACCTTTTTTATAGTATAATTCTAATAACAGTTCTTCGATTTTCTTTTCTCCCACATATTGCTGTACCGGATATTTTGGAATAATAGCTCCTTCTTTTACAAATAAAGGAATGGTATCCAACGGAGCGTCTACCCATTGTTCTAAACCACCTTCTACATATTCATGTGTCCAGTAATTGTACCAGTTACCACGTGGAATAAACATTCTTCGACCCAATGCATTAGGTTCCTGGATCGGACACACTAAAATTTGGTTTCCAAAGACAAATTCATCCGTACGGTAATTAGTTTGCGTATCTTCCTGATCGTATAAAACCAAAGATTTTAACATGGGGATTCCTTCGGTTGCATATTCCCAAAACATGGTATATAAATAAGGTAACAATTCGTAACGTAGTGAAACGTATTTACGCGTAACGTCTACTACTTCCGGGCCAAATGTCCAGGGTTCCTGATCACCATGATCTCCGGAAGAATGGGTTCTGCAAAAAGGATGAAATACCCCTAGCTGAATCCATCGGGCATAAAGTTCTCCCGTAGGCTGCTCAGCAAATCCCCCGATATCACTACCGGTAAAAGACATCCCACTCATGCTCATACGTTGCGCCTGTACATTTGCAATGTATAAATGCTCCCAGGTAGCAATATTATCCCCGGTCCAGGAACTGGTATAACGTTGCGCTCCCGAGTAGGCTGATCTTGTAATAACGAAGGGTCGTAAGGGATAAGCAAAGCGCTTAACTCCTTCATACGTAGCCCGTGCCATCTGGGTTCCGTAGATATTATGTGCCTTGCGATGACTACAAGCATTACCATCATAGTCATGGCGTACATCGTTAGGAAAGGTTTTTCCAGGTACGTCCATGACCGCAGGTTCGTTCATATCATTCCAAACGCCCTTTACTCCTATTTCATCTACTAACTCTTTAAAAAGGCCTGCCCACCATTCTCGGACTTCCGGATTGGTATAATCCGGAAAGAAACATTCGCCCGGCCATACTTTTCCGCGCATGTAAGGACCATCCGCACGTTTACAGAAGTAATCTTTTTCTATTGCTTCTTGATAAACCCAATAATCTTCGTCAATTTTAATTCCGGGATCTATAATTACAATCGTTTTAAACCCATCATCTGCCAGTTCTTTTACCATTCGTTTCGGATCAGGGAAATATTCTTTATCCCAGGTAAAACAACGGAAACCATCCATGTAGTCAATATCCAGGTAGATGGCATCACATGGAATTTGTAATTCCCTGAATTTATTAGCAACTTCTTTTACTCGACTTTCCGGATAATAACTCCATTTACACTGATGGTAACCTAATGCCCATAGTGGTGGTAACTCAGGCTTTCCGGTAAGATCGGTATAGCGAGTAATAACTTCCTGCATATCCGGACCATAAAAGAAATAATAATTCATTTCTCCTCCGTGCGCCCAGAAACTGGTTACATTACGACGTTCCTGACAGAAGTCAAAATAGGACTTAAAAGTGTTATCAAAAAACACTCCGTAGGCTTTCTGATCATGCAATCCAATATAAAAAGGAACTGCTTTGTACAACGGGTCCTGATCTTTGCCAAAAGCATATTGATCGGTAGCCCAGTTATGTACACGCTTCCCTTTTAAGTTTAAATGCATCGGCTTATCGCCCAGGCCATAGTAACATTCGCTCTGCGGAGCTACTTTACTCATCTTTACGATATTTCCACCGAACTCATAACTTTGTTCATAGTGAAAGCCTAATTCATCCTGAAGAATAATTTTATCATTATGATCTTTTATCGTTACCCTCATATCCACTTTAGTCACTAAAATCTTTAATTTTTTAGTAACAATTTGATATGAATCTTCTAATTCTTCGACTTCTAGTAAACTGTATCCTTTTACGGCAGTTTCACTGATCGCATAGGAGAAATCCTGTTCAAAATTATTATCAGTAGCATATCGAAAACGAACAACACTCCCCCTTAAAATGGTAATTTGTAATAAGACCCCATTTTCCGAAGCAAAATTGATTTTATCAACCAGGTGAGAGTACGATACTACCTTCCCCGGAAACATATTTCCTTTTACTTCTAATTCCGTATTTAATATCATAACTTTTTTTTTCCAATTAGTAAAAGAACAATAACTATTGGTAATTAAAAATTTTATTTGCTAGTAGTTATTAAGAGAATTTAAGCGAAAACGTTTGAAAAAATATATTAGTTTTAGATGAATTTAGTAGTTAAGAAATCTTAAACATCCGAACCGCTAATGGCGGTAGTTCGACGGATGCACTGTGAGTTCTTCCTTGCCATCCGATTTTCTCAATTTTCACCTTGGTAGTACAAGACATCTCGCTTCCGGCAAAACGATCGGCGTCGCTGTTAAAAATTTCAGTTAAAGAACCTTTTTTGGGAACTCCTATACGATAATCAGTTCGAGGAACTTGGGTAAAATTACAAATTACAATGACCCAATCTTTTTCATGCTCTCCTTTTCGGATATAACTAAGTACCGAATTTTCATGGTCGTCATAACTAATCCATTCAAATCCCTGCTGATCAAACTGATGTTTATATAAAGCCTCTTCTTTTTTATACAAAGCATTTAACTCTTTAACCAATTGTTTTACACCATAGTGAAATTTATATTCTAAAACATACCAATCCAGTTGATCATTAAAATCCCACTCTGCATGTTGCCCAAACTCTGATCCCATAAACAGAAGTTTAGTTCCGGGATGGGTAAACATATAGCAATATAACAGCCTCAGATTAGCGAATTGTTGCCATTCATCTCCTGGCATACGCCCGATAATACTTCCTTTGCCATGTACCACTTCATCATGGCTTAAGGGTAGCAAAAAATTTTCAGCAAATGCATAGGTCAAGCTAAAGGAGATATCATTATGGTGATAATTACGGTATACCGTTTCTTTTTGAAAATACAACAAGGTATCATTCATCCACCCCATCATCCATTTCATGCCAAACCCCAATCCCCCTAAAAAAACCGGTTTGGAAACACCGGAAAAAGAAGTGGATTCTTCGGCAATCATTTGAACATCAGGAAAACTCTTATATACTTCTAAATTTAATTCTTTTAAGAACTCGATGGCTTCCAGGTTTTCATTTCCGCCATAGATATTAGGTTCCCATTCTCCTTCCTCACGGGAATAATCTAAAAATAACATCGAGGCAACAGCATCTACCCGTAATCCGTCAATATGATAATTCTGTAACCAATAAATCGCATTACTAATTAAAAAACTTTTTACCTCATTACGTCCGTAATTAAAGATAAGGCTTTTCCAGTCCGGGTGGTACCCTCTTCGTTTGTCCGGATGTTCATAAAGATGCGAACCGTCAAAATTTCCAAGTCCATGCGCGTCTTCCGGAAAATGAGAGGGTACCCAGTCCAAAATAATTCCGATACCGTTTTGATGCAATTGGTCGATAAGGTATTTAAGTTCTTCCGGGTAGCCTAAGCGGGAAGTCGGTGCAAAATATCCGGTTATTTGGTATCCCCAGGAAGGGTCATACGGAAATTCCATCACCGGCATAAACTCCACGTGTGTAAATTCCATTTCCTTGAGGTACGCTACTAGTTCGTCTGCTAATTCGTAGTAAGATAACGAGCGGTTTTCTCCTGGTTTTTTTCTCCAGGAAGGTAAATGAACTTCATACACTGAAAAGGGGGCAGTTAGACTATTTTTTTCACCTCGATTTTGTTGCCAATCAGTATCCTTCCATTCATAATGATCTTTCCAAACCACAGAAGCGGTACTAGGTGGGTGTTCACAACGACGGGCATAAGGATCTGCTTTTTCAGTATAAGTTCCTTCCTGGGACTGAATTTTATATTTGTATAAAGCACCTTGTTGTATTCCCGGTATGAACCCTTCCCAAATCCCCGAAGAATCCCATCGTACTTTTAATAGATGCTCTTGGTCATTCCAATAATTAAAGTCTCCGGTAACTGAAACTTGTTTGGCGTTAGGTGCCCAAACCGAAAAATAAGTTCCTTCCTGGCCATCTCTAGTAAGTAAATGAGAACCAAATTTATCGAAAAGGCGATAATGCTTACCTGCCTTAAATAATTCGATATCAAAATCAGTAAATAAACTATGTGGAAGCACGTCTGCCATATATATTAAATTATTGTAACTACTTAAGAAATAATAGTTCCGTTATGAATAATAGCCCGACGACGAATCACAATTACGCCATCTCGTACGACATAGGTATCTTCTTCTTTATCTTCAAGATGCTTACCACCTTTTATAACAACATTATCTCCAATCCGTGCATCTTTATCAATAATTGCATAAGATATATCACAGCGATCCCCTACTCCGATACACGGACGGTTATTTTCTTTATCATCTTCCATTTCTTCAAGAGATTGGTAGATATTACCCCCAATCATATACGTGTCATTAATTACAGTATCTTTACCAATCCTGGATCGTATCCCAATCACTGAATTACTAATTTCCTTGGCATTGATAATACATCCGTCTGCAATCATACTTTTGTTGAGCATAGTACTCATAATCTTAGAAGGAGGTAATATTCTGGGTCGGGTTAAAACTGAATTACTGGTGTCAAACAGGTCAAAATCAGGAATAGGATCAGTTAATCCTATATTAGCTTCAAAAAAGGAGGGTATGGTACCAATATCTGTCCAGTATCCTTCATACTGATAGGCTGCAATTTTATGTTTACCTATGGATTGTGGTAAAATTTCTTTCCCAAAATCTATGGTTTCCGTATTAGATAAGATATCAATTAATAAGTCTCTGTTAAACATATAGATCCCCATGGAAGCCAAGTAAATTCTGTCCTGTTTTTTCATTTGCGGACTTACCTCGGATTCCCAACCCGGTAATTTATCTAAAGGAGGCTTTTCAATAAAGGATGAAATATTTAAATTATCATCAGTCTTTAATATACCAAAAGCATGGGATTCTTCGGCGGTCACCGGTATGGTAGCTACGGTGATCTCAGCATTCTTTTCTTCGTGTTCTCGTAAAAAACGATCGAGGTCCATCCGATACAACTGATCTCCGGATAGAATCAGCACATATTCAAATTCATGATTTAATAAGTGATGCAAAGATTGCCGAACCGCATCTGCTGTTCCCTGGAACCAGGTTTTGTTATTTGGCGTTTGTTCGGCAGCAAGAATGTCTACAAAAGCATTACTAAAAGAGCTAAATCGATACGTATTTTTAATATGTCGGTTAAGTGATGCCGAGTTAAACTGGGTTAACACAAACATCCTTTTTATATCATAATGAATACAGTTAGAAATAGGAATGTCTACCAGTCTGTATTTTCCTGCAATAGAAACCGCCGGTTTTGATCTGTCATCAGTAAGAGGGGATAAACGGGTTCCTTGTCCACCCCCTAGTATGACTGCAAGTACTTTTTTATTAATCATGAATATATTTTATAAGTGACTGATATAGAGTTTTATATTGTTTAGCTGAATGATTCCACGAATTATCTATTTGCATGGCTTTACGTTGGGTCTGTCGATAGAATTTTGAATTACTATAAAGTTCAACAGCTCGCCTAATACCTTCACAGATATCAGTAACGGTAGCTTGTGCATGACAAATACCGTAACCGTCGTCTCCAATATCCACTACTGTATCTTGAAGTCCTCCGGTTCGCCTTACAACAGGGATAGTACCGTAACGTAAAGCATACATCTGATTGAGCCCACAAGGTTCTACCCGGGATGGCATTAAAATAAAATCCCCTCCTGCATACATAAGGTGAGATAGTTGTTCGTCATATCCAATATGAACCTGACAATGCGTACCCACTTTTTGAGCAGCAGCTTTCAAATTTGCTGCAATAACTTGATCTCCGGAACCTAGAAGTAACAAATTTAAATTTGCTTGTGGCATTATTTTCTCAATAACTTCCGGTAATAAGTCGACCCCTTTTTCATAAACTAACCTTCCGATAAAAATAAATAACGGGAGTTCCTTTATAAATCCATAGGTATCACACAACCACTCTTTATGTATTTTGCGTTTGGAAATAAAATTTCTTCTGTCGTATGGCTCTTTTAATAAGCTATCAGTTTTAGGGTTCCAATAAGTAGCATCAATTCCATTTAAAATACCGATACACTTGTTCTTTTCATGTACTAATAAACCTTCTAGCCCTGCTGCCGATTGTTGAAGCTCTCTCATGTATGTAGGTGATACCGTAGTCACACGATCAGCACATTTTATAGCCGTAGCCAATGGATTGATAAGTTGATCCCAGTCTAGTAAGCCTTTATCTTCCTCGTTGAAATAAGGGAGGTAATGTTCATATTCATACCCAAATTGTCCCTGGTATTGTGCATTATGAATAGTAATAATACTTTTTAATGGTTTTAAATCTTCAAAATCATAACAATAATCTTTCATAAATGGAATCAACCCGGTATGATGATCATGACAATGAAGTATCTGTGGTTTATCTTTTAATGTTAATATCCACTGTAGAACAGCTATTTGAAAACCAAGGAAGCGCTCTACATCATCGGGATATCCGTACATTTGATCTCGATTGAGTAAAGAAGGTATAGCTACTATATATAACGGAAATTCAAAACGGGTATCTTTAATTTCTTCAATAGTATATAGGTATTCTGTTGTACCCAGCAATACGGTACCTTCTGTCTGACTAATGACTTTTAAATCCTGAAAAGTACTTTTATCATATTTAGGAAGAATAACTCCCGTCGAGATATCCAGGTTGTTTAAGTATTTTGGTAAAGCTCCGACCACGTCAGCCAGACCGCCTGTTTTTGCTAAAGGATAGAACTCAAAGCTAATATGTAATACTTCCATAAGAAGGGTGACAATGTGTAATTTTTAATGAGGATTTTATTGCTTATGTCATAAAGCACCTAAAACTAAAGAAAACTCTGCACAATTCTTGAAAAAACTCAATAATTCTTGAAAATTGTTGTCATATTCCTAAATAAGTTACTTTTTGTTTAATAAAAGATCAAAAAACCTTAACAAAATATATAGTATGTACATAATGGTATTATATTGTTAGCAAAGAAGACCATTGTAAGTATAAACTATAGTAACATCTTAAGTGACCTAAGATAAATATAAACCACTGAAGCATTGTATTTATTAAACGAAATATTTCTAGAATGGAAATCTCTAAACTAATAAGTAGCAACACACCCGGGATGTTAGTTTTTTCTGCAACCCTGTTAAATATAAAACAAACTATGAAGACTATGGATATACCTATAAATACATTATATAAAGTGAAAAATTTTCACCTAGCTTATACGGAATAAAGTTAAAAATATAAAAATTCTAAAAGTAAACTTTAAACTAGCATAACAACACATATATTTAATCACTTGAACAACAGTATACTATTTAAATATTACAATTAGTATTCGATAGGCTGTGCTAACCTGTTTAAAAAAATAATTAAGATTTACTTAACTTTTATGTCAAAAAGTTTGTACAGTTACGGTTTTTGTGTAATTTAGTATTTCCCTAGAATAAAATTAATAACATGATACAACCATCACCATTAGAGAAAGAGTTTAACTCTAGAGATTTACAAACGAAATACAGAGATATCTGGTCAAAAGGTATTCACCTGTTCAGTGTTAACGACGCAAACCGGGATTTTTATTACAGTATTTTTTATTGTGATTTTTTATTTGCCGAAGTAGTTTATAATAAACTAAACGGCGAAATCTTAGGTATTAAAAGTTTTACCGACCGGGCAAAACTAATGTACTATCTACGAGAAGATTTTAGCTAACCACCCTATACAACACAACTCTATTTAGCCCCATGGCGAACGGCCCTACGTAACACATCTATAGGTTAAAACGTGGTAGGGTCGTTTTTATTTTCTATGAAGAACTGGTTTTATAGGTGATGTTTAATACCAAGCCGGTAATAACCAGTACCATTCCTACTAAACTGATTAAGGTGTAATTATCGCCTAATAGCAATACTCCTCCTAATAGGGTAAAGAGCACTTCTACATATTTTAAAGAAACTACTTTATTAGTTGCCTGGCTTTGAAAAGCTTTAGTCATAAAAAGCTGACCGAAATAACCAGAAATGCCAAGGCTCAACAACATTAATAGTTCTGAAATATTTGGGTTTTTTTGCCAAAAGAATATAGAAAAAATCCCACCAACAAATACAGCGATCATCATAAAATAATTTACGATTACCACAGGGTGGTCATGTTTACCAATTTTATTGATTAATACATAGACAAAACCACTGGAAATAGCAGAACCAACTACCAAAACCAGACCGGTAGTCTGTAATTGGTGATCAAATCCCTTAATTAGAAGTACACCGGAAAAAGCAATGCCAAAAAAGAAAAACTGAAGTATTTTAATCTTTTCTTTTAAAAAAAGCAGTGCAAAAATACTGGCAAATATGGGAGCCAGATATCTTAAAGAGACAGCAGTTCCAATGGCAAGATATTGTACGGACCAGAAAAACAGACCCATAGAAGTTACTCCTGCAACCCCTCTAAGAACTAACCACTTTCTTTGATTTCCTAAAGGTGAAATCCTATTCTTAATGAGAAGGGGAACGGTAAAAAACAAAGATCCGAGAGATCTAAAAAAAACTAATTGTGCCGCACTGAATCCGGATAAGTATTTTACTGTAATATTCATTGCCGTAAAAAATAAGGCACTTAATAGCATGCATTGGATCGCTCTTCTCAATAGCAGTAATATTTAGAATGGTTCTCAAGTTGTAAAGATAAGCTAGTACTTAAGGCTAGCTTCCTTATATAACTAAATTTATTAAATAAGCTTCATTTAATTTTCGGTGTGGATTTTGTAGAAACCACTTATGAATTCCAATTCTTAAAGTCAATTTAAAGTCATAAATTACCCCATGATCAAACCTTCTTTACGTATAGTACTGTTTTTAAGTGTTCTATTATTTATTTGCTATTTACCAGTACATTCTCAAGTGTATAAAGTAGTCGATAGTACTACGCAACAACCGGTTTCTTATGCTACTATCTCTTTTGGTAACGGACAAGGTATTTTTGCTGATGAAGCCGGAGATTTTAATTTTAGTAAAAAACGCTACCCGGATATTACTTCCTTATATATTTCCGCTTTAGGATATAAAGAATTGTCTTTACATACTTCAAATTTACCTGCTATTATAAATTTAGTTCAGGAAGTAGCGGAATTAAAGGAGGTTCTGATTACCGCCGAGAACCTGGGGAAGTATAAGACAAAAAAGAAAAATGCTATTGTACATAATGACTACTTTAAATCCTGGTTACCTACCGTAGAATCCGAAGTTGCAGTTTATTTTCCGAAAATACCTCTGCAACGGACTAAAATTGCATCGGTGTACTTGCCAATTCTTTTGGAAGATATTCGGGGACCTTCCGGTAAAAAACAACAATTCTCTACCCAATTTAAGATGCAATTTTATAAAAATAAAAAAGGGGCTCCCGGAAAACGTTTACCCTATAAAGACGTTTTTTTCAGAATTACAGATAAGAGTAAGTCTAACTTTGAATTAGATATTTCGGATTCGGGTGTTTTTATTCCTGAAGAAGGGATTTTTATATCGATACAAGTTTTGGGATATACGGATAAGAACGGTAAGTTACAACAAGGTAAGAAATATCATGAAGTAGAAACCAATCGCGGTATTGTTAAAATTCCCACTACCTTTCGTCCTTTACTACCCTTTACTAATAAAATAAAAAATAATATCACCTTCGCCCGAAGAATATTTTTTAGAAACCGAACCTGGCAACGATTTGATAAAAACTATACGGAAGGAAATAATCTAATCAGAATTAATCACGTCAACTACGGAATGGGATTGAAGTTGCATGTTTATGATAGGTAGGACATAAACTAGCATCTGAGTATAATAAACCCTAATCCAACAAAGAACGTCTTTCGTTATACTGTACAGCTGGAGTAAATGTATGAGTATGTACCGATTTGTTTTCTACGTAACTTACTGCATCTGCAATGGTCATAAAATAATACGCACTTCCTAACTGATCGGTAAAGCCTGATCTTTGCAAAAAATCCCGAACCGGCCCGATGGCTCCGCTGATTAATAATTGTATTTCGGAGTTTTCAAGATATGTATATACATCTTCCAGAATGTACAAACCGGTAGTGTCCATATCATGCATATTTTTTGCATCCAGGATTAAAAATTTTGGCGTTACGCTACGCTGTCCAATATGTTTTAAAATAACATCTTTAAAATAAGTAGCATTGGCAAAATACAATTGATCATCAAAACGGATAATTAGATATTGTTCTGAACGTAGGGCTTCCGGAAACCTTAAAATATTTCGGTAATAGTTCGTATCAGGGATTTTTACAAGTTCAGCTACGTGCGGACGGGAACTGTGATATTGTAGAAAAAAGTAGGCTGATAAAACACCGATAAAAATTCCTAACTCTACTCCTATGATCAGCGTACCAATAAAAGTAGTAATCATAATGATAAATTCCTTTCTTTTAATATGCCATAAATGTATCGCTTCTTTCACATCAATTAACCCCAATACCGAAACTAAAATGATAGCGGCAAGTACGGCTTTGGGAATGTAATAGAAGTATGTGGTTAAAAACAAAAGGGAAATAACCACTAAAATTGCTGTGATCAATGAGGAAATTTGGGTCTTACCTCCTGCCCTGTCGTTAATAGCGGTCCGGCTGTAACTCCCTGAGGAAGGTACTGCTTGAAAAAAAGCCCCGATCACTTTCGCTATACCAAGCGCTAAAAGTTCCTGGCTGGGTTTAATTACGTGATCTTTATTTTTTAATTCCAGGGATTTGGCAATACCAATACTGCCAACATATCCTATAAAGGTAATGGTAAGAACAGCAGGTAATAGGGTAAGCATGTTTTGGTAGCTAAAATCTGGTAGTTCAAAATCAGGTAGCCCTTTTGGAACTTCACCAATCACTGAAATTCCCTGATCATATAATTTAAAATAATACGTAGCTAAGGAACTTAATAATAAAATGAACAATGCCCCTGGAAAAGAATGTTTCCATTTTCTTAACCCCATTATCAATAAAATAGACAGTAAACACATTACAAATGTAAGTACATGAGTGTTCTGTAGGTTTTGAAAAGTATATTGAATTCTTTGAAATGTATTTAAAGAGGGCACAGAAATACCCAGTGCTTCCCCTAATTGGGATACGATAATAATAATTGCTGCAGCAGAAATAAAACCGGTAAGCACGGGTTGTGAAATTAAATTTACTAAAAAGCCCATCCGTAAAACCCCCAAAATAATCTGTAATAAACCAATTAATAAGCTACTAAAAATAACCAGGCTTAAAAACTGATCACTAAAGGGTTCAGCAAGTTGGCTTACTCCGCTCATGACTAAAATAGCAGTAACGGCTACCGGACCTATACTTAATAAACGGGAAGTTCCTAAAAACGTATAAATAAATAAAGGGAAAACACAAGCGTACAATCCGTAAATCGGAGGTACTCCCATAAGCAAAGCATACGCCATGGCCTGAGGAATTAAAACAATGCTAACCGTAATACCAGCAATTAAATCTGCTTTAAACTGAGAGCGAGTATATGATCTGAAAACAGCAGCAATCGGAAATATGTGATCAATTTTCTTTAAAACGGTATTTTTATAATTAGCAATAGGTATAAAAAGCAAGTTTTTTCCTATAATAAATGTATGATAAAAATCTCGGAAATTCCGGTATCTTCTTATTTAGATATTCATAATTCGATAATTTTTGATTTATTCGACTCTTCTACTTCTTAAGATTTCAGCGTACTTTAGTCGTTCAGTAGTAGTAAATATGAATGAAATTTTAGTATACTTCTTAATTATTGCAATAGGTTTTTTTGCCGGAATCGTAAATACGTTGGCGGGGGGAGGTTCTTTATTAACTCTGCCCCTACTCATATTTCTAGGGCTTCCCCCGGCAGTAGCTAACGGGACTAATCGTATCGGAATTTTTATTCAAACCGCAACTTCTGTAGCTGGATTTAAAAGTAAAGGTATTCAACCTTCTCGTTTTAGTTTTTACCTGGGTATTTGGGCGTTAATAGGTTCGTTAATTGGAGCCCGAATAGCAGTCACACTGGATGAAGAAATCTTCAATAAAATACTGGCGGTTATCATGGTGCTGGTAGTTATTTTTATGCTGGTAAAACCTAAAACAGCTAATAATAAACCTAAAACCGAACAGACTCTTTTAAAAAAATCGATAGGTGGGATACTCTTTTTTCTTATTGGTATCTACGGGGGTTTTATCCAGGCTGGAGTAGGTATCCTTATTCTTTTTGCATTAAGCACCGTACATCGCTTTTCCTTAGTTCAATCTAATGCTATAAAAGCCATAGTTGTAGGTATATATACTGTTGCCGCCCTGAGCATTTTTATTTATAATGACCAGGTTAATTATACATACGGTCTAATTTTGGCTGCCGGCAATGCTGGTGGTGGGTGGATTGCCAGTCGTTGGTCTGTAAATAAGGGAGACGGATTGGTTAAATTCTTTTTGCTAGTAATGGTAATAGCTATGGCTATTAAACTCTGGGTGGATAGTTAATCTTCTTGTAAAATATTTTTAAGCTACGAGGGTTTTAATACTTTAGAAAATGAAATTCGTTACTATGAAAAACATACTATTTATTTCTGTTTTAATTACAGTTTTTTTTACTTCCTGTAAAAACACTAAAAAATCAGAGGATTCAATAAAGAATACCAATGAAGAACTGGCAACTAATAAAATAATACCTACTGAAACTACAGAAAAAGAAAAAGTCGCTACCATTACCCCTATTGAACATGCCACTACGGTAGTAGAATATAATGATGTCGTAATCTATATTGACCCAACCGGAGGTAGAAAAGCTTTTGAAGGTCAGAAAAAACCGGATATGGTTTTGATTACAGATATTCACGGAGATCACATGAATATAGCAACCCTGGATAGTTTGGATTTATCCGATGCACAAGTAATAGCTCCACAAGCCGTGGCAGAAAAACTACCCGCTTCTTATAATAGTCAGCTAATAATTTTAAATAATGGTGAAAGTAAAAACCTAAAAGGGATTACCATAGAGGCTATACCCATGTACAACTTAAGAGAAGAAGCCCTAAAATTTCATAATAAAGGTAGAGGAAACGGATATGTACTGACCTTAGGAAAAGAACGTGTTTATTTTTCAGGAGATACGGAAGATATTCCTGAAATGCGAAGCTTAGAAAATATTGATAAAGCTTTTGTCTGTATGAATTTGCCGTATACCATGCCAGTTGAGGCGGCGGCAGATGCCGTACTTGCTTTTAAACCTAAAAGGGTATATCCTTACCATTATCGGGGTACCGAAGGCTTAAGCGATGTTTCCAAATTTAAAGCTTTAGTCAATGCTGGTAGTCCTGATATCGAAGTGATTCAATGGGATTGGTATCCGGCGATACCGTAATTACTTTTAAGAAAGTATATTTTTACGTATTTGGAGAACCACCATCACTTTAAGATATATAAACCTTACGGGTATTTAAGCCAATTTGTGAATAACGGTCAAAAGCAAGGTAAAAAGAAGTTACTCGGTGAGTTATTTGATTTTCCGGAAAAATTGATGTCTGTGGGTCGCCTGGACGAAAAATCTGAAGGCCTTTTACTGCTAACTACAGATGGAAAATTAAGTAATCATATCAATAGTGCAGGTATTGAAAAGGAATATTATGCCTTAGTTGACGGACAAATTACCGAAGAGATTCTTAAAACATTAAGAACTGGGGTCGAGATAGGTTTTGATGGTAAAAAATATCAGACCAAACCTTCCAAAGTGGTCGCCCTCCCAGAAAAATCGAATCTACCGGAACGTAGTAAAAAAATCCGGGATGCCCGTCACGGTCCGGTCAGTTGGATTTCTATAACCTTAATCGAAGGAAAGTTTAGGCAAGTCCGCAAAATGACGTCAGCGGTAGGATTGCCTACCTTACGTTTGGTTCGGGTTCGGATAGGTAGTATCTATCTAGAAAATATGCAGGTGGGGGAAGTTGTTGCATTACCGGATATCGCTATTCTATAGTTTTATTTATTGTCAAAACTATTTTATACTCTTACATATAACGAGTTAAGAAATTTAATAGTGGCATTACCTCTTCAAAAGTAATTATCTTAATTTAACCTAGTTGCAGGTTTCATAGGTGTACGGCAAATTTCCGGTTTTGCTGATAACTTAATTTTTTCAGAAACAAAAACTCAGTAAAATCAAGAAATGTTGGAAATTAAAAAATTATAAAAATCTCTATTTACGGAAATTTGTCGTACACCCTGTTTCATTATAAAATTTAGTCATATCGACTAATGACTCTATTTCTTTTTTAAAGAATCCTGAGTTATACTTCTCAAGTAATTGAGGACATTCCTTAAAGAAAGAATTAATTATTGAGTTAAATTTCTTGAATCTAGGTCCATGTGTTATTTTTATTACTGTACTATCTGATTGTCTTCCTAAATAGTAAGTAGAAACCGGACCCATACGACCTCCAGTTCCTAAACCCATTAGACCACCCGCATTATTTACATAGGAAAGTTCACGATAACATTCAGTAGTTCCGCCAACTAACTTTTCAAGAATAAGAATTCCCTTACCCCCTTTAACCTTTTTATAAAAGAATGTTTTGGTATCCTTTCCATAAATAGGAATTACCTTGGTAACAGCGTACAATAGTTCTTTATTAAACTTTTGTTTTTTAATGTTTTTGATTCTTTGTAAATAGCATTTTTCTTTACGTGAACAACCTCTCCCAATAATTTTCTTCCATCCTTGAAAACTAAAACATCATTAAATTGAGCGTTAAGTATAAATGGTAAAAAAATAAATAGCTTAATTAGATTCATAATATTTCAAAATCTACCGAACCAACTTTTTATACTTAATTCGTTTAGGCATAAGGTCTCCCCCTAGACGTTTTTTCTTGTTTTCTTCATAATCAGAAAAACTTCCTTCAAAAAAGTATACCTGTGAATCTCCTTCAAAAGCTAAAATATGTGTACATATTCGATCTAAAAACCAACGGTCGTGAGAAATTACTACCGCACATCCCGCAAAGTTTTCCAGACCTTCTTCCAGGGCTCTCAAGGTATTTACATCCAAATCATTAGTAGGTTCATCCAGTAACAATACGTTGCCCTCTTCTTTTAAAGTCATTGCCAGATGCAAACGGTTCCGTTCCCCACCAGATAGAGTGGCTACTTTTTTGTTTTGTTCGCTTCCGCTAAAGTTAAAACGACTTAAATAAGCCCTGGAATTTACCTGTCTTCCACCCATCATAATTAATTCTTGCTCATCACTAAAATTTTGCCAGATGGTCTTTTCCGTATCAATATTACTATGACTTTGATCTACATAAGCTATTTTTGCAGTTTCACCTACTTCAAAATTTCCTTGATCCGGGGTTTCTTCACCCATTATCATTTTAAAGATCGTCGTTTTCCCCGCCCCGTTAGGACCAATGATCCCAACAATACCAGCTTGTGGTAACGTAAAGTTTAGATCTTCGTATAATAACTTGTCCCCAAAAGCCTTACTCACTCCTTTGGCATCAATTACATTAGTCCCTAACCGGGGGCCATTCGGAATATAGATTTCCAGTTTTTCATCTACCTGTTTTTGATCCTGGCTCATCAACTTATCGTAGTTCTTTAAACGAGCCTTTTGTTTGGTTTGCCTACCTTTAGCTCCCTGTCTTACCCATTCCAATTCACGTTCCAGGGTTTTTTGACGTTTAGAAGCAGTTTTGGATTCCTGTGCCATTCGCTTGGATTTTTGGTCTAGCCAAGAAGAATAGTTCCCTTTCCAAGGAATTCCTTCTCCCCTATCTAATTCAAGTATCCAACCTGCGATATTATCAAGAAAATACCGATCGTGGGTCACAGCGATTACCGTTCCTTTATATTGTGCCAAGTGGTGTTCTAACCAATGTACGGATTCGGCATCCAGGTGGTTGGTTGGTTCGTCAAGCAATAACACATCCGGTTCTTTTAATAATAAACGACATAGGGCCACCCTTCTTCGTTCTCCACCGGACAATACCTCTATTTTTTTATCGGGGTCCGGTGTACGCAAAGCATCCATGGCAATTTCCAGCTTGGTATCTAATTCCCAGGCATTACTAGCATCAATTTTATCCTGAAGTTCTGCCTGTTTATCCATCAGCTTTTGCATTTTATCTGCATCTTCATAGACTTCCGGCAAGCCGAACATATCATTTATTTTATTGTATTCATCCAGGATGGCAACCGTTTCAGCCGCTCCTTCTTTGACTACTTCCAGTACGGTTTTATCGGGATCTAACTGAGGTTCTTGTTCCAGGTATCCTACTGAATAATCCGAAGAAAAAACCACATCTCCCTGAAAATTTTTATCTATCCCGGCAATGATTTTTAATAAAGTTGATTTACCAGAGCCGTTTAAACCCAAGATACCAATTTTAGCTCCGTAGAAAAAGCTTAAATATATATTTTTGAGTACCGGAGTATTGGCACTTTTAAAGGTTTTAGTGACTCCCGACATGGAAAAAATCACTTTCTTGTCATCAGACATATTTCTATTTTAAATGTTTGTGGAATATTTAACTATACTCTTCCTTTTAAGGCATTAAATACCCAGGCAATGGCAAAAAAACCGATTCCAACTGCGGCAAATCCCCAGCCGGAGACCTCTCTGTACCTAAAAGCCCCTAGGAGAATTAAGGAGACTCCTACCAGAATCATGATAAATGTAGCCCATGCCAATACCGTATTTTTATTCATACCCATAATACCTTATTTGGATGATTTATTGTTTAGTTGAAAAACAAATATCGTTAATTTCCGGTCATAACCGTAACTTTATTAGGATCGGATGTAGTAAAAGTAATACGTACGTAAAAGTTAGGGTATAAAAAAACAGGCAAATTGCCTGTTTTTCAGTCTTTTATTTTAAAATAAGTAAGGTACACCTCTAATTTCCTACCCTGGCTTCTAAAACAGCTTCTACCTGGTTAGGTAAATTTTCATAAAAATCATATCCGGTCAATCGCTCGATAGCATCAATACTAGTCCTAAAATTTCTCCAGTTCGTACTGATATTCTGGTCATTCGGAACGTTGATTGCCAGTACTCTTGAGGAGGTAGTTACCCGGTTAATATCATTGGTTCCGTTAGGAATAATTAAGGCTACTTTCCAAAAAGAATCTGGTACGCTTACCGCCCCATTCGCAATCGTCCGCCTGAATCCTTCACGACCGGTACCACCACTACCTGCCACTCCGGAAATTATATGAATCTCGTTATCATCTAATAGTGACCTGAGGTAATTCTCAAAATCAGCCCAACTCTTTTGATTATTGTCCGGGGCTTGTGGTGCCATATTGGTCATAAAAAAGGTATTTGCATTACCACCACTACTAAAAGTCCGGTCTGCCGACGGACAGATATGCCCCCGGTCAAAACCCGAACCACTATAATCCGAAGAGGAAACTCTAAAGAAAGAAGAAGGCAATGAACGATCTTCTTCAAAACAGTTACACCTCGAAGCAGAACCTCTCCAGGCTTTGCTCAGGTGCCAACTTACCCAATTAGCCGTACCGCGGTCTTCATTATAAGATAATGTATATTCAGGTCTTAATAAAAAATAATTATTGGAGAAATTACCGGCATTTGATGGATTTCCAAAGGTTAGGTTGCTATCTCTTTGTGCCCGTCCTCCGGTACTTCCGCCAGTATTAATTTCGATATTATCAATGTTAATCCGACTGCTCCCGCCTCCGGTTTTATAGATTCCGTAACGAACACGGCGAGTATCGTTCACTGAGAAGCTTACCGTATTTAAACGGGTGGAGCTAGTAGTTACCGTATTGCCTACAAAAGACCAGTTATCACCTCGATCATAGGAGGCAATCAAACGCCAGGTAGAAGTACCGTCACTACCGTATTTAGCATGGCGTACACTTACAGAACGGGCTCCGTTATCCATATCAAAACTCATTACTACATAACCGGTATTCCGGATACGTACGGATTGTCTTCCGAATTTCCGGTCATTGGACAGGTCTCCTACCAGAGCATCCGAAGCAAACCAGTTGCCATTTTGAAGAAAAATAGTTCCGTTAGCATAACTGGGTTTATCTGTATTTTCAAAACCTTCAGTAAAGCCGGATGCTCTTTTATTACTATGATTATGTTCATGTGGCCCCTGGTTGTCGTATAGATAAGTCGGAGCTTCTAGTGTACCGAAAATAGCTAAGCTTTGATTTTCAATTTCGGAGATATTATCTTCGGTAGTACAACTATTAATGAAAAGAATAATGATTGTTGCCAAAGCAACATTTTTAATAGAAATGTTTTGCATGAGAAGTTGAGTTTATTTTAGACTCCTAAAGTAAAGGATTTAAAATAAGTAAGATTAAATTGGGATGCCTTAATCGTTATGAAAATGTTAATTCATAAGAAAGACCAGATAACAAGATTGATAGGAATTTTAACTTTAAAAGAAAGAGGCAATCCTATTAACATATTCACTACATTTTTTAATAACTATTGATAATTTATTACTAATACCACTACTCGCAAGGTCTTTTTTGTATTTTCGTAAAAAAGCAACACATGGACCTAACTTTTAATAAAAACGAGGATCATAATAAATTACTGGTATCTTCCTTACGACAAAAACTAGCAGAAGTATACCTGGGAGGTGGTGAAAAGAAGATTGAAAAACAATATACAAAAGGTAAATTAACAGCAAGAGAACGTATCGCTTACTTACTTGACAAAGATGCATCTACCCTGGAAATTGCAGCTTTTGCCGGAGACGGAATGTACAAAGAACATGGAGGTTGTCCCAGCGGAGGTGTAGTGGTTATTATAGGATATATTAAAGGAGTTCAGTGCCTGGTAGTGGCTAATGACGCTACGGTAAAAGCCGGAGCCTGGTTTCCCATCACGGGTAAAAAAAACCTACGCGCTCAGGAAATTGCTATGGAAAATCGATTACCGATCATCTACTTAGTAGATAGCGCCGGAGTGTACTTGCCAATGCAAGACGAAATTTTTCCGGATAAAGAACATTTTGGCCGGATTTTTAGGAATAATGCGGTGATGAGCAGTATGGGGATTACCCAAATTTCGGCGGTTATGGGTAGTTGTGTAGCCGGCGGAGCCTATTTACCAATTATGAGTGATGAAGCTTTGATTGTAAATAAAACCGGAAGTATCTTTCTGGCGGGCAGCTATTTAGTAAAAGCAGCTATCGGAGAAACTATTGATAATGAAACCCTGGGAGGTGCTACTACCCATTGCGAAATATCTGGGGTTACAGATTATAAAGCAGAGAGTGACCAGGATGCCCTTGACACAATTAAAAAAATTATATCCAAAATAGGAGCCCCTGAAAATGCTGGTTTTAATAGAACTACCCCTATTGCACCCATACTAAACGAAAAAGATATTTACGGGATTATACCCAAAGCTAGAAACGAACAATATGATATGCGCGAAATCATTAAGCGCCTGGTAGATGCATCAGAGTTTGATGAATATAAAGAAGGTTACGGACAAAGTATACTTACCGGATATGCTCGTATTGACGGTTGGGCGGTAGGTATTGTAGCCAATCAACGTAAAATTGTAAAAAATAAAAAAGGAGAAATGCAGTTCGGGGGGGTAATTTACTCGGACTCTGCGGATAAAGCCACCCGTTTTATTGCCAATTGTAATCAGAAAAAGATTCCCCTGGTATTTTTACAAGACGTCACTGGTTTTATGGTGGGTAGTAAAAGCGAACATGGAGGAATTATTAAAGATGGTGCAAAAATGGTCAATGCTGTTAGTAATAGCGTAGTACCTAAATTTACTATTGTAATTGGAAACTCGTACGGAGCCGGAAATTATGCGATGTGTGGTAAAGCCTATGACCCTCGCTTTATCTATGCCTGGCCTAGTGCAGAGTTGGCAGTTATGGGAGGAGCGCAAGCGGCAAAAGTACTCACCCAAATTGAAACAGCTTCTTTAAAGAAAAAAGGAGAAGAATTATCCGAAGAAGACGAGAATACTATATATTCTAAAATTAAAGCACGTTACGACGATCAAATTTCGCCTTATTATGCAGCTGCCCGTCTCTGGACAGATGGTATCATAGATCCGCTGGACACCCGAAAAGTAATTTCAATGGGTATTGAAGCAGCCAACCAGTCCCCTATCGAAAAACCTTTTAATATGGGGGTGTTACAAGTGTAGTTTTCTTAAATAAGGATTTAGTAATTGATACCGGATAAGAATGGTTGATAAAGCGGAACATATTCCTTCTTTATTGTTAAGTTGAAACCTTACATTCGACTAAAATAGTAGTATGGATTTATATTACCATCCATTTTTCCTTTAAAAAAACACTTTTAACAGGATAATGCTTGTTAATTTTCAGTAATGAAAGTACCTAAGTTATCAAATTAGACCGCTTTCTTCTAAAACCTCTGTGACTTATGAAACGTACTCTGTTTGAAAAACAACCTGTTTACCGTAAGATTTGCATTTTAGTAAATACCGGAACGCTTATTTTTGAATATAAACTAAAGGGGGTAATGCATTCTCTGTACGCTCTGGATCTTTATTTCGTCGAAGTAATTTCCACCGGAAGCATTACCCCAAAAATTGAAAGAATAATACTCTTTACAAGCGGGGAACGTCTAAATCATTATGCCCGTTTATTTTCGGATGAATTACTGAAACTAAAGAATAAAAATTAGAAAACTACTTAGCAAGCAATTTAAATTCTTACTTACTAAATAGTTTCTATGAAGTCGCGGACTACCCAAATGCAGAGGCTACCGAACCCCCGTCTACCCGAATATTGGTACCATTGATAAAACTGGCATGCTCTGAACATAAAAAGGCAATTACAGAAGCAATTTCTTCAGGTTTACCCCTACGTTGCATTGCGATATGCGGACGTTTATTTTCTACAAACCACTCTACTGCTTCTTCTACACTAATATTTTTTTCTTCGGCTAATTCTTCCATCATGGCATCTGTCATCGGAGTTTCTATATAAGCCGGAGAGATACAATTAAATAAGATATTTTCTTTAGAATATGCCCGGGATAAACATTTAGATAAATTGATAATTCCGGCTTTACAAGCGTTATAAGGACTTTCCTCTTCATAAGGTTGGAAAGCATTCTCAGATGCCACCATAATCATACGACCCCAGTTTAATTTCTGAAAATGTGGAATAAAAGCCCGTGCCACTCGTACGGAACCCATCAGGTCAATCTCAATGGTATTTTTCCAGTCTTCATCCGTAAGTTCTAAGAAGTCACCTGCAGCACCCCTTGCCCCTGCCGAATGAAATACGATATGCGCACCACCCATTTCTTTTTCTATACGATCCGCCAGTTCTTTCACATTTACATAATTAGAGATATCGGCAGCCATAGTCAGTACTTTCGCTCCATCCTGAGCTTCTTTTTCTACCTTTTTCTTTGCTTCCTGCAAACTCTCTCCGTTTTCTTTGTCTGAAAGAATAACATGAACTCCTTCTCTAACTAAAAATTTTGCTGTTTCCTGTCCCATTCCGGAATCCCCACCGGTTATCAAAGCAGTTTTACCCTTAATCTTTAAATCCATTCGTATTTAATTTTATTACATTTTAATTATTCAGATGCTTAAAACTACTTTTATCAAGAAGCAATTATGGATGCAATTAATTATATCTTTACTACATTACAATTAAGGTTTGGCTATTCAAACTGGTTATCCTAATTTTAAATTAATAACCTTATTAAAATAAGACTTTAATACCTCATACATGTTTGATTTACTGGTAAGATCCATACCACTTAAAGATGTTATTGCAGACATAGCCAAAATTTTTGATACGGAATACTTCCATTATTGTGATGAATATAGTTTGGAAATTCCTCAAAATTTCGGAGAAGGAAGGATAACCGGAATCAACTTTAAAAACGGATTGGGGATCCTACGCTATGATTGTACGTTTCTACAGGATACTGTTTTTAAATTTGTAGTGAATAAAGTACATCCTCTTAAATTTTTATTTTGTGCGATCGGAGAGTTTACACATACATTCGAACATTGTACCGATGTACATGAGGTACAGCAGTATGACAATGCTATTGTAGCCTCCCAAAATTGCAATGGTCATATCTTAAGGTTTAAAGCAAACTGTCGTACAAAAATTAATAGTCTTGAAATTATTCGAGAGGAGTTTATACAATCTATTGATTGTGAACTTAAATCCCTTCCGGATGATTTACAAAATTTATTTGAAGATACAGAAGCTAAAGATAATTTCTATTATAAAGGACAATACAGTTTTAAGATAGGAGAGTTATTTGAAGATATGGAGGATTTTAATAAAGATCCGTTTTTAAACCGATTCTTTTTAAATGGCAAATCCTTAGAAATTTTAACTCAACAAATCGTACAATATATTGATGACCTGGATCCTGACCGTAGACGAAGTGTCCTACGCCGTTCTGAAATGAAAATGATAGAAAAGGCTACCAAGTTTATTCAGGAAAATATTGAAGAATCCCTTACTATCGAACAGATTGCCGAACATGTGGGCTTAAACAAAAAGAAATTACAACAAGGATTTAGAATTCTATATCGTATGAGTGTCAATAGTTATATGCAAAAAATAAGACTGGATGTTGCAGTACATTTATTAAAATCCACAGACCTTTCTATTTCAGAAATTGCCTACCGGGTAGGAATAAATAGTATGTCTTATTTATCTAAAGTATTTAAAAATAAATACAATCTTACTCCAAAGGATTTTAGAAAGAACCTATTATCGTCTTCTTAAACACATTTCATAACCCAAAATTGTTATTTGAGGTAAGAATCCAATTGATCTTGCTAACACATTTAACGATCTGCCTCTAATTTTGTTAAGAAAGAGGTACTATGATCATTGCAAAAGAGAAGAGTAGTATAATAGTCATACATAACCGCCACCATGCCTTTTTAGCATCTCAAATAGCAAATATCTTACGGCCAAATATAAAAATATACGTTAGAAACTGGCTGGAACACTTGATTGCCATTGCTTCTCATGATGATAGTTATCAACTCTCTGAAGCAAGGTTCTACCTGGATGATAAAGGCCGACCTAAAGATTTTAAAAATGTAGAGTTAGAGCCAAAGGAAACTATTAACTTCTTGAAAAACCTGGAGTTAAAATCACAATGGATTTATCTGATGAGTTTGTGTCATTTATACGAACGATATCAAAAACAAAAATCTAAGGCTTCAAAAGAAATCTTAACATTCTTAAAAGCTGAAAAAATTAAAGTGTGTAAACATTTAAAAATTACTATAAAAACGGCGCAACAGGGACATCAGATTTTAAAATGGGCGGACAACTTTTCTATGACCTTATGCCGGAACTTAGTGAATAAAGATCGAATTTTGCACTATCTACCGGATTTACCCGGCGAAGTTTTGTCTAAAATTGATATAAAAGATAAAAATATTACCATACAACCCGAAATTATTGAAAAAGAATTTCAACGCTTTTCAGTAGAATATAAAAGGATTCCGAACAGGGCTTATAAAAATGATGCGGACATATTCAAAACCCTGGCCGAGACGAAACCTGAATATAAAGAATGGATTATCAGTACCTCTCGTTACAACCCAACACATAGATTAATTACTAATAATCTGTAGTATCTAATACAATATTTGCTATTCAGGCTCTAGTTTAAAATAGCGTAGATAATTCTAATTTATATCAATTAATCCTATCCCCAGCCCTTTCCGGAGGGAAGGTAGCTAAAAGTCCTTTCCTTTGGAAAGGATATAGGATAGGATAGATAGCTGAAAATTAAATGGTTGGGGGTAATTATGACATACTAACACTATTAAGAACTAAAGTCGCTATTTGTAAAGAACAAAATTTATTCAGGAATTGTAGTAAAATTAAGGTTTCATAACGAATAGAGCATAACAAATCGCGTATGCAAACAATTAGTAAGGTTCTATTTTAAGAACTTTACCCGACCACAAAGGTGATAGGGTTTAATTAATTCTTATTCTAAAATTTTGACTTTATGAAAACGGCAGTATACTGGATAAAAAGAGATTTTAGAATTTTTGATAATATAGCCTTAACCCATGCTTTAGAAGCCTTTGATCAGGTTATTCCTATTTATATTATTGAACCCTCTTTCTTAGAGGCTCCCGACACTTCCCTATTACATACCTATGCCATTACTACAGCATTAACGGATTTAGTAACCAATTACAAAAAAAGGGACGGAGAAATTATTATTTATAAGGGGGAGGTAGTTGATATATTCAAAGAAGTACATAAACACGTACCTTTTAATGCTATCTATGCTCATGAAGAGATTGGAACAAACCGAACATATAAAAGAGATATAGCCGTTCGGGAGTGGTCTGATAGTATCGGTACATCTTTTAAGGAATTTGCGCAAACTGCGGTATTTCGTAATTTTTATGATCGGGATAAACGCCATACACTTTGGAAAGAATTTACCAACGAAGAATTACTGCCCATACCTTCAACCCTTCATAAGTGTAAGGTTCCTTCCGAAATTAAAAAGTTTAGTTGTACGGATTATCAAAAAGAATTGGATGCGCCTAAATCAACTACGTTAAGAGATACGCTTGATTATGATCAGATACAAAAAGTAAGCGAATCCAATGCTGAAAAGGATTTAACTAGTTTTTTATATGAACGGGGAATTGCTTATCGGGGCGGAATCTCATCGCCACTTACTGCGTTTACCGCCGGGTCTCGTACTTCGGTACATATGGCGTGGGGAACGATGACGGGCAGAACGATCTATCAACGAACTCAAAATCGTATGGACGAACTCCTGGAGCTAAAAGAAAAAGGGGATCCTGATGCAGGCAAATGGCGAATGTCGCTGCGTTCTTTTATGTCCCGTTTACACTGGCGGGATCATTTTATCCAACGCTTAGAAACGGATCCGCAAATGGAATTCCAGGCATTGAATGTTGCCTATGAAGATTTGTTTTATGAAAATGATCCGGCACATTATCAGGCTTGGATTACGGGTACCACGGGATTCCCTATGATTGATGCTTGTATCCGATGTTTATACCAGACCGGGTTTTTAAATTTCAGGATGCGGGCTTTACTTACCTCCTTTGCCTGTCATACGCTACATATCAGTTGGAAGTTAATTAATTATCCGATGGCACAATTATATACGGATTATGAACCAGGTATTCATATTAGCCAATTACAAATGCAGGCAAGTGTAGTAGGAATTAATACGGTACGGATTTATAGCCCAACCAAGCAGATCATTGATCAGGACCCGGAAGCAGTTTTTATAAAAAAGTTCGTTCCGGAATTACGGCCTTTTTCTGCCGAAGAAATCATTGCCCATACGGACACTCCATTAGGAGATTATCCGGCACAAATCGTAGATTGGAAAACGGCTTCTACCGAAATGCGAACTCGTATCTATGCCGTACGTAAACAAGAAGGATATCGTGAGATAGCAGCTAAAGTGTATGAAAAACACGGGTCACGACGAAGTTCCGGGAAAAAGGCGAGACCTAAAAAGACTAAAGCTAAAGCTTCCACATAACCGAATTTTTCATAGAACTGATCAAATTTCATAGGATTCAAACTTTTCCAATTACCATAATTATTTGCTTGTCATAAAATTATATTAAAGAGTATATATGAGATACTATAACTCGCATTAACGATCATAATTGCATTAGAATAGGGGTAATTTTACCCTAATAAAAAAATAGATGATATGAAAACAATGGAAAGACCAGGTCTACAAGCCGAAATGGAACAACAACCTGAAACAATTAAAGATTCTTATAAAGGAAGTGGTAAATTAGAAGGTAAAACAGCCTTAATTACCGGAGGAGATAGTGGAATCGGGCGTGCAGTTGCAGTTCATTTTGCACGGGAAGGAGCGAATGTAGCAATCGCTTATCTTAATGAAGAACAAGATGCTCAAAAAACAAAAGAACTAGTTGAAAAAGAAGGTGGAAAATGTGTTACTTTTTCCGGGAATTTAACCGATAAAGAAGTGTGCCAACACTTAATTGACCAGACAATGTCAGAATTTGGACAATTAGATATTCTGATTAATAATGCAGCTACACAATATCCTAACAAAGACATTACCAATATTGATTATGATGAATTAAAAGAAACTTTTGATCTAAACATTGTTTCTATGATTTATTTGACCAAATTGGCATTGGAACACATGAAAGAAGGTTCAAGAATTATCAACACTACTTCTGTTACCGGATATAAAGGACATGAAATGATGGTAGATTATTCTTCGACTAAAGGAGCTATTACTTCATTTACCAGAGCATTGTCTGCACAATTAGCAGAAAAGAAAATCTTAGTAAACGGAGTAGCACCAGGACCTATTATGACTCCGCTAATCCCGGCAACAATGGGAGCTATTGAAGATTTTGGTAAGCAAGTACCACTAGGACGTCCCGGACAACCATCAGAGTTGGCACCGGCTTATGTGTACCTAGCGTCAGAAGATTCAACCTATGTTACCGGCCAGATTATTCACGTAAATGGCGGTACCGTTGTAGGTGGATAAAATAAAAAACTAAATAACCCCGTAAAGGCTATTTAAAATGAATATATTTCAGTTTAAATAGCCTTTTAAATTTTACACAGCTTGAAAAATACTTCTTCCTATTACGCCATTGAAGATTACGGAATCATTGGTAATTGTAAAACTACCGCTTTAATCCATAAAACCGGATCTATTGATTTCTTTTGCTTCCCGAATTTTGATTCTCCTACCCTATTTTCCAGGTTATTAGATCATAAAAAAGGAGGCTTTTTTCATACACAGCCACAAATAGAAAATGCAACTATACACCAAACGTATATTCAGAATACCAATGTGTTGTTAACACGATATATTTCAAAAGAACAGTTAGTCGATATTATTGACTTTATGCCCTTTGACGGAAAAACTTCCGGTACTAATGAAATTATTCGGGTCATTAAGGGGATTGAAGGTAACACCAACATACAATTAGAAATTGAACCTACCTTTAATTATAACCGTGATACCGTTCAAAAAGAAGTAATAGCCGATAACCGATTAAAACTATTTTGTGACAATAAGGATATTGCTCCGATGGAAATTCAGAGTTCGCTTTCATTTCTGAAAGGAAAAAGTGAAATATCAAATTTTACTATAGAAAAAGGGGAAGCAGTAATTTTTGTTATAAAACAATTCGATGAAGATACTGCTGATGCCAAAGAAGCTATCGTTTCAAAATCCCGGGAGAAACTGAGAACGACGGTTACTTATTGGCAAAACTGGATGAAAACGTCTACCTATAAAGGTGACTGGACACCTTATGTTAATCGTTCGGCATTGCTGTTAAAATTGTTGACTTCGGCAGAGCATGGTTCCCCGGTAGCAGCACCTACTTTTTCACTACCCGAAGTATTGGGTGGGGATAAAAACTGGGATTACCGCTATACCTGGATTCGGGATGCATCTTTTACCATGTACGCCTTTATCCGATTAGGCTTTTTATCAGAAGCTTCACAATTTATGATGTGGATTCAGGCGAGATTAGAAAAAGACCTGCTTGAATTAAATAAAGATATTCAAATCATGTATTGTGTGAATGGAAGTCGTGATCTCACCGAGGTGGAATTGGAACATTATGAAGGTTACGAAAAATCAAAACCCGTATTAATTGGTAATGCTGCCGTAAATCAGCTGCAATTGGACATTTACGGAGAGTTATTAGATACCATCTATTTGTTTGATAAATACGGAGAAGAAATATCTTATAGCTTTTGGTCTTTAATTGTAAAATTGGTAGATACGGTAATAGAAAACTGGGAGAAGCCTGATCATGGAATTTGGGAAGTTAGAGAATCACAACGTCATTATTTATATACCAAAGTGATGTGTTGGGTGGCAGTAGACCGGGCTATCCGACTGGGTAAAAAACGTTCTTTTCCTTTTCCGGAAGTAGAATGGATTAAAGTTAGGGATCAAATATTTACTTATGTGTATGAAGAATTCTGGAATGAATCCTGTAATTCTTTTGTACATTTTAAAGAAGCCTCTACCCTGGATTTATCTATTTTGATTATGCCACTGGTACGTATGATCAGTCCGTATGATAAAAAGTGGGTTGCCACTATGGAAGCTATTGAGGATAAAATTATGCACGATGTGTTAATCTATAGAAATTTAAACGATACCAACCCATTTGAAGACGACTTAAATGAAGGTGCTTTTATTATTGGTTCCTTTTGGTTTGTAGAATGTTTATCCCGTGCCGGACAATTGGAAAAGGCAGAATACTATTTTCAAAAACTACTCACCTACTCCAATCATCTGGATTTATTTGCGGAAGAAATTGATAAAGACGGAAAATTCTTAGGTAATTTTCCGCAGGCATTTAGCCATTTAGGATTGATCAGTACCGCATTTTCTTTAAACCGAAATTTAAAAGAAGAAAGTTTTAATGTGACGACGGAATATGATTTGTTTTAGAAGCTATCAGGTGGATAGTACTTGCAACTTCAGATATAGATTCCATAGGTATTAGATGTCCGGAATCTTTTATAACGATTATTTGGCTTTCAGGCATATAAGGTAGGACTTCGGTTTGAACCAAATTCATATCAATAACCGGATCATTTTCTCCTACTAATATCGTGGTTGGAATATTTACATCTTTGATTAATGTGGTTATATTATCCTCCATTCCTTGTTTAATCCACCATGCCCAGGTTTCGTGCTCAATTCGTAGCTGTGAAATAATAGCGTATTCTTTTTGTGATGCACTTAATTTTTTGGCAGTTACTTTATTTACGGTTGTTTCTGCTTCTCGGATGGCAGGATGGTGCAACATTCGTTCTTTTTCTTCAGCTTCCATCGGTTCTACGGTAGGTGGTGAAGGAGCAATTAAAATCAGTTGCTTTGGTTTGATAGTACTAAGGGTAGCAGTAACTAGCGCTAATTTTCCGCTCATTGAATGTCCGCAAAGAATATAATTCGTCACCTTTAACGATGCTAGCTTATCCGCAATCCATTGCGCAAAATGTACTACCGATTTATTTTTTAAAGGTTCGGTATTTCCAAATCCGGGTAGGGTTAAAGAGATACATTTGTAATTTTTAGAAAGCTCATCTATTGTCCATAACCAACTTCCCCCGTCTCCTCCAAAGTAATGTAAAAAAACTAAAGTGATGGCTCCATCTCCCTTAGTCAATACAGGATCTATTTTCTGGATAATTAAATTTTTATTTATTTCCATTATTTTATATTAAAATTTAATTTAGAAGACTATCATGTTACTTTTTGGTGTAAAAGCCTTTTATTAGCCTAATTAAAGTATTTAAAAGATTTTAAATACATAACCCAGTAACCAGTAAAGAATAAGAAAGACAAAAACGGTTCCGAAACATCCGCATTTTCCACCACCAATTTTTTTTGCACCCCATCCGGCTAATAATGCCCTTAGTAATTTTTCCATATGATTGTATAGATTTAAAATCGAAAATAGCAGTAACCCTAAAACTCCTTTAACTCATACGCATTTAAAGATAGCTAGTATGCATTAACTTTCTCTTACATTAACGTCCTTAAACGGAAAAACAGTTATTATTAATGATTACCCGTTTGCTGTGAAAATCTAAGACGATCTTTTTTATCAATATTAAACCCAAATTTTCAATAGGTTTTCTTTAAAAAAATTTCTAAAAATTTCACCTATTTAATAATAAATTCTTAAAGAATTAATAAAGTTATAGGGAAAATGCTACCCTCCGATCGTTAGCAATAGTATTTGGTTTTATAAAGCACAAAGTATAGTAAGTACAAATCTACTTTTGTATAACCAACTAAATCCTTAGAAAACAAGGTTCTATATATGGACGAACATACGTTTTATTCCTTAAGAGATATTTCTCGAAAGTTATATACTATTAATGTTTTTATTTCTAAAAACTACGCTAAGTTCCCTCTTCAAAGGAGAAAAGCCATTCTTAAAAAAGCGAAAAAAGAAAGTTTAAAAGCTCGTAAAATCTTTGAACGTTGTAGGTTGTACTATCCCGGAAAAGAAGCACCTATTACGGTAAATAAAAAGACCTTAGCAAGTTTAGAAAATCTTTCTTACCATGAAATTTTGGATTATAAGAAACAAGTAGAAATTGAAATTGCAAAAGAGTTATCTAAAAATGTAGTAGGTAAAAAATTACCTTCACGTATTACCTGTCTTTTGACCAAGTTATTTCAAAAACCAACTGTAGATAGTCCGGTAATGTCCAATGTGTAAATAAGTGCTTTTTAAGCTTACTTTTTCCATTACAAAAATGGTTGATTGAGTTAAAGCATCCCTTCTATTTGTTAGTTCTTTGGATAAACAGTAGAACAAAAAACTATGAAAAATTCAGAAGATAAATTACCTTATAATCCGGAAATTACAAAAGAAGATATCAATGCCCTAGGGGATCGAACCGGAAACTTACACAATGATCAAGGTCAAGACCAGGAATTATTAAATAGAAATGAACCTGTTGATTTTGAAGGTAAAGAACTGGATGTACCTGGAAGAACTACACCGGAAAATAGAAACACTTTAAACTTAAAAGACGAAGAAAATCAATTATACAGTCAAGGTGGTCCGGGAAACGATCATTTAGAGCAATCTTCTGATAGAAGGTGATAATTATAAATTGATGGGTAATGACAAGAAGTGTACAACATATAGGTATACCGGTTAGTAATTTGGTAAAATCGATTGAATTTTACAAAGAGTTTCTTGGTGGAAAAATCTTATTTCAAAATGAAATGGTTGGTGAAGGTTTTTCAAAAGGAACAAAAGTTCCAAATGCAGCCTGTAAATTTGCTATGATCGAAATTAAAAATACTATAATTGAACTTATAGAATATACCAACCCTATAGGTAAACCCTTTCGACAAAATAATAATGATGTTGGAGCAATTCATATAGCTTTTGAAGTAGATGATATTCAGGAAACTTATAAGAACCTTTCAGAAAAAGGGTATCAGTTCAATGCGGAACCCTATACTTTTAAAGAAAAAGATAAAGCTGAGGATATTGTAGGTGCTTCCTTTGCATATTTAAATGATCCTGACGGTATTCAACTTGAGATATTTGAAAGTGCGAAATAACTAATTTAAGAATAATAAAGATTCAATACATGCCATTTATTACTAGCAACGCAACTCAGGAGAAAACAGAAATTTATTATGAAGATTACGGTTCAGGGCAACCGGTTATCTTAATACATGGTTGGCCCTTAAGCGGTAAAGCCTGGGAACAACAGGTTTGGAAGATCGTTGAATCCGGTTTTAGATGTATTGCCTATGACCGTAGAGGATTCGGTCAGTCTTCTAAACCCTGGGATGGATATGATTATACCAGTCTGGCTAAAGATTTAAAAGCAATTATAGATCAACTTGACTTAAATAAAGTGGTTATTGTTGGTTTTTCTATGGGTGGTGGCGAAGTAGTGCGCTATCTTACTGAATTTGGAAGTGCGAAAATTGCAAAAGCAGCTTTAATTAGTTCTATTATCCCACTGGTAGCAAAAAAAGAGGATAATCCTGAAGGTGCTCCAAAAGAAGATTTACAAGGTATTATTCAAGCTTTACAAACCGATCGGGTAGGTTTTTTAAAGAACTTTTTAAGAATCTTTTATAATTACGAAGATAATAAAGATACGATAAGTGAAGCGCAATTGCATTATGACTGGTCCATTGCTTCTCATGCTTCTCCGCGAGCCACTATTCAGGCAGCTAAAGCCTGGGCGGAAACGGATTTTAGACCGGAATTAAAAAATGTAGATGTTCCTACCTTAATTGTTCATGGGGATGCAGACAATAACGTTCCTAAAGCAACTTCGGCAGATCAGGCAGCTCAAGGTATTGCTAATAATACCTATAAAGTGATTGCTAACGGACCCCACGGACTTAATCTAACCCATCGGGATGAATTAAATGATATTCTTATTTCATTTTTAAAGGAATAAAAGAATAGGTAATTTAAAAACCAGGATTGACTATGGTTATAGATAGTAAATAATTATACTTATATGCAAAGTATTAGTGACCAGACTAAAGAGGTTACCGAACCTTTTATTAATTTTTATAACAGGTTTATAGAACAACTTCCGGGGATTACTATTGGTGTGATTATTGTCATCTTAGGGATCTTAATTGCTACCTGGATTGGTAATTTTTCACGTAGGAAATTAGCACTTCGTACGGATGATCCCTTAATGAGTCGCTTTTTGGGTCAGGCTATCAAATATATTTTGATTGTTTTGGCTATTATGATGGCGCTTGAAGCTGCGGGTTTGGGAGCGGTGGCCACTGGAATCTTAACTGCCGCCGGAGCAAGTGCGGTGGTTTTAGGGTTTGCTTTTAAAGATATCGGTGAGAATTTTATTGCTGGTGTTATTTTAGCTTTTAACCGTCCGTTTGACGTCAATGATACTGTAGAAATCGGAGAAAACTTCGGAAAAGTAAAAACTTTGGAGTTTCGATATACCAAGTTAAAAACCTTTAACGGAAAAGATGTGTATATCCCTAATAGCGATGTACTTACCAAACCAGTAACTAATTATACCGAAGACGGGTTTTACCGATGGGATTTTATCGTAGGTATTGCCTATGAGGATAATATTGAAGGTGCCAAACAAACCGTTCTGGAAGCTTTAAAAAAAGAACCAAATGTCATCGAAGACGAAGAGCATGAAAATTTTGTTATTGAGGATCAGTTGGCAACCAGTACCGTCAATTTAAAAGTTTTCTTTTGGGTAGATACTAAAGATTTTAGAAGACAGGCACTGACTACTAAAGGAAATGTAGTTCGTAATGTAAAAGAAGCACTGGAAGAAGCCGGATACTATTTACCTGCGGATATACAGGAAATCAAATTATACGGGGGTGAAAAAGAATTTAATATTAGAATGGCTCCCAATGATGCTGAATTTGACCGAGAGGAAAAATATAAAAAGAAGAAGTGATTTCAGTTGTTTATTAATAGTTGTCAGTTAGTAGTTGATTGTTATTCCTTGTTGATTGATGCTATGTATTATTAGGTTACTAAGTTATTAAAGCATTGGGTAAAACTTAACCTTTGGTATTTTTAGGGAAAAAGTGTCCGTTCGAGTGTTTTTTCTTTGGTTATATATGGATTTACCTTTATACTTCCATAAAAACTACATTATCTTTTGCTTTATTCATTAAATAACTTTTTAAAATTTTGGCGGTGTGATACGTATGATTGCGAGGTTGTAGGTAATTTTCAAATTGATCGTGATGCTCAATAGTATCATCCTGAGTGATAAAACCAAAGCCTCTATACAAACCATTTTTTACCAGAATAAAGCTCTCTTCTTCCTGAGTTCGCCCTTTTTCTTTAATAATATAATTCTGCTGTTCTTTTTGTAAAGCAGCCAGGGCACGTTGAACTCTTATGTTATAAAGGGCTACAGATTCCTTTTGCTCGCATATACCTAAACAATATTTAATTTTATAATGAGAACACTTCTCCGTGGTACTTTGTAAATTACAATATCGCGGACATAATTGATATTTCGTACACAATTGTTCCAGGCGTAAAACTGCATCCGCACGGGTATAGAAAATTTCTACAGCGTTATTGGTACTTGGCATTCGGTCGATAACTAATTGCATGACACCTCTACGGTTGGTATACGAAATAATTCGATAGGGAGCTACCGGTTTTTTCTGTGCTTTATTAAATCGCGGATATAGTTTTTGAATTTGCTCAGCTTCTGCTAAAAGCGCAATCAATTCGTTACCAGTCAGTTCATAATCAATACTATACGTATGCTGACCTAAGGCATATTCTTTATTTTTTTTATCATAAAAATGACTAAGTACCCGTTGTTTTATATTCTTTGCTTTTCCTACGTAGATTACCTTTCCTTTTTGGTTTTTAAAAAAGTAAATACCGGTTTGCTCAGGAAGGTCTGCAATTTGTTTTTTATTAATATGAGGTGGTAAAGTCGCTTCTTTGGATCGGGCGTTTAAGAAAGAAGTAATAGTTTCCTGATCTTTGTCAATATCTAACAATTTTTGAAACAATAATACGGTAGCATCCGTATCACCTTCAGCACGGTGGCGGTTACTTAGAGGTATTGCTAATGAGGTGCATAACTTACCCAAACTGTATGAATGCATTCCCGGAATCAATTTTCTAGATAGCCGAACCGTACAAAGTTTCTTACGGGTGTAGGTATAGCCCAATCGTTTAAATTCGCCACGAACCACATTATAATCAAAAGTCACATTATGAGCGATAAAAATAGCACCTTCCGTAAGTTCTACAATTTCCTGGGCAATTTCAAAAAATTTGGGTGCATCTCGTACCATGTCATTGTCAATCCCTGTAAGCCCCGTAATAAATGCTGGTATATTCCGTTCGGGATTGACAAGACTGGTAAATTTATGAATGACTTTATCTTCCTGTAAAACAACAATACAGATTTCGGTAATTCGGTTACCGTTAATACCGTTCCCTGTAGTCTCTACATCAATAATTGCAAATTTTCTCAACGACTTAACCTCTTTTTGACAAATTTACCAAAAAACTAAGAAAGATAGGAATTTTTCCTAGAAAAGGAATGATTCCTATCACTAGATAAGTCAAAACTTTTAAGTAATTGTATACTAGCTATTTATATTTTAATAATCTGTAATAAAGTCAAGTTTTAAAAATTAAATTCAGATTGGAAAAAGTTAAAGTTTTAAGGCTACATTTTATTTGACTACAAAAGTTGAAATGTACCGGGGAAAATTAATGGGTTGTTTCTACTGTAGCAAGAAGTGGTATTCCATTTCTTAAACTACTTATATTGAATCTCTAATTTTAAGCCAACTATCAAATACATTTGCAGAAGGAATAAATAAAAACTAAGGTGTACATGGAAGTAATAAAGAAAAACATTTTAAACCATATCTGTTATACCGAACTAGTGTACGATAGAATCCGGAAGAAGTTAGATATTCAAATTTCTAATGAAGAAATTGAAGAAAGGTTGTTCAATATCATTAAAACTACGAAGGAGAGTTGTTTTAAAAAACGCGGTAAAAATTTTTACATTACTAATACTGAGAAAAATATCAGAATTACCATAAATTCTAATACGTATCGAGTAATTACTGTGGATAGCATATTGGGTTAGCCTTTTTTCTTTTCTTTCCTATGGACTAAATACACCCAACCAAGTAAGGTAACTCCCATAAAAAGTCTTATTGATGCCGTAAACATTTCATCACCTTTGATAAATTCAAAAATTGCTACTATCAAAGCAATTACTGCTAAACTTAAAGTAAATATTCTCCTTTTTCTTCCCACTATTAAAAGTTCTATTTATTAGGATAATTTGCTCTAAATTTAGTTATAAATAATTAGAAATAGTAATTTTAAAACAAAGCCTAATTTCGATAAAATTTTTCTCCACTTTGTTACGAAAAATCACTCAATTTGACGGCTTTATATTACGTTTAGTTGTATAGTATAAAACTTATAAAAGACTTTTCAAGTAAAGCCTAATTTCGATATCCTAAATCAAGTTTAGGACAGGCTATTTTTCTTCACTTCGCTACAAAAAATCACTCAATTTGACGGCTTTATATTACGTTTAGTTGTATAGTATAGTACTCATAAATGACTTTTCAAGTAAAGCCTAATTTCGATATCCTAAATCAAGTTTAGGACAGGTTATTTTTCTCTATTTTATTGCAAAATCTACAACTAACTTCTATTCTTATTTTGCCTTAAAAATACGGAACCAATTATTGATAATCCGATAGCTATTCCACCAATCACTTCTATCAGTTTTCGATCATTTAATAATCCGTAAATAGAAGCCAAAATAGAAATGATACCAATGAGAATTATTAAGTTTTTTGTAATTTTATTCATTTAAATGCATTTTAAAACATAGAAAAGCTTGTTTTACACTAAAAACTAAACTCTTCACCTAGTTAAATTAGTAAGATTAGAACTATATAACTGTAAGGCTTTAAATTACAATAGCATTAGTATATGAAAATTGACTCAACTATTTTATCTACAGCTATTTATCCTATCCTAAATCCTTTCCAAAGGAAAGGACTTTTAGCTACCTTCCCTTCGGGAAGGGCTGGGATTAATTTATATGAATGAAAATTATTTACTCTATTTTAAACTAGAACCAACTCTAAATCTTGATTCCTGATTCTAAAAGCAATAGCGATCTTGATTCTCAGTCAAATATAATAACTAGTCTAAACCCCAACAACATCTACCAAAGCTTGAATATTGAGTTTAGATTGCTCTCCTGTTTTCATGTTTTTTACCGTATAGGTTTCGGATTGCATTTCTTCGTCACCTGCCAGCACTACAAAGGGGATTTCGCGTTTATTACAATATTTCATTTGTTTATTCATTTTGGCAGCATCCGGATATAATTCGGCTTTGATGCCTAGGGTTCGTAATTGATTTACCGCTTTCATTGCATACAACGCTTCTTTATCTCCAAAATTGATAAACAATACCTGAGTATGCTGTTGAAGGGTTTCCGGAAACAAGCCTAACTCTTCTAAAACTAAATAAATTCGGTCGAGGCCAAACGAAATTCCCATTCCGCTAATATCTTTCTTTCCGAAAATATCGGTGAGGTCGTCGTATCGTCCTCCTCCTCCGATTGAACCTAGTTTTACCGTGTAAGGCGCAGCTACTTCAAAGATAGCTCCCGTATAATAATTAAGTCCACGGGCCAGGGTTACATCCAATTCAAAGGTGGCATTTTGTAATGGCATTTCCTGAATGGCCTGATAAATAAAACGAACCTCTTCAATTCCTTTTAAGCCCTCCTCCGAAGAGGTTAGCAGACTGGTAAGCATATCCAATTTTTCATCAAAACTACCGGAAAAATGTAATAAAGGCTCTACTTTTTCAATAGCTTGGGAACTAATTCCTTTGGCTAGCATTTCTTTAGTTACCCCTGCAACTCCAATTTTATCTAATTTATCCAGCGCTACGGTAAAATCAATAAGTTTATCACTTTCGCCAATAACCTCAGCAATACCTGATAAAATTTTACGGTTATTAATTTTAATAGTAACTCCCTTAAGACCAAGTTCCGTAAAAACAGCGTCGTATAGTTTAATATATTCAACCTCCTGCCATAATGAAGTACTCCCTACCGCATCCGCGTCACATTGATAAAACTCTCGAAAACGACCTTTTTGTGGTTGGTCAGCACGCCATACCGGTTGTATTTGGTAACGTTTAAAAGGAAAAATAATTTCATTTTGATGTTGTACCACATAGCGTGCAAAAGGAACGGTCAAGTCATATCGCAAAGCTTTATCTGAAATCTCATTAGCGAGAGGAACAGAAAACTTTAAGTTCTTTTTAGTTATTAATCTGGTTACAAGTTTATCCAAATCAGACTTCCATAGAAGATTATCTTGGTTGTTTCTTGAAAAGTGAATTTTATAAATAATATCAATTGAAAATTTTCTTATAGCTCCAAATTCGCTTGTCCAAAAGTTTTTTATTTTTTCCTTAATATCTTCTGGGTAGATTTTATTTAAAAAATCATTTTCGTGTATACGCCAATATTGTTGTAAATCTTCTGCTATTAAATTTTGTGCATCTTCATTAAATCGTTTATTAGTTAAACTATTTTCATCTAAAGAAGCTTTATTAATTAGATATTGATGGAAATTTAAATAAAAACTTTCGTTAAAAACTTCATCCAAATAGGTTTTCTCTCTTAATAAGTTATCAGCCTTTTTTTCGAAATCCCCACTATTTAAAATTTTAAAGATTAAACGATCCCCTTCTTCCCCGTATTTACCCAGTAAGGTATCGCTATTTTCAAAACTAGGGGTTTCTATAGGTTGAAAACCAAAAAGTTCAAATTGCTTTTTAATGGTATTTATAATATAGGTACGCCTTGCTACTTCGATTGGTGAAAAATCCCGGGTTCCTTTAGGTAAAGATGGTTTGTTTGCCATAATATGATTGGTACTACTTCGCTTTGTGTTATAGGTTGTTTGCTTATTTCTACTCCTCTTTCTACATTTTGATTTAATAGGATAAAACGTCTTTTTTAGTAAAAGTCACTCATTATACTTTATTAATTAAAATATCTTTTACTACTCTACCACCTTAACCAATTTTTCAAAAAATCCGTATAATTCCCCTTTGGTAATCACCGCTCCTTTTTGGATCAGTTTAAAAATGTCCATAGCCGGGTCACTACTATAACCTTTATCCGAATTATAGAAAATCACTTCATCATTCATCAGGTTATTTTGCAACCATTGATACCCTTCTTTGGTAGTAATATTGATATTAGGATTGTTGATTTTAATGGCAATCAATAGCATTCCGCTATCAATTAGCTTAAAAAGGTGCATTTGATCTTTCGAAATATGTTCAAGGTACTTTGCTTTAGATAAAACACCTTCCCAAACCAAATCGCTAAACACATCCAGTTCTTCTTCAGCAACTTGAGGTTTATTGGTTTTGATTTCTTGCCATTCTTCAGCAGTAATGGATTGTGCCGCCAGAAAATTAATAAACTCCGGATACAATTCTTCTAACTGCTCTTTGGTTAATCGCTGGTACTTCATACTCTTACTTTTCGAGCAGCAAAAATACTGGAAATTACCAAATTCTTTCTTTGATTTTGATTCTTTCCTATAATTTTTGACTTACTTACCAAACATAAATTGATGTAGGGTTTGTAACATGGTCGAATCCATCGTACTACTATCCTTTATAAAACGGTCAAAATCTTCTTTGTTATCCCATTGAGTTAATATCAGGTAATCCGGATTGTATTCGTAACCTTCGGGAGAATAGCCTTTATTAAATGCTAATTTTAAGCTTCCGCCAGTCGTTTCTATAAGGCTCTTTACTTTAGCGATAAAGTTTTCAAATTCAGAGGATGCACCTTCCTTCTGCCAGTAGGTAGTAGCAACAATTACCTTTTCAGGATCCAGGTTGAAGTGAAGGTCTTGTTCTATCTCATAATACTTTACCGTAAAGTAGTACCAGATTTCTTTTCGCATCTTATGGAAATCCGGTACACGTGTAGTTATTATCTTTAGAAATTCTTGCCTGTCCGCTAAACTCTTCCATTTTCCAAAAATAGCACCTTCCGGATGGATATCACCTTCTAGCGTTTCGGTAATTTTAAAACCGGACAAAAAGGAATATCCCTTTTCGACAGCCACCGGAAAAGCTTCTGCCCGGTAATTTTTAAAAACCTCTTTACCAGTAGGTTGATTGGTTACTAAAAGTAGATCGAATACTTCTCCTTTCTTTAGTGTATAGCTAATTTCTTGAGCTTTTGTTGTACTAATTAGTAAAAAGCATAAAATTAGAAGTAGGGATGATAAACGTTGAACGTTTGATAGTGTTGAAAACATGGATATAAATTTAGAATTATAAACTATTTATAAAAAGCGGTCCGCCTTGATATTACTTTTTCGTTTTTTACGTGATAAAGAAGAAAGTTTACCTCCGAATCGGTAAGACAGGCCTATAAATACCTGTTGGGTATCCCTAAGAAACTCCCCTTCCTGAAAAACCGTTCTAAATGTCTTAAAAGCAAACCTTCGGGTACCTAAAATATCATTAGCGTTAAGGCTTATACTCCCTTTACCATTAACAAAGTTATACCTTAAGCCAGCGTTGATATAGTAATTGAATTTAAGTCGGTATTGTAGTACATCCTGTGGACCACTGTAGAAAGCAAATAGAGAAGCAGAAACCTGTTTAAACAACGTAAAGTTATTTGTCCATTTTAAATTAGTCAAGGTATTACGTACGCTTACCTTCTCCCCTTCAATAGCTCCTTCCTGCTGTCGTGTATAAAATTCAACGGACGTATTGGTACGCCACCAACTAGTTAGTTTTAAGTTACTGCTGATCTCAGCACCATAGGCTTGATTACGTTCAAAATTATCATAACTTAAACGTAAAAGATTCGGGTCTTCCTGATCAAAAATACCAATGCGATTGATTTCATCTTTAACAAACCGGTAAAATACTCCCGAACTGATTGTACCTATTCCTAATCTATAAAGATGGCTAGCCTCCAGTATATTACTAAACTGCGGCGTTAAACCTAAATTTCCGGTGGCCAGGATTTGAGGGGTGGTAGTCTGGCGTATGGGGTTTACCTGGTTAAAGGAAGGACGCTCAATCCTACGTCCGTAGCTGATTTGATACTGGTGAACGCTTTCCGGTGAGGGTTGATATCCTATAAATACGGAAGGAAATACAGAAAACAATTTTTGGCTAAACAATTCCTTATCGGACCGTTCCGCATCAAACCGGGCGTTCACCAGGTAATATTCAAATCGTGAACCCACATTGATTTCAAACCTACCGGGATAAGCAGTATACATGAGGTAAGATGAATAAATATCCCGGTCGTATTGAAGTTGAGAATTCTCTAACTGAGCATTGGTGACGATATATGTATTGGTAATTTTATTAATTCGGCTTTCGCCTCCTATTTCTAAAGTTGATTTTTTACTTAATGGCACTTTATAATCCAGGTTCAAGGTAAAGACGGATCGCTGGTCGTCGATATTTTCAAGGTATGAAGGCACCGTGGTAGCTCCCGAAAACCTAAAGTCATTCTTTGCATCACTCTCAAAACGATTGTAATTGGCTTCTAGTTCCAGAAAATGTAAGTTACCGTCAATCGACCATTTATAATCTGTATTATACACTTGTGTATAGTTGTCCCTGGTCAGGATATCATTTAACGCAAAATTATTTTGACTTTCTTCTGTAAAAAGAACCTGCTTCTCACCATCAAATAGGGCGTTATAAAAGTTTTGATTGGTAAAAATAGAAAGCGTGGTCTGAGAAGTAGGGGTAAAATCTGCCCCTATACGCACTACATTGGATCTTCGATTATTTAAGTTACGTGTTACCTGGCTAGAATTTAAATCAAAACGATTGACCACCCCATCTGTTACCTGATCCCCGTAGCCGTTACTATAATTGAGGTAATAATTGGTCTTCCCGGGTTTAAAATTGATAGAAATATTTGAATTATATTGTTCTTTTTGTGCGATAGTAAGATTGGTACTCAATGCTGTATTCCAACCTTTTTTAGCCGTTTTTTTCAAAATAATATTAATCATACCATTAAGGCCGTCCGGACTATATTTAGCCGAAGGATTGCTGATCAGTTCTATTTTTTTAATGGTGTTGGAAGGGATTTGCTGTAAAATATCCGCCGGGTTCTCCAGATTGCTCAGTTTACCATCAATCAGGATACGCACATTATCGCTTCCGCGAAAGCTAATATTGCCATCTGAATTTACAGAAACTGCGGGGAGGTTGTTCATCAAGTCGGCTGCTGAAGGACCCAAAGCAACCAGGTCTTTTCCAACAGTTACAATTTTTCTATCAAGGCGTTGTTCAACCGTAGATTTTTGTGCGGTGATGGTAACGCTTTCCAGGATTTCGGTTTGTTCGGTAAGGTATTTAATACCCAAATCATAATTTTTCTTACTTTCAACCTTTATATCTATTTGTTGAGGGACAAAACCAATAAATTCAATATCTAAAATATAGGATCCAACGGCAATATCGCTTATTCGAAAATTTCCTTTATCATCGGTAATCGTACCGCTAAGGATGGTGCTTTCTTTGGTTTTTAAGGTAATATTGGTAAAAGGTAAAGGTTCTGTAGTACCAGCGACCATGATTTTTCCGGACAATGTACTGGTCTGCCCATAAAGGAAACTTTGAAGCAAAATAATAAAGCAAAAGGGTAAATAATGCATAGATACTGAGTTCAATTAGACTTCAAACCTAACTGCTATTTATCAACATAAATTCCGGTGAATTAATAAAATATGCTTTTAAAGAAGAACAAACAGATAGAGATGACGAAACCCATTTTCTGTACATTTATACCTCTTTGTATGCTAAAAACCGCTATTTATCATCGGTAGCTGCAACTTTATAATATTCCTTTTATATTGAACGACAAAATGATCTGTTTTAGAATTTAACTACTATGGAAGCTATTAACGTGAGACGGGAAATAATACTTCATTCTATTTTCTGGAGTTGTATTTTTATATTTTCCACCGCCAGTGCCAGTTGGTATTATAATGAAACCCGAGAGTTGTTTGAAGTTTACGGATTTCGAACGATACTTCAGGTTTTTGTAGCTTACACTATTTTAAAGTTCCTGGTACCTAAGTTTTTAAATAAAGGACGTACTCTTCCTTTTATCTTAGCAACCTGCCTTCTGTTTGTAATTGCCCATGCTATTTGTACTTCTTACCTGGTACGGTACCTTATCCCAACCTATCCTGAAACCTACCAATCTTTTTTGAAACGTTTTGAGGAAGTTAACTTTTACCATCTTTACTTTAATTTCAATCAGTTTTTTTCCAAATTTCTGTATCTGGTATATCCTTGTGCCATCCTTATGGCTATTTCCTTTTACCGGGAGCGACAACAACTTCAGGAACTTCATGAGAAAAAGCGGGAAGCAGAGTTAAGTGCCTTAAAGAATCAATTAAATCCTCATTTTTTGTTTAATACCCTTAATAGTTTATACTTGCTTGCCCTTAAAAAATCAGATAAAACGATTAAAGTAATTGAAAATCTTTCTTATATCTTGGATTATATGCTGTACCGATGTGATAAAAAATTTGTTTTATTAGAAGATGAATTAGTATTGATTAATAAATACATTGAACTGGAACAATTAAGATACGGAAAAAGGGTGGAGATTACTTTTGATGAATCTATAAATGGTAATGAAGAGATTGCCCCCTTACTTTTACTTACTTTGGTCGAAAATGCTTTTAAACACGGTGTATCCGAAGCTATTGATACGGCTTCCATACAAATACAAATAGAAAATAAAGAAAGTAACCTCTTTTTCACTTTAACCAACTCAAAACCCCAGGTGACGGATAAAAGTTCGGATCGAAAAAAACTAGGTTTAACAAATATTAAGAAGCAGTTGGAATTACTTTATCCCAATAAACATCAACTACATACTATCGACGAATCTACCCTCTATACCACTGCCCTCGAATTATGCCTGTGACCTATACTTGTCTTATTATCGATGATGAACCCCTGGCTCGGGAACTTATTGAGGCATACGTTTCTAAAATACCTGAATTGAAAATAGCAGGTCAATGTACAAACGCCTTAGAAGCTTCTTCGTTGCTTACTAAACAAAAAGTGGATTTATTATTTTTAGACATTAATATGCCGGTTTTAAAAGGGGTGGATTTTTTTAAAAACCTGGTTACTAAACCTGAAGTTATTTTTACCACCGCCCATCGGGAATATGCACTTGAAGGTTTTGAAGTAAATGCTCTGGACTATTTACTAAAACCTATCATTTTTGATCGCTTTTTCTTATCCGTACAGAAATTTTTTAAAGCTATGGAAACAAAGGTAGTTGCTAGTACCGAATCTCCTCATACTTCTGTACCCAGAGAAACACTAATTGTTACTCAAGGGCAGAAAAAGATTCGATTATATAAGGATGAAATTGTTTATGTGGAAAGCTTTAAGGATTATATCGAAATACACACCGTTCATAAAAAAATTAGAATCAAACAAAATATTGGCGCATTTGAACGAAAATTAGGTTTGCCTTTTCTAAGGATTCATCGGTCCTATATTGTTCATACTATTTATTTAACAGGTTTTTCTAAGAACGAAGTTGAAATAAAAGACCTGGAACTTCCGATTGGTAATAGCTATAAAGAAAAAGTACTTACCTATTTTGAAACTTCGGGATTGTTTTTGTAATCCGGTGCCCTTACTACATGCTTGAGCATAAAAAAGAAAGTGTCTCAATACCTAATCGACCTTTCTGAGAATTGAGTATTTGATAATCATTCAAGGATAGGAGTCCGAGAAAAAACAACAAAAAAAGCCGTTTCATTGAGTTATGAGACGGCTTCTTCTATTTATTATAATATTGTAAGATATTTGCTTAAATACCCGTAAAAGGGATTAAGCTTTGGTTGCAATCACTTCAAAAGGAACTTGTGCAACTACCGTACGATGTAATCGAACTGCAGCTTCGTATTGTCCTAATCGTTTAATGGTTCCACCAGGTACGGTAATGAATTTCTTTTCAATAACCACTCCTTCTTTTTGAAACGCATCTGCTACGTCTGAATTAGATACAGATCCGAATAATTTATCCCCAGAACCGGTTTTTGCTCCGATCTTGATTTCTAATCCGGAAAGCTTTTGAGAAAGCTTTTGAGCTTCATCTACCTGCTTTTTCTCTTTAAAAGATTTTTGTTTTAACTTTTCTTCTAAAGCTTTTCTGGAAGAAGGCGTAGCAATAATAGCGTGTCCCTGCGGAATCAGAAAATTACGACCATATCCGTTTTTTACTTGTACTATATCATCGACAAATCCTAGATTTTCGACATCTTTTTTTAATATCAGTTCCATAAGATTATGTCATTTTATTTGTAAAGATCTACTACGTATGGCATTAAAGCAAGGTGTCTTGCTCTCTTTACCGCTACACTTACTTTACGCTGGTATTTTAACGAAGTTCCGGTTAATCGTCTGGGTAACAATTTACCCTGCTCATTTACAAAAGCGCCTAAATAATCAGGATCTTTATAGTCGATATATTTAATACCGGATTTCTTAAAACGACAATATTTTTTAGTTTTTGTCGTATCTATGTTTAACGGAGTTAAATACCTGATTTCTCCGTCTTTCTTTCCTTTGGCCTGTTGTTCAATTGAAGACATACTCTATGCTTTTTGTTTATTTCTTTTTCTACGTTTTTCTGCCCACTCAATAGCGTGTTTATCCAGACTTACCGTTAAGTACCGCATGATTCTTTCATCCCTTCTGAACTCAATTTCAAAAGGTTGAATCGCTTCACCGGGAGCAGTAAATTCAAATAAATGGTAAAAGCCACTTTTCTTGTGTTGGATCTCGTAGGCTAACTTCTTTAGTCCCCAATCTTCTTTGGAGATCATCTTGGCACCGTTAGAAATAAGAATATCTTCATACTTCTTAACTGTTTCCTTTATCTGGTCATCAGATAAAACGGGATTCAAGATGAAAACAGTTTCATAATGATTCATATACTATAAATATGTATTAAAATTAATTTGGCTGCAAAAGTAACACTATTTTTCTGATTATCAAATAATTTTCGCTTCGATGAAACGCTCCTTTTATCGACAAAAAGCGAAAAATGTTTGTGGTTATAAGAATAAATTCTTAATATTGTATAGAACATAATATTTACAAGTGGAACAATTACAACTTAAATGTGCCGTAGTAGATGATTCTCGTTTGCAAAGGCTGGCCATCGTCAAATTGATTGATGAACATCCTTCCTTAGAGCTCGTCGCAGAATGGAATAATGCTATTGAAACTAAAAACGGACTACTCGATACCCCTGTGGATTTATTATTCCTGGATATTGAAATGCCCATTTTAACCGGATTTGACCTTCTGGATGATTTGGAAAACAAACCTCATATCATTTTTGTTACCGGTAAAACCAAATATGCTTTTAAAGCCTTTGATTATGATGCAGTAGATTATTTAAGAAAACCTTTAAAGAAAGACCGCTTTAATGCTGCTGTTGATAAGGCAATTAGTATGTCCAGAATAGGTACGGAACAAGCCGCCCTGGAAGACGAAGATTATATTTTTGTAAAAAGTAATTTAAAGAAAAGAAAAATCTTTTTAAGTCAGTTAAAGTACGTAGAAGCCCTTGGTGATTACGTTAAACTGATTATGGAAGAAGGAGACCCTATTATCGTTCTGGCAACCATGAAGTCTTTTGAATCTGAACTTCCGAAAGACCGTTTTTTACGAATTCATAAGTCATATATAATTAATTTGGATAAAGTAGAACGTTACAATAGCCGAAATATAGAAATTGATGACGAAAAAATACCGTTAAGCCGACATAAAAAGCATACGCTTATTGAAGCTTTAAACGGTTCATAGATTTAGATTAAATTTATACACCCCCGGATCCTAAATTATACCATATAGTTTAGGGTCTTTTTTTGTTTAATTGTTGGCTTCGAGGGCTTCGAGGACTTCGAGAACCTCAGCCTCAGCTCGCTCCTTCAGGAGACTTAGCCTTATCCTCAGCTTCAGCCTCAGCCCACTGTTTATACTCAATTACGTATTAACTTAATAACCTAATAACTTAATAACAGATAGTTCAGTAATCTGATAACTTCTGCCTAGTCCTTTTGGCTATTTACCAAAACAGCGGCTTCGAGGGCTTCGAGAACCTCAGCCTCGGCTTCAGCCTTCTATTTGTACTTAATTTGTTATCAACTTAATAACTCAGTAACCTAATAACTTAATAACAGATAACTAACAACCAAAAACTGTCAACCATTAACAATCAACCATCACCTAATATGGATCTACGTCTACCAGCATTCTGACACCACTGAAATTTCTAACACTTTTAAAGGTTTTTAGAATCTTGGCAATTGCTTCTTTTGTTTTTTGTAAAGACTGCCCCGCTGAAATTTTTAGGATAATATTCTTTTGATATTGATTTCGAATACGGGCGACCGGAGGAAATTCGGGACCTAATACGTTTTCACCAAAGTACATACGTAAGGATTTAGCAAACCATTCCGTAGCTTCATTGACCCTGGAAAAATCCTTGTGTTTTCCGGTAAACCGAATCAGTTTATAAAAAGGAGGATACAAGTATTGTTTTCGTTCTTCTATCTGGTCTTTATACATACCTTGATAGTTGTTTACAGAAACCTGCTGAATGATCTGGTGGTACGGGTTATAGGTTTGTACTAACACCTTTCCCTGTTTCTTGGTTCGCCCTGCCCTGCCCGCTACTTGTAGTAATAGTTGAAAACTGCGTTCATGTGCCCTAAAGTCAGGATAGTTTAGTAGGTTATCAGCGTTCATAATACCCACTAAACTCACATTTCTAAAATCCAAACCTTTGGTTAGCATTTGCGTGCCAACCAGTACATCAATTTCGTTATTTTCAAACTTATTGATTATTTTTTCATAGCCATGTTTGCCACGGGTAGTATCCTGATCCATTCTTCCTACTTTTGTATCCGGTATGAATTGTAAAAGTTCTTTTTCAATCTGTTCAGTTCCAAAACCTTTGGTAGAAATATCGGGACTACCACATGCCAGGCAAGTATGTGGCATTGCCATGTGGTACCCGCAATAGTGACATCGCAACTGGTTACGCTGTTGGTGATAGGTTAGGGAAACATCACAGTTTGAACATTGCGGTACATGACCACAGGTAGTACATTCGACTACCGGTGCAAATCCCCTTCGATTTTGAAAAAGAATGACCTGCTCCTTATTTGCCAACGCTTCCTGTACATGAGTCAATAAGATATCACTGAAATGATCTTTCATTAACTTCTTCTTGTACTTTTCCTTTAAATCCACAATTTGGATTTCAGGCATTTGTACGTTTTGATAACGACGGGTTAAGGAAGCTAGGCCGTACTTATTCTGTTGTACGTTGTAAAAAGTTTCTACCGCAGGAGTTGCCGATCCTAAGACTACTTTTGCCTGGAAGAACGATGCGAGAACGATAGCCGTGTCCCGGGCATGGTAGCGAGGCGCCGGGTCAAATTGTTTAAAAGAATGTTCATGCTCTTCATCGATAATAATTAGTCCTAAGTTTTTAAAAGGTAAAAATATCGATGACCTGGCACCAATAATTAAACTTCCTTTTTTTTTATGGTTTTGAACGTTTCTCCAGGCTTCTACCCGCTCGTTTCCGGTAAACCTGGAATGGTATACGGTAATGTACGAACCAAAATATTGTTCAAGGCGTTGTATTAATTGTGTAGTCAGTCCGATTTCCGGTAGTAAGTACAGCACCTGTTTTCCTTGATCCAGATAGGATTTAATTAACTGTACATACACTTCTGTCTTACCGGATGCTGTTACACCGTATAAAAGACATACATTTTTCTGAGTAAACTCTTGTTTTACTACATCCAGTGCTTTTTTCTGTTCTTCATTAAGAGCATTTGGTTGTGATTCAGTGGCACCTTTATACGACTGCCGATCTTCCTGTTCTTCAGATACGGTAACTAGGCCTTTTTCTTTTAAAGAATTGATAACACTGGTGGTGGTACCGGTTTCCGCCAAAAATTTCTGTAGCGGTAAAATATCTTTTTGTTTAGCTTTAGCCTGATATAAATTAAGTAAAGCTTCTTTTTGACGATTTGCCCTTTTTAAAGAAGTTAAGGCTTTTTCCAGTTCCTCATTATTATCCAAATGAGCAGAAAGTTGTAGGTATTTTACTTTTTTAGGAACGTAAACTTCATATATCTCTTCTTTGGTATGAAGTACCCCCTTCTCTATCATACTATTAATGAGCGGCAGTACATTTTTTCTTCCGGTGATTTCTACAAGTTCGTTAATCTTTAACATACTCTGATGTTGCAGTGCCTCATAAACCAGATATTCCTGATCAGTTAATTCGTGGGCGTCTATGTCTTTATGCTCGCTTTTAACAATCAAAGTTTCACTTTCTAATAAAAAAGAACTGGGTAATGCTGCCCGCATTACCTCACCTAGTGTACACATATAGTAAGAAGCTATCCAGGACCAAAGTTGTAATTGCGCTTGAGTAACTAAAACTTCTTCATCAAGAATATGTTCGATATCTTTTGCTTCGTAAACCAACGGACGGTTTTGATGAACCGAGGCAATAAGACCGGCATATAATTTTTTTTTACCAAAAGGTACCGCTACCCGCATTCCGGGTTTAACAAATGCAGCTTCTGCCTGCGAAATAGCGTAAGTGAACTGATTCTCTAAAGGAATTGGTAATATTACATCAATGTAATAAGACATGGTGTCGTATTAAAGATAAAAAGATTGATTATAATGGTAAATTAAGAAGCTCTAATCCATTGCTGGGTTCGGTATAAAAAGTAAATATAACCCCTGACATTTAGTCGATTCGGGTTATCCTCATCTAACCAAATTTTACATTTATAGGTTTTACCATTTTCAGGATCGGTAATAGTTCCTTCCTCATATTCTGTTCCGTCTTTAACCAAATCTTTCATAATCACTACGCCCTTCATCGGTTTCCCTTTAAATTCTTCTGCGCAGGTAGAACAATTTGCTGCTTCTTCTCCACCCACTAAGATTTCAACGATTTTACCATAATACTTATCTCCATCCTGATAAACCTCTATAATAGATTTAGCCTCTCCGGTTTCGTCATCTATGGTTTTCCATTCTCCAATGACCGTAGATTGCGCATTACTATATGTTGTAAATAAAGCGCAAAAAATTAATACTCCCCAATTGCTTTTCATTCTAAATCTTTTTCTTTAAATGTAAAAATTATTAATGAAACAAAAAAGCCATTTGATCAGTAACCAAACAGCTTTATAAAATTATTAACCGAATTATTATTCCAGTCCTAGCATTCCCAATTTTAAAGCTTCGCTTGCTGGTTCATCACCCAGCCAAATTTTAAATAAGGCATATTTAAAATCCCTTCCTTCAATTAAACCTAAGAATTTTTTATTTTTATAAGCATGTACTCCTTTATTCTTGATATAGACCAGTTCAAAAACATCTCGCTTTACAATAGGTTCGGAAAAAAAATTAATAAATCGGGTAATCCGTTTATCTAAGGCTTTTGTATTTCCGAAAGTGGCTTTTTCAAATCCTTCCCTAACGGCTTTAATCATTCTTTCTTGTGTGACAAACTTTGATACGATGTTTAAATGGATTGCCATTGTTTCGTTTAGGTCCAGAATTTTAAGCGGATCTTTCATAGGTTTGGGAAGATATAAACCACCGGAGTATAAATCTACCCATAATATCTCCCGAATACCGCCACCATTCAATTTAAGCTCAATACTGTCCTGATATTGAGTTTCATAAGGAAAAATGGCTTTTCCTACTCGAACTTGTGAGAATCCAGATAGTGTAAAAAGCAGAACCGTCAAAAAACAACTGAATTTTTTCATTTTAGGGCAGCTTAAATCTTTAAAATATAATTGAGCTAAGATACCGGTTCTATCTTAAAAATCGTGACAAAAAACTTAAAAAATAAACAAATTACTGTATTTAAACCTTTATTTGTAACAATACAGCGATTATTTACCTAACATTTCCGATTTTAAATCCTTATCTGCTGGTTTCTTACCTAACCAAATATTAAATAAAGCCGTTTTAAAATCTAAGCCTTCGACAAAACCTTTTTCAACCCCATTTTTGTATAGTACGCTTCCTTTTCCTTTCTCATATACAATATCATACACCTGTCCTACTTCAATTTCTTCCTGCATTAAATTGATGAATTTATCAATTCGGGTAGCTAATGATGCTGTATTATTATTAGTTGCCTTTTCAAATCCTTCTCTTAAAGCTCCTTCCATTTTACTCCTGGACATCATACCCGATAAAATATCTAATTTTACCGCCATGGTTTCATCGGCGTTAGCGATACTCTCCGCATCTGTAGTTTTGGTTTTAAGATATAAACCTCCGGCATAGATATCAAAAAAGAATTTTTCTCTAATACCCGCACCATTTAGTACCAGTTTTTCCTGGTTAAAAGTAACTTCGTTAGGTAAGGTTGCGTCTCCGACTTTAGTTTGAGCGCTCAATTGAACCACAATGATGAACGCTAGTGTAAGTAAAAAGTTTAATTTTTTCATAAGTTAGATATTTCACTGTTTAATTTATAAGCCCCCCTTAATTTAGTCAAGGAAGCATTTAATTCAAATCCGAGAAGTAATAAAATGGCATTTAACCAAATGTATAACATCAGGATTAACATGGCTCCGATCGAACCATACAATTTATTATAATTCGAAAAATTATCAATATAAATTCCGAATAAATAGGTAGTTACTATAATTAATAAGGTGGTCATTACTGCTCCTATGGAAAAAAACCGATGAGTTTTTCCTTCTCTCGTTCCGAAATAAAAGAGAATGGCAACAATTAAAAAAATCATTAATACCACAATACTATATTTACCTAGTTGTAACCAAAATATATTATCCCGCACCATGCCTCTACTATTCAGGTTTTCAATTAAATACGAAAAGTATAAAGTAATTATTACTGTAATAAGCAACAACAATGCCACAATAATCGAGACTCCAAGCGCCATAAAATATTGCCTGATTACACTTCGGTTCAGGGTAACATGGTAAGAATATTCAAACCCTGAGAATACCGCATTAATCCCGTTGGCCATTAGAAATATAGATAATATAAATACGGTAGATAATAAACCTCCCCTGGGGTTTAAGTAGATATCATTATAAATATTCTGAAAAAAGGCAGCCGACTGCCGTGGCAAAATACCATTTATAAATTGATAAAATTCCGAATGAAAAGACTCTATAGGAACATAAGGAATTAGGTTTAATAGAAAAAGTAAAAAAGGGAATAGGGACAAGAAAAAACTCCAGGAAATAGAACCAGCCCGGGCTGTAAACGTACCTCTAATTATGCCGATAGTATAGATCTCGATTAGGTCATATAAAGAAAGGCCTTCAAAACCCGGAAGAACAATTTTTTTTCCGAACCGTACCAAAGTACTAATTATGGGAATCTTTTCTAACTGTTCTTCTACTTCTTTAGACATTTTAAAATGCCTTTAAACTTAAATCCAGATTGTAAACGGAATGAGTTAATGCCCCACTACTAATATAATTTACTCCGCATTCGGCATATTTTCTAATAGTTTTTTCGTTGATTCCGCCACTGGATTCGGTCAAGCACTGATTGCCAATAAGCTTCACTGCTTTTTTGGTATCTGCAATATTAAAATTGTCAATCAAAATACGATACACCCCTCCAGCTTCCAGAATTTGTTCAATTTCATTCAAGTCACGAGCTTCTACGATAATTTTCAATTTCAACTCTTTATCCTTTAGGTACTGTTTGGTTTTCTCAATTGCTTCTCGAATACCTCCGGCAAAATCTATATGATTGTCTTTTAACATAATCATATCGTATAGAGCAAACCTGTGATTTTCGCCTCCCCCTATTCGTACCGCCCATTTTTCTAAAGCCCTGATTCCCGGGGTTGTTTTGCGAGTATCTAAGATTTTAGTATCCGTACCTTCTAACAATTGTACAAAATGATGGGTTTTAGTAGCGATCGCACTCATACGTTGCATCGCATTTAATACCAGGCGTTCGGCTTTTAAAATACTTTGAGAAGACCCTTCAACAGTAAAGGCGATATGACCTTTAGTAATGGCATCTCCATCATCAATCTGTTGTTTAAAAATAATGTCTTTATCGACGTATTTAAAAACTTTTTTAGCAAAAGAGATTCCTGCAATAACCCCTTCATCTTTAACCAGCAATTGGGCTTTACCTTCGGCATCTTTGGGAATGCAGGCTAAAGAACTATGATCACCTTCTCCCACATCTTCTCGTATGGCATTTTTTATGATAATCTCAATTTCTTTATCAAATTGCGTTTTGGTAATCATATGTAAAAGTTATTTTTGTAAAAGTAGCAAAAAGCGTAGAAATTTCTGACGTTACATTAAAACCAACATGAATTTAAAATAGTTATCCGGAATAACCTATGAAAATCAAACTTTTAGCTATTGGTAAAACGGATAAATCCACGCTACAACAGCTTACTAATGACTACCACAAGCGTCTACAACACTACGTAAATTTTAAAACGGAATTACTTCCGGACATTAAAAATGCTAAAAACCTAACGGAACTACAGCAGAAAAAGAAAGAAGGTATATTACTTCTAAGTAAAATCACGTCTACGGACTATGTAGTAGTTTTGGACGAAAACGGAAAAGAATTTACTTCTGTTCAATTCTCAACACAATTGCAAAAATGGATGAATACCGGTATTAAAACTCTTGTTTTTATAATTGGTGGTCCCTATGGTTTTGATGAAGCGGTGTATCAACGAGCGCAAGGTAAAATGGCCTTGTCTAAAATGACTTTTTCTCATCAGATGATTCGCTTATTTTTTACCGAACAATTATATCGTGGTTTTACTATTTTAAAGAACGAACCATACCACCACCAATAATCTTTATGCCTATGAAAAACTTGTTAGCTTCCCTTAAAATTGACATACTCGTTTGGGTAATATTGCTTCAATTATGTGTAGCGTACGGTTTTTTACGTCCGTTACAAATTGATGTTGCTCTTAATGATTTTGGGGTAGCACTATTAGTTTTTGCTACTTTCTGTACCACAGTGGCCGGGCAAATCATCATTTGGTTGTACAGTAATCGATATCAAAAACAAATTACTGATAAAAAAGAAAATATTTTATTTAACTTCTTCTTACTGGCTACCATAACAGGTGTAGGAATTGGTTTCTATTTATCAAATGTGATAGCACGGCCTATTTTTGTTACTATTTTTATAATCATCTCTGCACTATGCTACCTTCATGCTACCTATCTTAAAGAATTATTTCTTATCAAAAATGTAGTCATTGCTTTTTTTGTTGCCATGGTTGTTCTAGTACCAGGGATTTTTGATTTGCTTCCTGCCATTACGATGCAGAATCAAACTTCGCAACAAACCATTTTTTCTATTTTATCCGATTATGCAGTGTTGTTATTTATACTTACGCTTATCTACGAATTAATTTCAGATTGCCAACATGCGGAGTCTGATCTTAAAAGTGGAATCACTACCGTAGCTACAAAATTTGGTATTACCAAAGCAACCCGGTTATGTGGAATTTTATTATTTATTCCTATGGGATTGATTTTTTACTACCTATACACCTATTTCTTTTCTAAAACCAAAGTGGTAGCGGTCACATTACTATTATGGATTGCTCCTTTATTAATCGCAGCAATTACATTGTTCAATAAGACTCATAGTAAAGCGATTTCTCGAAGTATTCTATTACTTAAGCTCGTATTTTTACTGATTGCCCTTTCTTTTGTAACCTATCCTTATATTATTATATAACCTATGCTCACCGAATTATTACAAGAATATCAAATCATTTTAGCTTCCGGTTCTCCCAGACGTCAACAGTTTTTTAAAGATCTTAACCTTAGTTTTAAAGTAGCGGTTCCCAATGTAGAAGAAATATATCCTGAACATTTAAAGAAAGAAGAAATTACGGATTTCTTAGCTCTTTTAAAAGCGGATGCTTTTGATAACTTACAAAAAAATGAGATTTTAATCACCAGTGATACTATTGTCTGGCATCAGGATAATGCCGTAGGTAAACCAAAAGATATGGACGAAGCTAAAAACATGCTTCGGTCTTTTTCAGGAAATGCACATGAAGTAGTATCATCCGTATGCATCCGGGTAGGAAAGAGAGAAAAACTTATCAATCAGGTAACTAAGGTGTTTTTTAAGGAATTGTCGGAAAAGGAAATAGACTATTATATTACTAACTACCAACCTCTGGATAAAGCAGGCGCTTATGGAATACAGGAATGGCTGGGATTGATAGCCATTACCAAGATTGAAGGTAATTTTTACAATGTGATGGGGTTACCCGTACAACTTCTTTATAAAACGTTAATAGATATGGTTAAATAAGGGCTTTGTTGTAATTTGAAATTATTCAAAAAAGCTATGTAATTCTGAATCGAATTGAAGGGCTTGAAATCCTTTATTAAGTTAAGGACAGACTATTTTTTCTTTATTTCATTACGAAAAAACACTTGAATTGACGCTTTTTTATTAAGATGCATCAGAGATTAAAAAAAATCAAAATGAATAGAAAGTATTTACATATTTTGTTGTTAAGTAGTATTTTATTTTATACTTGTGGTAAGAGTGGAAAGTCCAATGCGGAACAAACTGCTTCTCTAGTATCCGGAAGTAGTCAGGAAGAAACCGTAGAAAATAATCCGAAACCCTTATCCGAGGCTTTTAAAAAATACTGGTATAACGGTACGGCTGAAATTACCTCTTATGATTTGCAGCAAGCCCGATATGGAGAAATGCGGGAAGGTAACGCAGTACTTATTTATGTTACAGAGGAATTTTTACCTGAGGAACAGGTGAAGGCCAATCGTCAGAATCCTACAAATATACCAGTTTTAAAATTAAATATGACCCGAAATTTTAATACAGGTATTTATCCGTATAGTATTATGGAAAGTACTTTTTATCCTACTGGTAACCACCAACATGCGTTAAAAACGGTAAGTTCGATGCAAGAATGGTGCGGTCAGATGTATGCACAATTAAATAATAGATCCAAATTCGAAATTACTACCCATTCCTATTTTGAAGGAGAAGAAGATCAAGACTTTACTCTAGATAAAGCCATTTTAGAAAATGAACTTTGGTTACAAATTAGAATTGATCCGACAAGCCTACCTATAGGTTCTCATTCGGTAATCCCGGGATTGGCTTATGCTAATATGAAACATATTGCTTTAAAATCACATCCAGCGGAATTAAGCTTACAAAAACAAGATAGTACTAATGTGTATACCATTCAGTACCCTAAACTTCAAAGGAAACTACAAATTACTTTTACCAATACTTCTCCATATACTATTACTAGCTGGGAAGAAACCTATATTAGTCGTGGAAAGGAAATGACATCTAAAGCTACTTTAAAAAAACAAATTCGTTCTGCTTATTGGGGTAAAAATTCAAATTTGGATGAAGTTTTGAGGGAAGAGTTGGGTTTGTAGAAGTTGTTGAGTGAAAAGTATTGAGTGGTTAGTATTGAGTATTGAGTATTGAGTATGAAGTACTAAGTATTAAGTGTAAAGTATTAAGTAAGAAGTATTGAGTATTGAGTATGAAGTATCAGGTAAGAAGTGTTGAGTGTATAACATTAGGTGTAAAGTATTAAGTACAAAGTGTTGAGTGTATAACATTAGGTGTAATGTACATCCCTAAATAGTGTTGACCGCTTTTAGGTTTATATTTCATTGTTAAAAATAGTTATTGTTTTCCTTTGATCTTTGTTTATTGAAGGAAAGTTTTCTTCAAACTGGACTGGCGTTTTCTTATCGATGTTGTTATGTGTCCTTACATGGTTGTAATGGTTGACAGCTTGCTTCATTCTTTTCTTTAGTTGATCAAAGGTTTTAATCTCCCAGTAGTCAAGATAATCCCTTTTGATAGTCCTGTTGATACGTTCTGCATAAGCGTTATCTTGGGCAGATTGTGCCATACTGATCCTACAGTCATGTTGTTCTAAAAGCTTGATATAGGCTTTGTAGATATATTGACCGCCCCTATCGGAGTGATGTACCTTTGGTGGTTTATGGTCCTTTAGTGCCATTTGTAAAGCTTTTAGGTTAGCCGTAGCACGCATATGGTCCGATAGGCAGTAACCTACAATTTTCTTTGTATAAACGTCAATGATAAAGACTGCATAATAATGCTTCCCACAAATAAGAATGTAAGTAATATCACTTTGCCAAATTACTGACGGTGCAGCTACTTCCATCCCTTTAATTAAATTAGGGTAATACACCTTAGCGGCAATAGTCGTCCTTTTATAGTTCTTCTTGATCTTGAGCCTATAGCCCAATAACATCATAGTTTCTACAAACCTGTCCCTACCAATAAAATTAGGTTGTAGTATATCGTACATCTTTTCTACCCCACAACCCGGAAAGTCTTTGCGCAACTCATCTACCTCTACTACTAAGCCCTCAATCTTCCGATCAAAGACTTCTTGGCGCTTAGCGTATTGGTGTACGGCTTGTTTGCTAATACCTACAACGTTATATAGCTTATTTAATGAATAACCCATTACTTGCTGATGCTTTTGGAACCACCTAATTGTGGGGTGTTGAAGTTTTTTTTAATATCGATGTTAAGTTCATCTTTGGCTATCTCCACCACCTTCTCCAGATAGTCAATCTTGATTTGTTTACGCCCCAGGGCAGCTTCCAACTCTTTAACCTTTTTCTCTAATTCTTTTAACTTCTCCGAACTACTGTGTTTCATCTCTACAACTCTTGATCCATGCTCGTTAAAGGTAGAATATTTATAAATCCATTTGTAGATATTTGAGCGGGATATCTTATGTATCCGCTCCAATTGTGGGACACTGAACTTACCCGATTCAAAGTCACTGACCAATTGTTTTTTAAAATCCTCAGAATATTTTCTTCTCTTCTGAATACTCTTTAAATTTGCTCTCATATATTAATCACTTTATTTAAAAGTGGTCAACCTATAGCAGGGATGTACATAAAGTATTAGGTATTGAGTATTAAGTATGAAGTGCTAAGCTATATCTTATAAATAATTGAGTAACTGAAAAACACAATAACTAAATAACCGAATAACTAAATAACCGAATAACTTTTGCCTAGTGCCTTTTGCCTAGTGCCTAGTGCCTTAAAAAAAGAAAAACCAAAATTCATAAAAAAGAATGACGGAAACCGAAATTAATGCAAGATTGAACGATCTGGAAGGTTGGGAATATCATCATAATAGTATTCAAACCAGTTTTGAGTTTGAAGATTTTAAAGATGCTTTCTCCGTGATGACCCGGATTGCTTTTGAAGCTGAACTACAAAATCACCACCCGGATTGGGCAAATGTGTACAATAAATTGGACATTAGTCTCTCCACTCATGATGCAGGAGGGGTAACAGAAAAAGATTTTAAATTGGCTCATACTATTAATACCATCGTTGATACGGTATAATTGATTACTATCACTGTACCAAAAATTTTAGTTGTGAATGATTCACTTTCTACTTAAGTTTGTAACCATACGGACAAAAATTTAGCAAATGGGAAGAGCTTTTGAATTTAGAAAAGCAAGAAAAATGAAGCGATGGTCTGCGATGGCCAAAGCCTTTACCAGGATTGGTAAGGATATCGTAATGGCGGTAAAAGAAGGGGGACCTGACCCCGATTCTAATTCAAGGTTACGGGCGGTTATTCAAAATGCCAAGTCCGTTAATATGCCTAAAGATAATATCGAAAGGGCTATCAAACGGGCGTCAGATAAAAGTCAGGGTGATTATAAAGAAGTCTTATTTGAAGGTTACGCTCCTCACGGGATTGCCATTTTGGTAGAAACCGCTACGGATAATAACAATCGTACGGTTGCCAATATACGTTCTTATTTCAATAAATGCGATGGAAATTTGGGTACTTCCGGTTCTGTTGAATTTATGTTTGATCATACCTGTAACTTTCGTATTAATGCCGAAGGTCTGGATGCTGAAGAACTGGAACTGGAATTTATTGATTTTGGTGTGGAAGAAGTTTTTCTGGATGATGATGGTATTTTGATTTATGCACCTTTTGAAAGTTTTGGAACCATTCAAAAAGAACTGGAAAATCGAAGTATCGAAATTCTATCTTCAGGATTTGAAAGAATTCCTCAGGTTACAAAAAAATTAAGCGCTGAAGAAGTTGCAGATGTAGAAAAATTATTAGAAAAGATTGAAGAAGATGATGATGTACAAAACGTATATCATACTATGGAAGAATCTTAGTAATTCAGTAATTTATCGTGAAAAAAGGTTTTTTAACGATTAATTTTTATATTTAATATTTACTTAACAAGAATAATATTATATATTTGCTCTCGTAAATTTTAAATTAAAAATTATGAGAAAAGTATTACTATTATTATTTTTTAGTGTTTCATTAGGTTTTGTCTCCTGTTCAAAAGACGATGATGATAGTACGGAAGTTATCCTTAAAAATCAAATGATTTATGAAGGTAGGACTTTTAGTATAGACTCCGTTTTTATTGAGGACTATGGAATTAATGATGGTCAGGAGGAAGATGGAACCAGGTATTATAATTACGATTTTTACCTATTTGGTAAATCCGGAGACGAAGCTTTAAATTTCATAACCGAACTATATGCACCATTAGAAAATGGAGATACGTTTAGAACCGGAACTTTTGAGAATTTATCAAAAACTAATATTGATTCTTTCTATCATCTTTCTTTTGTTGAATTTAAAGATAAAGATTTAGAATCTGATACTGGTAATATTAAAGTAGAAGGACAAGGTGAAACCTATACCATTTCAGGTAATTTAACTTTAGAAAATGGCGAAAGCATTGAAATAGGTTACTCTGGTAAATTTGAAATTATAGATCGAAAATAATAGATAATTTCATAGCCGCTTTTAATAGATTTTTAAAAAGCTTTCATTACGAAGGCTTTTTTTGTTAGCCTATCTTTTAATTTACGACTTAAATAAAAAACTAGTATGAGAACTTTTTTATCTTTTACCATACTCCTTCTTTTTATTAGTTCTGCTTTTGGACAGAATATGACGAACTCAAAAATGGAAGAAATTATTACCAGCAAGGCAGATTCTATAAACGGACAATCAGGCAACTGGCAATTTATTTATGAGCAGGTTCCTATGTTTTGTATTACCAACGAAGCTCATAATCGAATGCGTATAATTTCGCCTATCGCAAGCGTTAAGGATTTAAGTGACAATTTGTTAAGAGATAGTCTTATCGCCAATTTTCATACGGCGCTGGATGTTAAATATGCGATCAGCCAGGATGTTTTATGGTCTGTATTTATTCACCCGCTTCAAGAATTAAGTACAGCGCAGGTAGAAGATGCTATCTCTCAGGTTCGGTTGGCAGCTTTAACTTTTGGGTCTACCTTTACCAGTACGGAACTATTGTTTGGTGGTGGCAATGCAACGAGACCTGTGAAAAATACGGATACCACTAAAATAGGTAAAACCCATAGGTTCTAAAGATCAGGTTCAAAACTGTTTTCCGGTACTTTTCCTTTGACCGCTTTAAAAAAAGAATACATAAATTTAAAATCTTCTTCTATATTTTCCGTTGGGTAAAAGGGTTTTGAGATGGTTACCTTCTTCTTTCCAAAATTAAAAGCTACCATGATAATAGGTACGTTTGCAGCTTTAGCAATGTAGTAAAATCCGGTTTTCCATTCAGATACTTTTTTACGGGTTCCTTCCGGGGCAATAGTGATACGTAATTCCTCCCTTTTCTCAAATTCTTTAGCGATAGCTTCTACTTTATTTTGCCCAGGGGTTCGATCAATTGAAATCCCTCCTACTTTTTTCAAATACCAACCTAGGGGCCATTTGAATAATTCTTTTTTTCCAACAAAATGAATGCGTACTCCGTCAATTTTACGAATAAGTAATCCGATATAAAAATCATGCCAACTAGTATGTGGTACGGCAATGACCACACATTTTTTAACAGTATGCTTACTAAAATCTCCTTCCATTTTCCATCCCATAAGGGAATAAAAAATGTATGTATATAGTTTTTTTACGATAATTCGTTTTTTTCATTAGTGTCCGGTAAGGATTTAAAATCGCTTTTGTTCCTAGAATTAAGACTAATCATTATAGTATTGAAAAACCAATATCATAAAATTATTCGCGTTAAAAAAATAAATTACTTTTAGAAAAGTATTATTCAAATACTTTAAAGTATCAAATGACCTTATTTTACTGTACTTTTTAAACTTTTATTTAATTAATCAGACGCTAATGGTTTTTTGAACATATAATGCTAATGTTAAGTAATAATTATTATAACTTCCATTGGTTCAAGTGCTTCGACCGAAGGAAGAAGCCCATCGGGAACAAGGATCTTAGTCAAAAAAGCTATTTTCGATATCCTCGATCAAGTCAAGGACAGGCTATTTTTTTTTCATTTCATTACAAAAAACACTCAAACTGACGCTTTTTTCCCTAAATTCACCAGAGTAAGATAGTTTACAAATTTACAATTAAGTAGTAGCATTACGTAACAACATTCGAGCGTTTTCCAAGTCTTCCGGAGTATCAATACCGATAGAGCTTTCGTCCGTTAAAACCATTTTAATATTTTTTCCATATTCCAGGTATCGGATACATTCAATTTTCTCTGAAGCTTCCAGGGATCGCATGGGTAACTGATAAAAATCTAGCAAAGCTTTTTTTCTAAAGGCATAAATACCAATATGTTGATAATAAGTATGATCTACGGAAGCATCTCGAACGTAAGGAATTGGCAACCGGGAAAAGTATAAAGCATAGTTATTTTGATTTACAATTACCTTTACGTTGTTAGGGTTTTCAATATCTTCTTTTTTATATAAAGGTTTCATTAAACTAGCCAGGTCAATTTGCGCAGCATCTTCTCCCTGAAAAACCTGAAGTACGGCATTCAGGCATTTTTTATCGATAAAAGGTTCATCTCCTTGTACATTTACTACAATATCTACCTCCATAGATTGGATAGCTTCGGCAATACGGTCACTACCACATTCATGGTTTTTTTTACTTTTTATTACCTTCCCGGAGAAATATTCTATCTCTTTAAAAATAATATCGCTGTCTGTAACCACAAAAACTTCGTCAAACAGCCTAGTGTTTACCGCAGCTTCATAGGTTCGTCGTATGACCGTTTTACCTTCCAGGTCTTTCATTAACTTCCCCGGAAAACGGGAAGCCTTATATCTGGCGGGAATAACGGCAATAATTTTTAAATTTTTTCTTTTCAACTTATACTTTTTTAAATCGTAATAATTATATACCTATTACTTTTAAAATTTTGTGAATGAAGTAAACAAATTACATATCTTCCACAAAAAATTCATTTTTAAAGCCAATCAAATACAATTTTTGCTTGGTACGGGTTACGGCGGTGTACAACCATCTTAAATACTCTTTACCCACTCCTTCGGGTAAATACGGTTGTTCTATAAAAACCTGATCCCACTGCCCTCCCTGGGATTTGTGACAGGTAATGGCGTAGGAGAATTTCACCTGTAAGGCATTAAAATGCTTGTTATTTTTAATTTTTAGGAACCTTTTATACTTAGTAGTTTCCGTTTCATAGTCTTTAGAAACTTTCTGATATAGTCGATTGGATGCTTCGTAAGGTAACGATGGGGTTTCTAAAGTTAAGGTATCTAAAATCAAAACCGTATCAAAGGGTTTTTGATTAGGATAATCCACCATCATTATGGTTACTTCAGCAAACCGAAAACCGTATAAATCTACTATTTTCTGTATTTCCAGGATTTTAATAATATCACCGTTGGCAATAAATCCTGCTTCACTTTTGACATCCAACCAGAAATAATTGTTTTTAACTACCATTAAGTGGTCTCCCGGGGTTAGTTCTTCTTCCCTAAACAGAATTCGGGACCTTATTTGTTGGTTATAGATATTAGCTCGTTTATTAGACCGCAGTATGATTACAGATTCTTCGTACCCGGATTGATGATAGGATTCGTTTAAAGCATCCATGATTTCATGACCATCGACCAGGCGAACCACATCCGGGAAACTTTTTAGGGTAAATTGAAACGTATCATAAAACCCCTCGTTCAGGCATTCCCTGATTTGAGTCGCATTCATTAAAATCCCACTGTCACTAGCTTGTCGAACTACTTCATCCAGTTCGATATGTGTGACTTGCTTATTAAAATCACGCTCCAGATTGTCCGCTCTTAAAGCAGGGCTTACATCTAATTTTACGGGTGGCAATTGGGCAGTATCACCGATGAATACGATTTTACAATTGTGCCCGGAGTATACAAACAACATTAGATCATCTAATAAAGACCCGTTTTCAAACAATTTCTGTTCTCCAGGCTGATCGGAAATCATAGAAGCTTCATCTACAATAAACAAGGTATCGCGAGCTTTGTTTGGTTTTAACTGAAATTGTATAGAACCATTGGTATTTTTCTTAGGATAATAAATATATCGATGGATGGTATGGGCCTGTTTCCCTGAATAATTACTAATTACTTTAGCCGCCCTTCCGGTAGGTGCCAGTAATACATATTTCATCTTAATTTTCCACAGGTATTTTACAAGTATCCCAATGACGGTTGTCTTACCAGTACCAGCATATCCCTTTAATAAAAACAACGTGTTATCTGACACTTCACAAACAAACTCTGCTAGTTTTAATAGAAGTACTTGCTGTTTTGCAGTAGGTTCAAAAGGAAAATCACGCATAAGCAACTGGTAAAATTCCTTTTTGTGCATATTCTATTTTTATCTTTTTAGAAAATCAAAGATACTAATGATTTTATGCTGATAAACTTTTGCGATTCAAAAAAAATTGTAGATTTGTGGAGTACACTAATTTTAAAGCTAAATAATAAAATGAAGATTGTAATTCAATTAGTACTTTGGGCGGTAATAGGATTTCTGGCTTTCATGGTTTATGACTCCGTGATAGGGCCGGTTCGTTTTAACAAACTTAAAGAGAAAAGATACGCAAAGGCAATTGAAAATCTAAGGGATATTAGAAAAAGTGAGTTAGCCTTTAAAACGGTTATGGGAAGGTTTGAAAAAGACCCGCAAAAATTAATTGCTTTTATCGATACGGCAAAGTTTACTTTAACCCAGCGTAGGGATTCCAGTTTTATCAGGTTTAATAAAGTGTTAAATATTGACGAACCTAAGGACACGATTGTAATTGATACTTTAGGATACGCTTCTATTAAGGATTCGCTTTTCGGTTCTGGCAGTTCTTATAAAAATATGATGACGGTACCTATTGAAGGGGTAGATGCCAAGTATGACCTGGACGCTGGTTTTATTGATAAAAACGGTTTAAAAATAGCCGTGTTTGAAGCTAAGGTATCTAAAGATGTTTTATTACACGATCAGGACAAAGATTTATTATATCAAGAGAAAGACGTAGTATCTGTAGATGGTGTAAACGGAACCCATTTATCTGTAGGATCTATGACTGAAGTAAATACTACGGGTAACTGGCCACAATCTTATGGAGCAAACGATCAGTAGCGACCTTGATTATACAACATACGATTTATCCATTCAAATAAGTTTGAATGGATTTTCTTTTTGTATTCAAAATGAATTTTCAGGAATTGAGAAGATTGAACAAGTTTATTTTGAGAATCAACAAACCCCGGAACGCTTATTAGAGAAGTTGAACATCATTTATAAGGAACATCCTTTTCTTATTAAAAACTTTGCTACGGTAACTGTAGTTTATCAAAATGAATTATTCTCGCTGGTTCCTAAGTCCTTATTTGATGAAAACCAGCCGGAATTGTACTTAAATTATTCTGTTCGAACCCTACCTACGGACTTTATCGCTTTTGATAACCTTGAAAAGGAAGAAGCTGTTATGGTATATGTACCTTATGTCAACATTAATAATTTCTTTTTTGAAACTTACGGTTCTTTTTCCTACTACCATTCGCAGAGCATTCTTTTAAAAACTTTACGCTCTCAGTCCATATTTACAAGTGATACTCATCTAATTTGTAACCTATTACCAGACTCTTTTGAACTGATTTTACTGATCGCTGGTAAAATTGTAGTAGTAAATTCGTTTTATTATCAAAACGAAGAAGATTTTTTATACTATCATTTATTCACCGCGGAACAATATGAATTGGATCCGGAACAATTTCAGTTACATTTAATCGGATTAACGGCAAACCTTGAAAAAGAGCCTATTTACCAGCTTACCAAAAAATACATTAGAAAAATTAATCTTATAAAGCCCACAATTAAAAATGAGGAGCTACTAAAAGATACTGAATTAAAGGGTTTGTTTACCCTTTTAAATACGAATCATCATGCGCATTATTTCAGGTAGTCATAAAGGTAAACGACTTACGGCTCCTAAAAAATTACCGGTACGGCCTACTACGGATATGGCTAAAGAAGGACTTTTTAATATTTTAAATAACTCTTACCATTTTTCACAAATTAGGGTATTAGATTTATTTGCCGGCACCGGGAATATTAGTTTTGAATTTGCCTCCCGGGGCACAAAACTAATAACGGCAGTTGATAAACATTACGGATGCGTAAATTATATCAGTAAAATTTCAGAGGAATTGGACTTTAATATCCAAACTATAAAATCAGACGTATATAGTTATCTTGAAAAAGTCTCAGGAACTTACGATATTATATTTGCTGACCCCCCTTATGATTTTAGTCTTAATGATTTTGAAAAAATAGTTTCCTTAGTTTTCGAGAAGGCTTTATTAAAAGATGATGGTCAGTTAATCATTGAACATTCCAAACATACTAAGTTGGACCATGTACCTTATTTGACCAATGCCAGAAAATACGGAGGGTCTGTTTTTAGCTTTTTTAGTGCGGTGTAAAAAAATAAGCTACAACGGCATACCCCACAGCCGCTGTAGCTCTAATGAATTGTAAAGTGATTATTAACAATGTAACGCAAACCACATATATTACTTTACACTTTATTAGTATCAAAACCTTCTTTTTTGTTACCGTTTTTTTTAAAAAATTTTAAATTATTTTTTAAGTATCTGTTTAACAAACACTTAAATTTTAGTAGAAGTTATTATAAAACAAATAAGCTACAACGACATACCCCACAGCCGTTGTAGCTTTTAAAAATCGTAAAGTGATTATTAACAATGTAACGCAAACCACATATGTTACTTTACACTCTATTAGTAACAAAACTCAATTTTTTGTTACCGATTTTTTCAAAAAATTTTAAATTAATTTATAAAGATCTGTTTTACAATATTTTAAAATTGGTTTTAAGGCTCAAAATAATAGTAATTTAGTTGCTAGTGGTGTTAATAATTAATTTAGCTTACTTTGCTTAGCTCCTATTACGGCACCTTCTTTATTTTTAAGGTAGGTAAGAAAGCTTAGGTCGTTTGTATCTTCTATCGTTTCAGGAAGTTTAAAAACAAAGCTTCCCTTATTATTTAATTTAACCTGCTGATCTAAGACAATATTTGAATTTGTTAAGGTTCGATTACCGTTTTCACCTCTTAAAACTTTTGTAGTGGTGCTGTTCTTTACAATAACGGAAATTACTTCTACACCTGGTATATCTTCAAATGTATAATCCAATTGTACGGTGTCCTCTTTTAATTCAAGTTCCCAATGTTTAAATTCTATAAATTCACTGGAATCTAAATAATGTTCAATTGCATCTAAAGCTTTTAAACGATCTGAACCGGTAAAATGCTCTTTTCCGTTAACTACAAGTTGCGGAGTATAAATAGACCTGCTGTTAAACTGACTGGCATAGCCCCTTTGATAATCACTAAATACTTCTTTGCTAAAAGGGTCTTTCCAACCTAAACGATTCCAATAATCCACATGGTATGAAATGGTAAAAACCTTTTGATCTTTGTAATTTTCTTTGATCTCTTCTAATAATTTATCTGCCGGGGGACAGCTACTACATCCTTGTGAAGTAAACAATTCTAGGAGCACTCCCCTATTCTCAGGAATTTGTGCATTACTTACTAAAGAAAAACCTAAAATATATAACCAAATTAACTTTCTGTTCATTCTATTCTAATTTACTTTATTTTTGTAGTATGAAATTGTTAAAGCTTACATTAATCACTTGTCTTTTCGCAATATCCTTTAAAATGTATACTCAGGAAATTGCTGTAGTACACTATGATGGTGGTGGAGATTGGTACGGTAATCCTACGGCACTACCCAACTTAATTGAGTTTTGTAATTCGCAGATTCGTACTACAATTAAAAAAAGTCCGGAAACGGTAAAACCAGGTAGTCCGGATATCTTTCAATACCCTTTACTACACATGACGGGTCATGGCAATGTTTATTTTTCTGAAGAAGATGTACAGAATTTACGCAAATATTTGGAAAGCGGTGGATTTTTACATATTGATGATAATTATGGTATGGCGCCATACATTACCAGGGAGTTAGAGAAAGTATTTCCGGCTAACAAATTAAAAGAATTATCTGCTAATCACCCAATATTCAACGTAGCTTTTCCGTTTACCAAAGGATTACCTAAAATTCATGAACACGACGGTAAACGTCCGCGTGCCTTAGGAATTTTTATTGATGATAGGCTTGCTGTCTTATTAACCTTGGAAAGTGACTTGGGTGACGGGTGGGAAGATCCCGAAGTTCATAATGACCCGGAAGAAGTACGTTTAACAGCTTTAAAAATGGGAGCTAATATTGTGAAATATGCTTTTGAAAATTGACTATATGCTTTTTGTAATACTAAAAATGGAATAGTGTGGTCCCGGGCATTCAAAAAACACACGAAGAAACAGTATTTAATAAAAAGAATTTTGAATTAATTCTAATTTGTGATAGTCTGCTTTCGCCCGTAAATACCGGAAGCCTTTTTAGGACCGCTGATTGTTTTGGGGTCAAAGCTATATACTTTACAGGAATTAATAGTATAGAAATCACACCTCGTCTTAGAAAAGCTTCCAGGTCAACCTTTAAGACTACACCCCATTATTTTATAAGTAATATTGAGGAATTGGTACATAATCTACAATTTTCTGATTATCAGTGGTACTGCCTTGAGATTACGCGTCAAAGTGTTCCTCTTAATAGCGTACAAACTTTAGAAACCAATAAAATTATTTTGATAATTGGTAGCGAACAGTTTGGTATCTCCTCAAAAACTTTATCTTTAATTCCTAATCATGTTCATATTGATATGTACGGAAGGAATAGTAGTATGAATGTTATTAATGCTACTAATATTGCTTTATATCATTTTACGCAACAACTAACTAGTTTATTTAACCAATGATACGGTCAAAAACGATTGCTAACGGTATTGTAAGGGCGGTATTTATTCTGGCGTTTACCTGTTTGTTTTTTGTATTTTTATACACTATCCAGTCTATTCTAATTTATATTCTTATAGCGATCATTATTTCGTTAATTGGTAGACCTTTAGTTATTTTTTTTAGAAAATACTTAAAGTTAAATACGGGCATAGCGGTTATTATTACGTTACTTCTGATATCTGCCATATTCTCGGGGATATTTTTATTATTTATCCCTATTTTATCCGAACAAGGTCAATTATTAAGTGAAGTGAACCTAATTGACCTAAATACTAATTTAAATAAGCTTAATAGTCAGATATCTGAATATTTTCATATTGAAGAAGTGAACCTAGTGGATATTATTAAAGAAAGTAATATTTCAAATTTCCTTAATTTAAAATCTTTACCTACTGCAGTCAATTCCTTGTTTAGTGGATTTGGCTCTTTATTGATTGGGTTATTTTCAGTTCTTTTTATAGCTTTTTTTCTGCTAAAGGATAGTAAGTTACTTGAAAAAAGCCTGTTGGTGTTTGCCAAAAAGAAAGAACACGAAACTAAATTTAGGCATGCCCTCGAAACCATTAAGGAGTTGCTTTCCCGATATTTTTTAGGACTTTTATTACAGGTTTTCATTTTGTTTATTTTATATACTATTGTCTTTTCCGTATTTGATGTTAATAATGCGATTGCCGTTGCTTTAATTGCTGCTATCTTTAATTTAATTCCATATGTAGGTCCTTTAATGGGATGTGCTTTTGTTTTAATTTTGACGACCACTAGCCATTTAGGAGAAGATTTTTCTACTGTTATTTTACCGAAATTAGGGTATATTTTATTAGGTTATATTATCATTCAGCTAATAGATAATTTTATTAACCAACCCTTTATTTTTGGGAATAGTGTAAAATCCCACCCACTGGAAATTTTTCTTGTTATTTTAATTTTTGGAGCATCTATGGGGATTGGGGGATTAATTATTGCAGTACCTGCATACACGGTAATTAAAGTAATTGCCAAAGAATTCTTATCAAAATACAAGGTGGTCAAACAACTTACAAAGGAAATTTAGATCAATTTGAATCCGAAAATCTTAACTACTGAAGTTCAGCAATACATACGAGAAAAGGCAGAAGAAAAAATAACTTTACCTGAAATTGTCTTAGCTAAACATCCTTTTGATACTATTAGCACGCAGGAACTAGCCCAACAAATCGGGGCTTTACGTACAATAAAAAATAAAGCACCTTCCTGGTACCAAGAAGATTTTCTGTATTATCCACCAAAATTAAACCTGGAACAAACTTCATCCGAAAAAACCGCCCTATATAAAGCCAGTTTAGTTTCAGGGGAGACCTTAATTGACCTTACCGGTGGTTTGGGTATTGATACGTACTTTTTTTCTAAGAAGGTAAAGAAAATTACTTATTGTGAAATTAACCCGGAACTTAGTGCTATAGCTTCTTCTAATTTTAAACAATTAAAAGCAAATAACATACAAACTATTGTAACGGATGGAATTGCATTTCTTGAAAAAACGGGGCAAGTAGATTGGATTTATGTAGACCCAGCACGACGGGATTCACAGAATATAAAGGTATCAGATTTAGTAAGCTATACTCCTAATATAGTTGAAACCCTTCCATTACTTTTAAAACAAGGTAAAAATGTGTTACTAAAGACAGCTCCCCTTCTGGATATTAGTTCAGGATTACAACAATTAAAAAATGTTACTGAAATCCATATTGTAGCAATAAAAAATGAAGTTAAAGAATTATTATGGGTACTTGATAAAAGTTTTGAAGGTCAGCCTATTATTAAAACTATGAATTTTGAAAAGTTGGGTGACCAGAAATTTAATTACGTTTGGACAGAAGAAGCTGTTGCTAAAAGTACCTTTTCCCCTCCTTTACGCTATTTATATGAACCTAATGTTGCTATATTAAAAAGTGGAGCTTTTAAAATACTCTCAGAACGGTATCAAGTTGCTAAGTTGCACCAACATTCACATTTATATACTTCAGAACATTTAATTAGCTTTCCAGGAAGGTCTTTTATCATAGAGCAAGTATTAAAATATGATAAAAAGAGTTTTAAATCTTTAAATATAACTAAAGCAAATGTGACCATTCGAAATTTTCCGATTAGCGTTCGGGAAATAAGAAAACGATTTAAAATAAGGGAAGGAGGAACTGCATTTTTATTTTTTACTACATCAGCTAATGATCAAAAAATTATAATTAGCTGTAAAAAAGCAGAGCTGCCTAAAAAATAATACTACTTACTTTTAGACAGCCCGTACTCACAATTCAAGCATGAATCATTAATTCGCTGAAACTTTAGAATTTCTTCTTCTTAATGTTTCTAATTTTTTTTCTAATGTGGACATTACATCGTCTGCTTTTAAGTGCATATCTGTTACTAATCCGTCCAATTCTCTCTCAAATTCTACTTTTTTTGATCTGAATTTTGAGTTCAATTCGTCTGACAATCTGTTAGTTTGTGCAACAATTTCATCTTTAGTATCTGCTGCTTTTGTTTTGATTTTTTCTCTGGTCTTAGAACCTTTATCCGGTGCAAATAAGATTCCTGCAATGGCTCCTATGGCAGTTGCTGATAAGATTCCGATTAATGTACTGCTTGAATTTTTCATAATATAATTACTTAAATTAGATACATACTTAATTGTATGTCTACTTAATATAACCAGTACTTAAAAAAAGTCAAGCGCTTTAACCGGGTTTAACTATAATAAGGTAGTATTAACTTAAATTAGGCTTAAAAAGCGTTAATTCTGTTAAAAATTTTGAAAGAAAAGTAGTGTTAAATTAGTTAGATGGTGTCAACTTCAATAATAAATTATTTTTTGAACCATCATTCAGTTCGTAGTAAAGTTCATTGTTTGAAGTAGCTGCAACTTTACTTATCTGTAGGTTATCTAATCTTGAATTACGTACGTCCCTTCCTGTTAATACCGGTTCTTTTTCTACTTTTCCGGTGATGGCATCAATGGTATAGGAAACCAGATATAGAAAGTCCTTTTTTCCATCTAAATAGCGGTCTGGTTTTTCATCAAATGATTTTTTTAGATTCGTAAAATGATCGACATGAAACAAGTAATACTTATTGTTAAGTTCTACAGGATAATAGGACATGCTGGCTTTACCTCGTACTCCCATTTGCTCTTTAGGTAAGAGTTCTAACCAATCCATAGTACCAGAAGCTGATGATTTAGCAGCAATACCGTGATTGTAATAATACGTGTAGGTAGTTCTAGATCCTGATGAACTTGAGGTAGTAAAGGATTCTACATAACGTTGTTCTCCCAATACAGTAAAAGATCCGTTTGCATTATAAAATATTTTATTCACTTTTAGGTTTTCAAATTCGGTTTTGTCTTTTTTACTTTGGGTTCCTTCATTGATCCGTGTTTCCCTTTGGGTAGCAAAAAGGTTTACCTTATCCTTCGGAAAATCAGTTTGTATTAATTCTCGAATGCTTCCTTCTTTTAAGATACTAGCAGAAAAAATTCCGGATGCTATTGTAGGGCTACTTCCGGATGCGTAAAACCCGGTCAAGGCAACGGCTCCGGTTTTATTTAACCCAAATACCGCATTGCTCACCACCTTGTTAGTAAGTCCCAGGGTTGTTGTACTAAAGTTTTCAGCATCTTGTTGTAAGGTGTAAACTTCTGTTTTATACAAATTCTCTTCCTTGTTTTTATCTTTAGTAGTATCAGTAAATAAAGAAGCTGACATATAAAAAGTACCCTCATCATCAATAGAAAAGTCTTCCGGAATCAACTTATCAGAAGCATGTGGCAAGGCAATTTTCCGTTCCCATAAAAGTTCTAGGCTTGGATCAAATACTTTGATCCCAATCTTATCCGGTTCATCATTTGGGGTTTTAATTCGGTATAAAATTAATAGTTTGGTTTCATTAAAAGATTTTTTAAACCCGAATTTATGGATACGTCCACCCGCATCAAACCCAAAGGTGCTTTTAAAGCCGAAATCTTCAGTAATATTTTCAGAATCATCGACCAGGACTTTTGATTTATCCGCGACCTTACCCGTTATGGAAATACCTTGTGCAAAGGCCTTATCCTTATTTGCATAGAATAACAATGCCCTACTACCTAGTTTCATGATCGTTTGAAAATCCCCTTTATCTTCAATCACCTGGCGCTTTTTATAGTCTTCTTTCATTTCTTCCAAGCTAAACCGCTGGATGGTCATCTGGTCCCGACCTTTTTTAAAGGAAGCCAAATAATTTCCCTGAGAAAAATAATAGGATTGTAGGTTTTTAATTTTTTTATACTTCTCCCCTATTGTAAAGTCAAAAGCCTCTGTAAGAATAGGTTTCTGGGCAAATAAGGAAGTACTAATACAAACTAAAAGAATCAGAAGATATTTTTGGGACATCTTTACTATTTTTAAAGAAAGAAAGATAGTTAATTTATTTTAAAACAATAGTGTCCGGTAAAGATTCAAGACCCGCCTGCGACGGGTAGGTCGCTATCGCTTCTAGAATCAAGACTAAAATTATAATATTGAAAATTAACATTATAAAAATATGTACGTTAAATAACTATATTACTTTTAAAAAAGTAAAAAAGCAGCCTATAACAAATACTATAAAGTTTGGGATTACCTTATATTACTATAATTTACAAACTTTTATACGTTTTAACCGGACACTAATATTAATAGATATGTTTTTGAAATCAAACCAAACTTAAGGATTGGTTGACCATAACGCGGCACTTTGTAACATCGCTCTTCTGGGTAGTTTTAATCCTGAAACAATAAGTTGGGCAAAATCTTCCGGCTGGAGCACATGGTCAGAACCTTTTTCTAGCATACCCAATTCTATGGTCAGGTCGGATTCAATAGTGCTTGGTGTCAGGGTTAGAACTCTAATGTTATTTTTTCTAACCTCTTTCATAAGAGATTCGGACATACCAATCACTGCAAATTTTGACGCTGCGTATGCAGAGATATTTGCATTTCCGTTTAATCCTGCAGTCGAAGAAACGTTGATGATATCACCTTCGTTTTTACTTAATAGGTGTGGTAAAACTTCTTTGGTTACATAATACATTCCCATGACATTCGTCTGAATAATTTGTGTCCATTGGCTTACTTCCATTTCATTAAACGATCCGATAGCTGCGATTCCTGCATTATTTACGAGAACATCAACCGTTCCCAGAGTAGTAATGATGTTTTTTATACTTTTTTGTACTTCTTCATAATTTCCTACATCAAATGCTGAATAAATGGCTTTTATACCAAATGCTTCTAATTCGGATACCGTTTCTTTTAATTTTTCTTCATTTCTTCCGGTGATGGCAATATCCATACCTTCTTTAGCAAAAGCTAGTGCCGTTGCCTTTCCTAATCCTCTACTACCCCCGGTGATAATGGCTTTTTTATTTTTTAAGCTTTCCATTTATAAGTTTAATTTTTAGTTGTCCAATAGTCCGTTACAAGAACATCGGCAATGATAGAACCTATTTCTTTAACCATACCTAAATGCGCTTCGTGAAATAGATACACTTCTCTATCGTGTTCGCTATTAAAAGTAATTACAAAGGTATGAGTAAAACCCTTACTAACTCCTTCTTTGCTATCATTTACTCCCCATTCTAAGTTTGCTATTTCCGGAATTTGATCTTTAAGATTTACAAAAGCATTCACAGCTTCATCAATTTGTGTTTGGGTTGCCTCATTAGTATACGTAAGGTTCACAATGTGTCTTAAGGATTTTCCGGTTCTATCTATTTTAGGGAGAATTTTATAGCTAACTACTTTATTCATATCGAATCTGTTTGATCCTGCAATTAAAAAATGATCTTTTCCGATCTTATGTGACCTTAATCCATAATAAATGGAAAACCCCGTTTCTAAATAATTAATAGGTGTTAGAACGCCGTTTATATCCAATTTACATAATTGAATACTTGCATCGTCTCTGGTTCCTACTGCTAAAATGGCTTCGTTATTAGTTACGGAAATAATTTCAATCCTGGTTTGTCCCTGTAGTTTAGTTTGTTCATTATCTTTTAATATGGAATGAGGAACTAAAGCACCTTTATTATTTACTTTAAAAACGCTAACTGCATCACCGTGATACACAAAATTCGGTCTTTTTATAAAATTACCTCTTTTATAATATTTATGATGTCTGTGACCCACTATCACATAATTATCTTCACCTAAAGTTACTCCTGTGACCGGGTAGGCTCCGGTTAAATACGTAGCGGTGGTATCATCATCTATGTTGTTAATATTTTTAAAGGTACCGTTTTCATAAATCCTAAAGCTACTTACCCCATTATCCTGGAATCCACTAGTGTATAAAAAAGTTTTTCCTTTTATCCTATGGGTAAACATGCCAATAATTCCGTCGGTATGAATAGTTTCATCATCCTTCATAGATTGGACATGTGTTAATTTTCCATCCTTCTCTATTCTAAAAGAACTTAATCCTGGAGTTTCCTCTAATCCTCCGATAAAAAGGTAGGATGCGTTTTTCATATGAATTACTTGTAGGGTAATGGCAGTTCCTAAGTAAGTTTCTTCGGTATCTTCAACTAAGTGTACGCGTTCTAATGATCCATTGTCTAAAATCTTAAAGGTCTCAATAACATTACCGTGTTTATTAGCCACAAACAAAAAATCCGTACCATTAATAGTATCAGCAACCATCCCCCTTGCCGGCCCTTGATTTTTGTATAATTCATGATTGCTAATAGGTATAAGAATTCCTTCTTGACTTAAATTATAGACATCTATATTTCCAACCCCTCCTACGTAAACTAAATGTTGTCCATCCTTTTTATGGCTTGTTATAGAAACCGTATTTTTTCCGGAAATACTTTTAAAATCCTGTCGGTAAGGCATCAGTTGATCTGAATGCTGTGCCAGACAAATTTGACATAATAATAAAATTCCGAAGAGAATATTTTTATTTATTTTTTTCATAATGTACTATTCATCTAAAATTGTTTTTACTGCCTGGGTAGCTATATAATGATCTTGTTCGATAGTACCACCACTCACTCCTATCGCCCCGATAATAGTTCCATTTTTGTTCTTAATGGGAATACCTCCGGGAAAAGTTACTAACCCGCCATTAGAAAGTTCAATATTATAGATTGCACCGCCCGGTTGGGTTAATTTCCCTAATTCTCCGGTGGGCATATTAAAATAACGTGCTGTTTTTGCTTTTTTAATAGCCACATCGATACTACCTAAAAACGATTGATCCATTCGGATAAAAGCTTTTAGGTTTGCACCGGCATCTACTACAGCGATGTTTACGGTACTATTTGTATCTATTGCAACCTTTTGTGCAGCTAATGTAATCTTTAGGGCTTCTTCGTAGGAAATATCATTTGGTAACTGTGCGTGAAGACTACTTATAAAAAGAAGTAAGGATACTGGTAAAATTTTATATGGTTTGTGAATTAATATAATCATTTGGTTGATTCCTTTTTTCATCTTTAGTTCCCTTTACGTAAAATGCAAAACTATTGATGAAAAAAGAAAAAAAAGTTGAACTTGTTCAATTCAACCTACTTATTTATCTTGATTTTTTGATCTTGCTTAAAAATTCATGACTAATTCCCAGATAACCAGCTATGCTTTTATTAGTTAGCTTATTTGCAATATCAGGATAGGTTTTTATAAAATGAAAATAGCGTTCTTTTGCGGTAAAAGAATGATTACGAATTAATCGTCTCTGCCAGGCAACAAGTGCTTTTTGTGACATGATTCGAAACAGTTTTTCTACATCTGGAATCGTCGTATATAGCTTTATCTTATCTTCCCTATTAATTATAAGTACTTTACTAGCTTCTAAAGCTTGTATATATAAATCCGAAGGAGTTTGGTTCATAAAACTATCTATATCCATAAGCCACCAATCCCTGGTTGCAAAATACAAAGTATGCTCATTTCCGTTTTCATTAACCGTATATATCCGAAAACAACCTTCGACCACAAAGCCTTCAAATTTGCAGATTTGACCTTGTTCTAATAGAAACTCTTTTTTCATGATCGATTTAGGGTAAAAATATCTGCAAAACTCAGTAAGATTAGGGGTAGACAACTGATAACTTTTATTCAAGTTATTTTTTAATACATCGTAGATCATACCTCTATCGGAGTTGTTAATAATACACAATGGTAACTAAAATAAGTTTAAAGTACAGTAATGACACCAATAAAAATCCTAAAGCCAGGTACTAATAACGAATTGTATAATATTATATGTGTATAAGTTAATTCTGGCTTATTTCTTTATCTAAAGAAGAAATATACTGGTAATTAATGTTGAAGGTTTAATTTTAGACTCGTCAATTTCATAGGTGTTAAAGGCAGTATCCAATTGAAAATATAAGTTTCCTACCTTACTTGTAGTCCTACTTTCTATTTCGCTTCCATGCGTTTCTATATCTGGATATTGATTTTTTAGCTCCTGGTAAGTGGAACCGATACCAATCCCTTTGTTGGTTTTGTATTTTGAAGAACTTATTTCTATAACTTTTATAATTTCTTGATTATCCGGTTCAGAAAGAATAAATCCTATTTTTTCTCCTTTATCATCCATCAAATCAAATCCTAAAAAGGAGCCCTCCCCATTTTTTCGTACACTTTCTTGGAGGTTTTTAGATTTCAAATTGATTTTATCTCCGATTTTAAAACCATAAAAACCATTTTGGGTTATTGTAGTTTTTTCAGTAGTATCAATTTTTGAATCTTTTAAGTTGTCTACAGCATCCGTAGAAATTTTTGGTTCTATAACTTCTGTCCCCTCTTTTTCCGGTTGCTTTTGAGTTTCTTTACAAGAATAAAAAACTGTTAGGGTAAGTAATAAAATTAATATTGCAATACTTTTCATTATTTCGTTTTTATTTTTTAATTCTTCTTATCTTTTTTAAAAATTAACATTAGTGTTGGGTTAAAATAAATAATAGTTTTTAAAGCATGGTAAAATATGGTAAAATAAAGTAATACTAAACTTTAAAGTCTTTAGAGGCTGCTTTTTTTCTTTTTTAAAAGTAATTTGTCTTTTTAAGGTGATTAATTATTAAAATTAGTCTTGATTCTTGTTTATAGAAGCGATAGCGATCTTGAACCTTTACACGACACTATTGTAATAAAACATCAAAAAACCCTCCTTATTAAAAAGAGGGTTTTGAATTATAATTAAAATTAGGTGATTACCATATCTGAACCCGGTTTTCAGGTGCCAGGTACATAGAATCACCTTCTTTTATATTAAACGCCTCATAAAAAGCCGGAACATTTAATAAAGGTTGTATTGCCCGGATTTTACCAGGAGAATGCGGGTCGGTCTTGACTTGCGTTCGTAAAGCATCATCTCTTGACAACGTTCTCCATACCGTTGCCCACGACATAAAGAAACGTTGTTCAGGAGTAAAGCCATCAATATTTTCAGGTCTTCCGTTTTCTTCAAAATATTTTTGTAAACCATCATAAGCAGCTAAAACCCCACCCAGGTCTCCAATATTTTCACCCAACGTAAATTTTCCGTTTACATACACACTATCCAATACCTCAATAGCATCATACTGCTCGGCTAATTTACTACCTCGTTCGGTAAAGTTCTTTAAATCTTCATCGGTCCACCAGTTAACCAAATTTCCGTTAGCATCATATCTTGCACCGGAATCATCAAAAGCATGAGATATCTCATGTCCGATAACCGCTCCAATACCTCCGTAATTTACAGCTTCATCCGCCGTATAATTATAAAAAGGCGGTTGTAAAATAGCTGCAGGAAATACAATTTCGTTGTATAAAGGATTGAAATAAGCATTAACCGTTTGTGGTGACATACCCCATTTGGTTTTATCCACAGGTTCGCCTATATCTTCAAAGTCTTTTTTACGAGACCATTCCTGTACCGCAATCATATTATCGAAATAGGATTTATCAGAAGATATTTCAAGTTCAGAATAATCTTCCCACTTATCAGGATATCCGATTTTTACCGTGAACTTATCTAATTTTTCGATGGCTTTTAGTTTAGTACTATCGCCCATCCATTCTAACTTATTGACCCTTTTCTTAAAAGCATCAATTACATTAGCAATCATTTTCTCCGCTTTTTCTTTAGCCTCCGGCGGAAATTTTTCATCTACATAAAGTTGGCCTAAAGCTTCTCCTACTGTTCCATTTACCGTGGATAACGCCCGTTCGTCTGCCGGACGTTGCTTTTTTGCCCCGTATAAATACTTGCTATAAAATTCCCAGTCCGATGTTTCCAACTCGGTTGACAATCGACTGGCATTACTATTAAAAGTATCCCATTTTACCAAAGTTTTTAAATCATCAAGAGGAGTATTCTTTAAAAATTTATCTAAAGCTTTTGTAGCCTTTAACTGAGTTACGATAATGGTATCTACCTTTTTAGTAACTCCCATATCCTTCATCATTTTCTTTACATCTATAGAAGAGAGCATCTTATCTACTTCTTCTACGGATCTGGGATTATTACGTTTACGGGCATCTCTACGTTCTACTTTAGTAAACCGAGGTTCTGCTAATTCCGTTTCCATTTTAAGGATTTTTTCAGCATCTTCTTTTGCTTTAGCTTCTTCAACTCCTAATTTTTGAAACATTCCGGCAATATGTTCCTTATATTTTTCCCGTATTTCTTTGGATTTACTATCCGTATCCAGGTAGTAATCCCGATCTGGTAAGCCTAAGCCATTTATTCCTAAATATACTGCATTTTGATTACTGTCATTTAAATCTGCGTATACATATAAGCCCACAAAAGGAGAACTGACCACAGGATTAGAAGCTACTACGGTTTGCAAATCTGCCAGGCTTTGAGCCCCGTCTATGGCTTCCATTGCTGGTAAAATGGGTTGCAAACCTGCTTTATTTCGAGATACCGTATCTAATTTACTTTCAAAAATAGCCAAGGCCTTTGCCTGGTCACTTCCTTCGGCATAGGTATTCTCTTTCTTTGCTTTATCAATCAATTCCAGTACATCTGCATCTGTAGACTTTCTTAAAGCACTAAAGCCTCCCCAGGTACTTCGGTCATCTGGTATCTTAGTCGTATTTAACCAATTTCCGTTGACATATTTATAAAAATCAGACTTCGGGTTTACTAAAGTATCCATATTTTCCAGTATGATTCCTGGAATCTTCTCAACCGTGGCAATTTCTTCTTGTTGTTTTACTTCCTTTTTACAGGAAAATAAAAGACAACTTATTCCTACCACAAAATAAATTTTCTTCATTTTCTATTTTTGATTATTGATTTAATTAAGTATTCATTGAACATAAAAGCATAATTACTAAGAATTATGTAATGGATTAAGGTGAGAAATATAGAGAAATCGTACGTACGTAAAAAATACCATTGCCATTTTTAACGTAATTATAAGGTTTAATACCTTGAAAATTAGACTGCTTTGCATTATTAGAGTAATAATAAATAATACGCCTTTACATTAAAAACGGACTATTATTTACCTTTTAGGATAAATTCATAAAGTATTTATAATATTACTCTTAAATTTCTAAACTTACTCTAATAAAAGACTATCTAATTGACCGGAAATTGTGTCTAACCTGGCTTCCATAGATCTAATGGCAATAGTAGAAAGATATCTTCCTAGAGGCAAAATAGGTTGAATCGTAGTAGTACTATCTAGTTGTTCGTTCCATAAAGAAAAAGTTGACAACTTTGGTCGAATAGCCGTCCGTTTTAACTGAATAGCGTGTGTAAAACCCAGTCGCTCCATGGTCGCATAGGTATGTCCATATCGTACGTTACCCAGCGTAGTTAACGGTGCTGCAAATTGAGTTTCTGTTTTGGCTATTTTACGTTGCTTTTCATTCATAATTAGCACCTGCTTAATGGCTATCTTATCTACAAGTTCCGGAAATGACTTTTGAATTACTTTTCTAAATACCTGCTCGATTCCCAAGGATACCACGCCACCAATATTATCATAATATCCGGCATCTGCATATTGATCTGTTTTTACTTCCTGACGACCGACTTTTGTCTTTTTTACTTCTCCTACCGGAGTAATGTACGGAAAACTGGCATTGATCCGTAAAGCTGAAGCTAAGCTGATGGAGGATTCGGGATAATAATCCTGTAGATCCTGAATAAAATCAGTAACGCCTTTAAATTCCGTATGTTCGTTAAAAGTTACCGGACCTATAGTATTGTAAGTACCCGTTTGCGTATGCGTGGTATTTACAAATAATAAAGGCGGAATAAAATCCTGGGGGATACTGCTATTTACATTTATTTTTTGGTAGAAACTTAATATATCCCTTTGTAAAGGGGACTTAGCTGATAGCGGACTAAAAATTTCCTTATAGGTATCAGACCATGCATCTTGCAATAGTTCGCCCCTATTCCTAAATTGAAACAGTCCGGTAATCTCTTTCAGTAAATCGCGTCCGGTTAAAGATAATAGTGCTTCTGACAAATAATTCTTACGATATAGTAAACTTGCTTTATAGCGAAAGGGAAACTCTTCATCAGGATTACGACTATAAGTTACAGGCAAGCCGTTCTTTTTTGCTTCCATAGCAGAAGAAAAGAACAAACCGTTACCAACACCTCCACCCGAAGCGCCCGTTAAAGATAAAAGATAACGATTAAAATAGGTTCCCTTTGAAGACTCCTGCAAATAACTATGCACTAAAAATGACCACAATCCCGCACGAGAACCGCCCCCCTCAGCAGAAACTAGTAAAACCGGAAATTTTTTACTATCTAAAATCTCTTCTTTTCGAGAATCAATCCATTGATAGATATATTGTTCAATCGAGTTTCGTTTAGATAAGGTTTTGACTAGCTTTAATTGATAATGATCCGAATTTTGAGTAAAAAAACGTGCCGAAAAAACAACAAATATAAATACCAGGGTCAATAAGGGTAATTTAATTTTCTTACCCCCCAGGATTAATAAAAAACAAATAATAAATAGACTTAATAGGGAAAAAACAAGGATTGACAACGGATTAATATAAGCGGACAACTCCGGATGAAAATTTAAAACAAAAAATAAAATCACTATAAAAAAACCGGAAAGTAGAATAGATGCATAAAAGATTTTTTTGGGAAAAAAGGATAGGAAATAGTAGCTATTAAAGCTTAAAGTTGCAAAAAGTATGGTTAATGCGCTACTGGCAAGAAATAATTTACCTAAATCTTGTTCAGTTTGAATATTAAGGGTTCCTAGTGATATTATAAAAAGTAGTAAACCTATGCTTAGAATAGGGAGAATATAGGGAGATTTGATTTTTTTGTTCCATAATCGTCCGATAGCTTCATAGAAATCCGGTACGGTTAGTAACAGTAAAAAAATAATGGCTATTAATAGCGTATTTTGAGGATGTAAATAATAGGTGTAGAAGTTATCCAGGTTAAACTCTTCCATAGCATTCAAAATACTAAGTGATGCTATTAGTAACAGTAAAATAGCTAATACCCTGGGCACCGTTTTTCTGATATGTATCTTAGTACGGTAGGGAAAGCTAACTACTGCACTTTTCTTTTGAAATTGATAATGTTTGTTAGGAACAAATCCAATCAAATTTCTAATAGTAATATCTTTATAATTATGGTAATAATAATATTTAGGTACATTCCATATAAAGAAAGCAGCTACCGTTAAAGAACCAAAATAAAGCGGAATCTCGAGGAAGAATGCATCTGCCTGATTTAAAATGAGTAATAAATCAATAGTCTGCGGAAAGTACCATAAGGAAAGGTACATGGCAAAAATAAAAAGTAAACTAATAATATTATTTGCTAGTTCCCCCAGTAATATTTTAAACCAAATACTAAAACTTCGGAATAGTTGTAATACGCTTTCCATTAAAACTGATTTGTGCTGAATGCAATATTAGCCTTTAAAAATAAAAGATTTTAAAATAGCTATGAATTAATAAAATATTAAGAGGATAACTTTTATCAAAGTTTGAATTTAAAAGAGGAATAATGATAAAATTTAAGAAAAAATGTTAAAAAATTTGCATTTAATCTGTAAATAATGGTATATTGTCGATAATTACGGTTTAACCATAATTTATTAGAAATTTTTTCCTACACCAACCCAAAATAATTAGAAAATGAAAAATATAATACTTCTACTACTGATAAGTAGCTTTGCCTTAAAAAGTAATGCAACTACAAAAATTGATATTTCCAGCAAATTAATGGCTGTTTATGAAAACACTACCATTGACGGATTAGATGAAAATCTAAATGAAGGTGTCATATTTATTACAGAGAGCTTGCATATTGAGAATGGTTCGCGTATTCAAATAAGGAATGCTTGTTTGGTTATTTTAGGTGATATTTCAGGTAAAGGTATTTTGGATATAGATGCATCTGCTACAGTTACCTTACAAGGAGATCGAATGGGAAATATTACTTTCACCAATCAATTCTTAGCAGATGATACTTGCTTACAAACCACCGGAGACAAAACTTTTAAACATATTAGAGAAGTTCCTTTAGGTATAAGCTACAGTTTATACACCCTATCCGGAAAACTGTTAATAAGAAGCGAAGTAGATGAATATATTCATAACTACCTGGATCCTAAAACCTATTTAATTAAAATTGAAGGCTATAAAACCCGTAAGATTGTTTTTGAATAATAATATTTAATGATGACTCAACAATAAAAATCCGGTTTGTTACACCGGATTTTCACATTTAATTATAATAGATCCTAAGATTAGGTTAATATAAATTAGTATCTTGTAATACAAGTAATTATAACTTTTTAGTTCTAAATTTGATTAACTTATGAAACATCCGAATTTACAAATACGGTACTACAAGACTTTTTTGTACCTTATAGTAGTTACCTGCTTTTCAAACATAATTGCTCAGGAGAATCCGGCAAATTTTACCGAATTTAAAGGTATGATTGTGGATCAGCTGAGTAATGAAGCCATAATTTCAGCAACAATTTCCCTTATAGACTCTAATATTTCAACGGTTTCTAATGATGAGGGAGAGTTTTCTATTAAAATACCTAAAGGACAGGAAAACGGTGAACTACAAATTACCCATTTAGGATATCAGGAGAAAACAATAGCCCTTTCCAACTTTAACGGACAGATGCTTAGGATTCCATTAGCCTTAACCATAACCGAATTGAATACGGTGGCTATTAACCCCTCAAACCCGGAAGCTATTGTAAGAGCGGCTATCAATAATCGTGGTGTAAACTACCAGGATAAAAACACAATTATGACTGCTTTTTATCGGGAAACGATTAAAAAACGAAAAACCTACGTGTCCTTATCCGAGGCCGTGGTGGATGTCTATAAAAATCCGTATGTCTCCGATAAAAGTGATGTCATTAAGTTATACAAAGCCCGTAAAAGCACGGACTATAAAAAATTAGATACCTTAACTTTAAAGTTACGGGGAGGCCCATCCAGTACTTTATATATTGATGTAATGAAAAATCCGGAATCTCTGTTTTCTCAAAACATTCTTACTAACTACAATTTTTCTTTTGATCAATCTACAAATATTGATGATAAGGTAGTGTACGTCATTAATTTTAAACAAAAACCAAATATTGACGACCTTTTATATTACGGAAAACTATATATAGATGCGGAATCGCTGGCAATGACCAAAGCTGTTTTTAGTTTAAAACTAGATGACCGAAAAAAAGCAACCGAATTGTTTGTTCGTAAAAAACCGGCAAACGCAAAAGTATACCCTACCGTTGCGGATTACAGTATTAACTATCGTGAAAAAGACGGTAAGTGGTATTACGGGTACGGTAGGATCGACCTGGCTTTTAAAGTAAACTGGAGAAAAAAGTTGTTTAATTCTACCTACAAACTAAATGTAGAAATGGCAGTAACCGATTGGAAACAAAACAGTAGCAATGAGATTATCCGACCTAAAGAGCGACTTAAAAATTCCGTGGTAATTAGTGACGAAGCAAGCGGTTTTTCTGATCCTGCTTTCTGGGGTGAATATAATATTATAGAACCCGAAAAATCAATTGAATCCGCCATCAAAAAAATAGAGAAACAATTAAATCGATAGTGCATAGCGTTTAATGTGTATTGTTATAAAATGTAACTACTTACTCGCATTTGAAATTAAAACTCGAGATTAGGGCAATCCTTTACTAAGGCAATTGCCCTGATTTTTGGTATACTAAGGAGTAGTAATTTTTACCTATTGTTGATAAAAATACAACGGCTCTAGTTTAGGATAGTGTAAATAATTCCAATTCATATAAATCCCATCCTTAGCCCCTCCCAAAAGGAAGGTAGCTAAAAGTCCTTTCCTTTAGAAAGGATTTAGGATAGGATGTATAGCTGTAGATAAGTAGTTAGCTAATTTTGAACACCAATGCTATTATAAACTAAAGCCAACACAACTTATCAAATAGCTTTTAAACTACTTAATTCCGATTGAAAGTCATATTGTAAATCTTCATGTAGCGTAGCAATTGCTTTCTCCGCCATTTCCAATTGCTTTTTAAAAACAGTAAGCAAGCCTTGATTTCGCTTTAACGAATTATTTTGATCATTTACAACATTACAAAAATGGAGCAATATTGAAGCTTCGGTTTCTTTTTTACCGGAATATCGAATAAAACGCTTACTGATTCGTAGAATTTTCCGAACTGCTTTGAGATATCGATACTTATTTTTACCTGCTAATAACGCAAATTCGGAATCTATAAACTCCTTTATGGATTCCACATAAGCATCTTCGTTTTCAGATTCAAATAAAAAGTAGGTAAGTAATTCTTTATTTTCCTTTTTAAATCGAGATAAACGCATACAAGCCTCAACTAATTCCTGTTGAGACTTGTTTTGCAAAGCTTTTCTTATTTCTCTTGCAGAAGCCGGGTTCATTTTTGGTTAATCGTATTAGCTGTATATAAATTTCATCTTATAAAAGGTGAAAGTAAGCTAATTTTCCGTTGAAATCAATGAAGAGAACAACCTATACCATAATTTGGTTCGGACTAGATATATTGATTGATGATGTTCTCAAACAATTCCTGCTTTCCGCTCTGTAAAGAAAGTTCTCCATTTTCCATGGCAATCTTGTATAGATCATTTAAATCCAACTCTTTCTTTTCAAAAGCTGCCCCCTGACCGGAATCAAAAGATTGATAACGATTTTTTCTAAGTTGTTTATAGGCAGAGCTATCTAAAATCTTATCGGCAGTTAATAAAGCACGGGCAAAAACATCAGCCCCCCCGATATGAGCTAGAAAAATATCTTCGATATCCGTAGAATTACGCCTGATTTTTGCATCAAAATTAACTCCACCCCCTTGTAAACCGCCATTTTCTAAAAATATAAGCATAGCTTCGGTTACTTCGTAAAGGTTGTTTGGAAACTGGTCGGTATCCCAACCATTTTGATAATCTCCCCGATTGGCATCTATACTTCCTAGCATGCTGTGATCTGCTGCTACCTGTAGTTCATGTTGAAACGTATGCTGTGCGAGGGTAGCATGGTTGACTTCAATATTAATTTTAAAATCTTTATCCAGATCATATTCTTTTAAAAAAGCTATGGAAGTAGCCGTATCAAAATCATACTGGTGCTTCATAGGTTCCATAGGTTTAGGCTCTATTAAAAAAGTACCGGTAAAACCATTAGATCTGGCGTAGTCCCTCGCTTTTGTTAATAAAATAGCAATATGTTCCTGTTCCCGTTTCATATTGGTATTTAAAAGGCTCATATACCCTTCTCTTCCACCCCAAAACACATAGTTTTCGCCGTTTAAAGCAATTGTTGCATCCAGTGCCAATTTGATTTGTCCTCCGGCTCTGGCTACTACGGTAAAATCAGGATTAGACCCTGCTCCGTTCATATAGCGGGGGTTTGAAAAACAGTTTGCAGTTCCCCACAATAATTTTTTACCACTATCCTTTTGTTTTTCTTGAAGATAAGTAACAATTTGTTGTAATCTACTCTCCGATTCTTTAAAAGTAGGTGCCTCCCGAACCAGGTCGTAGTCATGAAAACAATAGTAATCAAACCCTATTTTATCTAAAAATTCAAAGGCAGCATCCGCTTTCTGCTTTGCTGCTTGCATGGCATCTGTCGGTTCATCCCAGGGAAATTGTAAGGTTCCTGGTCCAAAGGGATCTGCTCCGGTTCCGCAAAAGGAATGCCAGTAAGCTACCGAAAACTTAAAATGCTCCCGCATAGTTTTTCCGGCAACTACCTGATCCGGATTGTAATATTTAAAAGCTAAAGGATTGTCCGATTCCTTTCCTTCGTAAGTAATAATTGGAATTTCTTTAAAAAATTGATTGTGTTTATTCATTATGACTAGTATTGTATATATCTAAGGCTTTTCTCCAACGAGTGTAAGCTTTTTGATATTCTTTTTTAGTTGTTAAAGGTTTGTAGGTTTTTACATAATCTTCCTTAAGCACCAGATCTTTCATACTTTTAATAGTTCCTAAAGTAAGACCAGCTGCCCGGGCTGCCCCAATGGCTCCGGTAGTATTATATACTTCAATTTCCTGACCGGTTAAGGTTGCAATAGTTTCTGCAAATATCTGCGATCTAAATAAATTATCACTACCCGCCCTGATTAAATTGATAGCACTATTGTCTTTTTTTAATAATTCCATTCCATATACAAAAGTAAAAGCAATCCCCTCAAGCGTAGCCCTGCATAGATGGGATTTATTATGAACGGGTAGGTTTAGGTTTAGGTAATGTGTACCTACTATTTTATTATTAAGCATTCGTTCAGCTCCATTACCAAAGGGAATACATACCACACCATCCGCACCAATCGGAACTGAGGAAGCTAACTGGTTCATCTGCTCATAAGCATCTTCTTTAAACCCCAGTTGTTCTTTTAACCAGCGGTACTGTATGCCGCAACCGTTGATGCACAATAATTTTCCGATTCGGGGATGCTGCGGATCATGATTAACATGGGCAAAATTATTTAGTTTAACACCTTCGGTAGAAACCATACTTTCAGTTACCGCATATAAAACACCCGAAGTTCCGCCGGTAACTGCAACTTCACCTGGATTTAGCACGTTTAAAGAAAACGCATTGTTGGGTTGATCTCCCGCCCGGTATAAAATGGGAGTTCCTTTTTGTATACCAGTTGCTTCTTCTCCTTTAGCAGAAACCTCACTTTGTTTTCCAAAGGTTGGAACGATCTCAGGTAATAGTTCTTTTTTAATGTTATAATGGTCTAAAAGGATTTTAGAAACTTTATCTTCTTTAAAATTCCAAAAAACACCTTCGGATAAACCGGATGTTGTTGTTTGGGCTTTCCCGGATAATTTGTAGGCAATAAAGTCACCGGGTAGCATAATTTTATGAATTTGTTGATAAACTTCCGGTTCATTTACCTGCAACCATTTTAATTTAGAAGCCGTAAAATTGGCAGGTGAATTTAGCATTTCATTCATACATACTTCTTCGCCTATATCTTGAAAAGCCTGATCTCCGATAGCAACAGCACGACTGTCGCACCAGATAATCGCATTACGTAAAACATCCCCATTTTTCTCTATAAGAACTAATCCATGCATTTGATAGGCAATCCCGATACCCTTTATTTCTTTAGTTGCTATTTGTGCTTCGTCACAAACTCTAGCAATGGCACTACAAGTATAAGACCACCAGGTTTCAGGGTTTTGCTCTGCCCAATTCTTTCCTGGAACTAGTATATTCATTTCTTCCTCAGGTTCCTGAACGGTTTTTAGGGCTTTTCCATCTGAAGTTATTAAAGAAACTTTAATGGATGAGCTTCCTAAATCTATACCTATATACATATCATATTTTGGTTATAATAATTAGCCTAATTGTAATTTAAAAAAGTCAATTCAAGTTTTATATTATAGAGTGATAAAATTCCCTGTTATCAACTAAATTTAGAATATAAAATCTTTCTTAATAACTTAGAGCAACAGAGCTGTTTTAACTAATAACTTTATGGTATTAACCTCTTGTATATTTAAGGAAAAAAGCGTCAATTCGAGTGTTTTTTCGTAATGTAATGAAGAAAAAATAGCCTGTCCTTGACTTGATCGAGGATATCTAGAATAGCTTTTTTGACTAAAATCCTTATCATCTGGAGCCTGGTCGAAAGACTCGACAGCTCTACTGAACTAGTTGAAACACCCTTCTTCCTTTGGTCGAAGTACTCCAACTGACGGATTTTAAAATAATTATTATTTAAATGCACCACGGGTGGAATTAATTTATTGAAGTGGTTTAAACTTTTCTGATTGAAGCGAAAAATAGGTATTTTTTTGCTTAATTGAAATCATTTTTCAGTTGCATAGCCGTGGCTACGGAACTTAAAAATGATAAAAAGTAAGTGAAAAAGAACATTTTGCAGCCAATTAAGAAAGTTTAAACAACTTCATTATTACAGCTTTCAAAAATAAAGAAAATAGATGCTATTCTATTTAAAATTCTCTAGCAGATATGGTTTAAATTCTTCTATAAAAGAGTAAAACGATAAGGCATAAAAGTAATTTAAATTTGTAAATTATTCAGATACAATACACTAACTTTATAGTGCTTACTTCTTCAACATTTCATATTTAAATACTAATAGATGTATCGAATTTTTAGTTTTTAATTAAAAATAACGTTGGGTTTTGTAAACTTAGATACAGATTACCAAGCTTTACATCAATAAAACTAAATTTAATGTTCGTTAAACACCAAATTGAACTAAATAAAAATCAACAAATCGTTTTAATTTAATACTGGAATTAAAGCGCTAATGAAGCTCTCCTTACCCGCTTGACATAATGAGCATTCAAAATCTTCGGGTAAATCTTCAAATTCTGTGTGGAGAGGTATATTTTGATGAGGATCGCCCAATTTAGGATCGTAGATGGTTTGACATTCTTTACACTGATAAAAGTTTGTCAAGACTTGATTCTCTTCTTGTTTTTCTGAGGGTTGCTCTACGGATACCTTAATATTGTTTAATTGTTTAAAATATAATTTTGTTAATTCCACTAATAAAGAAGGCAGGTCTTCTTTATCAACATCCTGAGCGTAAGTTTTATACTGTCTGGAATTAGGATTAAAATCATGGGCATACAATACATCATAGGATAAAGAAAGAGGAGTTGCATTAGGCAACGCCTGTGATTTCTCTCTAATTACAATAGAGGTAAAATATCCGGAATGAGACGGATTATTTACAATAGAAAAGGTAATACCATACGTACTTATATCCTTACTGTTAAAGTCAGTCACTAAAAATTGTTTTAACTGTAAAGCCCCGGTATTTCCTACCGGTAAATGCCAGTTTAATTCCAGGGAAGAATGACGAATATTGATTCCTGATTGCCCCAGCAGTGCTTCTAATTCAAGTTTTGCCGCCGACGGAATGTTTTTTATAATTAAAGATTTCCAGGGGGTAATACTAATTTTACCAATTTTATACGAAATACAGAAATCACACAAATTTTCCAGGAATTCCAGATCGTATTGATTGTTACGCCAATATAAGCCTAGCCAATACTGCCCGCCTGCCATTTTATTCATCCCTTCATAATACGGAAAAGGATTAAAAATGAGTTTTAAATCTTTTGATACCGTACGGTTGTTTGTAGAAAGCTTTGCATTCAACAATTTAAACAAATCATCAATAGTCTTATAGTCTGTTTCCGGTATATTCTCGATTTCTTTAGCCACTTTAGCTAAATCCCAAGTATATAATAATACCGGGTAATAACCTTCCGGAACAGAAGGTAGCTTTAAATATAGATACCAATAATCTTCGATTTCGGAAGCGATAAAATTAAGTTGTCCTGAAAATAGAGGTACCAATCGTTGATACGGATCTACTATCGACACTTTGAGTGTAGGAGAATAATTAAAATCTTCTAAAATATATAAATAGGTACTACCCCGCAACCAATGCGTACCCGAAAAAATATCAGTCGCTACGTAAGATGAAGCAATATTTTGTGAAGTCGAAAAATCACTTTCTACCTGAGAAAACGAAGGGTGTTCGGCTAGTTTTTGATTTGTACCGTTTTCTAGCGGAAAAAGTATATCCTGCCTTGATCCGAAATGTATAAAGTCAAGATCCAGAAGCCTGGCTTTGTTAATTACATTCTTTAATTCTCCTGGAGATATAATTCCTCCTTTTACCTTTATTTTGTACATAATATTTAAGCTAATTGTACTGCTTGATGTAATACTTCCTTTACCTCCGGTTTACAACTTCCGCACCCTAAGCCTGCCCCTGTCTGGGAACAAAGTTCAGTAAAATCGGTACAGCCTTCACGAATGGCTTTCTCCAGATTCCCTTCTCCTACCTGACTACAACTACATATCAACTTACCTAGTACCGGTTCGTTGGCATTTGCAGAACGTAGTAATTCTTCCCGACGTTCTGATAATTCGATTTTATTTTCAATCAGGCTTTTAAAATCTGCAAATTCACTTTTGTCGCCCATTAAAACTGCACCTACCAGCCAGTCATTTTTAATAATACACCGCTTATAAAAGCGTTTTCCTAAATCCCTTAGAATAACTTCTTCATAATCAGGGTCATTGTCCGGCATATTTAAATTTCCAATGCTACAAAGATCCAGATCTTCAAACTTTAGAATATTCATAGAGACTGATCCTTTATAAATTGCGCTATAATCACCTAGTAAATAATTAGCAACAATATCTGCTTGTTGTTCTGCTGCAGCCGTAGTCCCATACAACATCTCTTCAAACTCTGCAATTTCACCTATGGCAAAAATAGAAGGGTCTGTAGATTGTAAATATTGATTGACTAAAATCCCCCTTCTACATTGTAAACCTATTTCTTTACCCAATTCTATATTAGGTATCGTTCCGATCGTGTAGACAATGGCATTAGATTTAATAGATTTACCGGATTTTAAATTAATATCCAGTTCATAGGGGGATTCACTGAATACCGTATCTACTTCATTATCAAAGTAAATTTCAATATTTTTTTCGCGAACATCTTCTGCTAAAAGACGACTAGCAACATAATCCAGTTGTCGTTCCATCAAGCGGCTTCCTCGCTGAATGATACTGATATTAATTTTCTTTTTGCGGAGAGAAGCGGCAAGTTCCAATCCTAATAACCCGCCCCCTACAATAGTAATATGCTGCTTTGAAGGCGTCAATCCCGAACCTGCAAGATATTCTTTTAAATGTTCGGCATCATTTCTGTTTCGCATAGTGAACCTCCCGGGGAGATGCAAAAGCGCATCTTTAGGAACAAAGGCCCGGCTTCCGGTAGCAAGAATAAGGACATCATAATCGTATTTTTGATTTTTACTATCTACAATGCATTTTTCTTCTTTGTTCACCTTTTTAATGGCAACCCCGGTTTTTAAATTTACTTGTAGCGTATCCATCCCGCCTTCTCTCATCTTCTGTAACTGCAACCAGGTAAGTTCTTCACTTATATATTCCGGTAAAAGTACTCGATTATAAAATGGATCTTCTTCTTTTGAAAATACGGTAATTTCATCTTCGGTATTGTACTGACGGTACGTTTGTATAAAGCGATACGCAGCAGTACCTGCTCCTACAATACATATTTTTTGTTTTTCTTTTTTAAATTTTGCTACATTTACAGCAGAAAATTTAAAGTCCGGTTCTTTAGAAATAGGATCTACAATACTAGTGGTCAGGTTATTTGCCCTACCAAAATCATTACCTCCCATTTTACCCCAGTGCATCGGTAAAAAAACGGTACCTTTCTTTATGGTATCCGAAATTTTAGCTTTTACCTGTACTTTTCCTCGTTTACTTTCAATGGTAACTATATCATTGTCATTAATTCCCCTAAGATAAGCATCTACCTGATTGATCTCTAAGTAAGGATTAGCTATATGGGTTTGCAATCGGTTGACCTTTCCGGTTTTTGTCCGGGTATGCCATTGATCTCTGATTCGGCCTGTGGTTAAAATTAAAGGATGTCTTTCAGTAATTAATTCTGAGGTGGGCTTTGTAAACCTGGGAACAATAAATTTTGCGTTTTCGGTATCCGTATAAAACACATGATCCTCAAATAAACGGGAAGTTCCGCTATGTCCGGATTCGGGTACGGGCCATTGAAAGCTACCTTCTAATTTTAAGCGTTCATAACTCAACCCGGAAATATCAATATTGGTTCCTTTGGTCAGTTCCGTATGTTCTTGATAGATTTCACCGGGCGAACTATAATCAAATCCCTGATACCCCATTTTTTGAGCGAACTTATAAAGTATTTCCGCATCTGACATAGCTTCGCCAGGAGGATCGGTTATCTTATCAAGTAGGGTAATTCTACGTTCACTATTTGTCATTGTCCCTTCCTTTTCCGCCCATCCCGCTGCTGGTAAAACTAAGTCTGCGTATTCCAGGATTTCCGCACGGAAGGAAATGTCCTGTACGATGACAAACTTTGCATTTTTAAGTGCTTTTTCTACTTTATTTGAATTAGGCAAACTAACTAACGGATTGGTACAAATAATCCAAATGGCTTTTAGTTTTCCTGTTTCCAGGGCATCAAACATTTCGGTTGCCGTTAATCCTGGTTTCCCTGAAATTTCTTTTCCACCCCAGAAATTAGTTACCTCTTTACGGTGTTCTTCATTACCCAGATCCCGGTGAGCGGCGAGTAAATTAGCCATCCCTCCTACTTCACGGCCTCCCATTGCGTTGGGTTGTCCGGTAAGAGAAAAAGGGCCGGAACCGGGTTTACCAATATGTCCGGTCAAGAGCGATAAGTTTAAAAGAGCGTTATTTTTATTAACCCCTATGGAACTCTGGTTAAGACCCATGGCCCACATGGTGATAAAGCCTTTAGCATTACCAATAAAAGAGGCTGCTTTTTTAATGTCCTGCAAGCTAATTCCGCAAAGCTTAGCGGACTCTTTTAAATTAATTTTTTTTAAAGAATCTTGTAGGGCTTCAAAATTGTCCGTGTGATTTTGAATAAAATTTTTATCAACCTGGTTACGATCTAACAAACGTTTAGCGATTGCATTGTACAAAATTACATCCGTACCTGGCAAAATTTGCAGGTGTAAATCTGCTATATCACAAGATTGTGTTTTTCTGGGATCAACTACAATAATTTTTACATTTGGGTTTTTCTCTTTATGAGCTTCTATACGCCGAAATAAAATAGGATGGCACCAGGCAGGATTAGCTCCGGCTATCATAAAACAATCGGCCAGTTCAATATCTTCATAAGCAATAGGTACACTATCTTCTCCCAGGGCTTGTTTATATCCCACCACTGCTGAACTCATACACAAACGGGAATTGGTATCTACATTGTTAGTCCCTATAAATCCCTTTGCAATTTTATTAACCAGGTAATATTCTTCGGTTAGGCATTGTCCGGACACATAAAACCCAACACTATCCGGCCCAAATTTATCAATTAGTGTCTTAAATACTGATGAAGCTCTGTCAAAAGCATCATCCCAACTTACCCGTTGTCTTTTATAAGATTTATGAAGACGCATCTCCGGGTATAGAATGCGGTCACTCTTATCCTGGACTACATGATGTAAGTTCATACCTTTGGAACACAACATACCCCGGTTCACTGGATGATCTGGATCTCCTTCAATAGAAAATACACCTTTGTTATTTTTTTTAGCTATTATTCCACAACCTACGCCACAGTACGAACAGGTGGTTTTATATGTTTTTGAAGCCATAGCAATTTTAAATTTACGTATAAAACTACGTATAAATACTTATATAACATGATTTGTAGATTGGTAAATTAGATCTACAGGAATTTATTGCGAATTTTAAAAAGAATAGGTGAAGAAAAAAGGGATCGTTATAAAAATTAACAGGAATACTATGAATTCATAATATCGAGACGATCTGGAAGTAAAATACCTACTTCAAATTACTAGGGTCCGGTAAATATTCAGGACCCGCCTGCAGACGGGCAGGTCACTATCGCTTCCGGAATTAAGAATCAAGACTAATCATTATAGTATTGAAAATCAAAATTATAAACTATTTAAGTTATATAACAAATTACTTCTAAAAAAGTAAAAAAACAACTTCTGAACACTTTAAAGTTTGGAATTACCTTGTTCTACCATGCTTTATAAGCATCTATTGATTTCTACCGGTCACTAACAATTTCAAATCATGAGAAAGATAGGACTTATAAAATTCAATGATTCTAACTGAAATAAAGTCTTAAAATTTTAACTTAATTTTTCATAAACATCTGCAATTTCCCTTTATATTTAGTTGAAATTTATGTCGAGTAGAAGTAAAACAAGCCCTAAATGAATTATAAGCTCTACTTTATATTTATATATTTTTTACTTTCTATTTTTACAACCTGTATGGCACAATCCGGTTCTTATGGCCGGATCACCTATGCTAGTGCGGTGAATATTGCTGGTAGACAACGAATGTTATCACAACGTATGTCCAAAGCTTTTATTTTACAAGTGTCAGGTTATCAGGATGCTAGTATACAAGAAGAATTAAAAACAGGAATTAAAATCTTCAATGATCAATTAAATATTTTAGCAAGAAACACACAGGATACTCTAATTCTTAATGCTTTAATGAAGGTTTCGCATTTATGGAAAGATTACCAAAAACTTTTGACTACAACCCCTAATAAAGCAAGGGCAATTTTAATATTAAATCAAAATTCTTATTTACTCGATCTTTGTGATAAAGTAGTTCAGCGTATTGAAGAAAACTTGTAAAGTTATGATAATATTACAGAGGACGATTATCGGTTGATCCGTATTATTAACTATTCCGGAAGGCAACGAATGCTCTCACAGCGTTTATGTCTTTATTATATAGGGGCCAGGCTCTTTTCAAAACAAAAGAATGACTATAAACTGGTTTTAAGAAGAACCTTTCAACAATTTGATGAGGTGGTTACCAAATTAATAACCAGTTCGTATAATAATACCGCCATACAGGATGGATTAAGTAAGGTTTTATTTTATTGGGAACCTTTAAAAACAGATGAACACGCTATTTATAAAGGTACCAAGGAGATCGCAACCATCTATAAAAATACTAATTTCTTAACGGAAAGTTTTGATATAGTTACCGGTTTATACGAAACTCAAATAGGTACAAAATAAAGAGTATACATAGGTGATAAATCCCTTCGGATCGAATCTAATAGCTAACCTGTAAACCGAGGGTTTTTGCCTTATGACTAAGTTCAAGTACATTCTTCACCTTCATCTTTTTCATTAAATTAAAACGATGCACTTCAATGGTTCGTTTACTAATATTAAGTTGGTTTGCGATTTCTTTATTACTTAAGCCTGAAATTGCCAAATCCATGATTTCCCTTTCCCTTTTGGTCAATTCTACCAACTGATTTTTTTTAGTTTCGGTTTTTGAGTTTTTACTATTTGTAGCGCTGGGAGTATCACCTTGGGTTAAACTTTTAATAAGGATGGTAGAAACATCTCCGCTAAAGTATTTTTCTCCTTTTGAAACGGTTGCCAAAGCCTTTAGAAACTCTTCTTTTCCAGCATCCTTAAGTAAGTACCCGTCTGCTCCTGCCTTTACACTTTGTAAAATATATTCATCAGAATCATGCATGGAAAGCATGATAGTTTTTGGTCCGTTTTCTCTCTGACTAAGTTGTTCTACCGTTTCAATCCCGGACATCCCCGGCATTCTAATATCACAAATGACAATATTAGGTTTTAAAGAAGCGACTAGTCGGATCGCTTCTTCACCGTTTGCAGCTTCCCCAACGATTCTATAATCATCTTCATCTTCCAGAAGTGCCCTGATACCATCTCTTACTAAAAAATGATCATCTACCAGTACAAGACTTACCATGGTAAAGTTATTTAAGTTATTAATACGATTGCTAACTATAAAATTAAATGCTATTTCTTTAAAGGTTCTTATAAAATTGTTAAAAATACGTATTCATACGTAGTATTACGTAAAACTACCTTATAAATCAGAATAAAACTGTATAATTTAAAGAATACCTTAAGCCTAATCTATGAACTTGAAGCCACCTTCATAGATTTATTTTTCTATATTCCTAAAATTATCCTAAGATTATTATCAAATTTATAGGACGTATATACGTATTTATACTTATTTTTGGACTACAAATACGTAGTGCTATGAAAACCATATTAATTATTGGAAACGGAATGGTGAGTTATAAGTTTTGTGAAAAACTGGTAGCATCTGGTAAGTCAGACCATTTTAAAATTATAGTTTTTGGAGAAGAACCCCGTAGGGCTTACGATCGTGTGCATTTAAGCGAATTTTATGCGGGTAAAAGTGCAGATGATCTAAGTTTATCCTCTAGCGAGTGGTATGTAGAGAATAAAATAGAATTACATACTTCTGAGTTGGTTACCGAAATAAACCGAGCGCAAAAAACCATCCAAACTCATAGAGGGCAACAGTTTTCTTATGATTATCTGGTGTTAGCAACCGGTTCTTCAGCCTTTGTACCTCCTATTGAAGGAGTTGAAAAGGAAGGTGTATTTGTCTATCGAACTATTGAAGATTTAGAAGCCATTGCTACCTATGCTAAAAAGATTCAACTAGCAGGTAAATCAAGTGCAACCGTATTAGGAGGTGGATTATTAGGCTTAGAAGCGGCTAATGCCGTTAAAGAACTGGGGTTAGATGCACATGTGGTAGAATTCGCTCCCCGGTTAATGCCCCGGCAATTAGATCAGGGCGGTAGCGATATGCTTCAGGAAACTATTGAAAAATTAGGATTACAAATCCATTTAAGTAAACAAACCTCGTTTATACAGGGTACTAATGCCATTGAAGGTCTTCAATATGTAGACGGATCGGAATTAAAAACCGATATGCTGGTAATTTCAGCCGGAATACGACCCAGGGATGAACTGGCAAAAGAATGCGGACTGGAAACCGGATTGCGTGGTGGGGTTATCGTAGACCATACGATGAAAACTTCGGATAATGATATCTATGCCATTGGTGAAGTAGCCTTGTATAATAATATGATTTATGGCTTAGTGGCTCCTGGTTACGAGATGGCAGATATTGCTGTCTCTCAAATATTGGGAGAATCTGATAAAGTGATGTCCGAAGCTATTGATATGTCCACTCAGTTAAAATTGATAGGAACGGAAGTAGCCAGTTTTGGGGATGCACTGTACGAAGGTGAAGATGCTGATGCTATTGTCTACGAAAATAAAAGAAAAGGAATTTATAAACGAATCAACGTATCTAAAGATGGTACTTTATTATTAGGAGGAATACTGGTTGGTGACTCATCAGATTACAATGCCTTGTTCCAACTTTATAATACAGCCATGAAATTACCGGAAGATCCGGAAGACTTAATTCTGGGTAACCGTAGTGGAGACGGTAGTTCCCTATTAGGTAATGTGCTGGACCTGCCGGAAGATGCTCAGATATGTTCCTGCGAAAATGTAAATAAAGGAAGCATTTGTTCTTCTATTGAAAATGGTTCCTGTCAAAACCTGGGAGATGTAATTGATCTTACCCGTGCCGGAACCGGATGCGGTGGTTGTAAACCTATGGTTAAGGATTTAGTAGAAGCTACCTTAAAATCTTTAGGAAAAGAAGTAAAAGATACGATTTGCGAACATTTTGAGTATAACCGACAAGAGTTATACAGCTTAATTAAGGTTAAAAACTACCGGAGTTTTGATACCATTATTGACGCTATTGGTCAGGGGGATGGTTGTGAAACCTGCAAACCGCTTGTAGCTTCTATTCTTGCCAGTTTATATGCAGATACTGCAAATGAAGAGGTGGTTATTCAAGATTCTAATGATCGGTTTCTTGCTAATATTCAGCGTAATGGTACCTACTCCGTAGTACCGCGTATTGCTGCTGGTGAAATCACCCCGGAAAAATTAATCGTACTTGGTGAAATTGGTAAAAAATATAATTTATATACTAAAATTACCGGAGGGCAACGGATTGATTTTTTTGGAGCCAGATTAGATCAGTTACCCATGATTTGGAAAGAATTGATTGCACATGGTTTTGAAAGTGGTCATGCCTACGGGAAGTCTTTAAGAACAGTAAAAAGTTGTGTCGGCTCTACCTGGTGTCGTTATGGAATGGACGAAAGTGTTAGTTTTGCTATCGAACTGGAAGAACGTTATAAAGGATTGCGTTCTCCTCATAAACTAAAAGGCGGTGTATCCGGTTGTATAAGAGAATGTGCCGAAGCAAGAGGAAAAGATTTTGGTGTCATAGCTGTAGAAGGTGGTTGGAACCTGTATGTATGTGGAAACGGAGGTGCTACTCCGAAACATGCTTTATTATTAGCTGAGCAGATTGACAATGCCACTGTCATTAGCTATCTGGACCGATTTCTTATGTTTTACATACGTACTGCCGCACCTTTAGAAAGAACGGCAAAATGGTTAGACAAACTAGAAGGTGGCATTGATTACTTAAAACAAGTGGTAGTAGAAGATTCACTGGGTATTGCCTTAGAATTAGAAGAAGAAATGAAAACGCTTGTCAACAATTTTCAATGCGAATGGAAACAAGCCGTAGAGGATGAAGAAATGATGAAAAGATTTAAGCACTTTGTAAATAGTGATGATAAAGATGATAACCTGGTTTTTGTTCCGCTTCGGGATCAGAAAATGCCACAACACTGGCAGTAAGAAACGCCAAACTAAGCTATCTGATCATTAGAATTAAAATTTGATTGAATTTGTATGAATAATATATTAGAAACCTATCAAAAGACCACTATTGACGAAGTCACCGTATGGTTTAAAGCGGCTACTACTCTAGACTTTCCTGAAAATGGCGGAGCTTGTATCAAATACAAGGACAAGCAAATAGCAGTATTTAATTTTGCCCGTAAAAACAAGTGGTATGCTTGTCAAAATATATGTCCGCATAAAATGGAAATGGTATTAAGTCGCGGTATGATTGGTGACCAGGCAGGTATTGCAAAGGTCGCCTGCCCGATGCATAAAAAGACTTTTTCCTTAGAAAATGGTGAAAACCTAAATGGGGATTTACCACCAATTGCTACGTATCCGGTAAAAATCGAAAATAATATGGTATATGTGGGTTTCAAAGACTAGTTTATGTACACAATAATTCTATTTTTGTGATAAACAAAACTTCCTTATGGAAAATAGCAACCGGTTACAGAAGGCATACCAACTAATTGATCAGGCAAACGCCGAAGATCCTAATTCGGAATTAGTTGATGGTAAAGAGGTCGCTAAAGAACTTATCTACGGTCATAGAATGACCGAAACATTAGCACATTTTGAACCTAATGCTTCCGAAGCGTTAAAATTAGCAGTTAGGGCGCAACATATTTGCCGATGGCAAATTCCGCGAGAATCCTATCCAATGGATAAAAAAGGTTATTTAAAATGGAGAGCTAACCTTAAAAAATTTCATGCGGATAAAGCTTCTTCTATCTTAGCACAGGTGGGCTATCAAATGGAAACTATAGAGCGTGTTTCTTTCTTATTACAAAAGAAACAATTAAAAAAAGATGATGGTACACAAACCCTGGAAGATGTTGCATGTCTGGTATTCTTAACCTATTATTTTGAGGAATTTATTGCAAAGCATGAAGATGCTAAAGTTACAGATATTATCCGAAAAACATGGAATAAGATGTCGGATAAAGGGCATAAAGCTGCGTTAAAAATTAATTTTTCTTCAAAAGAGAAAGAGTTGGTACAGGCTGCTTTACCTTAGAAATTAAGCTATCAAACCTTTATCAAAAGTAAGTAGGAAATTGCTTACCTTGCTTATTATTGATAATTAAAAATAAATCTTTTGAATATTCCCAAATCACTGGATTTTCAAACTTTTAACCGCCTCCGGAAAATTTACGTTTTTGCTCTCGGAGCCATTGCCTTGTTTACCTTATTCGGACAGGTAGTTATTCAACAATTTATTACTTCGCAACTAGACGACTCTGAGATTATTAATATTTCCGGTAGACAACGTATGCTAAGTCAGAAGTTGACTAAAGAAATATTATTATATCAAAACTACTTTAAGGATACTACTAATTATCATTATTTAAACCGTATTGAACAAACCTTACAGGAGTGGACAACCGCCCATAAAAAACTGGTGTCTTACAATAAAAGGGAGAAAAAACGCCAGATTACCACTATGTTCAACGAATTGCAACCGGTTTTCAGTAAGATAGAAGCAAGTATCATTTCTTTTATTAAATTAAATAAAGGTTCTAATCTTGAAATTGCGGGAAGTAAGGAATTACTGGATACCGTAATTTTTCATGAACCTATATTTTTAGGAAAAATGGATGCTATTGTACAACAATACGAAACCGAAGCTAAAACGAAAGTAGTATGGCTGCAACGAATAGAATACGTATTGGCTGCCCTGGTTCTTTTAATACTGATCGTTGAATTTATTTTCCTTTTTCGTCCGGTTGCCTTAGGCGTTAAACAAACCATTTCTAATTTATTAAATTCTGAACGTAAGGCTACCAAAATGGCCAATAACGCAGAAAAGCTCCGGAAAATTCAGAATGAAAATGTTCAAGAACTTATTACTTTAACCAAAGCTATTGACCAGACTTTACTTTATGCCAGGGTCGATGAACAAGGTACTATTATTACCCTAGGTAAAAGATTTGCAAAAATTTTAAGTAAAGAAGGCGAAAAAGGAAACATCCTTAATTTTTTTCAGTTAGATGAAGTCCAACAAAATAGGTTGTTACATTATCTACAACAAAATACTGGCGGAGTTTATAATGAAAAGTTTCATATAGTTACTTCAAAATTAGAATTATGGCTCGATATTTCTATTTTAAGTATCTATAAAAAGAAAGGTACTACAGAGCGTTTACTACTTTGCTCTGATATTACCACCCAAGTAGTAGCACAAGAAGAACTGGAAGTACTACGAGCTAAAGAATATAAGGTAAAAGAAGAACTACAACGCTTAACCGTAAGTCAGATTGTAGAAGCCCAGGAAGAAGAAAGAAAACGTATTGCTAAAGAAATTCACGATAGTATTGGACAGATGCTTACCGCCCTTAAGTTTAATATTGAGGCTATCAACTTAAAAAACCCGGATAAGGCAACCGTACGAATTGAAGGCTTAAAGAAGTTAGCTAAAGATTTAATTAAAGGAATTAGGGTCGCTACTTTTAATCTTACTCCACCTGAGTTAACGGATTACGGCATTGTTGCTGCACTGGATAAAATGGTGCTGGAACTAAGAAAACTTACTGGAAAGGAGATTGTCATTACGAATAATACAACTAAAGAGTTTCGATTTGGCACCCTGGTAGAAACCAATTTATATAGAATTACTCAAGAAGCTGTTAATAATGCTATTAAATATGCAGAAGCTGAGGTAATAATGGTGACTATCAATCATTCTGATGAATTACTTAGTATCACCATACAAGATGATGGAAAAGGTTTTGATCTGGAAAGCGTTCCCAAGGTGCCTAAAAACAATGCTGAAGGGGGTATGGGATTATTTTTTATGAAAGAACGGATTAATTACATTGAAGGAAGGATTTTTATAAAGTCCAAACCTGGAAAGGGTACTAAAATCACATTAAATTATCCTATACAAAAAGAAGAAAGTTAATAAACGCAAGGTAAAAAATTGGGAATAAGTATCATATACTAAAGCCTAAGAATTGACTTTTAGTACATCGTTACGATAATAATCAATAATCCCATCAATAGGTCTTCTTACAATATTTCCCACCGTTAAATGATAAGGCCATACAGCTGCCCGGATAATATCATCACTAAAATGAGCAATAGAACCTATAAAATGAATCGGAACATTTTGAGCTTCAGGGTAACATAATACCCGTGTTTCTACAAAATGCTGAATACCTTCGGTAAGTACTTTATAGAAATAACCATTACGTTCACTAGTAAAGATAAATTCGGCAAAGGATGCCAGGTATGTATTGGGATTTGGCTTTTTATATAGATTTTCTTTAATGGTATCAGAGTTCAGATCGAAACGTTTTTCAAAATCTTCGGCTACCTCCGGAGGCATACGTTTGTAATAATAATCTTTAATAAGACGTTTTCCGAAATAGTTTCCACTGGCTTCATCCATCAAAATATATCCTAAAGAGTCTACTGCCATATGTATATGATCCCCATCAAAATAACAGCTATTTGATCCGGTACCCAGAATACAAACGATACCAGGTTCTGTGGTAGCAGCATATACCGCTGCAACCATATCTTCTTTTACCTTAATCTCTTTTGCGTTACTAAAAAACTCTTCCAGTACGTTCTTTAAGATGCTGGCCGGTTTTGCCGTACCACAACCTGCTCCGTAAAAATGAACTACGCTAACTTCATCTTTTTTAGAATGTAACTCAATATTTGCTTTAATACGTTGTTCCAATAATGATTTTTCAAAAACGGCGGGGTTTAAACCTTCTGTTCGCGTCTTAAAAATGATGGTACCGGACATATCCATTAATATCCAGTCACATTTTGTGGAACCTCCGTCTGTTATTAAAATCATTTATAAAATATTCTTTAGTTAATATGAGTTTGTCCCTATTCCATAGCCTTTACCTTGCAAGAATGGTAAATTTCTTTAAAAAACTTTTAATAGTTGCCTAAATACTAATAGCTGCTTTAACCCATTGTCAATACTATACAACAGCAGGTATTAACTAGTAAAACAGGTTATTTTTGTATTTATAATTGATTTAGTAAGCCAAATACTACTATAACTTCCAATGCATTTAGGAGAAAAAGCGTCAATTCGAGTGTTTTTTCGTAATGAAATGAAGAAAAAATGTATCGAGAATAGCTTTTTTGACCAAAATCCTCGTCATCTTAAGCCTGGTCGAAAGACTCGATAGTTCTACTGAACGTAGATAAAATACACTTCCTTCTTCGGTCGAAGCACTCAAACTGACGAAATTTATATAGATTATTATTCAAATGCAACATGGGTTATTACGGTTATAAAAAGGTACTAAATATAAAAGCGCAATCTCAATAAAACTTATTGAAACTGCGCTTATCTACTTTAATATTATAAATTTCCGATATAAGCGGATAGATCTACTAATTTAGAAGAATACCCGTATTCATTATCGTACCAGGAGATTAGCTTAAAGAAGTTATCGTTTAAAGCAATTCCTGCTCCTGCATCAAATACTGAAGTATGAGATTCTCCTACGAAATCCTGTGATACTACTTCTTCTTCAGTATATCCTAAAATTCCTTTCAGTTCATTTTCGGAAGCTTTCTTCATCGCAGCTTTTACATCTTCATAACTTGCCGATTTTGAAGTTTTAACCGTTAAATCTACAACAGAAACATCCACAGTTGGCACTCTAAACGCCATTCCGGTTAGTTTTCCATTTAATTTTGGGATTACTTTTCCAACCGCTTTAGCTGCTCCGGTCGAAGAAGGAATGATATTCGCCATAGCCGAACGTCCTAATCTGTAATTTTTTCTGGATGGAGAATCTACTACAAATTGAGTTGAGGTACTGGCATGTACCGTTGTCATTAAAGCTTCTTCAATTCCAAAGTTATCGTCAATTACCTTAGCTAAAGGTGCTAAACAATTTGTTGTACAAGAAGCATTGGATACAATAGTATCAGAATCTTTTACTTCTTTATGATTTACCCCCATTACAAACATAGGAGCATCTGCAGATGGCGCTGAAATTACTACTTTTTTAGCTCCGGCTTTTAAATGAGCGTCTGCTTTATCCAAAGTAGTAAAGATTCCAGTACAATCCATAATGATTTCTGCTCCGGCCTGATCCCATTTTAAATCTTCAGGGTTACGTTCTGCCGATACCCGAATTTCTTTTCCGTTTACGACTAGATTTCCGTTCTTTACCGAGATATCTCCGTCAAATTTTCCGTGAACGGAATCATATTCTAATAAATACGCAAGGTGATCTACATCCAATAAATCGTTGATCGCAACAACCTCTACATTATCTCTTTGTGATGCAATTCTAAATGCAATTCTCCCTATTCTACCAAAACCGTTAATTCCTAGTTTTAACGTACTCATACTTTATAATTTAATTGTTTTAAATATATTCTACTTTTAAACTGATGTAATATCAGCTACTTTAATCAATTGGTCATGTTTATGAACCCTTTTTTGAAGGGCTTCTGTAAGTGCTACCACAGTAACTTGTTTGTGGACAATACCAATCATCACATCTCTCTTTCCTTCTAATAGCGCTTCAACCGCTCCTACTCCCAATTTACTTGCAAGTACCCGGTCGTAACAACTTGGACTCCCACCCCGCTGGATATGTCCTAATACGGACACCCGGACTTCATAATCATCTTCTAGCTTTTCCTCAACATATTCGCCTAATTCAAAAATATTTTTACCCGAGGTATCTCCTTCTGCTACTACAATAATACTAGAAGTTTTTCCGGACTCTTTACTTTTACGTAAGGATTCAATCAATCGGTCCACACCCAGGTTTTCTTCAGGTATTAAAATTTCTTCCGCACCGGCTCCAATACCAGCATTTAAGGCAATATCTCCAGCATCTCTACCCATTACTTCAATCAGAAAAAGCCGGTTATGCGAACTGGCAGTATCCCTAATTTTATCGATTGCTTCTACCACTGTATTTAAAGCCGTATCATATCCGATGGTAAAATCCGTACCGTTAATGTCATTATCAATAGTACCCGGTATACCGATTACCGGAAAATTAAATTCTTGGGATAATTTTAAAGCACCGGTAAAACTACCATCCCCTCCGATAACAATAAGTGCATCAATTGAATTTGCAATTAAGTTATCGTAAGCTTTTTTACGCCCCTCTTCAGTTCTAAAATCTTTAGACCTGGCAGATTTTAAGAACGTCCCTCCTTTATTAATTACATTTCGTACCGAGCGAGCATTCAGTTCTTCGAGATTATTATGGATAAGCCCTTCATATCCTTTATATACACCAATACAAGTGATGTTATGATAACTACAGGCACGAACTACGGCCCTTATGGCAGCATTCATTCCGGGAGCGTCTCCACCAGAGGTTAAAACGGCAATTTTTTCTATATTTTGCGACATGGTGGTCAAAACTATTGCTTACAAGGCTAATAACCTAATAACTAAGAAATCTATAACGTTTTCGGTTGATAAAATCAATACTTGTTAAAAATTAACTGAATTTTTTATACTATTTCTAATTTGAAGCATTAGTTACTTAGAATATGTTTATTATTAGGATTATTAATGTCCGGTAAAAATTGAAGATCGTTATGGCTTCTAAAATCAAGAATCAAGACTAATCTATTATTGAAGTTGTTTAAACTTTCCTTAATTGGCTGCAAAATGTTCTTTTTCACTTACTTTTTATCATTTTTAAGTTCCGTAGCTACGGCTATGCAGCTGAAAAATGATTTCAATTAAGCAAAAAATACCTATTTTTCGCTTCAATCAGAAAAATTTAAACCACTTCATTGTAAATCATATGTTTATTTTGCGAAATAGTCGTTATTTATTCAATTAAATTACATCGGATAGTATGAATTTTTAAATGAACTACTTCGAGAAAAAATTATCGAAGTATTAGAAACAAGAACGCTTCGCTACAAGAATTATGAAACAAGACTTATTGTGTCTTGATTCTTGGTTCTTGAATCTAAAAGTCATAAATCTGTGCGCTAAACCCTAGGCAGAGCCTGGTGAGAGACTCTTTTGATTAAAAACCATTACACCTCATCCGATTTATTACTTTTTAACTTAATATATTCATTTACCAGCTTTTCTAACGTATATAATGGGACTGCACCATTGGTAAGTAAAACATCATGAAACTCCCGGATATCAAAATCATCTTCTAATGCATTTTTCGCTTTTTCCCGAAGTTCTAAGATTTTATTCATTCCTACTTTATAAGCAGTTGCCTGACCCGGCATTACAATATGCCGCTCCACCATCTTAATAGCATCACTTTCTGCGTTTGGGGTATTGTTTACATAATAATTAATTCCTTCTTCCCGCGTCCATTTTTTAGCATGGATTCCGGTATCTACTACTAACCGGGCAGCACGCCATAACTCCATAGCCAATCTCCCAAAATCCGAATACGGATCGCTGTACATTCCTATCTCTTTCGGTAAAAACTCATTGTACAATCCCCAACCTTCAACATAAGCGGTATACCCTCCAAATTTCCTGAATTTTGGAATATTTTCCAGTTCTTGTGCGATACTAATTTGCATATGATGCCCCGGGATTCCTTCGTGATAAGCCAAAGCTTCCATTTGGTACTTTGGCATGGCTTTCATATCGTACAAATTAGCATAATATTTACCCGGTCGTGAACCGGCAGGAGTTCCTTGTTGATAAAATGCTTTTCCGGCACTTTTTTCCCGAAAAGGTTCAACGGCTTTTACTACAATATCGGCTTTGGGTTGTGTGATAAATAATTCATCCAATTTACCTTTCATTGAATCAATAATGGTAACGGCTTGTTCCAAGTATTCTTTTTTACCTTGTTCGGTATTAGGATAATAAAATTGCTCGTCTTCTTTCATAAAAATAAAAAAGTCCTGTAGAGAACCCGTAAAGCCTACCATTTTCATAATAGCACGCATTTCGTTATGAATACGTTCTACTTCTTTTAAACCCAACTGATGAATTTCTTCTGCGGTCATATCCGTAGTGGTAGTTCTTTGTAAAGCGTTTTTATAGAACTCCTTTCCCTTCGGAAATTTCCATACGCCGTCATCCATCGTAGCCCTTTTCTGTTGATCTTCTAAGGTGGCAATTAACTTTTGATAGGCGGGTTGTACGTTTTGTAGCAAGGCTTGCTCCGCTTCTTTAATGAGTTCTTGTTTTTCCTTATTTTCAATAGCTAACTGATCAACTTTATTTGTAAAATCAGCTAGTAGCGTACTGGCTTTGGTAGAATTATCAAAGGGAACTCCCTTAATTACATTACGGCTTGCTTCAATTACTTTTTGAAATACAAACTTAGGTGGCATAATCCCGTTTTTCTCTCGTATTTTAATGTTTTCGACCAAGTCATTGAATAAAGAACTTATACCTCTAAGCCGGGAAATGTAGGCTTTAGCATCAATAGTATCTTTAATTTCATGCATATTAATTAAAAAAGCAGGAATTTCTGCCTGCATTCCATGCATCTGGTTTACCGGGTAATTATACAACCGAAAACTAAAATCTTCAATTTCATTTTTTACGCCTTGTAAAGCCAAATCATAACTTAACTGAGTTTGAGGATTCAAGTGATTTACTTTAACCGAATCCCGTAAGAAAGCCAACCTTTTTTTAGTTTTTTCTAAGTCTTTTACTTGTTTTTGAGAAGAAATATCATCCCATTTCCCATAGTCTTTAGTTTTGATCCCTAATTGGGTTTGTAACATTGGTGATTCATTTACGTATTCCTGAAATTCAGATTCAAACCAATCATTAAGCTTTTGGGAATGCACTTCTACCATGGCGGTGGTAGGTCCTTTTAAAAGGGTTCCTACTTTGTCATCTTTACAATTAGTAATAGCTGAAAAACTAATAAGCAGTAAAAGTGTTTTTAAATATTTACACATGTTTTGGTACTTATATAAAAAATTAGATGAAATTTTATCACTTTTTTCTAATATATGTAGGAATTTGAGCTTATAAATATTTTTAAGGGTAATTTAACAGATGGCTTCGAGAGCCTCAGCCATCTGACCTCACTTAATTTACAGTAAGTTGAGAGCCTCAGCCATCCGTTCTTACCTAATTTATAGAATATCCAGTGCCTTAGCCATCCGTTCTTACTTAATTTATAGAATGTCGAGAGCCTCAGCCATCTGCTTTACATAATTTAAAGAATTTCGAGAGCCTCAGCCATTTGACTTTACTTAATTTATAGCATGTCGAGAGCCTCAGCCATCCATTTATTACTTAACATTTAGTATTTTGAGTATAGCAACAAATAAACCAAATAGACTCTAGTTTACGATAGCGTTGATAATTTTAATTCATATAAATTAGTCCCATCCCCAGCCCTTCCCAGAGGGAAGGGAGTCACAAAGTCCTTTTCTTTAGAAAAGATTTAGGATAGCATAGATAACTGTAAATAAAATAGTTATGTTAATTTAATGCATCATGCTATTGTAAGCTGAAGCCACCAAATAACCTATTAACCCAATAACTGATTAACTAAATAACTTAGTAACTTAACAACAAGTAACTTTTGCCTTCTGCCTAGTGCCTAATCAACTCACAGAAACCTAGAAATTTCCAATCCCTTCCTTTAACCAACTAAGATAATCCGTTGCATCAGGGGTGTACCCGATAGGTGCATTTAAGTTTTGTTGGTTATGATCAATTAATACGTAATAAGGTTGTGCATTTGCAGCGTAGCGTTCAATCTGAAAATCACTCCATTTATTTCCAATGGTTTTAATCTTTTTTCCGGTTGTTTTTGAAATATACTGCTCTGCTTCCGGAAGTTCCTTTTTATAATCCACATATAAAGAAATTAAAACGACCTCTTCCCGTAACTTTCGTAATACTTCGGGTTGTGACCATACATTTTCTTCCATTTTTCGGCAATTGACACAAGCATAGCCGGTAAAATCCAGAAGTGCCGGTTTGTTAACTCTTTTGGCATATGCCAATCCATCTTGATAATCTTTAAAAACGATCAAATCATGTTCGCCATACGTAGCTCCCTCAGGTAATTGATCATTGAGTAGTACTGGAGAAGAAGTTCCTAACCCCCTGGGAGATTCACTGTAACTGGAGGGTGGCGGGAAACCACTTATTAATTTTAAAGGAGCTCCCCATAAACCCGGAATTAAATACAAAGTAAACGCCAGGCTTAACAGGGCTAAAGATAACCTACCTACAGAAATAAAAGGTAACGGACTATCGTGAGGTAATTTAATTTTACCCAGCAGGTAAAGTGATAAAGTCCCGAAGATGGCAATCCAGATTGCTAGAAATATTTCCCGATTTAATAGGTGCAATTGTAGAACCAGGTCAGCATTTGATAGAAATTTAAAGGCAAAGGCTATTTCTAAGAACCCAAGGAATACTTTGACCGTATTTAACCAGCTTCCGCTTTTAGGCAAAGATTGCAACCAACCTGGAAATAAAGCGAAGACGGCAAAAGGTAAGGCAATTGCTAAAGAAAAACCGAACATACCGACTAAAGGGGCAATTCCTCCTTTTGAAGCGGCTTCTACGAGAATAGTTCCTACAATCGGACCCGTACAGCTAAAGGAAACAATAGCAAGGGCTAAGGCCATAAAAAAGATCCCCACAACTCCTCCCCTTTCTGATTTCCGGTCTATTTTATTAGCCCAGGAATTAGGTAATACAATCTCAAACGCTCCTAAAAATGAAAATCCAAATACTAATAAAAGCAGGAAAAAAACCAGATTGAACCAGACGTTTGTGGACAAGGAATTTAAAGCATCTGCTCCAAAAATAGCAGTGACAATTGAACCCAGTCCTACGTAAATTACAATAATAAAGATGGCATAAAATATAGCATTTCTAATCCCGGAAGCTTTGGTTTTACTTTGTTTGGTAAAAAAACTGACGGTCATGGGAATCATAGGAAAAACACAGGGGGTCAGCAAGGCGGCAAATCCGGATAAAAAAGCAATAAAAAACAACGCCCATAAATTTTGCTCTTCCTCTATCCCCGTAGTATTACTATTTACTGCGGTATTGGTATCTGCAGATTGATCGAATGACGGAGTGATAACTGGAACAGTAGATACATTTTCTTCTTTTCCTTCAAAAACGGATGCCTCTACAACCTGTGCTTTTAAACTTGCAGGGGTAAAAATAAAATAGGCACTTTCATTTAAACAAACCTCTTTACAAACCTGGTATTTAATCTCTACTTTTACGGGTATCGGTGTATCTATAAACTTTATTATTTGTTGTAAGAAAGCGGAATTAACGAAGTAGGTTTCATCCAACTTAAAAACATCGTTAAAACTGGTTTTTGTTTCACTTTCTGTGGTGATACCTATTAATTCATATTTTTTTTCCTGATCTTTAAAATCAAGGGATAAAGGTATGGGTGCAATAGCATCTTCGGGGTATTCTTTTTGGGAGTATACATGCCAATTTTCTTCAATTTTGGCTTTAAAGCCTAGGGTAAAAGTATGATCATCAGCTTTTTCAATCGTAGCATTCCATTGTACCGGATCAAAAATTTGACTATGACCCAAAAAGGTTGATAACGCTAAAATTATAATCCAGAAGTACTTATTCATAGAAGACTATTTTCACTATTTTATTTGTGTTACTTTTGACTTTAAAACGTTCATCTGCCCGATGGTTAATTATCCAAACGACCTTATCACCACTGCTTAAAATCCAAACTTTTTCTTTTTCGGGTAAAGATAGTTTTTCGTCCCTGAAAAATTTACTAATTTTCTTTTTCCCTCCTAGACCTAGAGGGTAAAAGTAATCTCCTTCCTCTTTTTTTCGAATCCTTAAAGGAAAGCTTAACCTTTCCTGATCTATATAAATTTCATTAATAGACGCTTTAGTATATTCTTTAACTTGAGTCATTTTTAACATTCCACCAGGAAAACAAACTGTAGTGTCACTTTCGGTAATTGGATAAAAAGCAGTACTATTAGCTATTTCTAAGTTTGTCGGAGCAACTATTAAAACCTTCCGGTGTTTACTAATTTGATGGGTGGGAGAAGTCACAAATTTACCAGATTCAGCAGTAAGTAACCGATTAATATCTTTCCATGCGGTAAAATTATAATCTTTTAATAATTGATACAGAATAAAAGATGGATTTGGGTAAACCTTTAATTTTTCAATTAAAATTTCGAACTCATTGTCAGAAGTTTTACGGATAATTTGTTTTGAAATAGCATCTATCTGACATCGGATAAAATCCTGGCTTTCGCTTAGAAAGTCAATAGTATGTTTAAAATTTTGTAAAAAGTTCTGGTTAGTACCTTTTAATGCCGGAATCACCGAATGTCGAAGTTGATTGCGTAAATATTTTATCCCTTGATTACTCGAATCTTCCCGCCAGGATATTTCCTCTTGTAAGGCATACGAAAGCAGTTGTTCTCTTGAAAACAACAGTAATGGCCTTACAATGTGTTTGTTTCTTTCCGGAATACCCGTAAGTCCCTCGATTCCCGTACTCCGGGACAGGTTTATTAAATACGTTTCCAGAACGTCGTCCAGATGATGTGCAGTTAGTACAAATTCAAAATTTTGGGTAGCTATTAATTCTTTAAACCATTGATAACGTAATTCACGTGCGGTTACCTGAATTGATTTTTTTCTGGTTTTAGCCTCTTTTGTAGTATCAAACCTATTTTGAAATAGAGGTATTTGTAGTAAATGGGCAGTTTCCTGAACAAATCTTTCGTCTCCGTCACTTTCTTCTGCCCTTAGTTCGAAATTGCAATGGGCTATCCCAAAATTCAGGGATAGTTGTTGGCATAAAGATACTAATACCATACTATCCACTCCCCCACTACAGGCAATTAAAAAAGGAGTATCAAGTAGTTCGGAAAAGTTCTTTTCCAGATGTTCTTTAAATGTGGCTACCAGATTATTCACAAGTTCAAAATTACAAACTATTTATTTCCAATGCTTCCCGCATGGCTTTGGCTTTTAACAAACATTCTTCGTATTCTTTACCCGAATTACTTTTTGCCGTAATGGCACTCCCCACCATGGTTGAAATATACTTTGTTTTTTGATTATACAAGATACTACGAATAACTACATTAAAATCAAAATTTCCCTTAGGGTCAAAATATCCAACTGAACCGCTATACAATCCTCTTTTTGAAATTTCGTAGGCTTCAATAATTTGCATAGCTTTAATTTTAGGAGCTCCGGTCATACTTCCCATCGGGAAGGTAGCTCGTAAAATAGAAACTGGTAATTGGTCAGCATTTACCTGAGCACTTACGGTGGATACCATCTGATGTACTTGCTTAAAAGTATATAATCCGCATAATTCTTCAACGCTAACCGAACCTGTATTTGCTATTTTGGATAAGTCGTTTCTAACTAAATCCACAATCATAATATTTTCTGACTGTTCTTTAGCGTCATTCTTTAAAGACATTTTTAATCTGCGATCTTTTTCCAGGTCTTTTGAACGTTTTGCAGTTCCTTTGATAGGTTGTGATGTTACCTGGATTCCGGATTTTTTAATATAGCGTTCCGGCGAAGCAGAAAGTAAATAAAGTTGATCCAGTTTTAGAAAAGTTGCAAAAGGTGGTTGCGAGATGTTATTTAAGTAAAAATAGCTTTGAATTGGATCAATTTCACTATGTTCCGCATAGAACTCCTGACAAAAATTAGCTTCGTAAATATCGCCACGATGAATATGATCTAAAATGGTTTTTACTTTTTCTCTGTATGCATTTTTACTCATCCGTAACTTAATCCGGATGTTACTATTCCCTGAAGTCTTTGATACCGCAGAAGTTTTAGTTCTAGTTTGAAGAATTTCCTTCCAATCCGCTTCCACTTCATCTGAAACCATATTTAGGTACAAAACTTCTACCTTGTCCTTTCTAATTAAAAATAGCCGCTTCGGTTGAAAAAAATAAAGTTCCGGGAACCCTATATAGTCGGGGTTTTTTGAAGTTAAATTTTCCACATCATTTTTAAGGTCATAAGACAAATACCCGAATATCCAGTCGGCGGTTTGCTGTTGGTATTCGTTTAATTTATCAAATGCCTGGTAAGCATCAGTTTTTAGGACGGTAAAAGCATCGGTAGCCATAATAGCTTCGTAGCTACCGTAGCGCTGAGGATACTGATTGGAATCCAGCCATATGACCTCTTCAAATTGTTGTGACCACTGTAACAGTTTTTTTTTAAATAAACCCAAATGCTCAGGAAGCGGATATGTGGTTGAGGTTCTCAGCTTTCCATCAGGTTTTGAGAGAAAGTCGTTAATACTTCCCGTAATCCTAATAATAAAACTTCATTCGTGACCGTACCCATTTCTTTATTAAAATTTTGATAAAAGGAAGGAAAGCTAAAACTTTCTACGACTTCTCCGCTAAATCTTGGTAAAATTTGCCGTGCGTGTTCTACCGCAGTCAGTCCGCCCCGTTGCCCGGGAGAGGTACTCATCAACAGTATTTTTTTATGTTCCAGGAAGTTCCGGTTGTATCGGGACAGCCAATCTATAATGTTCTTAAAAAAAGCACTCCAGGTTCCGTTATGTTCACTTACAGAGAGTATCAGGGCTGTGGCTTCTTCTATTTCTTTTGCAATACCCATAATTTGTCCGGGGATGCCGGAAGTACGTTCCAGATCTTCGCTATATATAGGTATTTGGTACGAACCAATTTTTAACACTTTCACTTTTTGACCTGGTAATTCCCCCGCCACCCATTCTACCAAGCGTTGATTAATAGAAGTTGTGCTATTTGATCCGGCGATAGCCAGTATTTTATTCATTTGTACATTTCAAGAATTCAAAAGTAATTAAAATGATACCCCTAACAAAATAAGTCTACCTTTGTAAGTAAAGACTGTTTTTTGTGAATTTTACTGAATTTAATTTAAGCAATTCCTTACAGAATGCCCTGGACGATTTAGGTTTTCAAACTGCAACCCCGATTCAGATAGAGGCTTTTTCTCCTATTATGTCCGGTAAGGATGTCGTGGGCATTGCACAAACCGGTACCGGAAAGACCTTTGCATATTTATTACCCATTTTACGTTCTTTAAAGTATTCGGTTCAACAAAACCCGAGAGTACTTATTCTTGTTCCTACCCGTGAATTGGTAGTACAGGTATTTAGCGAAATTGAAAAGTTGAGCAAATACCTTAACATTCGATGTGCCGGAGTGTATGGGGGTACCAATATCAATACGCAAAAAGAGCAGGTCGCTGCCGGACTGGATATAGTCGTAGCAACTCCGGGGCGGTTGTTTGACCTGGCGGCTTGTCGGGCTTTGCAATTAAAATCCATACAGAAGATAGTGATTGATGAAGTAGATGTTATGTTAGATTTGGGGTTTCGCCCCCAATTAATGAACATTTTTGATATCTTACCACGTCAGCGACAACATATTATGTTTTCAGCAACCATGACCCAGGAAGTGGAAGCTATTATCGAACAAATATTTAATAAACCACAAAAGGTTTCTGTAGCCAGAAGCGGGACACCTTTAGAAAATATCGAACAATTTACTTACGATCTTCCTAATTTTAATACGAAAGTAAATTTCTTACTGTATTTACTGGAAAAACGGTCGGATTTTACTAAAGTTTTGGTATTTATCAATCATAAAAAATTGGCTGACCGGCTTTTTGAGCAATTAGAACAGGAATTTCCGGAAGAATGTGCGGTCATACACTCCAATAAAACCCAAAATTACCGGTTACGAAGTATTGAAAACTTTGAATCCGGTGACATTCGGATATTGATTGCTACGGATATTATGGCGAGAGGTTTGGATATCTACGATATTAGCCACGTGATCAATTTGGATACTCCGGAATATCCGGAAAATTACATGCATCGTATTGGACGAACCGGAAGGGCTGAAAAAAAAGGCGTTTCGCTGGTTTTTACTACGCCTAAAGAAAAGGAGTTTAGGGAAGAAATCGAAGAATTGATGGAGCAAAAAATCAGCTTGGATATCCTACCGGAAGCAGTAGACGTATCTACTGAACTAATACCTGAAGAACAGGAAAAAGTCAAAGAACATTACAATCCAAACCGACGACCGGAGGATGAAGTAGGACCTGCTTTTCATGAAAAAAAGGAGAAAAATAAAAAAGTAAATTTAGGCGGAAAATACCAACGCGAAATTAAAAAGAAATATAAAAAACCGAAAACTAAAGGGGATAAAACCTTTAACTTAAAGCATAAAAAGAGAAAGTGATGCATTATTGTCCGGTAAAGATTCAAGACTCGCTTGCAGACGGGCAGTTCGCTATCGCTTCTAGAAACAAGAATTAAGACTAATCACTATAGTATTGAAAATCAATAATGTAATGAATTTTTAGACTCTAGTTTAAATTAGCATTGTTATCAAAATAATGCTGAACATCCCTCTAAATCTCCCTTCAAAGGGAGACTTTTTTGCTCCCTTCCTTCGAAGGAAGGGTTGGGGAAGGATGTTTTGATGATGCTAATTTTAAAATCTGATTATCAGTGTTTTATGTAATAATATTAACAACGCTTATTTAAACTAGAGTGAATTTTTACATTAAAGAACCAATTGCTTTTAAAAAGTGACAAAGCAGTCTAAACAGTTCAAAGTTTGGAATTACTTTATTTTACTATACTTTGTAAACTTTTATTTATTTTAACCAGACACTAATGAAAATAATTATAATTTTTCTTATCAAATTTTAAAATAGTCTAAAAAGATCTATGCGTTCTACTGTACAAACGAATTCTTCGGAAACCAAAAAAAATAAAGTCAGTATTCTACAAGCCTTTAAGACCATCATCTGGCCCAGGAGAAACCTGGTGTTGATAGGTTTAGTGCTTATTGTAGTAGGACGACTGGCAGGATTGGTACTTCCCTGGAAAAGTAAAGTCTTATTAGATGAAATCATTCCGGAAAGGGATTTTGACGGCTTATACGAGTTATTGTTTATAGTCGCGATTGCCATTCTAATCCAAGCCATCACTTCCTTTTTACTTACCCGTATTTTAAGTGTACAGGCGCAGTACTTAATTTCGGAATTAAGAGCCCAGGTGCAACGAAAAGTACTGGCGCTACCGATACGCTTTTTTAATGATAATAAGTCAGGGGCTCTGGTCTCCCGGATTATGAGTGATGTGGAAGGCGTTCGTAATTTGATCGGTACTGGATTAGTACAATTAGTAGGTGGTACATTTACGGCCATTGTATCTTTTGGGTTGTTGATATATATTAATCCGCTGATGACCATGTTTGTCCTTATTCCCATATCCATATTTGGGTTTGTTGTGTTGAAGGCTTTTAAATACATCCGACCTATTTTTAGAAAACGAGGAAAAATTAATGCGGAGGTAAAAGGAAGATTAACCGAGACCTTGGGCGGGGTACGGGTAATTAAAGGTTTTAACGCTGAAGAACAAGAAAGCCAGGTTTTTGAAGAAGGGGTGAATCGTATCTTTATCAATGTTAAAAAAAGTTTGACGGCTACGGCCTTGATGACCAGTTCCTCTACGTTTTTACTGGCGGGGGTTGCTTCTACCGGAATCATGGGAATTGGCGGTTATTATATGATTGAAGGATCTATGACCACCGGGGATTTCTTATTTTTTACCATGGTACTGGCATTTATGATCGCTCCTATCGTACAAATGAGTAATATCGGGAGTCAATTGACCGAAGCTTTGGCAGGTCTTGACCGTACGGAAGAGCTAATGAATCTGGAAACCGAAGATGATGATGTGAATCGAACGTTGGAGTTAACGAATTTAACCGGAAAGTTAGTGTTTAAGGACGTTTCCTTTTCTTACGAAGAAAATAAAGAAGTTTTACATAACATATCGTTTGAAGCCCCGGCGGGAAGTGTAACTGCCCTGGTAGGAAGTTCGGGTTCCGGTAAATCCACGATTGCCGGATTAGCTGCTTCTTTTTTAAATCCGGATTCGGGTACTATTTGTATTGACGAAAAAAACCTAGCGGAAGTTAAACTGAACAGTTATCGGAAATACCTGGGAGTGGTTTTACAGGATGAATTTTTATTTGAAGGTAGCATACGGGAAAATATTATATTCCCAAAACCCAATGCTACCGAAGAGGAAATTACCAAAGCGGTAAAGGCAGCTTATGTAGATGAATTTACCGATCGTTTTGAGGAAGGCCTGGAAACTAAAATTGGAGAACGTGGGGTTAAATTATCGGGGGGCCAACAGCAACGTATTGCGATTGCACGGGCTATTTTATCAGATCCTAAAATTATCATCTTAGATGAAGCTACCTCTAACCTGGATACGGAAAGTGAAGCTTTAATTCAAAAAAGCCTGGAAACCTTAATGCAAAACCGAACCACTTTTGTTATTGCACATCGGCTAAGTACCATCCGAAAAGCCGATCAAATTCTAGTGATTGAAAACGGACGTATTGCTGAGAGAGGTACGCACCAGGAATTAATCACCAAAGAAGGCCGGTATCATGATCTATACACTTATCAAGCTAGAATATAGGAAGGGAAGAAAGGCATGTCTACTCCCAAAGTTAAAAGATGAAAGTTGAAGCTTTAAATTTTAATGTTTTAAAAGGGGTCAGAACTTAGAATTTAAAATTTACGGTACTTGCATTCCTAATTTATTTTCAATCTAAACTCATTTTTAAATACTTTCACAAAAACAAAAATTGTGAATTATGAGTACACCAAAGAGAGCAGGAAACCAACCGGTAGTTATAGAATTAGAAAAAGATACCAAATACGCCTGGTGTAGTTGTGGGTATAGCGAGAAACAACCTTTTTGCAATGGTGCTCATAAAAATGAAGGCGGTGTTCCAATGATTTTTTCGGTGGAAAAAGATAAAAAAGCTTCTCTATGCACCTGTAAGTTAACCAGCAATCCTCCTTATTGTGATGGAAGTCACAGAACTGAATAGTGTAGCAGTAACTCTTATTTTTTACCCCTCCATTCTAAGGAATTTTTATTATGTTCCTGTAACAGGGCTTCGTTCGTTTTATAGGTTTTGAGTAAGTTTAAAACTTCTTCGCGTTCCGTTGCACTAAGGTTTTTATAGGCGGGTCTTTTTAAAACCGTATCCCATTTGGCTTTAAAAGTATTATCTAAAGCGATTCGTAAATAACAATGGTTATCAAATCGAAGGTTCGTGTATTGCTTGGCTAACTCTTCGGGGAGGTGTTGATAAGTATTATAGTAAGCTTCGGAATATTTCACTTGTATTGGGATAGTTATTTGTTATTAAGTTGTTTAAGTTACTCAGAGTTAGGTTATTAAGTTCTTTTCTTATTTTAACAAGAATTAGAGATTGTCTAAAATGTTTATGCTACTGGCGTTTCGAGTAAAATTGAAAAATAAAATTTAATTTTTAAATCATTTTGACTACTGCCTATAATCAGCGCAGACGAATTATTCGTTGCGACTGCATAACAATTTTTATTACTTTTTAGACAAGCCCTTTTATTTTATCTACTTCTTTTATCTGTGATGCATAAATAATAATTATTATAAAATTCGTCAGTTCGATTTCTATAACTAAAGGAAGAACTGTATCAAGAACAAGGATTCTATTTAAAAAAGCTATTCTCGATATCCTCGATTAAATCAAGGACAGGCTATGTTTTCTTCATTTCATTACGAAAAAATACTCGAATTAACGCTTTTTTCCCTTAAACATTCTAAAGGTTTCATATACTTATCTCAATATCAAACAAGAAAAATAAACTTTACACATGTAAAGCACGGTTTTCCGTGGCAGCTAGGGCTGCTTCTTTTACAGCCTCTGCAAATGTCGGATGTGAGTGCGACATTCTTGCAATATCTTCGGCGGATGCCCTAAATTCCATAGCAGTTACTGCTTCGGCAATTAAATCGGCACATCTTGCCCCTATCATATGCACTCCTAATACTTCATCTGTTTTTTCATCAGCAAGGATTTTTACAAAACCGTCCAAATCCGCGCTTGCACGGGATCTTCCTAAGGCCCTAAACGGGAATTGGCCGGATTTATAAGCGATGCCTGCTTCTTTTAATTCATCTTCGGTTTTACCTACTGCTGCTACTTCCGGCCAGGTATATACTACTCCGGGGATTAGGTTATAGTCAATATGTGGTTTCTGTCCTGCAATAGTTTCCGCTACAAATACACCTTCCTCTTCCGCTTTATGCGCTAACATAGCACCTTTAATTACATCACCAATTGCGTAAATATGAGAAACGCTGGTTTGTAAATGATCATTTACCTCGACTTGATTTTTATCATTTAAATTTACTCCGGCAGCTTCCAGGTTTAATCCGTCGGTATACGGCCTTCTCCCTACGGAAACCAGGCAGTAATCCCCTTCAAATTCCACCGACTTTCCTTTTTTATCTTCGGCGGTAATGGTAACTTGTTTATCCGCAACTTTTACTTCGGTAACTTTATGAGAGGTATAAAATTTAACCCCTTGTTTTTTCATCACTTTTTGTAGTTCGCGAGAAAGGGCACGATCCATTCCGGGAATAATACGGTCCAGGTATTCAATCACCGAAACCTCTGCTCCTATCCTTCTGTACACCTGTCCTAACTCTAATCCGATCACCCCGCCACCAATAATCACCATATGTTTGGGGATTTCTTTTAGTTTTAAAGCTTCTGTGGAAGTGATTACGCGTTTTTTATCAATGTTGATAAAAGGTAAGGTAGCTGGTTTGGAACCGGTAGCTATGATTATATTTTTACTTTCGATAGTTTCTTCAGAACCGTCTGATTTTTTAATAGTAATATGAGTTTTATCTTTAAAAGAACCTACCCCTTCATATACAGTAATGTCATTTTTCTTCATTAAAAATTGCACCCCATCGCAAGTTTGATCGACTACCGCCTGTTTACGGGCAATCATTTTTTCCAGGTTTACTTTTATTTCGCCCGGCACTTCAATTCCGTGGTCTTCAAAGTGTTTTACAGCATCTTCATAATGATGAGAAGAATCTAGTAAGGCTTTACTTGGAATGCAACCTACATTAAGACAAGTTCCTCCCAGCGTAGCATATTTTTCGATAATGGCAGTTTTTAATCCTAATTGTGCGCAACGTATGGCTGCTACATATCCGCCTGGCCCGGACCCGATTACTACTACATCATAGGTACTCATAAATTTTGTATTGTATAATTAAAAAATGATGACAAAGGTACAAATGTTTTATGGGTTACTTCAACCTGTTTTTAAGATTCTGGTGGTTTTAGAAATAATTATACTATCATTATTTTAATGTTTTTAATTTTTCGATTTTGACGTTTAAAAATACCTTTACTAAAATAAAAAACGGATTAAACTGTTTTAAATAGTAATGTATAAAGAGTCAAAACTTCTGTTTTGATCGTACTTTATTTTATATTCGTATTTTACATTACGGATTACTTCTGTTAAAAGCATATGAAAAAATATATTTTTGTTTTAATTTCCTGTTTTACGATTATCTTTTGGAGTTCTTGCCGAAAGGATTTTGATTCGGAGCCTAGTACGGGAAACCTTGAATTTTCAACGGATACCTTAGTCCTAGATACTATCTTTTCTAATATTAGTTCAAGTACTTATCAATTTAAAGTGTATAATAGAACGGGAGATGATTTTACTATTCCAAGAATTACTTTAAGAAATGGGGAAGCCTCAAATTACCGCTTAAATGTGGATGGAATTGCGGGTACTTCTTTTAACGATATACAGATTTTAGCAAAAGACAGTATTTTTATTTTTGTTGAAACTACAACCGACATCACACAACAATCTTCTGAAACTGAATTTTTATACACCGATCAGATTCTTTTTGACCCGGATGGCAATCAGCAAGATGTTGATTTGGTTACCTTGATAAAAGACGCGGTATTTTTATTTCCTTCGCGTGATAATATGACCGGGGAAACGGAAACTTTACTTTTAGGTTTGGACGAGAATGAAGATGAAATACGAATTGAAGGTTTTTTCCTGGATGATGATGAACTTACGTTTACCAACGAAAAGCCCTATGTCATCTACGGATTTGCAGCGATTCCACCGGAAAAAACCTTAACCATAGAGGCAGGTACCAGAATCCATTTTCACGAAAACTCAGGCCTGATTGCTGCAAATATGGCGTCATTACAAGTAAATGGAGAGGTAAGTACCGATCCGTTATTACAAGAAAATGAAGTCATTTTTGAAGGTGACCGCCTGGAACCAGAATTTAGCGAAATACCGGGACAATGGGGTTTTATCTGGTTAACTGCAGGAAGCACTAATCATAAAATAAACCATGCTACTATTAAAAACGGAACCGTCGGAATTTTAATGGCTTCTAACGATGGTGGTACCGATCCTACCCTAGAAATTACAAATACGCAAATTTATAACCAGTCCAACGTGGGGTTATTGATGCGAACCGGAAACGTAAGGGGTGAAAATGTAGTAATCAATAATGCCGGACAGGTTGCCGTTAGTTGTTCTCTGGGCGGTATTTACAATTTTGAACATTGTACGTTTGCTAATTACTGGCAAAACGGTTCTCAAAGAGAATTTCCTTCTGTACTTATTGATAATAATATACTGGTGAACCCCAATACAGATGAGGCAACCTTAGTAATTGCTGACCTGGTTGAAGCTAATTTTACTAATTGTATTATTAACGGTAACCGTCAGCAAGAGATTGGTTTTAATAAAACCGATCAGGCTGCCTTTAACTTTAATTTTAAAAATTGTTTAATTCAATATACACCCCCCAGTACTGAACCGGAAAACCCGGAATTGTATGATTTTACTGATACTGCTTTGTACCGCGATATTATCTTGAATGAAGATGCAGATTACAGAAGAAATCTCGACCGTTTTACCGATGATGATACAGACTTAGATTTACGTAGAAAAAGCCAGAATTTTCTAAATATAGGTGAAGAATCAGCAGCAGACGGAAAAGCAACGGCACCGGGTATGGGCGTAGATATTACCGGAAAAACGAGGGATATGAATGCTCCGGATATTGGTGCTTATGAAAGTGTGATGTTTAGAGATCGAGAGGAAGATGGGAATTGATGAACTATAGAAACATGAAAAAATCAATAACATATAAGGATTATATAAAGGCAAATCTTCGTTTAGAAGAATTAATTGATCGTGTTGACGATCAGACACCTATCGATAGCCCTTTAGGGAAAGAATTTGAAGTTATTACAGATACTATTGAACAATATGAAGAAACTCATTTTCCTATAGGACTTCCTTCCTTACAGGAAATGATTGAATTACGTATGTTTGAAATGGGATTAAAAAGAAAAGACCTAGCGGTTTTATTAAACACCAGTGCTTCCCGAATTAGTGATTACCTGAATGGAAAAAGAGAAATCACTTTAAATATTGCAAAGGCCTTACATCAAAAATTAAATATTGATAGTGATATCATTCTCCAATAAAAAGATATCACCAGGCTAATATTCTACACACCTGTTGACAATTCTTATACATTTTAAAGCTATTTGAATTGATTAATTATATAAAAAGTGGTAGGGCATTAAAACCTTACCACTTTGTTACCTACTTCTTTTATATTATTCGAAAATGTTTTTTAAGTCTTGACGTCCTACAATAGCTATTATTTCTACCATATTATCATTATTAATTTTGTAATAAATACTATCAACTCCACAAGGGCAGCGTCTATAACCATCTTTAATATAATCCACAGCCTCAAAAGAGAATGGCCTATCTGCTATAGTGTCAAAATATTCAAAGAATAAGTCAAAATATTTATCAGCTTGAATCTCTCCAAATTTTTTAATTCCGTATTTATAAATTCGTATTAAATCTTCTTTTGCTTCATTACTCAATTTGTATTTAGCCATTCAATCGTAATTTCGCTTCTGCTAAAATATCTTGTTTTGAATCCTTTGTAAATCCAGTTTGCTCAGCTCTATCTAGTTTGGCTCTAATCCAGTCTATTTGAGTTTGTTGATTTCTAGCCTGTCTTATCAAATCATTAATCAATTCACTTTTACTAGAATACTCTTTGCTATTTACTTGCAATTTTAACCATTCATCATTTGGTTGCGTAAAAGAAATACTTTGTCTTACCATAGTTTAGTGTAATTGGTTCATAATTAAATCAAATTTACACCAATATTTTTAAGAATAAGGTTTTTGTGAAATTTTTTATTTTTACTGACGGTTACTGGCATATTAAAAGCTATAACTTTCAATTTAGAACAAAACATTGTAAGAAAATTGGCCTTTTAATTTAACACTGTAGTTGAACACAGAGCCAAAACAAGGTTTTGGCGGTCATTGCGAATTTGCGATCTCTTTCGGTTTAAGCACTTAATTCCGCATTGCTTATAGCCGTTGCTACCTACTGGCTTTCCCGCTGTTCAATTCGGTCTCGTATTTAATCAATGAATTCCAAATTGATGCTACTTCTGGCCAAAAATTTTCATTAAAATCTGAATCTGTATTTACTAAAAGTATTTTACCTGTTTCAGTTTTTGGATTAAAATACATAGCAGTCATAACTCCTGGGTCGGACCCATTATGACCAATTACATCATCTTTAATTTTAATAAACTCTTTACTAAATTCCATAAAAATCCCAAATTCTTGTTCAGTTTCTACGTTTGGGAATTTTTGTTTTTTAAACAACTTCGTATAACTCTCTTTGTTCAAAAGTGTGCCTGAACCTTTGTAGCCTTTCATTAACTCTGTTAAAAACAATCCTAAATCGTTATTTGAAGTGATAAAACCGCCGTCTGCATAGGTAATCAAGGAATATTCAGCTATAAGCATTTCTTTGTTTGCAAATAATCTTGAACGTTTTGTAGTGTCAATATCTTTTGAGGACCAACCTGAAGATGTCATTTTTAAAGGTTGTAGTATATAATCTTTTGTAAAAGATTGGTAATCTTGTCCAGTAGCATATTCAATTATTTGTGCACAAAGAGCAGCTCCAATGTTTGAATATTTTCTCATTACACCAGGTTCTATATTGGCAAAGATCTCTTTAGTATACCATTTCCCGTTTTCAGTAAGGCTATTATTGAGAAATTCGATGAGTGAAATTCTCTTTTCGGGCATACTAAACCAATCATATACTCCTTCATTATCATTATGTTTAGATTTTTTTAAAACATAAGACTTTGCATACACTTCATCAACATCAATTATCGAAGATGAATGATATGCAAGATGTTTAATTAAAATTGGTTTATCAGGATAATTGGGATTTGTTATTTTGAAAGGAAGGTATTTGTTAATTGGGTCATCCAAATTTAATTTTCCCAATTCTTGCGCTTTCAATAGTGAAACTCCTATTAAAGTTTTAGAAATTGAAGCAATATTTTGAGTCGTATTTGGTGTATACTTTTTTTCTAATTCTATATCTCTGTAACCAAACCCGTTTTCGTAAACCACTCCGTTTTCGTCAACTACTGATACAGAAAACCCAATAATAGCACCTTTCTCAAAGGCTTTTTGTAAATCCTTAGTTAAAGTATCGTTTATAGCGGTGAAATCTCTTTCATTGTTTTTTTTGATTTCACTATTTTGTTTACACGAAAATAGTATTGTTAATATTATTAAAATTGATACTATGTTTTTCATTAAGGATTGTAAATTAAATTTAATCTATGTTGTTTTTTTAGCTTGCGAGTAACGGTTAGTATAACAAACGTTGCTGATCTAAAGGGCAGCTATGTATTATTATATAGTGTTAGCAACTCGTTTTTTAATTCAATTCTAAATCACAGTTAACTTCAACATCATCAATAATTGCTCCTCTATCTTTATAAAAGTCTTGCGCTTTTTCATTCCAATTTGACACTTGCCATTTCATTTTACAGCAATCTTCAGTTTTTCCAATTTCGATTATCTTGTCAAATAGCTTGCTTCCTATACCTTGATTTCGATATTTTTCAGGAACGTATAAGTCATCTAAATAAATAGCTTTTCCTGTCCAAGAGTAATAGGAGAAAAAATATGTTGCAAATCCTAGAATCATATTTCCATTAGTAGCGATAAGACATTTAAAATACTTTTCATCCATAACCATTTGTTCAGGAGTTATCTTCACTTTTTCAGGCGTTTTGATGAATTCCGAAAATTCCTTTATTAAATTATAGACATTTACAAATTCTGATGGTTTTGCTTCTCTTATTTTAATTTCCATTTATTTTTTCCTTTAATGATCGCTAACGTTCAGTATAAGAAACGTAGGGCATGTTATAAGCACTTTCGTTTCGGTTTATTACTTAGCTAAATATAAATATCATGCTTTTATCTTTTCTCCTATAAACGCCAAATTTTATATTTAGCGGACTTTGCTAATATGAACAGAACTTTAGGTTTAGCACAAACGCCCTATGTTTTTTATACCTTGTTGGCAGAATGTTTTTATTACATTTTAAGATGATTTTTCCAATAGATAAAAGTTTTCATTTAAAATCAAGTCTTTTTCCAATTCAATTTTATGCTCATATTTTTTTGACAGACTAAAATAATCTTGATGATCAATTAATTTATATTCTTTTCTTTTTCTATAATATTCATCTTGTATTGTTTGATAATCACTTTCACCTGTTTTCGAAACGTTCCCACCAAAGAAAATTATTAATTTTTTAAACGCTAAAGTTTCCTTTAATGATTCTTGGAAAGAGGCACTACCAATTAAATCACCTTGATTTTGAATTAAATTAAAAAAGTCAAACAGTTTGTTTGTTTCTTCTTTATTAAGAAAGAACAACACCCCTTCAATTAGTATAAAACAGGGTCTGTTATTTTTTATTGAATTTATTTTAGCCAATAATTTTTGCTCGTAATCTTTACTTAAATCAACACCTATAAAATGAATATTTCGTTTTGGAAGAGCACCCGTTGTTTGCCAAATATCAACTTTGGATTTCTTGTATTCTATAATTTCAGCCTTGTCAATTTCTATATTGACTAATTTTTCATCTAATAGAAATGGGTACATACTCAAACCACATCCAAAATTTATTACGACTTCAATATTGTTAGTTTTAATTACTTCTCTAATTTTATCAAGGAAGTACCTGTTTCTTAAACAATGAGCGAAGGTTTCCTCAGATGAAACTTCTTTAAGGTATTCCTTAATCCATATTTCAGTTTTTTCATTTCCCCATAATTTTGAAAAAAAATCTTGACTCAAGTTTTCGTTCATTGAGCGAAATGTAGAAGTTACAAATGCTGTTTCGTGTATTTTAATATTTTCTTGTTTTTGCATTTTCAATTCTTTTTTTACTTACTGCCAACAAATATATAAAAGCTACAAGACTTCTTTCCCTACAGGAAATAATTGAATCACGTATGTTTAAACGAAAAGACCTGGCGGTTTTATTAAACACCAGTGCTTCCCGAATTAGTGATTATTTAAACGGAAAAAGAGAAATCACTTTAACTATTGTAAAAGCCTTACATTAAAAATTACATATTGATAGTGATATCGTTCTTCAATAAAAACATACCGCTAAGTCAATAATGCCAAAATCGGTTGACCATTCTCATATATTTCGCATCTATCTGTATTGATTATATAAAAAATGGTAAGGCTTTAAAACCTTACCACTTCGTTACTAACTTTTAATAGCATTAAAAAAGTTATCAATTCTTTACGCTACAAAAAGCGACATGTCTGACATCATCATATGTACTTTATCACCAACGGATTTTAAAATAGATTCGTCGTTAATATTTTGAATTACTTCATCAACAAATTCGACGATACGTTGCATATCATCTTCTTTTAACCCACGAGTAGTAATAGCCGCCGTTCCAATCCGAATTCCGGAAGTCACAAACGGGGATTTATCATCAAACGGCACCATGTTTTTATTAAGGGTAATATCTGCCTTACCTAAAGCTTCTTCGGCTTCTTTTCCGGATACATTTTTATTCCGTAAATCAATCAACATCATATGATTGTCTGTACCTCCGGAGATCACTTTATACCCTTTGTCCATAAATGCCTGTGCCATCACGGAAGCATTCTTTTTTACCTGAACCATATAGTGTAAAAACTCATCACTTAAAGCTTCTTTAAAAGCAATAGCTTTTGCTGCAATAATATGTTCCAACGGACCTCCCTGGTTACCCGGAAAAACGGCACTGTCTAAGAGAGAAGACATCATTCGTTTTTTACCGTTTTTTAAAGTGATTCCGAACGGGTTTTCAAAATCTTTACCCATAATCATTAAACCACCCCTAGGACCTCTTAGGGTTTTATGAGTAGTCGTAGTTACAATATGGCAATGCGGTACAGGATCACTTAATAAGCCTTTAGCAATTAATCCTGCAGGATGTGCAATATCAGCTAATAAAATAGCATTTACACTATCTGCAATTTCTCTAAATCTTTTATAATCAATTTCACGGGAATAAGCCGATGCTCCTGCAATAATTAGTTGTGGTTTTTCCTGAGTCGCGATTTCCTGAATTTTATCATAATCCAATCTTCCGGTACTTTCTTCAACTCCGTAAAAAACAGGATTATATAATTTACCTGAAAAGTTTACCGGGGAACCGTGGGTTAAGTGCCCTCCATGAGATAAATCAAAGCCCAGGATTTTATCACCTGGTTTTAAACAAGCATGGTATACCGCCGTATTCGCCTGCGAACCGGAATGTGGTTGCACATTAGCATACTCAGCTCCAAAAAGTTCTTTTGCCCTATCAATGGCTATTCTTTCTACAACATCAACTACTTCACAACCGCCGTAATATCGTTTACCCGGATATCCTTCGGCATATTTATTCGTAAGAACAGAACCAGCAGCTTCCATCACCTGTTCACTAACAAAATTTTCAGAAGCTATTAATTCTAAGCCGTTGATCTGCCTTTCTTTTTCTTCTTCAATCAACTCAAAAATCTTTTCGTCGCGTTGCATTGTTTTTTGTTTTAAAATAGGATACAAAAATAAGAACAATCTGGCATATTACGAATCGATTTTTATCCAAATGTAAATATTTTCTTAATAACGGATGGAGTACATAATTTTATATAACTTTCACATCTCAATAAGTAGTAGTTATAGGTAATATTCTATATTTGACTATAGCGTTGATTTACTTTAAAAGCTCGATTGACCCTAATTAAAATTATAAGTTTAAAAATATACTCATGCCCATAACCGCGAATAACCCCAATAGACAGACGTGGATTGCTACTTCTTCAAAAACCGATTTTCCTATCCAAAATATTCCTTTTGGGGTATTTCTTACCCGGGATGATATCATAACCATAGGAACCCGTATCGGAGATACAGCGATTGACCTGGGAGCATTACATCAATTGGGCTACTTTGAAGGGATTCCTTTAACAGATGATATTTTTTTACAAGATAGTTTAAATGACTTTATCTCTGATGGTAAAAAAACCTGGCGGTTGGTTCGAAACCGTATTGCCGAAATTTTTGATAAAGAAAACAAGGCGCTTCAAAATAATGAAGAACATAAAAAAATAGTGCTGTTTAAACTGGAAGAAATTGAAATGCAACTTCCGGTCACGGTAGGGGATTATACCGATTTTTACAGCAGTAAAGAACATGCTACCAATGTAGGAACTATGTTTAGGGATCCTGACAACGCCCTTTTACCTAACTGGCTACATATGCCGGTAGGGTACCACGGCCGTAGTAGTTCTATTATTCCGTCAGGCATACCAGTTCACCGTCCGCAAGGGCAAAAAATTATCGACGGAGCGGATAGTCCGATCTTTGGGCCATCGCGATTGGTTGATTTTGAACTGGAAATGGCATTTATTACTACCGATGCAAATCCGTTAGGAGAACCTATACCAGTAGATGAAGCAGAAGATTATATTTTTGGACTAGTATTGTTTAATGATTGGAGTGCCCGGGATATTCAAAAATGGGAATATGTTCCGCTTGGCCCCTTCTTAGGAAAAAGTTTTGCCTCTTCTATTTCACCGTGGATTATTACTTTGGATGCTTTGGAACCCTTTCGGGTAGCTGGGCCAAAACCGGAAAAAGAACAACTCCCCTACTTACAAACCGAAGGGGAACGAAGTTTTGACATTCACCTGGAGGTTGCTATTCAACCGGAAAAGGGAAAGCCAGTTAAAGTTTGTAAGAGTAACTTTAAATATATGTACTGGAATATGAGCCAACAACTGGCACATCATACCATTAACGGATGCCCGGTAAATTCGGGTGATATGATGGGTAGTGGTACGATTTCCGGACCTACTCCGGATTCTTACGGATCGATGTTGGAATTAAGTTGGAAAGGTAAAAATCCGGTACAACTATCTGATGGAGAAAACCGAAAATTTATTGAAGACAACGATACGGTAATTATGACGGGATATTGTAAAAATAAAGATGTTCGTATTGGTTTTGGAGAAGTATCTACAAAATTACTTCCGGTTTTTAAGAAGTAGAAATTTTCTTTAAAAAAGTTTACTTGCACTACTTACTAGTAAACAAGTGGTAAGAAAAATGTTATTTCCGTCTATAAATTTAGGATACTACTATTTATAAAAAATTTAGGTTCTAGTTTAAAATAGCGTAAATAATTCCAATTCACTTAGATCCCATCCCCTGCCCTTCCTGAAGGGAAAGTAGCTAAAAGTCCTTTCCTTTGGAAAGGGTTTGGAATATAGTAAATAGCTGTAAATAAAATAGTTAGTTCAATTTTGATACACCAACACTATTATAAACTAAAGCCATATTTTATTCATGTAACGGTCGAACACTAATAGTAGTCTATGATATTAGAACAAGCATTGCTTTACGTAAAAAAAGGAGAAGCCACCAATTTTGAAAAAGATTTTGCTACGGCTTCTCAATATATTTCTCATATTGAAGGGTATATACGCCATTCTTTACACAAATGTATGGAAGTCGAAAATAAATATCTTTTATTAGTGCATTGGAAGGATATTGAAAGCCATGAAGTAAATTTTAGAACTTCGGAAGAATATCAGCATTGGAAAAAGTTATTACATCATTATTATGAACCTTTTCCTATAGTAGAACATTATGAGATTATTTTTAAAAACGAAGGATCGTAACTAAAGAGTGGTTGCTTGTTTAGTTTTAATTTGTATGCTGTATCACTTTCAACTTCAGGCTACTTTGTTATTGCGAAGGCTTAAGCTTTTTGGTATTTCCCCATTACTGGGAATACCATTCATCGCCATCGTGTTTTTCTGTTTTTCAAATTGGATTTTTCTAAAATTAGTTGCTGCCCCCTATCTTTATCTTTTTATAGTACTCTTTTTAGTTACTAGTTTTTCTTCAAAAAAAAGAAATGACTTTTTACATAATTGTTATGGAAGGTCAACCCATAAGTTTATAAGAGTTATAGAAAATATCTTAATTAGCTTACCGGTAGCTTTTATCTTTCTCTTTCAGAAATTATGGATTTATTCAATTGTTTCTATAAGTATTGCTATAATTACCGGCTTGTTTTCTTTTCATATCGATAGAAATTTTACTATTCCAACGCCATTTTATAAACATCCTTTTGAATTTATCCTGGGCTTTAGAAAGACATATTTGGCGTACTTATTTGTGTATTTCCTTGGTTCGATTTCGGTTTATGTAGGTAATTTTAATCTTTGTATTTTTAGTATGTTGGTATTTTTCTTTACGGCTATTTCTTATTACAACCTTATCGAAGACCCATATATTGTATGGTCGTATGATACCACCCCCGAGGAATTTATACGGAAAAAATTAAAAATTGCTTTACAGTTTTCATTACTATCCTTACTTCCGCTTTTTGGATTCGTACTTGTATTCTTTTTTGAATCGCTGGACATTTTTCTTGCCGCATCATTTATTGGAATTACATATTTAGCAACCGCTATTTTATTAAAATATGCTTTTTTTCCTAATACAGACCAATTGCCGAGACAGCTTTTGTTTTTCGTAGTAATTATTTTTCCTCCGGCTTTACTTTTTACCATACCCTATTTTTATAAAAAATCAGTACAAAGTTTAAAATTTTATTTACGTTGATTACAATTTCAGGTTTATCTAAAAGTTATGGTTCGGTATTAATTTTAAACAATATTTCGTACACCTTTAATACAGGAAAAATCTATGGGATTATTGGTAAAAACGGAGCGGGAAAAACTACTTTATTTAATTGTATGACCGGGTTAGAAAGCTATACCGGATCGATAACTTTTAAAAATAATACAAAAAAGAATTTGGGTTACCTTGCGACCGAACCTTTTTTCTTTCCTAAACTTACCGGAAGAGAATATATTAGACTCTTAGTTCAGGCACGAAATATTAAAAACTTCACTATTGAAGATAATAATATTTTTGAACTTCCTCTGGATAGGTATGTTGATCAGTATTCTACCGGAATGAAAAAGAAATTAGCTCTTACAGCTATACTTGGCCAGGGCAACTCTTGTTATATTCTGGATGAACCTTTTAACGGGGTTGACCTTCAAAGCAATATGATCATTGAAGAATTACTCTTTAAATTAAAATCCTTGAATAAAACTATACTTATCAGTTCTCATATCTTATCTACCCTAACTAATTTCTGCGATGAACTTCTATTATTAGAAAACGGCATATTCTCTAAAAAAGTAACCCCAGAAAATTTTGTTCAATTTGAAGCCGACATAAAAATGGAAACTATTAAAAAGAACCTTGATAGGATGAAATTATAAAGATTTTTTCTCTTTTCTTCCATGTCCGTTTAGAAAATTCATTTGAACTCATTCCTGAAACTATTTCTCTTTATTTCATAGTTAATATCAGTTCCATATAACTAATTCTTAAATTCCCCCTTATCTGCCTGAAATAAAGCTGGTTCACAACAGTTTTGAGTACCACCTACTTCAACAGTAGAAGAACCGAAAACAGTAATGTTTGATTTTATAAAATCTTCTTCATTGGCCTTGTAAATATTATCTATATATTTTTGTGGGTTACGGTCAATATAGGGAAACCAGGTACTATGAATTTGTACCATAATACGATGTCCCTTTTTAAAAGTATGTAAAATATCCTGTAAACGAAAATTTACATCTTCGGGGTTACCGGGAACGAACGGTTTTGGTTTTTCAAAACTATTTCGAAACCTTCCTCTAAAAACCTCCGCACGGACCAATTGTTGATAACCGCCCATAATAATATTATCGGGATTGTGCTCAAAGTTCTTATGTTCGGGCGGATAGACATCAATAATTTTTACTATAAAATCAGTATCGGTAGTACTAATTGCAACTTTTAACTTAGCCATAATTTCACCAGCAAGCGTTCGGTCTGAAGTCAAGGATTCTGTCTCAAAAGTTAATACGTCTGGGCGACGAGAGGCTTCTCGCTGGTCATCAGACATATATCTTCTAGGGGTGAATGTTAAACCTTGAGTCTGGGAAGTATAAGGTACGGGCTTCTGAGGATCACTGGTATATTCAAATTTTAACTTTTTATCTATGGAACCATTAATACTAAGTTTACCATTATTACCAAAAACTAAAATTACGCTTTCAATATTTTCTGGAGGCCATTTATTAAATTTCTTCCATTCTTTTGACCCTGTGTCATACATATAGGCTTCTGGTAAAGAATTTGAATTTTCATTCTTTAAGTGTCTTGCAAAGAATTTTTGCTCTATTTCCTTGAGGAAAAAGGTAGCAATACTATCTCCAAAATATATATGATTATGAACCGTTTTTCCTTTTTCCCTTGCCCAGCCACCATGGTCAAATGGTCCCATTACAATAGTATTATCGGCTTTAGGACTAGTTACTTCTATAGTCTTATAAATGTTTAGCGGACCGTAGAGGTCTTCAGCATCAAACCATCCCCCAACTGTCATTACTGCTGGTTCAATATTAGTTAAGTGAGGTAAAATATTCCTTTTTTGCCAAAATTCATCATAGTTGGGATGTTCTGTTACTTGCTTCCAAAAGAAGTTATCATGATGATACTTTTTAGTAACATTTTTAAGAGGCCCCATTTTGAGAAAAAAGTCGTATGCATCAGGAGTCGGATTATCGTAAAATCGTTTAATTTTATCTGTATACCAGGTTTTACGGGTAAGACTATCTTTTTGATATCCAAAGACAGCAAAAGCTGCGGTATAACTTTGTAGATAAGCACCTTGATGATGGAAGTCGTCAAAGAAAAAATCTGCAATTGGAGCTTGAGGAGATACCGCTTTTAATGCTGGATGTGCATCAATCAAACCCGCAGCTGCATAATGTCCTGGATAAGATATCCCGTACATACCTACTTTATCATTAGAACCTTTTATGTTTTTTAACAACCAGTCAATAGTATCATAAGTATCTGAACTTTCGTCAATATCATTCTTATTCTTAGGATTATTCCCAGCAATGTTTGGTCGCATATTATCAAAAGTACCATCAGACATATACCGTCCCCGAACATCTTGAAATACCAGGATATAGCCATCTTTAACTATATATTTTGAAGGATATCCATTATATTGATAATTCGTATATTTAGACGCATTGTAACAAGTGCGATTTATCAAAATAGGATATTTTTTAGAAGTGTCTTTGGGTGTATAAATCACAGTAAAAAGTTCGGCTCCATCACGCATAGGAATACGATATTCTTTTAGATCGTAATTCTTTTTTAATAATAAAGAATCCTGTTGCTGACCGTAGAAGCATGATACTATAAAAAATAAAAAAAGTAAATTAAAAAAATAGAGTCGCATAGTGTTCTGATTTGATGGGTTCAATATAATCAATCTCTCGTTTCTAGTAAAAAAGAACTTTTCAAAATTCAGCATTCTAATTTAATACCTCTAACTATTCCGTTTTAAAGTCAATTTTCCACTATTGTTCACTCGCTATTATTTTATTACTATTTTTTAAGGCTAAATTTAACTTTATTAATCTTGTGAGCTATCCCTTAAACTGAACTATAATTAATTTAGTTGTTGAACAATATAATATTGCTAAGACCATTTTTAATCCAAATTACTTTCGTTCCATTTACTATCTTCTGAATTGAGAACTTAATAAAGACTTACGAACTATAATAAAACTCATAATTATTTTCTTGCATTCTTTCTAAACTCTTATCAATAGAAACCATTCCAATACGGATCTATTGCGGAAAGTTCCGGTCTAAGTATGAGAAACTGACCTAGTAAATAAACAAAACCCTATTAAAATTTATAAAAGCCGTAATTACAAGGGATCATAAATTAATTCGCTCCAAAAAACGGTCATAGGTTGTCCTTTAAACCATGTTTTGATTATATAATTGAATAATATGGTCAGGTTTATTCTACACTTTTAGAAAGAACTAGATTAGATTATTATAAGATACATAAATTTGTATTTCAGTACACCTTATTCCGTTTAATATGGGTATTTTACTCTTTGTTTTTATCGACAATAACTAATACCATTTCTTTACCACCCCTTAAAATTATAAAATGAACTTTAACCTATTCGGAACTATCAACCAACTCTTTCTTCGGCAACTCCTTATCGGATTTGGAATTTTAATTGCATCGTATATTGCTTTGCACTTGATTTTAAAAGCGGTTGGTAGGGATTCACGATTTTTAATACCTCCGCATTTCGCTACCCGAATAAAACTTCCGTTATTCCTTTTACTAGCAGCCGTTACTACTAAGTTACTTCCGGTAGAAGAATACGTAACCGAAGAATTGACTGCTACCACCAATGGTATTGCTACGATTCTACTTATCATTGCTATTACCTGGATTATTATAGCAGTATTAAAAGTAATTAAACAACGTATTGTAGCTAGTTATGATATCAATGCTTCCAACAATTTACGGGCACGAAAAATTTATACGCAGTTCAATATCCTGGAACGCATTGCCATTTTTATCATTATAGTCTTTGCAATCGGCATTGGTCTAATGAGTTTTGAAAGCATCCGAAGTATTGGTGTAAGTATGCTAACTTCCGCTGGGGTGGCAGGGATCATTATTGGTTTTTCTGCTCAGAAAGCCCTGGGTACTCTACTTGCCGGTATCCAGATTGCATTTACCCAACCCATACGCCTAGACGATGTAGTTATTGTAGAAGGAGAATGGGGTACTATTGAAGAAATTACCCTGACGTACGTAGTTATCAAAATTTGGGATAAGCGTAGGTTAATCGTACCTACTACCTATTTTATCGAAAAACCCTTTCAAAACTGGACTCGCGAAACTTCAGAAATTCTGGGAACCGTATTTATTTTTACGGATTATAAAATGAATGTAGAAGCTTTGCGTACAGAACTGACTCGGGTGTTACATGCGACAGAATTATGGGACAAACAAGTCAATGTATTACAAGTGACTGACGTAAAACCCGAAGGTATCGAAATTCGGGCACTAATGAGTGCAAAAGACTCCCCTACTGCTTGGGATTTACGAGTACATGTCCGGGAACAACTGGTTCGTTTTATACAGGAAAATTATCCGGAAAGTATACCACGCTCTCGAATTTTATTAAAGAAATCGGAAGCAACTACTTAATAATTTGCCCCTAATAATTAATTTTAAACTTCGGCATTTTAAATAACTCAAATTACTTTAAGTTTAAAGCCTAATTTAGATATCCTCGATCAAGTCAAGGACCCGCTATTTTTCTTCACTTCATTACATGAAATTACTCAATCTGACGGCTTTAAATCAAATAGCATTCATCATAAAATTATAACGCTACCTTTCGATATTATTCATGAATAGATTCCATAATCCGGTCTTCTTCGGTAATGCCCCCACAAAAGTTAACTGCAGTTTCAATTAAAGCCAAATGCGAATAAGCTTGTGGAAAATTACCTAACAATCGTTTGGACTTAAAGTCTATATCTTCACTAAACAAGCCCAGATGGTTGCTATAAGATAATAATTGGTCAAACAAACGCTTGGCCTCTTTACGTTCTCCTATTTTATACAAACTATTAATAAACCAGAAACTACAAATTGTAAAAGACGAAGAGGGTAAGCCAAAATCATCTTTGTTTTTATAACGATACAACAAGCCATCATTACATAACTCCTTTTCAGTAGCCTTGACAGTACTGATAAAACGTGGGTCTCGAGCTTTAATAAAACCATAGGATTCCATCAATAAAGTAGAAGCATCTAGGTCAGCGGAACCGTACGATTGGGTATATGCCTGTATTTCTTCGTTCCAGGACTTGGTATAAATATCTTGGTAAATACGATCCCGTAACTGAATCCAACGTTCGTTTTTATTGGTTTTATCAATTAATTCCCCAATTTTTATAGCTCGGTCTACGGCAACCCAACATAAAAGTTTAGAAAAGGTAAAGTGCCGTTCTTCTGTTCTAAACTCCCAGATACCTTTATCTGGTTTTTCCCAGTTAACATTAACAATATGTACAATACTTTTACAAATAGTCCAGAGTCCTTCACTATTATCTACATCCGTATCAAACTTCACAAATTGCTGATAAATAACGTCCATCAAAATACCATAAATATCATGTTGTTTTTGGTGATATGCCGCATTCCCTATCCGTACCGGGCTAGATCCTTTATACCCACTTAAGTGATCCAGAGTTTTTTCCGTAAGCTTCGTTTCACCGTTGATACCATACATAATTTGGATCTTTTGATCCTTATCTGGTATAATATCTATGATAAATTGTAAAAACCGTTTTGCCAAATTTTTGTGACCCAGGTTCGAAATTACTTTAATCACCATTGACGCATCTCTAATCCAGCAAAACCGGTAATCCCAGTTACGTACTTCTCCAATGGTTTCCGGTAACGAAGTGGTAGCAGCAGCTAGAACAGCTCCTGACTTCTCGTAGCTTAACAATTTTAAGACTAGAGCACTTCGTAAAATCTGATCGTTATAAAAGTTATAAGAGGTGGTATTTTCACTCCAGTTTAACCAGTAGACCCGGGTACGTTGCATTTTTAAATACGAACGTTCCAGGGATTGTTTTAATATTTTTTCATGATAACTGACTACAAAATAGGCATGTTCGGTAAGTGTAAATTCTTCGGATGCTAATACTTTTTCTCGATCCAGATCAGTGTATAGATATAAAGTATCATATTTGTCGTCATACGTAATACTCTTGATATAATCGCTTTCGATTTTATGTTCGGTAGCTGCAATTGCATATTCTAGTTTTGGATCGTATTTTACCCTAAATTTAGGCGTACCGGAAATTAGTTTAATATACCGGATAATATCTGCCGGGGCATAAAAGGTACCGTCAGCATTCTTATAGCGGGGCATAAAATCAATAGCTTCAAAAATGTGATCACCATCAGCAAATTCTGTAACTAGAATATTTGTACTGGGAATGTATTTCTGTGAAATCTTATAAGTATCTTTTACTAAAATCTCAAAGCTTCCCCCTATTTTTTCATCCAGAATTTTTGCAAAAACAGAATCCGAATCAAAATTAGGAAGACACCCCCAATCGATAGAACCGTACTTAGAAATAAGCGCAGCACTTCTACAATTCCCAATGATTCCGTAATCTAAATTATCCATAAATTATAATTTTCCTTTAAATAGCCGTGGCTTTAATTTCTTTTTGCGAAATTTAGCAAAATTCAAATATAACCACCAACAATCTTTCTTACTTTATGAGTAAAACTATCATTATTTCAAATCGATTACCCTTACAACTAAAAATTGATAATGATTCTATAGAAGCTACGCCCAGCGTAGGAGGATTAGCTACAGGTATGAAATCCGTTCATTCCGATAGTGACGGGATTTGGATAGGCTGGAGCGGACTGACAGAAGATTGCCTGACACCTCAATTGCATAAGAAAGTAAACCAGACACTTAAAGAGCATCAGTGCTCCGGAGTGGCACTATCACAAGAGGAATTGGATGGCTACTACTTCGGATTTAGTAATGATACCCTGTGGCCATTATTTCATTATTTTATGGAATATACGCGGTTTGAAAGAGATACCTGGGAGATGTATCAGAAGGTCAACCAAAAGTTTGCCGATAAAGTTATCGAAACTTATAAAGACGGAGATACCATCTGGGTACATGATTATCAATTATTACTGGTTCCACAATTAGTACGCAACCAGATTCCGGAAGCTACCATCGGATTCTTTTTACATATCCCATTTCCTTCTTATGAAGTATTCCGTACGATTCCTTATCGTAAAGAACTTCTGGAAGGTTTATTAGGATCCAATTTAATTGGATTTCATACCTATGATTATGAACGTCATTTTTTAAGCGCAACCCAGCGTATTTTAGGACATGAGATTAATTTTAACACCGTTCAGTTAGAGAACCGGAATGTCGTGGTAGATTCTTTTCCTATGGGAATTGATTACCAAAAATTTCATAAAGCTGCCATCTCTCATGATAAAAAGGATAAAAAGAACAAAAGTGAAGTTCAACAGGAAATTGATAAACATTTAAAGGAAGGTAGTAAAGCCAAATTAATTCTATCTATTGACCGTCTGGATTATACCAAGGGTATTGCCAATCGTCTGCGTGCCTTTGAATATTTTTTAGAGAAATATCCGCAATTTAAAGGAAAAGCGCGTTTGGTGATGTTGGCCGTTCCTTCCCGATCAGACGTTCCGCAATACCAATTATTAAAAAATGAAATTGATCAATTAGTAGGAAGAATTAACGGAAGGTTTGCCGAGGTCAGTTGGACACCTATCTGGTATTTCTATCGATCCATGCCTTTTGAAAACCTGATTGACCTCTATACTTCGAGTGAAGTTGCTTTGCTTACCCCTATCCGGGATGGTATGAACCTGGTGGCTAAAGAATATGTGGCAGCAAGAGTAGATAAAAAAGGGGTTTTAATTTTAAGTGAAATGACAGGAGCATCTAAAGAAATGAGCGAAGCTTTAATTATTAACCCTAATAACTTTGAAGAGATTGCAGATACTATAAAATATGCACTGGAAATGCCGGTAGAAGAGCAGATAAAACGAAATAGTGCCATGCAAAAACGATTGCAACGCTATGATGTAGAACGTTGGGCTTCGGATTTTATGGAAGCGCTGGAATTAACGCAACAGCATGAAAAGCAAATTGCGCTTAAAAAGTTAAATACCACCATTAAAAACCATATGTTTTCGGACTTTAAAAAGGCGAAGCAACGTATTTTATTTTTGGATTATGACGGTACGCTAGCCCCATTTCAAAAAATTCCGGAACATGCCAAACCTACCGAAGAATTATATACCATTCTGGATGCTATCTATGAATTACCTGATACTAAACTTATTATAATCACAGGTAGAGATAAAGACACCTTTAATAAATGGTTTGGTCATAAACCCTATACTTTAATTACAGAACATGGAGCCTGGTTACGCGAAACCGGGAAAGACTGGGAATTAATGGAAGCCGTAGGTAATAAATGGTTTGAGGTTATTGCACCTATTTTAGAAACTTTTACAGACCGGACTCCCGGTTCTATTATCGAAGAAAAAAATTATTCGCTAGCCTGGCATTATCGTAATGTTGACCCGGATTTGGCTAGAAAACGCGCGGTAGAAGTAAAAACAACCATACAACATTTGATTGCAAATCATAACCTCGAAATTATGGACGGTGATAAAGTATTGGAAATAAAAGCCGGGGGCGTCAATAAAGGTAAATCAGCTACTAAAATGTTAATGAATACCGACTATGAATTTATTTTTGCCATAGGTGACGACTGGACGGATGAATTTATGTTTAAAGAACTTCCGGAAAGTACATATACTATCAAAGTTGGTTTTAAAAAAACGAAAGCAAAATATTATGTAGAAGGAACTAAAGAAGTACACCAGTTGTTAAAGGATTTTGCTTCGGCACTTTAAGTAAGGCTTGTGAAATCTTTTGTTTTACCACTTATTGTCGTAGCTCAGTTTCTATGCACTTCACTATGGTTTGTAGGGAATGTGGTAATTAGTGATGTCCTAACGGGGAACGATATTAATAGTAGCCAGGTAGGATATGCGCTGGTTAGCGTTCAAATCGGATTTATTATGGGCACGTTTTTGTTTGCCTTATATGCCATTAACGATCGTTTTTCTTCCTCTAAAGTTTTTATGGTAGCCGCTTTGTTCGGTGCTTTAGCTAACCTGGTTTTGGTTGTGCCGGGAATTTCATTTATCAGTGTACTTTTTGTTCGTTTTATAACCGGTTTTTGTTTGGCTGGTATCTATCCGGTAGGCATGAAGATTGCTTCCGATTACTACCAAAAAGGATTAGGAAAGGCTTTAGGCTTGTTAGTAGGTGCTTTGGTATTAGGTACCGCCTTCCCACATTTGGTAAGTTACCTATCCATAAGCGGAAGTTATCAGACTATTGTATACGTAACCTCCGGGTTGGCACTTGTTGGGGGCGGACTTATTGGTTTTGGCGTACCGGACGGACCTTTTGCACAAAGATCTCTTAACTTTAGTACAAAGCAAATCTCTCAAATCTTTAAAAAACCTGATTTCCGAAAAGCTGCTTTTGGGTATTTCGGACATATGTGGGAGCTGTATGCATTTTGGGGATTCGTACCGGTCTTACTTTTAAGTTATAATAATTACAACGGAACAAATCTATCCGTTGCTCTATGGTCGTTTGTAGCTATTGCTATCGGTGCTTTATCTTGTAGTATAGGTGGTTTTCTTTCCTTAAGTTTTGGAAGTAAAAAAATTGCATTTATAAGCCTGTTAGGTTCCGGAATATGTTGTTTACTGGTACCATTTTCCTTTTACCTGGCTCCTCCTCTATTTATTGTTTTTTTAGTGCTATGGGGACTTCTGGTAATTTCGGACTCCCCGCAATTTTCTACGTTAATTGCAAAAAGCGCACCAGTAGCCTTAAAAGGAACCGCTTTAACCATTGTCAATTGTATTGGATATACGGTAACCATTATCAGTATTCAGTTGGTACAATATCTTACTGAATATACATCCATTCAATATGCTTTATTAATTTTAGGAATTGGGGCGGTTTTTGGATTATTTTCTCTTTTTAGGTTAAAAAATGAGGTTGTTTAATTATACATTTTGTATAATTTTTAATACCTTTGATAGTATACAATCATTTATGAATGTTAAAGTATTTAATTGTAGAAGTAATTCAGAAGATGAAGCTAAAATACTTTTAATTACAAAAAACAAAAATAAGTTACCCTCCATAAGTTCAGGATGGAGGTTTAATTTTAATAAGCATTCAAAGAAAAAAGAACATAAAACTTACACGTTAACTACATTAATCAATCCTGATGTTGTTGAAGGATGTTTGATTATCAATACTAAAACGGATTTTCATGTGTATATGGCATTTGTTGAAGTAGCTCCACATAATAAAGGAAATAAAAGAATGTATGATAAAGTTGCTGGATGTTTAATTGCTTTTGCTTGTAGACAAAGTTTTATGAATGATAAAGAAGGATACGTAGCCTTTGATGTTATAGAAGAAAAAGTTGAGGATGAAATAAAACTTATGACCCTATACAGTCAAAAGTATAATGCCGTAAGATTGAAAAATACCACAACTATGATCATTTTACCAGAAGGAAGCGAAAAATTAATAACTGAATATCTAAATTAAATAGTTATGAAGGAAAGAGAAATTAAACCTGAAAATATTTGGAATGAAGAAAAATTAAATAGTATCAATACTTTTGTTAAACAACATTCTGAAAATCAATCAAAAGAAAGAAAAATTAGAAACAAACTTCTTTCTATCCAGTACAAATTAGAAGATTATATCGAGAAAGAATCCATTGACGAAGATAAGGTTATCAATATATTGGATTTTATCAAAATGTATCTAAAAGTACTTGGAATTACTAAAAAAGATTTGGCTAAATATTTTGGTATGAAGGACAGTAATTTACATACGTACCTAACTGGAAAAAGAAAATTAAATCCTGATATTGTTTTAAAAATAAGTTCCTTTTCCAGAACGAACCCGGAGTATTGGTATAGAGTACAAGTAAAAAATGAGTTGGTCAAATTAAGGAAACAAAAAGCTAAAGACTATGAAAAATATGATTATGAAAAGCTTTTATCAATTAGATAGGTAGTGTAAATTAAACTCTGTCTGAGTTATTTTTTCTTATCCATTTCAAAATTAGTCGAAACTTGTTTTCGACTGATTTTGGAATGCGACCTAGCGTCAGCGACACGTTTTGATTGGTTTTTACCAATATCCAGGTCTATCCTACCCTCAAAGATAATATAAAGTTGCTGTATGGTAGAGCTCCAGTTGTGCAGAGGGCTTGTCCACTTTTTCTGGATGTTCATCGTAGCAAGGTAAACGAGCTTGAGCAGTGCCATATCATTTGTAAAGGCACCCTTGGTCTTGGTTACTTTGCGTACCTGGCGATGGTACCCCTCTACAGCGTTGGTGGTATAGATGATTTTTCTGATAGGTGCTGTATACTTAAAGTACTGTGATAGATGCTCCCAGTTGTTTTGCCAACTTTGAATGACTACCGGATATTTTTCTTCCCACTTGCCCGATAGCTTTTCCAGTTCATCCTCTGCCACTTGTTTATTTGTTGCCCGATAGACTTTTTTAAGGTCTTTCATAAATTCCTTTTGATCCTTTGAAGCTATATACTTTAAGGAGTTACGTATTTGGTGAACGATACAAAGTTGAACCTCAGCTTTGGGGAAAACACCGAGTATCGCATTAGTAAATCCTTTTAGGTTATCGGTACAGGCTATCAAAATATCTTCAAGCCCCCTATTGTTAAGGTCGGTAAGTACCTGCAACCAGAAGTTAGCACCTTCGCTCTCAGATAAGTATATCCCTAGTATTTCTTTTTGCCCCTCTTTGTTAATTCCCAAGATGTTGTAAAGTGCCTTGTGAACGATCTTCCCTTCTACTTTAACTGTATATATTAAAATAAAACTACCCCATATTTCAATTTAAAAGTATACCACTTATTACCAACTTGGACATTTCAATAGAGATGTCTAGAAAATGATAAGTATGTATACAAAACAGGAAATTATAATAAAGAGTTACCGTGAGGGTAAAAGTCAACGAGCTATAAGCAATGAGCTTGGAATTAGCAGAAAAACGGTAAAGAAATATATTACCCAATTTGAATCTGGATTGCAATCGGGTTTGCCTTGTGAGGAAGTAATGGCTCAATTTTTATCGACCCCTCCAAGCTATAGTAAGGAGAAGCGTGGCAGATTAAAACTCACCCTAGAGGTTCAACAGGTCATCGATGCGTTATTGTTGTCTAATGAAAAGAAAAGGCAGCAGGGACTAAGAAAGCAGTTGCTTAAAAAGTGTGATATCCACTCTCTTTTGCAGGAGCAAGGCATTATTATTGGCTACACTACCGTGTGTAATTACATTAAAGAAAAACAAGGAAAAAAAGTACCTAAGGAAGCTTTTATCCGTCAAGCGTATACCCCAGGTGATGTTTGCGAGTTTGATTGGGGAGAGATCAAGCTCTATATAGATGGAAAGCTGACCCGTCTGCAACTTGCTGTTTTTACAGCGGCCTACAGCAATTATCGCTTTGCCGCTATCTATCAGCGCCAGGACACACTAGCCTTTATGGAAACTCACGTAGCGTTCTTTGCACAGGTAGGTGGTGTTTACAAAGAAATGGTTTACGATAATATGCGGGTAGCAGTAGCTAAGTTCGTTGGTCCATATCAGAAGGAACCTACCCAGGCTTTACTGCAATTACGCGGGCACTATCAGTTCAGCCACCGCTTTTGCAATAGCTATCGGGGTAATGAAAAGGGGCATGTGGAACGCAGCGTGGAATACATTCGCCGTAAGAGTTTTGGTGTAAAATCTAGCTTCACCAATTTTAAGGAAGCCAATACTTGGCTATCTAATACCATAGCAAGGCTTAATAATACCAAACAACAACTTACCGGGAAGACTGCTAATGAATTATTTGATCAGGAAAAAAACGCTCTAAAAGTAGCACCGATAAGATTGCGCTGCTTTGAACAAATTCAGCTCAGAGTAGATAAATACGCTACGGTAAGCTACAAAACCAACCGGTATTCCGTAGCAGATCATTTAGTGGGCCGTTTTGTAGATGTTAAGATTATGAGCCACGAGTTATGGCTTTATCACGATAATCAAAAAGTAGCCATTCATAAACGAAGCTACCACAAACACCAATGGGTCATAAAAATCGACCATTATCTGGACACTTTTAAACGCAAGCCTAGGGCCCTTCCGGGAAGTATAGCCCTGGCAAGTTCAGAGTACTTAAAACAGCTCTATCGAACCCATTTTACAGGGGAAGCGCGAGGCTTTATTGACCTTTTGATTTATTGCCGAGCACATAAAATTACCCATGAAAAACTAGAACAAGTAGTGAACCAGCTTACCCAAAGCCCGATAAAGAAACTTACTGTGGAAAAGATAAAAGCAGTGCTGGGCAATAAGCAAGAGCAGCAAGATGAGCCCCTGGTACCCACTCAAATTACTACTATGGCCCAATCACAACTTCAACAACTATCAGCGTTACTAAATTAAAAATCGATGAATAAAACAATCAATCAGCGTATAGTGGATTACAGCAAAGAATTACGGTTGCCCGTATTTAGAAGAGACTTTAGCCAACTGGCCAAAGAGGCTGCCATGGAAGGGATGGATTACGAACACTTCCTTTTACAACTCATGGAGCGGGAGTATGAAGGGCGGATAGAGAATCGTAAGAAATTCCATATTAGACAGGCTAATTTTCCTTCAAAAATGTATCTAAATGAACTGGTCAGAGATCAATTACCTACCGGTGCCATGGAGAAACTACCGCTATTGGAACGTCTTGACTTTATAGAATCCGGACAAAATATAATACTGGCAGGTAATCCCGGAACGGGTAAAACCCATATTGCTGTGGGTCTGGGACTAAAGGCCTGCCTGCAAGGGTATAAAGTGCTGTTCACCACCGTACATAAACTATTGACACAAATACGAGAATCGCACTCCCAGCGCAACTTAAAAGTAATGGAAGCCCGCTTTGAGAAGTACGATCTGGTCATCTGTGACGAGTTTGGGTATGTCTCCTTCGATAAAGAAGGATCGGAACTCTTATTTAATCACCTCTCTTTAAGAGCAGGACGTAAATCAACCATTATTACTACCAATCTGGGATTTGAACGTTGGGAAGAGATTTTCGGTGATCCCGTACTCACGGCTGCCTTAGTGGACCGGCTAACCCATAAAGCACATCTTATTAATATGAATGGAGAATCCTACCGATTAAAAGAAACCAAACAAATGATGGGTCAATGAAAAAAGAAAAAAATCACATCCGGGCACCACCTTACTTTAGTTCCCTGGGGGTACCCCCCAGGGAACTAAAGTACCATTGATATTTAATTTAAAATGGTATACTTTTGAAATGAAATAGTGGTATACTTTTCAGTTGAAATAAACATACTTTAACCTTGTAGTGCATAGCATCTAACCAGACGATGCAGTATAAAGGTTCTAGAGGACGGTTCTGCCATGCTTTTACATCCGGAATGATCTTATCTGTAATCTGGCTTAGCACGGTATGGGAGATCTCTGTGTCGTACATCTCTTTGATGTGTGAAGAGATATCACGGTAGCTCATCCCCAGGCCATAGAGACCGATTATTTTATCTGAAAGGTTGTCTGCCAGGATACTTTGCCGCTTTTTGACCAGCTCTGGTTCAAAGCTACTGAGACGATCTTGAGGGGTTTCAATATCAAAAGTCCCAAAACCGCTCTTGATGGTCTTCTTGCCCTTGCCATTACGTTTGTTTCCTTTGGAACGTTCAACATCGTCCAGGTGACCTTCCATCTCAGACGCTAAAGCCTTCTCAATAAAACTTTTAAGCATTGGTGCAAAAGCACCATCTTTACTAAAAAGACTCTTACCAGACATGAATTGCTCTAGTGCCTTCTTCTCTAATTCTTGTTGTTCTTGTGTTGTCATAATATCTCATTAAAATTAAACTAAAATTTTAATCAGACAGAGTACAGTTTACACTCTCATTAGATAAATACGTAGTAAAAACTCAACTTTTATGTATCCACCCCTATTTCTGTTATAATTATCTAAACAAAAATCAGCTACTTCAAATTAATACCTAAATTACCAGCTTTAAAATAGCACAATGAGATCAATTCTTTACTTCACTTGTATTTTTAGTATACTTACCACCTTTGCGCAAACCAATCCTAAAATCTATGCAATCATTGATTCGGTTTCTGCAGATCGAATTGAAAAAGATATTAAAAAACTTGCCGATTTTGGTACTCGTAACACCTTTAGTGATACAGTTTCAGAAACCCGGGGGATTGGCGCGGCTAGACGCTGGATTAAATCCGAATTTGAAACTATCTCTAAGAATTGTAACAACTGTTTACAGGTTTCGTATCAAAAAGATTTTGTTACTAAAGATATGGGAACCCGTATACCCAAAGATGCTTGGGTAGTTAATGTTTTAGCCATACAAAAAGGAACTAAATATCCGAACCGCTTTGTTATCATGAGTGGGGATATTGATTCACGAGCTAGTGATACCATGGATTTTACGACTGACGCGCCAGGAGCTAACGATAATGCCAGCGGTATGGCGGGAACCATGGAAGCTGCCCGGATTTTATCAAAATATCAGTTTGAAAGTAGTATCTTATACGTAGGACTATCAGGAGAAGAACAAGGGTTGTTTGGCGGTGCCGGATTAGCCAAATATGCTAAAGAAAATGGCTGGGATATTATTGGTATTTTAAACAATGATATGATCGGAAATATTAAAGGAGTGGACGGAGTTATTGACAATCGCAGCTTTAGAATATTTTCTGAACCTACCAATCCCACCGAAACAGAAAAGCAACGCAAAGCACGTCGTTATTATGGCGGAGAGGTGGACGGAATTTCCCGACAACTGGCAAGGTATGTGCATGGTAATGTAAAAACTTATATGCCTGAGATGAAACCCATGATGATCTACCGCCTGGATCGATTTGGTCGTGGCGGTCATCATAAACCTTTTAATGATCTGGGCTTCGCCGGAATTCGGATTATGGAAGCTCATGAAAACTATACCCAACAGCATCAGGATATCCGTACCGAAAACGGAATAGATTACGGAGATACGGTAGAGCACGTCAATTTTGAATATGCTGCCAAATTAACAGCGGTCAATGCAATTAATCTGGCAAGTCTTGCCTGGGCACCTCCGGCACCTAAAAACGTAAAAATTGGTGGAATCGTAGAACCCAGCGCTAAATTTAAATGGGAAAAAGCAGGTAATTCCGGGGTTAAAGGTTACAAAATCTATTGGCGAGATACAACCAGCCCTACCTGGGATCACAGTCGGTTTGTAGGAGACAAAACTCAATTTACCTTAGATGGAATTGTAATTGACAATTATTTCTTCGGAATTTCTACGGTAGGAACTAATGGTTTTGAAAGCCCGGTTGTATTTCCTTCCGAAGTTTTTAGGGAGTAGTGGTAATTATGTACGCTGTTCTAATATCGTTGTCAACTTCTTTAGGTATCTATCATTCAAAGAAACTGCTAAGCAACAGTATAATTTCTTCTTTTTAAAAAATGATAAGCTTAGAATCAGTTTAGGAACTATTTTTGATCTCATACAAACTTAACTTTTTAATCGTGAAGAAATATTTTATTCTAATCGGATGTTGTTTTAGTTTTTTTACCTGTTTTTCGCAACAAAAAAACTTTACTAGACAGGACACCTTAAGAGGATCTATTACTCCCGAACGGGAATGGTGGGACCTTACCTATTACCATCTGGATATTGAAGTAAACCCTGACCAAAAAACAATTGTCGGTAAAAATACGGTGCATTATAAAGTACTGAATCCAAATTTGGTTATGCAGATTGACCTTCAACCTCCTTTACAAATTACCAAAGTAGTACAGCGAGGAAAAGAATTACCAGTAACTTCTGAGATAAATGCACATTTTATCACACTTCCGGATACTCCTAAATTAAATGCGCTGGATAGTATTACTGTTTTTTACGAAGGAAAACCAAGGGAAGCCGTTCGGGCTCCCTGGGATGGGGGTATCTCCTGGACTAAAGATAAAAACGGAAAAGCATTTGTAGCATCTTCTTGCCAGGGATTAGGGGCTAGTGTATGGTGGCCTAACAAAGACCATATGTATGATGAAGTAGACAGCATGTTGATTAGTGTTAAAGTACCCAAAGGTTTTATGAATGTATCAAACGGAAGGCTTCGAAAAACCGAGAAGCATAAAGATGGAAAAACAACGTTTCATTGGTTTGTAAGCAATCCGATTAATAATTATGGCGTAAATATTAATGTTGGAGATTATGTTCATTTTGGTGAAAAATATCAAGGGGAAAAAGGGGTTTTGGATATGGATTATTACGTACTTAGTTACAATAAAGCCAAAGCAAAAAAACAATTTAAAGATGCACCCAAAATGATGGAAGCTTTTGAACACTGGTTTGGTCCCTACCCTTTTTACGAAGATAGTTTTAAACTGGTCGAAGCTCCCTATTTAGGTATGGAACATCAAAGTTCTGTCACTTACGGAAATCGGTATACAAATGGCTATTTAGGTACGGATTTATCAGGTACCGGTTGGGGGTTAAAATTTGACTTTATTATAATCCACGAATCCGGTCATGAATGGTTTGCCAATAATATCACTTACAAGGACGCCGCGGATATGTGGGTTCATGAAGGCTTTACAGCGTATTCCGAAAATTTATTTTTAGACTATTATTATGGTAAAGAAGCATCTGCCGCTTACGTAATCGGTACCCGCAAAAAAATCTTAAACGATAAACCTATGATTGGACCTTATGGAGTCAATCAGGAAGGATCAGGAGATATGTATTATAAAGGAGCAAATGTTTTACATACCCTACGGCAAATGATCAATGATGACGAAAAATGGCGTGCTATCTTAAGAGGTTTAAATACAACTTTTTACCATAAAACCGTCACTTCTGAGGAAATAGAAAATTATATTATAAAAGAATCCGGTTTATCATTAAAACCTTTTTTCGATCAATACTTACGAACTACGGATATTCCGGTACTATCTTACAAAAAAGAAAAAGATCATATTCAGTATAAATTTACATCGGTTGTACCAGGATTTACCATACCTGTTAAAATTATTATAGACGGTAAAGAACTATGGATCACACCCACCGCAGATTGGCAATCCCTTCTAGTGCGCGCAACTGAATTTAAAGTCGATCCGGGATTTTATATAGAGGTTGAGGAGGTAGGTTTGTAGAGATAAGATTATTGAAATTTCTCATTTTATAGGTAAAAACGTCACATCAAGTGCGTGAGGTACGAACGTGTATCGAGACGCCCAATTTTGCCACTCGACCCGATGGTAACATTATAAATAGATTTGATTAACCGAAACGTCACATCGAGTGCGCGAGGTACGAGCGTGTATCGAGATGTTTGTGCTATGAAAGTAAGAGGGATAATTTACTAAGGTCTCGATACAATTTTATTCTTCATTCTTCAGAATAAAACCACTCGACCTGACGACAAAATTATATAAAGCACAACGTCACATCGAGTGCGCGAAGCATGAGCGTGTATCGAGATGTTTATGCTATGAAAGTAAGTATTTCAGTTCACCAAGGTCTCGATACAACAAAATTTCGTTCCTCAATTTTGCCACTCGACCCGACGATAAAATTATATGTAGTTGTATAAAACACAACGTCACATTGAGTGCGCGAAGCATGAGCGTGTATCGAGATGTTTTTACTATGAAAAGTAAAAGGTATAATTCACCAAGGTCTCGATACAACAAAATTTCGTTCCTCAATTTTGCCACTCGACCTGACGGTAATATTACAAATAGCTCCATTAAACAGAAACGTCACATCGAGTGCATGAGGTACGAGAGATCATAATGTAAACTATCAACGGACAACTAAAAACCATCAACTAATAAAGTCCACCAACTACCTCCGAGGATGGAATGTATTAATGACTTCGGTAAGGTGACTTTTATCTACGTGCATGTAAATTTCAGTAGTGGTAATGCTTTCGTGTCCTAACATTAGTTGTATTGCCTGTAAATCCGCTCCATTTTCTAACAAATGCGTAGCAAAAGAATGCCTGAAAGTATGTGGACTTATATTTTTATTAAAATTAGCTTTAGTAGCCAGATTCTTAACAATAGTAAAGATCATAGCCCGTGTAAGTTGTTTCCCCCTTCGGTTTAAGAAAAGAATATCCTCATGACCATTGGCAATAGTAATATGTGACCGAATTTGGTTCTTATAGATGTCAATATATTTTACGGTAACAGGAGCCACCGGAACCAATCGTTGTTTGTTACCTTTTCCGATAACGCTAATGAAACCTTCTTCAAAAAATAAACCGGAAAGTTTTAGATTAATAAGTTCACTAACCCTGAGCCCGCATCCGTAAAGCGTTTCAATCATCGCCCGGTTTCGCTCTCCTTCGGCTTTACTCAGATCAATTTTACTAATTAGGATATCTATTTCTTCAGTAGAAAGTGTATCCGGTAGTTTTCTTCCTATTTTAGGGGTAGTGATTAAGTCCATAGGATTATCATTTCGATAATCTTCAAACTGCAAATAGTTAAAAAACCCTTTTAAGCCCGATATGATTCGGGATTGAGATCGTGCGTTGACCTCTTTAGCAATCGTATAAATAAACTGCTGTAATACTTCTTTATTGATTGTTACCGGAACCGTTTTAATTTGGTGCTGCTTTAGATATTTGACCAATTTATAGATATCATATTGGTAATTATCAATAGAATTTTTAGATAGTCCTCTTTCAATCGTGAGGTAAGAAGTAAAATCTTTAACAGCTTGTTCCCAGTTCATAATTTCTTAATATCAATAGAAAATGATGGAAAATAAGACAAGGGCATCACTATTTAAGTTCATAAAATTTTTAATTAGTTATTCAGACGCATTTGAATTACTTCTAGAGGTCAAGTCCTAAAAATAGTAAAAAATAAGGTATTTTTGAATATCAATACACCCTCTCTATGAAACAATTTTTAATATTTTTTATAGTGGTTATGCTCGTAGATATAGCTAATGCCCAAAAAATTAAGGATGAAGAGCTAAAGTTTGCCAGAGCTGGTTTCAAAGGAGGAATTAATTATAGTTTTGTTACCGGTGACTTGGAAAACACCGGAGGTAGAACCCGGGCTCATTTTGGGGTTTTGGTTGAATATCCGGTGTTTGATCAGTTTTATGTGCAAGGAGAACTTTTTTATTCCGCACAAGGATATACTATGGAAGTAGAAAATCAAACACAAGAGATTGGAATGAACTATATTGCTTTACCAGTTTTAGCTAAATATTATATTAAAAATTCCTTTGCTATTGAAGCCGGGTTACAAGTAGCTAATTTAAGTACTTTTGGTAATGAAGACTTACCGGATAATGACCCTTTTTACGATTCTTTTAATAATTTTGATTTCGGAGCAGTCGTAGGTATAGGCTATTATCTTGAATCAGGATTATTTTTTCAGGCACGGTATTACTCCGGTTTGCGAGATTTTAATAATACTTCAATTGAAGCTAAAAATCAAATGGCGCAAGTATCCCTCGGGTATTTATTTAAAACCAAAGATAACCGAAGGATATTTAATGAAGAAACCCAGGATGCCGATCAATAACATAATGTAAACTTTACATCATAAATGTTAGGTAAAGATTCAAGATCGCTATTGCTTCTAAAATGAAGAATCAAAACTAATTAATTTTAAAAAAACTAAAAAAGCAACCTCCAACTACTTTAAAGTTTAAGATCACCATATATTACCAGGCTTTACAAACTTTTATTTATTTTAACCGGACACTAATGATTTAGAATACTATACTATTAGGAGAGTAAAAACATTCTAGTTGCTTATTAAACAAAACAAAAACATGAAAATACTAATTATAAATGGCCCTAATTTAAACTTACTAGGTAAAAGAGAACCAGAGGTTTACGGAAGTCAGACTTTTGAAGACTTTTTTGCAGATCTACAGTTCCGGTATAAAGATATTGAACTAGCCTATTATCAGTCCAATCACGAGGGAGATCTGGTTACTAAATTGCAAGAGGCTGACGATATATTTCAAGGGGTGGTACTTAATGCAGGTGCCTATTCACATACATCTATTGCCATTGCAGATGCTATCAAGGCGATTAAAACCCCGGTGATCGAAGTCCATATTTCAAACACGCATAAACGAGAAAGCTTCCGGCATCATTCATACCTTTCTGCTGTAGTATCAGGTATTATAATGGGTTTTGGTATTAAAGGCTATGACCTGGCAATCCGAAGTTTTATAGAGGTGTAATGCAAAAAGCCTATTTGAATTGGAGCGGAGGTAAAGACTGTTGTCTTACGTTGCATACCCTATTAAAAAATCCAACTTTTACCATTGATACGTTGGTGACTTCTGTTAACAGTGAGTTTAACAGAATTTCTATGCACGGAGTTCGTAAAGCTTTGTTAGAGATGCAAGTAGAAAGTTTAGGTATGAAGCTTCATACTATTGAACTACCTGGTAATGTTAGTATGACTACTTATGATGCAATACTTAAGCAGCATATTCAAACGCTACAACAACAAGGGCTTACTCATTCGGTTTTTGGTGATATCTTTTTAGAAGACTTACGTGCTTATCGTGAGAAACAATTAGAGCTTGTAGGTATCAAACCAGTGTTTCCACTTTGGAAAAAAGATACCCGTAAATTAGTCCGCGAGTTTATTGATTTAGGATATAAAGCAATCGTAGTTTGTACGAATGCTAAGCTATTAGATAAGACTTTTTGCGGGGTTCCAATCAACGAGGATTTTCTAAAGCGTTTGCCGGAAGGTGTTGACCCGTGCGGAGAAAACGGTGAATTTCATACGTTTGTCTACGATGGTCCTATTTTCAAAAGTCCGATAATTTTTTCCATAGGAGAAAAAGTACTTAAAAGTTATCAAGCTACTGATGATAATGATGATGACGAAGTTTGTGGTACTTCAAGTAATGACCAGAATTGGGATAATGCTTTCTGGTATTGCGATTTAATTCCGAAGGTAGATAGCGTAAATAAGTAACCTCTTTTATTTAACTTTAATTTATCCGCTGATTCCATATAAAACAGGCTTGTCTAAAGTGTCTAAAACTTTGACAAGCCTGTATTGACTTTACCATTATATTATGAATACCGTATTCTATATGACAGTGTTATATAATAGTATTACTTAAAAGATCATTCAATCTTAAAGCTATACTATTAAAAATTACAAATGAATAACCTCATCGTAAGCATCTGCTACGGCTTCCATTACTGCTTCACTCATGGTAGGGTGAGGATGAACGGTTTTTAGTACTTCATGTCCGGTAGTTTCCAGTTTTCTACCTAAAACAGCTTCAGCAATCATATCAGTTACTCCGGCACCAATCATATGGCAACCTAACCATTCTCCGTATTTAGCATCAAAAATCACTTTTACAAATCCATCTTTAGTCCCGGCAGCACTCGCCTTTCCGGATGCAGAAAATGGGAATTTACCTACTTTAATTTCATATCCGGCTTCTTTGGCCTGTTTTTCAGTCATTCCTACACTTGCAATTTCAGGGGAAGCATAGGTACATCCCGGTATGTTGTTATAGTCTAAAGCTTCAACATGTAACCCGGCTAATTTTTCCACACAAATAATTCCTTCGGCTGAAGCCACATGTGCCAGTGCAGGGCCAGGTACCACGTCACCAATTGCATAAATTCCGGGGATGTTGGTTTGGTACCAATCATTAACGACAATTTTATCCCGGTCTGTAGCAATTCCTAATTCTTCCAGGCCAATATTTTCAATATTTGTTTTAATACCTACGGCAGATAGTACAATATCAGCTTCTAATATTTCTTCGCCTTTTTTAGTCTTTACAGTAGCTTTCACCTTATCACCGCTAGTATCTACGCTTTCTACCGCAGCATTCGTCATTACTTTGATCCCGGATTTCTTATAGTTTCGCTCAAATTGTTTGGAAACTTCTTCATCTTCTAACGGAACCAGGTTAGGCAGGTATTCTACAATAGTTACTTCGGTACCCATAGAATTGTAGAAATTGGCAAATTCCACTCCGATAGCTCCCGATCCTACTACGATCATTTTTTCCGGTTGTTTTTCTAAAGTCATGGCTTTTCGATACCCAATCACTTTTTGACCGTCTTGAGGTAGGTTGGGCAATTCACGCGAACGTGCCCCGGTAGCAATGATAATATTTTTAGCTTCATAGGTAGTTTTTTTGCCGTCACTACTACTAACTTCCACTTTTTTACCTTTGATCAGCTTTCCAAAACCTTCAATAACGTCAATTTTATTCTTTTTCATTAAAAACTGTACGCCTTTGCTCATTCCTTCGGCAACATTTCGGCTACGTTTTACTACTGCATTAAAATCTTTATCAAACTTCTCTACCGTTAATCCGTAATCTTTGGCATGTTTTAAGTATTCAAATACCTGTGCACTTTTAAGTAAAGCTTTGGTTGGGATACACCCCCAATTTAAACATACCCCACCCAGGCTTTCTTTTTCAATAATCGCCGTTTTAAAACCTAACTGCGAAGCTCGAATTGCCGTAACATATCCGCCGGGGCCACTACCTAAAACAATAATATCGTATGAAGTCATATATAAGATTTTTTGCTGCCGCGAATTTAAGGATTATTGTTAGAATCTAAAAGAAGTTTTAAAGCTAGGCGTTAAAGCTTTACGTTTCGCCAGAATTAGAAGTATAAGTACTACTTTTATTGTATTATCTATTTAATAGCACAAACATCTCGATACACGCTCATGCTTCGCGCACTCGATGTGACGTTGTGGTTAAACAAAACTATCTGTAATGCTACCGTCTGGTCGAGTGGTTTTATTCTGAAGAGTGAACATCTCGATACACGCTCATGCTTCGCGTACTCGATGTGACGTTGTGCTTTATGTCACTACATAAAATTTATCGTCTGGTCGAGTGGTTTTGTTCTGAAGAATGAAGAACAAAATTGTATCGAGACCTTTTTGAATTATACCTCTTACTTTCATAGCACAAACATCTCGATACACGCTCGTGCCTCGCGCACTCGATGTGACGTTGTAGTTAAACGAAGCTACTTGTAATGCTACCGTCTGGTCGAGTGGTTTTATTCTGAAGAATGAGCATCTCAATACACGCTCGTACCTCGCGCACTCGATGTAATGTTGTGGTTAAACAAAACTATCTGTAATGCTACCGTCTGGTCGAGTGGCGAAATTAAGCATCTCGATACACGCTCGTACCTCGCGCACTCGATGTGACGTTTAATTTAAGGAAGTTATTTATAATGCTACCGTCTGGTCGAGTGGCAAAATTGAGCATCTCGATACACGCTCGTACCTCGCGCACTCGATGTGACATTGTGGTTTAAAGTAATTACTTTTATTCTATTGTTGTTTATAATACGCTGAAACCGTTTATGTGACAAAATTTGTTTGCTAAAAAGGAAACTTTTATATTTGTAATAAGCTAATATCTGAATGACGGTAAAATTTAAAGTCGAATTTCTAGAAGAAGTTTTTCACTTCTTAAATACACTTGAAGAAAAGTCTTAAAAGAAAATACTCTTTAACATTGACAGAGCAAAAGTTAAAACGGACAATACCCTCTTTAAAAAGCTTACTTCGGATATTTGGGAATTTAGGACTTTGTATAATAAAAAGCAATATCGACTTTTTGCATTTTGGGATAAAACTGAAAATAAAGTGACTATAGTAGTTGCAACACACGGAATTATTAAAAAAACTCAAAAAACACCGAAAAAAGAGATTGACAAAGCGACCGAATTAATGAACAAATATTTTGAAGATAAAAACAAGAAGTGATGAAAACATACACATTTGATGAAGCTAAAGATAAATATATTGGTAAAAAAGGGACAGCTAAAAGAAATGCTTACGAAAACGAATTGCGACTTGACTTTATTGGAGAAGCAATCAAACAAGCTCGTAAGGAAAGAAAATTAACCCAAACGCAACTTGGAGAGTTAATTGGAGTAAAAAAAGCGCAGATTTCTAAAATTGAAAATAATTTGAGAGATGCAAGGTTTGAAACAATCTTAAAAGTGTTTAGAGCATTAAATGCAAAGGTTAACTTTAATGTAGAGTTGCTAAATCAAAAAGTGGATTTGGCAACTGAATAAAAGCAAAATACACAACAGTTTATATCTTCTGCATTTAGCATGCAAATGCAACATACAAGAGGCGTTCTTAAACCAAACGTTGAATATGGTCACTAGATAATACAGTGGCCAATCAATATTTCATAAGTTGAAACTTTCCAAAATTTATAATTTTAGAAAGCTATTCTTAGAAGCATAATCCTTGACCGACTCTGGAATTTCTACCTCTTTGGGTACATCGGGAGCGGTTATAGGTGCTTCGGCTATTTGTTTGATTGGAATTACTCCTGCCCAAACAGGAAGGTTTTGATCTTCTTTTTCGTCAATAACGCCTTCCGCCCTGATCTTGGCGGAAGCAGTAGTAACATCTACAGCGACTACTAAGGTGGATTTAAATTCTTTCTCATTCATCTCTCGCAAAGTATCCCAATGATCCGGAACCATTTGATTAACTACAGATTCTAAAGCCTTCATTTTTTCATCACGATCTTGTACCATTCGGGTTGTTCCAAATATCGTTGCTGCCCGATAATTGGCTGAATGATGAAATCCGGACCTGGCTAAAACCAAACCGTCCAAATGGGTGATCGATAGGCAAGCTTTACCTGAACTTATTAAATTGGTAAGCATCCGGTTTTTTAAAGACCCATGCAGGTAAAAGGTTTGTCCAATTTTACCGTAAGCCATCGGTAGCACGATGGTTTGACCTTCAAATTCGTACCCAACGTGGCATAAAAAACCAGCATCGGCAATGGCATCAATTTCTTCGATGTTGTAAGTTGCTCTCTTACTACCTCGAATTACTTTGTTAAGATTATTTACTGAATAGGATGACATAGTAATTAGTTTTTGTCAAAATTACAGTAGATTTGGACTATCATAATCATCCAGATAGTAATATATGAGTAGTCCGGTTTTTCCATTAAAAGGAAATGTTTCCTACGATCGTAAAAAACAGGAACCTGTTTATCTTCAGCTTTCGCATCAAGTTATTAAATTCATACGCTCAGGAAAACTCCAACCGGGTGTAAAGCTTCCCGGATCCCGGACTTTAGCTAACGAACTCAACCTACATCGAAAAACCATTATTGCTGTTTATACTGAACTCCAGGCTCAAGGCTGGATAGAAACCATAGTAAATAAGGGGACATTTGTCACTAAGCAACTTCCGGTAGTACAACCCGTAAGTTTTAAACAACCTATACATCAAAAAAATAACAGTGAATACGCTTCTTTTGATTTTCTTAAAAATGATTTATTATATCAAAAACCTGAAGTTCTTGATAAAAAAATTAACCTAATTGCAGATGGTGTTCCGGATCACCGTTTAGTTCCTATTGATGAAATATCAAAAGTATATCGGGATGTCATGAAGCGAAGTTACAATCGGCATTTATTAAAATATAATTCTATCTACGGAAACCTTCAACTTAGGAAAAGATTGGCGGTATATCTAAACGCCACCCGGGGCCTTCATATTACTTACGATCAAATTTTGATTACCCGGGGAAGTCAAATGAGTATGTACCTGGCAGGACAACTACTTTTGAAAAACAGAATAATTATCTGTGGAAATACCAATTATAATACGGCTAATGACACTTTTACGTATTGCGGTGGTCAGGTAAAAACAGTCAGTATTGATAAAGATGGATTAAATACCCAAGAGATTGAAACTTTATGTAAAACTCAACCTATACAGGCAGTTTATGTAACTTCGCATCACCATTATCCGACTACCGTTACCTTATCCCCTCAGCGAAGGATGCACTTGCTACAGTTGGCACAACAATACCAGTTTGCTATTATTGAGGATGATTATGATTATGATTTTCATTATAACAACGCTCCTATCCTACCCCTGGCTAGTAGTGACGAAACCGGAAATGTGCTGTACCTGGGAGGGTTTACTAAAATTATAGCTCCTGCGCTACGAATCGGGTATTTAATTGGACCCGTTGATTTTATTCGAGAAGCTGCACACTTGCGAAGTATTATTGATCGGCAAGGGGATACTATCTTAGAACATGTAATTAGTATTCTTATTAAAAACGGAGATGTTTATCGACATATCCAAAAAGTACGTAAAATTTATAAGAAACGTCGGGACCTGTTTTGCAAACTTCTCTCTGAACAATGTGGTAAGTTTTTCAATTTTACTAAACCTGAAGGCGGCATGGCGGTTTGGGTATTGTTACGCGATACGTACACCTGGGATAATGTTATGGCTTCGGCAAAAGCACTTGATATTCCGTTTTCATCGGATTATTTAATTTATGGTGATGCTGTTACAAGTAAAGGAATCCGAATGGGGTTTGCCTGCCTTACTACCGAAGAAATTTATCAAAGTATAGATCGTTTACAGAAGGTAATGAATCAGCTTAAGAAAAGTAGTCAATAAAGAAGACTTTGTTGTTTTGCTTACGTTATTTTGATTGACACTAAAAGAATTTCGTTTTTAATCATTATTTATAATCATTAGTGTTCGGTTAAAATAGATAAAAGTTTAGAAAGCATATTATAATAAGGTAATTCCAAACTTTAAAGTGTTTGGAGGTTGCTTTTTCACTTTTTTAAAAGTAATTTGTTCTTTAACGTAAATATTTATTACAATATTGATTTTTAACACTATAAAGATTAGTCTTGATTCTTGTTTCTAGAAGCGATAGCGATCTTGAATCTTTACCGGACACTAATGAATTCTAATCTTATACTTTGAAAGTAACCCGTCTATATTATTTCGGCTAAATATGGATTTCCTAAAATTATTAGTTTCCAGGTCAATTTGAACATTCATTGCAGTCTGAAAATCTACTTCGGTACCAGTAGTATTTTCAAAAATGACTTTTTCTAAATTACAATAAGCAAAAATACTTTTAGAAATATCACTATCTGTAAAATCCACTTCTTTTAAATTACAGTTTTTAAAGGTGGTATGCTTGATGTCTAAATTTGCAAAGCTACTATACTCCAAATTACTATTGTCAAACTGAAATGAAATCATAAAGGGGTTGCATATCGAAAAGTCAGCACCCACCAGTTTTGATTCGATAAACTGACATTCTTCCTGGAAAGAAGTTTCTTTTAATTTAACTCCGGTAAAATTACAATTGAAAAAGGAACATTGGGTAAATACTATAGCAGATAAGTTAGCACCTGAAAAATTACAATTGGTAAAAATACAAGCGTCATAATTTTGCAGTGGTAATTTCTTATCACTGTAATCTACTTCGTTGTATTCTTCTTCAATTCCGGTCATTTTTTATGTAGTTATACGCCAAGGAGGGTTCTTTCGGTTTTCTCCGGCTTGATAAAATATAATTAAATTACCATCAGGATCTTTAAGTCGATCTTCTCGCCATAACCAGGGTTTGTCTTCTGGTAAACTTAAAAATGTGATGCCTTCCTGAACTAATTTTTCTACTTCTTTATCTAACCTGTAAGTCTCAAAATACGTATAAACCCCTTCCCCTTCCGGTAACTTTTCTACCAAATGTATTGAAAAGGTACTATCACCTTCAGGACATTCAAATCTGGCGTAAGTAGGTATTGATTCTACGATTAACCGCAGTCCTAACTTCTGATAAAAAGAAACGGCTCTTTTAAGGTTTAAGGAGGGTACGGTAACTTGGTTTAAATTCATTAGTACTCTTGAATTAAGACCTCTGTGGGAATATTTAATTTTTTATGCAACTTTCGAATCATTTCCAGGGTTAGTTTTCGTTTTTTATTCATAATCTCACTTACCCTGCTTTTAAAACCAATTATTTCGACTAAATCTTTTTGTTTCAAGCCTAGCTGCTCCATTCTAAATGTAATTGCTGCAATTGGATCTGGCATATCTATAGGAAAATGTTCTGATTCATATTTATCAATTACCATAGCTAATATTTCCAATTCATCACCTTCTTCGGTATCTTTTTTAGCCTCAAAAATAAACTCTAATCTTTCTAAGGCTTTCTTATAATCACTACTATTTTTTATAGGTGCTATTTTCATAACTAAATTTTATTTGCATCAATTTTATCATAGTTTGCGTGTGTGCCAACAAAACGTATCCAGGCAAGTTGATAATCAAAGTTAAAACGTACGATTAGTCGATAATTATTTCCTTTTATATTAAAAACAACTCGATTATTTTTCAAAATACTTGCATCCGGATATGTGCTTTTTAAATGGTTCATGGATTTCCATTTGGAATTATTCATTTCCCAATACCAAATTTTTAACTGAATCTCGCAATCTTTATGTTTTATCTAAAAATCTTTTAAGGTTCCTCTCGAAAATATTATTAAATATTATACTTTACTACAAATATAAAAAAGTTACCAAAATGATAACTTTTTTATATGGTAATGTAAAATGCTTATTGTTTACTACGCTGAATTACGACTGGCATTAATGTTTCCGAATAAAGAACGGGTGACCATTTTTTCATAGATTTCTAAATCTGCGTCATCTGCACCTCCTCTTTTGATTTCCTGGATTTTCTTTAAAGCATACTGCTGAATAGTTAGCAAAGGCAATACAATATTCTCCCGCATTTCGATAGATGCTTTCCCCGCAGGTTCGTTTTCCATTAATTCGCCATATCCGGTTAATTTCAATAATAGCGCTTTAGTTAGTTCAAATTCATCATGGATAATATGCCAAAACTGCCCGTATTCTTCGTCATCTTTCATATAAGAAGTTAATCCGAAGAAAGATTTGGTCAAACTCATCATACTGTTAGCAATCAAGGTTCTAAAGAAAGCCGAATCTTTATACAATTGTTGTACACGTTCAAACTCGCCTTTATCCTCCAACTTTTTAATGGCGGTACCCACCCCGTAAAATCCGGGTACATTTTGTTTTAGCATTGTCCAACTTCCTACAAATGGGATGGCCCGTAAATCCGAAAATTCTAAAGTACTTCCTGTATTTCTTTTGGAAGGTCGACTTCCTATATTTGCTTTCCCGTAATATTTTAACGTACTCATATGCTCCAAATACGGTAAAAACTTCGGATGACTTTTAAAATCCACGTAGGTTTGATAGCTTATATCCGCTAACTCCTGCATGGTTACTTTATTTTCAGTTGAAAATAAATTGCTCTCATTATTGGTCATAGCATTTTCAACCCCTGCCCCTAGCATTTGTTCCAGGTTGTACTGGCAAGAATCTAAAGTCCCGAAGTTGGAACTAATAGTTTGTCCCTGTACGGTAATCTGTATTTCTTCATCTTCAATCGTCGGACCTAATGATGCGTAAAACTGATTGGTATTTCCGCCTCCTCGTGCTGGTGGGCCTCCCCTACCATCAAAAAATACCACTTTAACATCATATTTTCTTGAAATTTCGGTTAAGGCTTCTTTTGCTTTAAAAATACCCCAGTTTGCCATTAAATAGCCACCGTCTTTAGTTCCATCAGAAAAACCGAGCATAATAGTTTGCTTCATACCACGTTTTTTCAAATGTGCAGCATAAGATGGATTGGTGTATAAAGCTTCCATCACCTCATGAGCAATTTTTAAATCCGGTACGGTTTCAAATAAAGGTATGACGTCTACTGTAGGTTCATCCCAATCGCATAAACGAATCATAGCAAAAGTTTCTATGACATTTAATACACTTCCATTATTACTAATAATATATCGGTGGGCGCCACGTTCGCCGTTTTTTTCCTGAATGGTTTTTATAGCATAAATAGACTCTAAGGTACCTCGGGTAATATCTTCATCAAACTGTGAAGGGTCTAAACTACCCTTTAAATTAGAAAGGATTTCAATTTGTTCTTCTTCGGATTTATCAGTATAATCTTTAGGAAAAATATCTAGTCCTAATTCCTGCGTTCTGCTTACTATATTTAGTAAAACCTTATGGTGTACCCTTGAATCTTGTCTGATATCCAAAGTAGCAAAGTGAAACCCAAAAATTCGGATTTTATTAATCATACTTTGCAGTTCCTCCAAAAATAAGGACTGATGCTTTTCAATCAGTTCGTCTCGCACTTCTAATAGTCCGTTTAACAAGGTATCCATAGATAAACGATCTGAAGTTTTACTGTAATAGAAATTATTATACAGGGCGGTTTCCAACTCAGCCAATTTATTTTGCAGGTTTCCAAACGTAATTCTTCGTTTTAGCTTACGCATGTCCCGATAATAGTTGATCAGGATGGTTTTACGCAATCGTTTGGCTACTTTAATCGTAGTTTCTGTAGTTACAAACGGATTTCCATCCCGGTCACCCCCCGGCCAAAAGCCTAAGTTGATCAGATCATTATGTAAATCATCTCCTTTAAAGATATTGCGTTGTACGTAATCGAATATAGTACTAGCCGCGTGATAAAATACATTTTCCAGATACCAAATCAAGCTTACTGCTTCATCATAAGGTGTTGGTTTTTCTTTGTTAAAAAAAGCGGTTTTACCTAACTGCGCTAACAGCTTTTTAATCATCTGAGAATTATTCTCTCGAATGGCGGTGTCCAGGTCATGAATAATCCCAAGTACCGTACCCGGATAAAACTGAGTAGGATGTGCCGTTAAGGTAGGTCGAATTTTAAAGGTTTTCAAATAATCCTGCAATCGAGTTACCTGTCCTTTTGCTTGTGCTTCTTCTTTAATGCTTCTAAGGGTTCCCCTGCCTTCCATATTATTTACGATTGGAAAAGCAGCATCTTCAATAGCATCAAATAATACTACCTGACGTTCAATATATTGGATAAAACGAAATAATAGATCGTATTTCTCTTTTGAGGAAGGCTTGTTCTGATAAACGTCAAAAAACGTATTGACAATCTCCGTAGGATTATTCTCTTTTTTATACCCTTCTTCACAAATACTCTTAAACAGTGGTAGCAATACCCCAGTATTTGACACTGAATCAAATGGGAGTGTCATAAAAATACTGTTGTAAATTTCGTACTTGGTTAATACATAATGATTGAATCTTTCTACTTTAGGTAATCTGGCCATAGTGCTTTATAAAGTTGTAATAAAAGTAATTAATACTGGCTATTTGTTCATAAAAAAACCCTCTAAGGTTTCTTAAAGGGTTGATGTTATATGCATATATAAACATTATAATTCCTGAAAGATTGAATGCATCAAACGTTTTTTATCGTTGATACTTTCTTCTAAAGAAATCATCGTTTCGGTTCTGTACACACCATCAATATCATCCAGTTTAAAGATAATATCTTTTGCATGGTTGGTATCTTTTGCCCGTACCTTGCAGAAAATATTAAACTTACCAGTAGTTATGTGCGCTACGGTTACAAACGGTATCTCGTTAATTCGTTGTAAAACAAATTTAGTTTGAGATGTATTTTGGAGATATATCCCTACGTAAGCAATAAAGGAATATCCTAATTTTTTATAATCAAGGGTTAATGAAGAACCTTCGATTATCCCCGCTTCTTCCATTTTCTTTACACGTACGTGAACTGTTCCTGCCGAAATCAATAATTTTTTTGCTATATCCGTAAAGGGGGTACGGGTATTCTCGATTAGCATATCCAGAATCTGGTGATCAACTTCGTCTAATTTAAATTTTGCCATAAGTGGTTATATAATTTCCCAATTAATTCTTTGCAAAAATAACAGAAAAATTAACTTATTGCACATCTTAATTTAAATTTTTGTTGGTTCTGTTGAGAATAATTCATCATTTAGGAAGAAATTTAACATCTTAACTCCTTCAACAACCTGTACTGTATCGTTTTCGTGCCTTATTACACGTTGATTTCCATGAATTTCCCGGTGACCAAATAAATTTTCTAGATTTCCAATTTTAACTATTTTCGGAATGAATTGTAACTGTTTTCCGTACAATTGCTCTTCATATTGTATGGCAATATCCACTAACTTTTCCTTTAAATACACCTGGCGGATAAGAATATCATTAAAATTTTTACCGTTTTCCGGGATTGAAAAATACCGTTGTTCATCTATGGTTTTATAGGATTGATTAGAAATAGTAGTAATTCCAATAAGCAACGCATAAAATATGAGCTTTCGGGTGTATTCCCGTTTGTAATCTTTTGGGTAATGACCGGCTTCAAATAAAATGGTAGGTACGTTCATTATGGCTAAGGTATCACCCGTACAATTATCATTAAAGCCGTCATCGTACCTGCCTACCCCATTTGGTATAAACTCTTGTAGTACTTTATTCATTTCAACAATTAACTGCATAGCGACTTTTCTGGAAGGAGTTAAGGATCGTTCTTTGTCTGCAGCAGGGGACAAAAATGAAATGCTTGCTGGTACATTTGTATCTCCCGCACTAAAAATAGTTCGTTGCCCGTGAAGGTTAAAGGCGAAATCAGGTTGAATTCTTTCTACTGTTTTTCTAAAAGATATACTCTCTTTTTGAGAAAGATTTTTTGCATCCCGGTTAAGGTCCACCTGATTACCGTTTACACGAGTGTAGGCATTACTCCCGTCAGGGTTTAGCATCGGTATAAAATAGATGGTACAATTTTTAAGAATACCTTGAGCATCTTTGTTGTCAGAATCTGCTAAAAAGTTGAGAAAATCAAAAAAAGCTTTGGTTGTTGTACTCTCATTCCCGTGCATTTGAGACCAGGCTAAAATCTTAAATTCACCGGAACCTATTGTTAACATATCGATTGGAATTCCTCCTTCTGAAGTTCCAACTTCTTGTTTTAAAAACATACCTGAATGTTGCTCTATTAAAGGGGAAATAATTTCGTAATTAATATAACGCCCGCACATGCGGGGTTCCATATATTTTTGATGAAGTAAAGGGTAGGTTTGTTTTGCTATCATAAGGTCAAAGTTACTTATTTTCGGTTACAATATATTTATAGGTATCCTTTCTATTTCTACCATTTTATCATCTTGTTAAAATTGTGAAATATCCGTTAGAACTAAACGAAAATAGATACACATTTGTAAACTTTAGGAACACATATCTTTAATAACTTCAAATCCATTTAAAGTTTACAAATGTAATTAGCATACATGTATACTTATTCTTTAACTTCATATTATTAAATAATTAATTTACTTAAAATCAATATTTAACTATCGTTATCTAATGTGTTAATTGAAGCTAGATTGCTAAGGTTAAGAATGTATCAATTAATTTGATTACATTTGTATCTCTAAGATTAGTTACAATGGTAAACAAGCCGGAATTTACAAAACGTATTAAACAACTACTACAACATTATGATATGAATGCGGCTATGTTTGCGGATGCTATTGGTGTAGGCCGGTCTTCTATATCCCATATTCTTTCCGGTCGAAATAAGCCAAGCCTGGATTTACTAATTAAAATTATTGACACCTACCCGGAACTTAATGTAAGGTGGTTTCTACAAGGAAAAGGTACGCTAACGGATGCAGAAAAAATGCAGGAAATCAAAGATGAAAATCTGAAAAAATTACCTAAGACTCTTCAACAGAATAAGCGTTCTGACGTATCAAAAATTAATGCCGAACCAAATCCGGAAGAGAAGGAAATACGAACTCAAAAATTGGAAAAAATAACTAAAGTTTCAGGAGTAAAACAATTGGATCATATCACCTATTTTTATACCGATGGTAGTTTTAAACAATTTTTTCCAACTGAATCTTGACAACTTTTAGGTATCGCATCCCTCCTATTTTAGAATTAAAACTATTTTAGCCTAATAGGTGGATTATGGAAAAACAGGTTTCTTTTATGATGTATGTATCGGTACTCATTTTTGGGTTATTTACAAAATGTACTCAAATAGAAAGAAAGTGTATAGATTTCCAACAAGGTACTTTTGAATTTGAAACCTTTTTAAATGGTGAACTGGCAAAAACAACCTTTGTACGGAATGATTCCATAGAGATTGATTTCTTCCGGGGTAAAAGTGATACCGCAAGTATCCGCTGGATTAATAATTGTGAATACATTGTCAAAAAACTACACCCGACGAATAGAAAGGAAGAAAAAGCCCTTCATATGAAAATCTTGACTACGAAAGGTAATACGTATACTTTTGAATACGGATTGGTAGGGCAAACTAAAGATAAACAAATAGGAACCGTAAAAAAAATAAACTGATGTTTGATATATTTGCTTCGGCAGATGCCTGGGTGGCATTACTTACTTTGACTTTTTTAGAAATCGTACTGGGAATTGATAATATTATTTTTATTTCTATTGCTTCCAGCAAACTTCCGGAAAACCAGCAAAAGAAAGCAACCAATATCGGGTTGATTTTAGCCATGGTTATGCGTATTATTTTATTATTTGGGATATCTCTATTAGTCGCTATGGAAGCACCTTTCTGGCATATCAACCTCCCCTGGATGGAAGCCGGAATTAGCGGACAAGCTTTTATACTGTTTGGTGGTGGTTTATTTTTACTGTATAAAAGTGTTCACGAAATTCATGAAAAAGTAGATGAAAAGGGAGAAGAAGAAAAAGAGTTAAAAGCTAAAAGCTCCACTACGTTATCAAATGCTATTATGCAGATTACCTTAATTAATGTCGTTTTTTCTTTTGATTCTATTCTTACCGCAGTCGGAATGACTAACGGTTTAAGCGAAAACCCGAATGATGCGTTGCTATTAATGATCATTGCTGTTATCATATCTGTTTTAATTATGATGTTATTTGCAACTCCCGTAGGAAGGTTTGTCAATAAGCATCCATCCGTTCAGATTTTAGGGCTCTCCTTCTTAATTCTAATTGGTTTTATGCTAATTGCCGAAGCAGCACATTTAGCGCATCTCGAGATTTTTGATAGTAAAGTAGGTACAATCCCTAAGGGTTATTTATACTTTACTATTGCTTTTTCCCTTTTTGTAGAATTTATTAATTTTAAACTTCGTAAAAAAGGAAAAACAAGTGTTACCACAGAAAGTTAAATAGTATCACTTGAATCATTTATACCCATGGAGAAAGAGCTAAAAGTACGTAGTAAGCATATTTGTGAATTATGTTCTGCTAAAGATACCCTCTTTATACATCTTATTGAAGATTCTCCCAACGTGGGTATTGATGCTTATGTTTATATCTGTGCCACTTGTAAAGAACAAATTGAAGATCCTGAAAAAACGGAAGCAAATCACTGGCGTTGCCTTAATGATAGTATGTGGAGTGAAGTACCTGGTGTTCAGGTATTGGCTTGGCGTATGCTTACTCGGTTAAAAGAAGAAGGTTGGACGCGAGATCTATTAGATATGATGTACCTCAATGAAGAACGATTACAATGGGCTAAAGCTTCGGGAGAAGGTGTTGTTACCGTTAAGGTTATCCACAAAGATGCTAATGGTAACTTACTATCCCCCGGAGATACCGTAGTTCTAATCAAAGACCTGGATGTAAAGGGTGCCAATTTCACCGCAAAAAGAGGTACCGCCGTTCGTAATATTACTTTAGTCCATGATAATGCGGAGCATATTGAAGGGAAGGTAGACGGTCAGCGTATTGTGATTCTTACCAAGTTTGTAAAGAAGAATTAAATTTGTTTTTAATGTTTCACACAATTTAGTAGTTTCGCCGGAATCCTTTAATTAAGGTTTTGTACTTCATATTATTTTACAATTATTCATCTAAAATCAATCAAAAATTAATCTAATGTCAACAATCAGTTCTACTAAAACGTCTAAACTTTTCTTTCTATTTCTTCTTACTAGTCTATACAGTTGGGGTCAACTCACAAAGGGTGAGTATATTAATATCTCTGTGGGTTTAGGTGTTACTTCCTCCAATGATGTAGAAATTGATCTATTCGGTAATGGTTTCCATGCCCAGGCAGAGTATATTGTAAGTCAATCCAAATGGTTTAGCATGCGTCCGTATTTAGGTTTTGTCTATACTTCGACCAGTAAAGATGAACTTGAACCTCAATTTTCTGATTCTCGAATTTCTACCAGAGCTGTTTTTTTCGGGGGTAAAATTAGGTTATGCGCACCTATACCTTATATAGCGCCTTATATAGATTTAGGAATCGGGGGCGCTTTAGGTTCTTTTAAAACCATCTCTCCTTTTAGTCAGGTGGATAAGGACGGATTTGTATTACATATTCCCTTCACTTTAGGTTTAGCTTTAGGGCGCAATCATAATACAAGTTTTGAATTTACTTACTATTTCCATTTAAATGTAAATCAATTTTCAGGTGCATTAGCCCTGGGAGCAACATTTCCAATCGATTAGTTTAAACTAACTTATCTTCACTTTTTATATGATTTACTATTCGTAAATTTTATTTGAGTACCATTTATATCCAACTATATTTTAGGCATTTTCTTACAATTAACATTATTTTAATGCGAAATAAAATTGTTAAGCCCTGTATTTCATTAACTTAACAGTAAGTTTTATAGATTATTAATTAAACAAATTTCACACAATGAAAAATTTAAAATCTTTAGTAGCCTTATTAGGTGTAGCTTTTATCATGGTCCAATGTCAGGATGAAAGCATGGAATCAATTACAGAAGTTAATAAAGAAACAATCCCTGAACATATCATTTCAGGTCTGGAAAATTTAGGGTTTGACACTGTCGAAATTCCTGTGGTACCTTATGAAGAAGGATATCTTGTAGAAGGTGATATTTACCTTACTACGGAGGATATTGTTAAACCCGTCACTAAGCAAAGATTTGTTCGTGTAATGACTTGTCAAAGGTCAAGAAATGTGCGAATCCGAAGTAATTTAGGAAATAGATGGAATGTTCAGGTAAATACGGCGATAAGGAACTGGAACAATGTGAACGGTAGTTTTTTAAGATTAGTAAGGGTTACTAATAATGCAGATATTGTAATTAACTTTGATGGGGGACGATTAGCTCCTAATGTAGCTGGAATGGCTCAATTTCCGGAAAATGGCAGAGCAGGACGAACTATATTAATTAATCCGGATTTCTTTAATGGTAGGCCATTTTTAAATGCTAACGTAAGATCCACTATTGAACATGAGATAGGTCATAATATCGGATTTGCACATACTAATACTGCTCCTTTCGGAAGGCCCGTTCCGGGAGTGGCAAATGAGGATAATGCTTCTTTAATGAATGGAGGTCGCGCCGGAACGGTAAGACAACTAAGTTTTAATGATCGAAGAGCTTTAAGAAGACTTTATGGTCCTGGAAATAACGTTTGTTTTTAGAAATAATATAAACCTATACGTTACTCAGGTCGAACTTTAATCAAGTTCGACCTTTTTTGCAAATACTTGGTTTTGATTTTTGGAGTGGGGGTGGTTACTTTTACTGTTATGTATTTACTCAAATGGCTTACTCATACGCAACACACCCTTAGCCCCTACTTCGATAAACTCAGTACGGGTCTCTAGAGGGGAACTCAGTACGGGTCTTTAGAGGGAACTCTTACTCGTGCGGGCTTACTCTTACTCAACATACCCCTAGCCACTACTTCGATAAACTCAGTACAGGTCTTGAGAAGGAACTCTTTGGCTTTCCCTCTTGAGAGGGATAGAATTTCAGTGAATTTTAATTCACTAGAAATTCTTGGGTGTGTTTCGTACTGATTGGACTTCTGTTGTTGTGGACTGTTTGGAGTTTTACCATTGTGGGCTTACTCATACGCAACACACCCTTAGCCCCTCTCTAGAGGGGAACTCTTAATCATTTGGGGTTACTCCTACTCAACACACCCCTAGCCCCTCTCTAGAGGGGAACTCAGTACTGGTCTCTAAAGGGGAACTCAGTATAGGTATTTGGAAAGAAAACTGACTACCTATACTTACGACCTCCTGAACCACAATCAGGTGCTCTGTTAGAACAAGGTGATTTGTTCTCCGTTGCCGTCTAGCTCTGGGGTATCGTCGCCATCCGAATCGGAGGGGTTTTTAGTGTTTTCGGACGTATTACCTTCGGTGAATGTGCTATCTTTTTTAAGTTGAAGCGGATTGTTTAGTTCTGTTGTACTTTCTTCTTCCGGAATAACTTCAGGAAGCTCTTCTTCATAGGGTAAGGGATCTAGTAGATTGATTTGTTTTACTTTTTCTGTTGTAAGGCGGTTACCATGTGCTTTAATACCTTTTACCGCAATAAATTCTTCTAAATTAATCTCATCATTTGGTTTTTGGTCTTTACCCCGTAATTTATTATAAACCACTTCAGCTACCGGTCGGTAATCTGTTGAAACGATTTCTAAAAATGACTTTGGATGCTCTGATATAAAATGTTCTTCTCGTTCGGGATGCTCGATTAAAAATCGTTTTACGTAATATTTTTCTTTTTCGCCATCCCAGTAAATGGCGGAAATTGGCTTCTTTGGGTTCCATTTTTCCAATACCACCATATCCGAACTGAAATGTAAGGTTACTTCCGGAAATACCGTTTTTGCAATTCCATTTTGTTCAATAATCAACAAACGATCTTTACCTCTAAATTCCCCTAAAAGATCTCCCCTACCGTCTACGTTAATACGCCGTACCGTGTCGTCAAACCAGATTTTACGTGGTTTTAAAGTAGAAATCCCTTGTTCTTTTAGTTCTACCCTTTTTATATTATATTTAGTAACTACATTCCCTCGTACACCCCGACCTTTAATATCCAGTTCTGAGAAATCAAGCTCAAATTTTAATTTTTTAATACTTCCGGACTGCCGTAGGTGAATGGTTACAATTTCGGCTTCGCCGTTAGGATTAGCACTGAAATAGTGGATTTTTGAACCTTTTTTACCCTGAGTTAAATCATATTCCCTATCGCGTGTAACTCCTGATACTGCAAATCGTTTGACATACGTAGTACCACCGCGACCATCCTGATAGATCATATTGTAGATGGTTCGTTTATCTTTTTTCTTAAAAATAGCTACATGGATAATGTCTTTACCTACAAAAGTCTTGGCATCTACTTTGGTCACCGTCATTTTACCTTCACGGGTGAAACAGATAATATCATCAATATCAGAACAATCCGCTACATATTCATCTCGTCTTAAGGAAGTTCCTACAAAACCTTCGGTACGGTTCACATATAGTTTAGTATTACGGATCACCACTTTAGTAGCCTCGATATCATCAAACAGGCTAATTTCTGTTTTACGTTCTTTGTCTTTTCCGTAAGTCTTACGAAGTCGCTTAAAGTGATCGATAGCGTATTCTATCAAATGCTCTAAATGATGTTTTACCTGTGCAATGTCTGCTTCCAGGGCATCAATTTTTTGCTGTGCTTTATCAATATCAAATTTGGATATCCGCTTAATCCTGATTTCGGTTAAACGTACAATATCTTCTTCGGTGACCGCACGTTTTAAGTGTTTAATATGTGGTTGTAAACCTTTGTCAATGGCAGCAATTACTCCTTCCCAGGTTTCTTCTTCTTCAATATCCCGGTAAATTCGGTTTTCAATAAATATTCGTTCGAGCGAAGCAAAATGCCACTGTTCCTGTAATTCATTCAACTGAATTTCCAGTTCGCTTTTTAATAATTCTACCGTATGATCGGTAGAACGTCGTAACATCTCACTAACCCCAATAAAATCGGGTTTATTATCTTCAATTACACAACCCAGAGGCGAAATTGAAATTTCGCAGTTCGTAAAAGCAAATAGGGCATCAATAGTTTTATCCGGCGAAATCCCGGATGGTATATGAATTAGGATTTCAACTTCGGCAGCGGTATTGTCTTCAATTTTTTTAATCTTGATCTTCCCTTTATCATTGGCTTTTAAAATGGAGTCAATTAAGGTACCGGTTGTTGTTGAAAATGGGATTTCGTTAATAACCAAGGTATTTTTATCCCTTTGAGAAATCCTTGCCCTTACGCGTACTTTTCCGCCCCGTAATCCGTCGTTATAATTGGTGAAATCTGCAATACCACCCGTAGGAAAATCAGGTAATATTTTAAACCGCTTCCCTTGCAAATGTTTTATGGAAGCTTCAATTAATTCGATAAAATTATGAGGTAAAATTTTAGTACTTAACCCCACTGCAATCCCTTCGGCCCCCTGGGCTAAAAGTAACGGAAATTTAATGGGAAGGTTTACAGGTTCGCGTTTACGGCCGTCATAAGAAGATTGCCATTCAGTAATTTTGGGGTTATACACAACGTCCAGGGCAAATTTGGATAAGCGCGCTTCGATATAACGTGCTGCTGCTGCCCGGTCACCGGTCAATATATTCCCCCAGTTGCCCTGCATGTCAATCATCAGGTTTTTTTGCCCGATTTGTACCATGGCATCAGAGATACTGGCATCTCCGTGCGGATGGTATTGCATGGTATGTCCAACGATATTCGCCACTTTATTGTAGCGCCCATCGTCCAGGTCTTTCATAGAATGTAAAATCCGACGCTGTACTGGTTTTAACCCGTCTTCAATAGCGGGTACGGCTCGTTCTAAAATTACATAAGAAGCATAGTCCAAGAACCAGTCCTCGTACATGCCCGTAATTTTGGTAATAATTTCCTGGGGTTCTAAATTTTCAGGTTGTAATTCGTTATCTAAAGGTTCATTTTCGTTTTCTGAACTCATATAAAATCCGGAGGCTTTTTAAGTTTTATTCTTTCTCTTTAGCAATAATGATTAGGAAGCTTCTTCAATAAGGTCTAATTCTACTTTTAGGTTATCTATAATAAACTCTTGTCGCTTGGGTGTATTCTTACCCATATAAAAAGATAGCAATTCTTCAATAGATTTATCTTTATCCAGCATTACCGGGTCCAGGCGCATATCGTCTCCAATAAAGTGTACGAATTCATCCGGCGAAATTTCTCCTAATCCTTTAAAACGGGTAATTTCGGGTTTGCCGGAAAGTTTTGCAATAGCCTCTCGCCTTTCTTGTTCGGAATAGCAATATATAGTTTCCTTTTTATTCCGAACCCTAAATAACGGGGTTTGTAAAATATAAAGGTGCCCTTCTTTAATCAATTCCGGGAAAAATTGAAGAAAAAAAGTAATCAGTAACAACCGAATATGCATACCATCTACATCTGCATCCGTAGCGATGACAATATTATTATACCGAAGATCTTCCATAGAATCTTCAATATTCAGCGCTGCTTGTAACAGGTTGAATTCTTCATTTTCATACACAATTTTCTTGGACATATTGTAGCAGTTCAGTGGTTTCCCTCGTAAACTAAATACTGCTTGTGTATTGACATCCCGGGATTTGGTTATCGACCCACTAGCCGAATCCCCTTCGGTAATAAAGAGGGTGCTTTCCAGGTTTCTTTCGTTTTTACTATCAGTCAGATGTACCCGGCAATCCCGTAGTTTTTTATTATGTAAACTTGCTTTTTTTGCCCGTTCTCTTGCTAGTTTCCGAATTCCGGAAAGGTCTTTACGTTCGCGTTCTGCCTGTAAAATTTTACGTTGCAGGCCTTCCGCAGTTTGCGGATTTTTATGTAAATAATTGTCTAATTGCGTTTTGACAAAATCATTAATATAAGTTCGTACGGTAGGCAGATCCCCTCCCATTTCGGTAGAACCTAGTTTGGTTTTGGTTTGGCTTTCAAAAACTGGTTCCATCACCTTGATGCTAATCGCAGAAACGATAGATTTTCGGATATCACTGGCATCGTAGTTCTTATTATAAAATTCACGGATGGTTTTTACTACCGACTCCCGGAAAGCTGCCTGATGTGTTCCTCCCTGAGTGGTATGTTGTCCGTTAACAAATGAATGATATTCTTCGCTATACTGTGTTTTACTATGCGTCATGGCTACTTCAATATCATCTCCTTTGAGGTGGATAATATCGTATAACCGATCGTCTGCATTGATGGTGTCTGAAAGTAGGTCTTTTAAACCGTTTTCGGAAAAATAGCGTTCGCCATTAAAAACAATTGTCAGTCCTGGATTCAGATATACATAGTTTTTAAGCATTTTAGCTACGTATTCTGACCGAAATTTGTAGTTCTTAAAAATGGACGCATCGGGAATAAATGAAACTTTAGTCCCTTTACGCCGTGAAGTTTCTTCCAGTAATTCCTGATTGGTCAGGTTACCCTGCTCAAATTCTGCCGAAGCCGATTTCCCATCCCGGTTAGACTCCACCCGGAAATAGGTAGACAAGGCATTTACCGCCTTGGTCCCTACCCCATTTAGTCCCACGGATTTTTTAAACGCACGGGAGTCGTATTTCCCCCCAGTATTCATTTTGGACACCACATCTACCACTTTACCTAGCGGAATTCCACGGCCGTAATCACGGACGATCACTTTTTCACCTTGTATGGAAATTTCGATAGTTTTACCGGCACCCATTACATATTCGTCAATCGAATTGTCCAGTACTTCTTTTACTAAAATATAGATACCATCATCTGCCGAAGATCCATCGCCTAACTTCCCGATATACATCCCGGGGCGCATACGGATATGTTCTTTCCAGTCCAGCGACCGTATATTATCCTCGGTATATTTTGTTTCTTCACTCATAATTCAGGGACTCTTCTTTGCTCTAATATAAGAGGACAAACAGACTTATAAAACACCTACTTTACAAAGTAATTAACAATTGTACGTAAAATATTGTTGATATGTTCGTTTTTTAGTTGGGTAGGTAGAAGGCATTAGGTAGAGGTCTTTGTTATTTTGTATTAAGTTATTGGGTTACTGGGTTATTAAGCTTTTAAAACGAAAAGTATCGATGAATCTAAAATTTTCTGTGCTTTTGTAACTTTGCCATGCTCCGGATGGGCTTGATGCGCGAGCGTCTCACTACCAATTGCTACTTGTCACCGTCAAGAGCAGAAAACGAACGATAGATGGTTGCTATTTATCCAAACGGTAAGCAGAATAGTAATTTTATACTTTTTTAGGATATTTTATATCTTGCTTTGAAAAAACATGCCATGGTCGACCTCATATTAGCAACGAATTCAAAAAAACGAACTAGAGATGAAATTTAGAAAAGTAACCGAAACTGATGTTGCCAAAATTGTGGAAATGATTGCAGACGATGAACTTGGAAAAACAAGAGAGAATTATCAAATACCATTACCGACTGAATATCTTATTGCATTTGAAAATATCCAGGCTGACCCAAATCAGGAACTTATAATTTTAGAAAATGAAAATTTTGAAATTATAGGAACTTTACAATTGTCATTTATTCAATATCTTACTTATCGTGGCAGAATTCGAGCACAAATTGAAGCGGTTAGAATTAGAAAAGACAAGAGGGGATTTGGAATTGGAAAAAAGATGTTTGAATGGGCAATTAACCGAGCAATAGAAAGAAATGCTCATTTATTACAATTAACAACTGACAAAAAAAGACAGAAAGCAATTAAATTTTACGAAGATTTAGGATTTAAAGCAACTTATGAAGGAATGAAAATGCATTTTTAATGATAAAAGCCAGTTGCTTTTACAATATATAAAGCACAGCTAATTACTTCTAAACCAAAACGTTTTATACGTAAGATTCTTCTTACTCACCACCGCCGGGAGCGGAAAATGAACAATAGATAGTTGCTATTTATCGAACTGTAAGTAGAATAGCAATTTTCTACTTTTTTATAATATTTTATATCTTGTTTTGTATAAGCGTAATATATTCACTCGCACCTAAGTAAACAACTGAAAACAACTACTATGGCAACAAAATGGAAGCCTGATCTTTATAATAAAAAACATTCCTTTGTTTATCAATATGGAGAGAGTTTAGTAAACTTGTTGGATCCAAAACAAAATGAAAGAATTTTGGATATAGGCTGTGGATCGGGACAATTGACTTACAAGATAAGCGAATTCGCTAAAGAAGTGATTGGAATTGATAAATCGGCTGAAATGATCATGGATGCCAAATCAAAGTTTACTAATATTGAGTTTCAAGTGGCAGACGCCAGTAATTTTAAGTTTGATAAAAAGTTTGATTCGATTTTTTCAAATGCAACTTTACATTGGTAACCGTTGCACAAGCCCCTAAAAAGTCAAAGGACAATCAATAATCTTGAGTTTAAGCCCTGATTTTCTAGAGGGATATATTCATAACTACCTTAACACAACTAGCGCTAAATTGCTTATTTTACGCCTTAAAAGGTATTTTAATCGAAAAATTATGGGCTAAACAGACTCCCACTTTACTTATTGGGTTTTTCTTGGTGAATTTCAGGTATTTCTTTGAGTTATAAGCAATAGCCGCCATGTGCATAATCTTGTTTGCTTGCTGGATCCCAATAGTATTAATTTTTCGTAGTCCCATAAATTGGGTAAGAGTCCCAAATACCGGCTCCACAGTACTCTGCCGTTTGGCTTTCATATAGCGCCCCTGTTTACTGTTTACTCTAGCTATGTTACGCTCATATTCCGCCCGGTAATAAGTAACCGTTATTCGTTTCTCCTGACTGCTCTTTAGGCATTCTTTACGCAGTGGACAACCGGTACATATCTTTTTACTGGCTCTGTATTCCTTCTTTCTTGTTTTGGTTCTATAATCTAAAAACTCTTTGGTAAATGGGATTACGTTTCCTTTGGGACACAGATAATGATCTTCTGTTTCTATATACTGAAAACCATCCGGACCACCCTTATAGGTGCCGTGAGGCGGTATAAAACTTTTTATACCTTGACTTTCCAGAAATGCATAGTTCTCTCCACTACTATAACCGGTATCAGCTACACAATTTTCCCAAAACATACCTTGCTTCCATAACCGCCTTTGTAAGCGCTTTACAATATCAGGTAGTTGCTGGTTATCCTTGCCGTCTGCATGGTAAGCTTTTATATCGGTAATGACGTGGTTGTTTGTATCTACGCTGAGTTGGCTTAAATAGTTCAGTTTTCTGGCCTTACCTGGCTTAACACTGATCCTTGCATCCGGATCTGTGGGACTGTAATGAGTTTTATTACTCGTATAACGACTTCCTTTGTTTCCAGCTCCCGGGCGCTGATCCTGATCTTTTGACCATCTTTTGTTCCTGGAAGTGATTCCTTGCAGTTCTTTCTCATTAGCAGTAATGATTCTTTGGTCTTTACTGGATTTATCCTGCTTGGCTTTTCTGAAGGTTTGTTTATCCCTTTCACTGATATGGCGTACTTCTGCCAGGTGGGCATCCAGATCTTGGTTTGGGACTTTAAGCTCTAAACTATCCATTGATGCATTAGCTTTAACAGGGGCGCTGTCAATAGCTTGGGTGTGACCACTGACCATACCTTTTTCCATACACAACTCAAGTACTTTTGTAAAGACCTCTTCAAATATGGACTCCGGAAATAACTGACGTGTTCTCGAGATAGTCGAATGCCAAGGAAGTTCTTCATCAATATCATACCCTAAAAAATAAAGAATATCCAGTCGCATACTACAGTGTTCAATAAGCTTGCGGTCACTTATGATATTCTCCAGATAACCTACCAAACAGAGTTTGAAGAAAACCACTGGATCAATACTTTTTTGACCGCTAGAACCATAAAACTTTGAAGTAAGATTGTATAAATAGTCCAGGTCCAAAGCCTCTTTAAGCCTGCGGTAGAAATTACCTTTGCCAACACGGTCACTAAGCTGGAAACTATTGAACAACTTCTCCTGATATATCTTCTTGCCTTGCATACTTCAAGATAGTAAATCAATGAACTAAACATATTAACCCAATGTTAGCTTTTTACTATCTTGTGCAACAAGCACATTGGGTAAAAGATGTTAAGGGTTCTATAGAATGTATGTACAATAATTTAAGAACCAATGGAAAAGTTGTTCTTGAATTTGGGGGTAAGGGAAACGTACAGACCCTAATTACTGAATTGCGAAACTCACTAAAAATAAGAGGTTATAACAACCAAGCTAATTTGGACTTATGGTATTTTCCTTCCATTGGGGAGTATGCTACTGCGCTTGAATCAGGTGGATTTAAAGTTCTTTCCGCAGAACATTATGACCGACCCACTGAACTCGCGGATGAAAAATCTGGGATCAAAGATTGGCTTTCTATGTTCGCAGAAAGCTTTTTTATTGGAGTTTTGGAGAATCATCAAGAAGAAATTAAAAATGAAGTACAGGAAAAAATAAAGGACAAATGTCTTATTAATAGTAAATGGTTTGCGGATTATAAAAGAATTAGAATTGTAGCGGTGAAATAAAAAAATTTGGTTGACCGGTATAGTAATATAACGCGTCTTTTAATCGATTGAAATTTCCTTATGTATTTTTAGTTCGCCAAATTTAATTTGGCTTTTATTGAAAAAATAAAATTTTATGTTCAGTTAAATAGTCAACCTAAACGACAGCAATTGATTTCTAGTTTAGATAATTCTTAAACATACCACATTGATCATTCGCAAAATAGCAGATAATGAGATCGAATTTTTAAAGGAGATGCTTTACGAAGCCATATTTGTAGAAGACGGACAACCGCAATTACCTAAGTCTATCATTAAAAAACCCAATTTAGCAAAATATATTACTGATTTTGGTTTGAAAAAGACCGATGTGTGTTTAGTTGCTATTGAAAACAAAACTTTGGTAGGAGCTTGTTGGGGCAGACTTTTTAACGAAAAAGATAAAGGTTACGGATTTATAAATTCCAAAACGCCTGAACTAAGTATTGCAGTAAAAGTATCTTACCGAAACAAAGGAATTGGAACCAAACTGATTGAAGAAATAATCAAATTATACCAAGAATTGAACATAAAATCAATCTCATTAAGCGTTGATAAAAGAAATCCGGCATTTAGACTTTATAGCAAATTAGGGTTTGAAGTGAAAGTTGAAACGGATAAATCCCTTATTATGCAAAGAGAATTATGAATGAAGCCGCTTAAATTAAAAAGTGTAATCTATAGGTTACTTATTTAGCTGTATTTAAAATAACATACTCTTTTACTCCACTAGGCTATTCTATATATTGTTTTCAAAAAACACCTTATATTCATCTGCTCGTATAAACAACATATAAAGCCAATATCATATAAAACACATATTATGAGAAACATAATCACTATTCTAATCGGAATTTTAATTATTTCCTGTAATAATCACAAAAAAGACAACATAAAATCTGAAAAGCAACAGGTAGAAATTAAACAAGTAGAAAAGCAGCAAGAAACCACCAATTTTGATTGGCTTGTAGGAAAATGGAAAAGATTAAATGATGATGAAGGAAAAGAAACATTTGAAAACTGGACGAAAAATAGTAAAACTGAATATACCGGGATTGGATTTACCATGCAGAATAAAGATACCATAAAACAAGAAAGGATAAGGTTCATAAATAGCAAGGGAAAATGGAACTTATTTGTAAAAGTTCCTGAAGAAAAAGAAAGTATTATTTTTGAAATGACAGAACATAACGAAAGCCAATTTATCTGTGTAAATAACGAAATTGACTTTCCTAATAAAATTAAATACTGGAAAAGCGGAGACAACATAAAGGCAATAGTTTCAAATTCAGAAATCGAAATTCCGTTTGAATTTGAAAAAATTGGTGAGTTATAAAAATAGCAAACAACTTATATGATTAATGACCAGGCAATTGCTTATTCAGGTTAAAATAAATGAATAAGTATACTTATTTTTCAACTGCCCAAATATGACAACAACGCTATTATCCATATTTTTGTCCATTATTTTTATGGTATTAGGGCTTATTCATTTTTATTGGCTTTTTGGCGGAAAATGGGGATTGGATAAGGTTATTCCGACCAAAGATGATCAGACAAATCCATCTCCTATACCAGCATTGGCAACTTTGGTGGTAGCTCTTGTTTTAGTATCTTTCGGATTGTTCTACTTTGTAAAATCCGGACTTACCACTATTGATCTCCCGAACTGGGTAGCAAATTATGGGTATTGGATCATTCCATTTATTTTTTTGATAAGAGCGATTGGGGATTTTAGATATGTGGGATTGTTTAAAAAATAAAGAATATCCAATTTGCAAAAGCTGATTCAAAATGGTTTACACCCTTATGTTTAACTATTGGGATAGTAGGAATATGGATACAACTAATAGGTAGATAACTAGTTTTAAAAATTTTCCAGATAATACTCGTCGTTACCTTTGATAGAACCATAATATACGATTTATAACGAATGAATATAATATTCCATATTTCTATTGGTGCAGGGATTATCGCTTCTGTTAGCCATTTGGAGATAAATTCATTTAAAATAGGAAAAGTATCCTCCGGATTTGTACTTGGACTAATATCACACGGGATTTTGGACTACACTCCACACTGCTATCCTATAAATTCAAAATTAGATTTTTTCATCAGTTTATTTCTAATTGCAACAATCATTTATTTCGTTCAAAAGAAATATAGGGTTTTAATTTCCGCAATACTACTAGGCTGTGTATTTCCTGATATTGTAGATTTAGCACCAGGGATCGTAAACACTCAATTAAAAAGTAATCTTCCGACTTTTAAAAATATCTTTCCGTGGCATCATCATGAATATTCAGGATCAATTTATTCCGGAAACTGTAGTGTTTCAAATATAAATCACATATTAACCATTCCTTTAACGCAATAGTGATTCTATTGAATAAGAGAAGTATTATGGGAATTTTGAAATAGTTTTGCCTTAAAAAATTCTACTAAGTTTATTGATGTTTTTTTATTAAGCGAGATGGTATTTAAATTTGGAATGAATAAATATAAATTCATATAGTTGTCAATAGAAGAAACTCGACATGAACGCAATAACTTTAATCTTCTAAACAAGGTTGAACAACATATAGAAATGTTACGAAATGTAAATTTCATACTGATGTTTTTCTTGACTATAGCTTTTACGCTAGTTTATTTTAACCAAAAATTTAGTAATTCTTCAGAATTAATCCGTTGAAATTTCAAAATGCTTTTCTCTTTGTTTCATTCAATACTTTACCATCGAAATGACTTATAAACTTTTATCTTTACTTCAATTAAAATCAAAAGAATGAGAATTTATTGCTCAATAATATTCATACTAATAACTTCTATTGTTTGTTCGCAAGCAGAAAAAATTACTATTAAAGATTTAGAAATTAAACTAGATTCTTTGATAACTTATACAATGGAGTCGGAGCAAATTCCTGGAGCTTCTTATATCATTGTAAAAGACGGAAAAATATTACTCAAAAAAGGTTATGGATATACAACCTTAGGTAAAAATCTCAAACCTATTGATCCCGATTCTACAATTTTTAGAATTGGTTCGATAACAAAAACCTTTACCGTTACTGCACTTCTTCAACTTAAAGATAGAAACTTAATTGATTTGCATACAGATGTTAACCAGTATTTAAAATCAGTAAAAGTTCCAACAGCATTTAAAGAAAGTGTAACTGCTTCGCATCTTATGACCCATAGTGCGGGATTTGATGAATTAAGGGGTAGAGTTGTTTACAACAAAAACCAACAACTACCATTAAAGACTTTTCTTGATGGTAAATTGAAAAGAATAAGGAAATCCGGGGTTGTCTCTGCCTATTCTACTTTTGGAATTGCACTTGCAGGATTATTAATAGAAGATATTAGTGGATTATCTCTTGAGGATTTTATGAAAAAAAACATTTGGGATCCACTTAACATGACAATGACAAGTATAGAATTACCAAAAAATCAAGAAAGTAATTTATCCATAGGTTACGAATATCAAAATGGACTGAATGTTCCGCAACCTTGGGAATGGTACCATACTTTTCCTGCTTCCTCGATCAATAGTACTACCGCAGATATGGGAAGGTATTTACAAATGCATCTTAATCTCGGTCAATTAAATAATGACACCATTTTAAATACAGAATCAGCCTTGTCAATGCAAAAGCAACAACTTTCTATACATTCAGAAGTTTATGGTTTTGCATATGGATTTTATGAAAGAAAAGAATTTGGTCTTAAAACTTACAACCATGGAGGCGATATGTTAGGCTATAGTTCGTTTATGACCTTAGTTCCAGAGATTAATTTAGGGGTTTTCGTTGTTCATCATCATGAAAATACTGGGTTGAGAAAAAAAGTAATATCTCAGGTTCTAAAGCATTTCGGAACTGATAACATAGTTAATTCGAATCCTGAAAGAATGCACGAAGATGTTTCGGAATTTGCCGGAAATTATAAATGGATGTCGGACTGCTATACATGTTCTAACTATGAACAGCAAAAAACTTACGAACTTTCTGCAAATAACGATAGCACTTTGTCTGGATTCAGTAGAAAATTTTATCAAGTAGAACCTTTATTATTTAAAAGTTATGATGGTAAAAGAATTATGGGATTTAAAAGAAGTGAGGATAAAAAAATAAGGTATATGTCTTTAGGCAATGTAAATGCATTTGAGAAAATAGATTAAGAACTAAATCTGTTACTGTGTATAACTAAGTGCTATTTCAAGACTACCTCATGAAAGTCTCCCTTACACATTTTATCTGCGATTTATTACTAAATTTAGCAATTAAACGAATAACTACCATATATAAAATTATTCAAAGTCTTTTTCAGCCCCCCCTCTTTCAACCTAGCAAAAACATGTAAGAGGCGGTTGCCACTTGTCAAGTTACAATTAAAATATTACGTTTTTACACCGTTAAGATATTTTATATCTTGCTATATAACAATTTACATAACCTTCTGCGCATTGTAGGAAATGTATAACAAGGAGTCAAAATGAAAATCAAATGGATAGTATATAGTTTAATTTTAATTGTCGCGCAGAGTTGTAATTCACAATCTAATAAAAAGGAGTTATCTATCATTGTTGAAAACGAGGTTGAGAAAGTTCTAAAAGATCATCGATTTAACGCTATTTCAATAGCTGTAGTTGACAAGAAAAGAAGTTTTTTAGGACATTATGGTGAATTAGATAAACATTTGAATAATAAGCCCAGTAATAAAACACTTTATGAAATTGCTTCGGTATCTAAAACAATGACCGGATACCTTGTAGCTTGTGCCGTTAACGAACAGAAACTTAAATTAGAAAGCTCGGTTTATGATATATTGGGAAAAGAATATGAAAACCTTGAATTTAATGGAGAACCTGTACGAATAAAACATCTAATCACGCATACTAGTGGTTTGCCCTTAAATATTAAAGGAATTTCTGAATTATATCAAAAGGCTACTACTAATAATTATTATAAAGCTAAAAAGAAATTAAATGAATATAAAAAAGAAGAACTATTATCAGAAGTTAAATACTTAGAATTACACCAAAAACCTGGAGAAGTTTATAGTTATTCTAATGTAGCACCAAATCTAATAGCATATATTTTAGAAAAAGTATATGATAAATCCTTTGAGCAAATTCTTAAAGAAAAACTACTTATACCCGCTCAAATGACCAATACGTACATTAATTTAGATAAGAATAACGAATTATTACTCGCTAATGGATATAATGATAGAAACGAATTAATGCCAAACTTTAAAAAACCAATAAAATTATGGGGAGCAGCTGGTAGAATCAAATCAAATTCAAAAGATTTATTAAACTATATTAAATGGCAACTAAATAGTGAAAATTCTAATGTGAAAATATCGCACACAAAATTATTTCACGATGTTGATAATATTTGGATTGGATATTTTTGGGAAATAATCCAAGATGAAAATAGTAGTCATTTGGAGCATCATGGAGGAATCTATGGTAGTCAAAACTGGTTGATGATATATCCAGAACAAAATATAGGTATTTCCATTATAGCAAATTCTAGTTTTCCTGAAGCTAATCAAATAATTAAAGAATTGGCTAATAGCATTTTAAATAGGTTAAAATAAGTAGTATTTTCAGTATAATAGTTAGAACAATAAAGGCCTAAGTGATAAAATAATAGTCTAAATTTAAAATAGTATTTATTTACTATTTCATTCAGTTACAAGCCTTGTTAAATTACCTATGGACTTGAATGTACGGCTAGTATGCTAATCACTTCTTATCCATTGCTACCCACATAAATAATAATCTTAAATAAGAACTGGCTACTATTTGTAAAACTAAATATAAGATATTGCATTCTTACTTTGTTAATACATTTTATATATTAACCTGCTAAGTTCTGCCATAACTGTGAGCGTACAAACAAACATTCAAAAACCAAAATGATACATTTAATCGTTGGAAATACGGGTTCCGGAAAAACTACGTATGCACTTAAGTTAAAGGAAGAAACAAAAGGTATTATTTTTTCGATTGATAAGTGGAACAAAACTTTGTTTCTAGACGATAAAAAAATAACGGACGGACTAGAATGGTTTCTAGAAAGAATCGAAAGATCCGAAGAGATAATTATGGATTTAATCGTGCAGTTAGAACAATCAGGTGCAGATGCTATCTTGGATTTGGGGTTTTCAAAATTTGAGCATCGCGAAAAATTTAGAAAGTTTGCGAAGGTAAATGGATATACATTTAAAATGCATTTTTTAGATATTTCAAAAGAAACCCGGTTGCAAAGAGTTTTAAAAAGGAATACAGAGAAAGGAGAAACTTTTGAATTTGAAGTAAGTAAAAATAATTTTGACTTTATGGAAAACTGGTTCGAAAAACCTACTGAAAAGGAAATGAAAGGAGGAATGATTATTGGGGAATAATGCGAAAATCATTGTTTAGATCAACCAGTATTCCATGAGTAGTCCAAGTACATTTCAAGGGATTGCTGTAATCTTAGTATAAAGATTTTAGGCAAATACATAACACTATTATTAGTTTTGATTATAATATAGGGTTAGTGCATACCCCTACCCCTACGTTTCTACAACTTATAACCTGTATTCCTTCCACAGATAAGTAAAAACATTCAATAAAAACCCGTATTACAATCTATTTTTTCTCCATTAATATATTTCATATCTTGGTTTTATAAAAACATACCATACACAATTTAAGATTTTAAATAATCAGCACAACCAGCAGATGCTAAAAAAAATACTTAAAGTTTTACTTGTAGTAGTAATCATTATTACCATAGGTATTGCATACCTGTATTCTCGGTTACATAATACGATTGAGAATGTCCTGGTAGCCGAAGATAATTGGCGTAGCGAAGTTTTGGAATTTCCATTACTATTTGCCGGAGATTTGGACTATCAAGGTGAAGAACATATACGATTTGCACCGGGTTGGGGTAAAAAAGACAGTGAAGATTATTTCTCATATGTTTTCTTATGGATAATCCAGGAGAATCCGAATTTGGATACTTCCAAATTAGAAAACATCATCAACACCTATTTCGATGGACTAATGAATACCGGGGCAATTACCAATTTAAATTTCTTTAAAAAAATCCCCAAGACAACATCCTCTTTTCAGCAAATAGATAAAAATACCTTTACAGGATCTATTAAACTATATGATGAGTTTTTTAAAAAGGGGATTATCGAACTAAATGCTAAAATAACTACTGACTATTGTTCAAAAGAAGGGAAATATTTGGTTTGGTTTTACCTATCCCCTCAGAATAATGATCATCCAATTTGGGATCAACTTACCGAAGTCAATATGAATGCTAAATGTGATTAGTTTAAAATCAACTGTAGTCGCTATAAACCTCATCCTAGATTCAGTTTAAAACTCATTTTACGACTAATGATAAAAATGCGTAAATTAATCTCACATTTAATCTTAAAATAAAATGATTTATCCAATAAAAAATAATGAAACCATTGTACCCAGTCTAAAAAATATTTGTATTCTGCTAAGCGGAAGTATAACAATTGAAAGAGATAAAGTGAATACCTCTGTTCCTTCAAAAAGCTATTTCTTTTTCGACACGCCTTTTGACATTATCGCAGCATCTCCCTATATCGAGGGTTTTGTGATCCAACTTGATCCTGGCTTTTTAAACATCTTTACAGACCTGGAAGATTTGGTAAAGAAAGTAAATACTTCTTTTGACTTTAAAAAAATTAAAAATACAGATAAGAAAAAAAACCAAATTCAATTTATCTTAAACTCAGAAAGTAATCCTCGTTTAAAGGAGAGTTATTTACATATCTTATGGAGTGAATTACTTAATGATTATATCAGTAGTCAAAAAGAACAATCTACTATAGCACAATTTTCAGAACTTATAGAACAGAACATAGAACAAAATTATTGTGCAGGGACTTATGCCGAAATGATGGGGATTCCGCTGAAAGCGCTTATCAAAGAGGTCAAAAAAAGTGAGAACAAAACGCCCTGTAATTTTATAACCGAAAAAGTTATTGAAAAAGCAAAATATAAATTGCTCCATACAGATGGAACGAGTCAAATGATTGCTTATCAACTAGGTTTTGAAGACCCCTACTATTTTATCAAATACTTTAAAAAGAATACAACCTTAACCCCCACACAATTCCGAACACAATTTAGAGACGCTGTCTAGATGCGAATTTTTTCCATCTTTTCGTAATTTATTCCATTTTATAAGCTAGAGATTTGATACATCTTTGTAATATCAAATTAGTTAATTAAAATAATAAAATCATGAATTTATCTCAAACACTTGCTGCTAAAAAAGCTGCCACCGCTCAAAACCTTCCTGCCGAAAAACTGGCTATTATGGAAAAAAGTACCAATAGTTTAAAAGAAGCCAAATTAAGCTCAAATGCTATACAAACGGGAGAAACCTTACCTGCTTTTAAGTTACCGGATGCAACCGAAAATGAAGTTTCGCTTGATCATTTTTCTAATGATTACCTGGTAATTTCTTTTTATCGAGGAGGCTGGTGTCCTTATTGCAATATGGAGTTAAAAGCACTTCAGAATATACTTCCGGAATTAAAAAAATTGAATACGGATTTAATTGCGATTTCTCCTGAAACACCGGACCATTCCTTAACCACTTCAGAAAAAAATGAATTATCCTTTAGCGTATTGAGTGATATTGATAATAAGTATGCCAAAAAACTCGGACTGGTTTTTCAAATGCCTGAAGATTTAAGAGCGCTATATCATTCCTTTAACCTTAACGTAGATGCTCATAATGGTAATAAAGATTATGAACTGCCTATGCCTGCAACCTTTATTGTTAATAAAAAACGAGAAGTTATCTATAGTTTTGTACCAGAAGATTATACAGAAAGATTAGATCCTGAAGTGATCCTTGAAGTAATTAAAAAACAATCCATACCAGCTTAAATATAGTATTCACAAGTCTAAAATATACTCTTATGAAACATTTAATTTTATTCCTCTCCGTAATTTTTACTACTATCAACGCAAATAGCCAAACCTTTACCCTGAAAAGTACGGATATTAGCGGACAACTTACAAACAAACAGGTTTTTTCAGGATTTGGTTGCGAAGGCGAAAATATTTCTCCCCAATTATCCTGGGAAAATGCTCCGGAAGACACTAAAAGCTTTGCTATCACTGTATATGACCCCAAAGCACCTACCGGAAGCGGATGGTGGCATTGGGTAGCCTTTAATATTCCAGCTGGTACTAAGGAATTAAAAGCCAATGCAGGAAATCCCAGCCTTAGTTTAGCACCCGCAGGAACGATTCAAAGTACCACGGATTTTGGTGCCAAAGGATTCGGAGGTGCTTGTCCTCCGGAAGGAAACGGAGATCATCCTTATATTTTTACAGTGTATGCTTTAAGTACTGATAGTATAGATCTTTCAGCAGATACTCCTGCGGCTCAAGTAAACTATTTTATTGGTGCAAATACGATTAGTAAAGCATCTTTAATTGCATATTATAAAAGATAAACAAGAATGAAGAAGTATATAAAATAATAAATCACTATTCTGTCACCTTGAGCGTAGTCGAAAATGATCTTAAAATTCAAATATGATTTTCTCGACTTCGCTCTAAAGGATAGTAAAATTTATTTATGAGACTGCCTCACCATTAAAACATAAAATCAAATGAAAAAGTTAATTACCTTATTACTTATAGCACCTATTCTTTTTTCCTGTACTACTTTAACCAAAAATAAAAAGGAAGTAAATGATAAACCCGTAGGTACCCTTGAAGTGGTAGCAGAAATGGATATCAATCCAGGTAATGTAGCCGTTTCAAAAGAAGGTAGGGTTTTTAGTAGTATTCATCCTATACGATCTAAAAAATTACAATTAATTGAAATCACCGGTAAAAATGCGTATACTCCTTTTCCTAATTTACAAATTCAATCTACCGCTGAAACTAAATCTAACGATAAATTAGATGCCCCTTTAGGTATCATATTTGACAATATTGATCGGCTTTGGGTAATCGATGCAGGTCTGAATATTGGAAAAATCCGATTATTTGCTTACGATATTCATACAAATAAAGAACTATTTCGTTTTGATATTCCTCAAGAATTAGCTCCTAAAACAAGTTTTGTACAAGATGTAGCTGTAGACGAAAAAAATGGCTTTGCCTATCTAGCTGATTTTGGTAATCCTGGAATTATTGTAGTTGATATTAATAACAATACCTTTAGAAAAATTACAGACCTATCTAGTATGCAAGCCGAAGATATTGATATGGTTATCGATAATAAAGTGCAATACTTTATGGGGAAACCAGCTAGAATAGGTATCAATCCGATAACCTTATCTGCCGATAGAGAAACGCTGTATTATGGAGCGATGAATGGCACCAAATGGTATCAATTACCCACACAAGACATTCGGGATGGAAAAGATGATAGCGAAGTAACTAAACTTATTTCTGTAGTAAACAAAAAACCAATTTGTGACGGTGTCGCCACTGATGATCAGGGCAATCATTATTTTACCAATATTCAAAACAGTAGTATTGATGTCCTTTCTACTGATGGCACTCTTAAAACATTAAAGAAAGATGAACTATTAGATTGGCCCGATAATGTTCGTATACATGAGGATTGGCTTTACATAGCTGTCAATCAATTACATAAATCCCCTGCCTTTACCGGAGATAAAGATGTATCTGAGACTCCATTCCGAATATTAAAGATTAAATATAGGTAGAAAAGGCAATAGCTGTAAGAAAATCAAACAACCACCTCGTAAATCTATTTATGAATAGCAGACCAAAATTAACTACCGAAATTTCAATCAAAGATTTTAAGGACTATTACTGGTATAAAGAAGAACTGGTAGCTTTTTGTCGTTCCGAAAATTTAGACAAAAAAGGTGGTAAAATTGAATTGACACAACGAATTGTAAAATTTTTACAAACCGGAGAACGAACATCAACTAAAAGAAGGAATTCAAGAACATCAAGATTTGACTGGAATACAGAGAGGCTTACCAATGAAACTAAAATCACAGATAATTATAAAAATACGGAGAATGTAAGAATATTTTTCAAGAATCAGATAGGTAATCATTTTAAGTTTAATGTACCATTTATGAATTGGATGAAAACCTCGCAAGGACGTACTCTGGGGGATGCTATTTTGCAATGGCAGTTGATAATGGAAGAAAAACGTACTAATAAAACAGAAAAACAAATTGCCCCACAGTTTGAATACAATACCTATATCCGGGATTTTTTAAAGGACAATCCTGGTAGATCATTACAGGATGCTATTCATTACTGGAACCTTAAGAAATCTAAACCCGGAGACAATAATTATACAAAAGCTGATTTGATTTGAGCGATATTGGATACTGTTTTAACTTTTGAAAATAGAAAATCAAACTTTATCTGATTCGTCGTCTTCCATATTTATACTGGCCTCTACTTTTTTCTCGAATTCACTATAGAATAAATCTGCTTCGTCCTTATATTGAAAGGTTCTATGATACAACATCAAAGTATTTATAGCAATTGAACCTTGTCTATCATAATCTTCATAATTCGTAAAATAGACTGATAAGAAAAGTAAGTATGCTGAATATCTTGAATTGTCTTCTTCAACTTTATCAATATCGTTTGCCGCAGAAAATATTAGAGCATAATCTTCATTCAACCTGTAGTATGCATCTAAACATGCTTTAAATATTGCTTTTGTATGGCCAGCACCAATGTTAGAGCGAATTTTATATTTAGTTTTGTCCGTTCCCTTATTATGCTCGTAAAAGGAAATTATACAGATGTTATTCTTATAAATTTCAACTTCTATGATTGTTCTAATTGGTTTTCCAAAATAAGGAATAAACCTATATTTTTGACGATAAAGAAATTCTTCATCATTTTTTGGATATTCATTTTGAATGAATACCAAACCTTTCTTTGCCATATCCTAAAAATTAGAATAGTGCCCTAAAGTATTTTGTGTTTTTATGACTGGGATCTTATTATTGGAATCCAAGGTGAAATACCTGGTAGTATCTTTGTTAATAATTACTTCTTTATCACTTGGTTGATTACTTAAGAGTCCTTTTCTACTATTTTTCCAAGGTAGATCATTATGGGTCAAATCAACTAAATCCGAACCTGATAAATGACCATAGGATCTCCAAACATCATCTAAATGATTTATAGTTAAGTTATCTAAAGTAAGATTAACTGCTCTACCAATAGGAATAATTGAACCTCTTTTCATAAATTTAAAGTTCGCCCAAACATCATATACAACCGGACCGTATATCCAAGCCTGAATTCCATCGTTAAACAACTTACTATCATTTTTGACAAAAAACCAGAGTTGTGAATAATATAGTAACTTCTGTAATTTTAACGGATTGACGCCTTTCTTTATAAAAAAAGAAGAGATGTCTAGTGCCGAATAATTTGTTTTCATTTTAGTCTATATTAGCGAAATCTCACATATACAAATGTACGATATTAATCGAAATTAGTGGTAATATACTGAAATATCAGAAAACTATGAATTATAATGTATGCACAAATACTTCAATTTAAAAGGTTCATTAAAAAGAGATAATTGACTACACAGCAACTATAAAATATAAAAATTCTATTTAGGGAATAATTTTAAAGGTTTCCGCTCAATCTTTCACAATCCTTGAATAAAGCGTTTTATTCCGCAGTTTGTTTGCTATATTGAACCCTAAAAACAAAGATATTTTCTAGTCATAATATGGAACTAAAACTACTAACGTCTGATATTGAATTAGAACAAATTTTAGAACTACAAAATAAAAACCACTACAAAAATATTTCACCGGAGTCAGGAAAAAAGGATGGTTTTGTAACGGTAAAATACGACTTTGATTTACTACAAAAAATGAACAATAGCGCAAAGCAGGTTATAGCTGTAGACAAAGGTAAAGTGATTGGCTATGCTTTGGTTTTACTAAAAGAATTTAAAAATTCAGTTCCTCTATTAACGCCTATGTTTGAAACCTTTGAGAAAACTAAATATAAAGATGCACTACTGATTGATTTTAAATATTATGTTATGGGGCAAATATGTATTTCAGAAGAATATAGAAGAAAAGGTATTTTCAAAAGTCTATACGACAAGCATAAAAAGGTCTATGCTAATAAATTCGATGTATGTGTAACCGAAGTATCTTCCAGTAATAAAAGATCGATGAGAGCCCATCAAAAAGTTGGATTTAAAACTTTAGCTACTTTTAAAGATATGACGGACGAATGGAATATTATATATTGGGACTGGAAGTAAACTTAGTGTTCTTACTATCTTTTGAATAAGTTTTAGAATGCAGATAATCGCCGAATTTCCGCCATTTTGATAGCAGCAATTGCGGCTTCGACTCCTTTATTACCATGCTTACCCCCGCTTCTATCTAGTGATTGCTGTAAAGTGTTATCGGTAAGCACACAGAAAATTACGGGAATGTCCCCTTGCATGTTTAAATCTTTTATTCCCTGAGTAACCCCTTCACAAACAAAATCAAAGTGTTTAGTTTCTCCCTGTATAACGCAACCTATTGCAATGATAGCATCCAAATAAGCATGGGTAGTCGACATTCTTTTACATCCGTAGATTAATTCAAAACTACCGGGAACTTGCCATTCCAGTAGATGTTCTTTAAGTACGCCGCAATCTAACAAGGCATCTACGGCTCCCTGATGAAGCCCTCCGGTTACCTGCTCATTCCACTCAGATACGACGATCCCAATTTTAAAACCGGAAGCATCTGGTAAAATACTTTTATCGTACTGAGAAAGATTTTTATTTTCGGTAGCCAAAAATGAATACGTTTAGATCAATATTAATAACAAACAGAGAATGCTAAAGCATCGCTTGGGCTCGTCCTAAGTGCACTTCTATTTGATTGGCTTCCGGACTTTTTGGGAATTTATCCTTTATTTTCTGTAAATTCTTTTGTGCTACTTCCGGTTTACCTAGATCCAGTGCAATTAAGGCTGACTTTAATAAGAACCTGGGGGTAGTAAATTCATTTTCCCGCATATCCGCGGCTTTCTGGTAATAATTTAAGGCTTCTTCATCTTGATTCAGTTGCGAAAAAGCATCTCCTATTCCACCGGTAGCTAAGGGTCCCAGAATTTCATCACCAGCTTTAAATTCATCCAGATAGTCAATAGCCTTTTGATATTGGTTGGTATTCAAATAGGAGAATCCAGCAAAATACCTCGCTAAATTTCCTGCTTTGGTTCCGCCGTACTCTTCAATTATTTCTAAAAAGCCAGCACCCTCAGCTCCATTTAAGGCTAAGGTATATAAAGAATCTTTAGAAGCCGCATCTGCTTCTACCGCTTCTTTAAAATATTGCTGTGCCACAAACATTTCGTTAGATGCCTCAATCTCTTTAGGCTCCTGAATATATTTTTGATATCCTAACCATCCTAAAACTAGTATAACAATAGTACCAACTCCAATAAATATATATTTTTGATTGGCAGCTACCCATTCTTCTGTTTTTGAAGCTCCTTCATCTAGGGTATTAAATACTTCGGCAGTAGTAGAATTTTCTTCTACATGATCAAACGATTGTTCAACATCTTCTACTTTCTTAGCCTTTTCTTTATAACCTCGTTTTTTATACGTTGCCATGTGTGTAATTTTATGCACGGCAAAAATAAAATTTTTATTGGGATTAGAAAGCTTCGCCTTATTTATTTACATACCTTTTATTGAAAACTATTTAAAAACTAAACGCTTACTTTACTAATGTCTATATTATTTGGGTTATTGTTTTATGTTACTAACAAATTCTTATTTTACTTAATGTTTGTAAATTCGCGATCTATCAGATAAAATAAAGCCTGCCCATTTACCTTCACCCTATGGAAATTAATACGCTTACCTTACTTCATTATAAAAATTTTGAATCGGCTGATTTTACATTTCATAATAAAATTAATTGCCTGGTCGGTAATAACGGAGTAGGTAAAACTACCGTACTAGATGCTATTTACCATCTTTCTTTCGGGAAAAGTTATTTTAACCCGGTAACCAGCCAAAATATTACCCACGGTAAAGATTTCTTTATGATAGAAGGTACCTATCAAAGGGATCAACGGGAAGAGAAGGTAATTATCAGCGCAAAAAAGGGACAAAAAAAAATGATCAAACGCAATGGTAAAAACTATGATACTTTTAGCGAACATATAGGCTTTTTACCTTTGGTCATGATTTCGCCAGCCGATCGGGACCTAATCACGGAAGGAAGTGATACCCGACGTAAATTAATTGATGGGATTATCTCGCAAAATGATTCGCAATATCTACATGAATTGCTACAGTACAATAAAGTAGTGTCGCAACGCAATTCTTTGCTAAAGTATTTTACAGCTAATCAAACTTTTGATGCAACTACGCTTGACATTTACAACGAACAACTTCACCAACTAGGTAGCAATATTTTTGAAAAAAGAACAGAATTTTTAACCGAATTTATCCCGGTTTTTAAACAACGTTATGAAGCAATTACTTCGGGAAACGAAAAGGTTTCTATTACCTATCAAAGTAAATTACAACATATAGGATTATCTGATCTTTTAAAAAACAATCTGCAACGGGACAGGATGCTCCAGTATACCTCAGTAGGTATTCATAAAGACGACCTGGATTTTACGATAGATTCGTACCCAATAAAAAAATTTGGTAGCCAGGGACAGCAAAAGTCTTTTTTAATTGCATTAAAACTAGCCCAATTTGAAATCCTAAAACAACAAAACAAGGTTACCCCGATCCTCTTACTAGATGATATTTTTGATAAACTGGATGAACAGCGCGTTTCTCATATTGTAGCACTGGTAAATGAACAAAAGTTCGGACAATTATTTATATCGGATACCCACGCAAAACGAACCGAGGAGGTTATAAAAAATATCTCAGCGTCTTATAAACTGTTTGAACTTAGCTAAAACTTACTTAATGTAGGGTTTTGGTAGAAACTATCATATTTACCATTTTATAAAAATTAAAGTTAGCCGGGACTTGCCGAAAATACATCTAATAATGGTTTACTAAACTTCAACAAATCCGACTAACTTTTAAGTGGTACATCGATTATTTCACTTCAAAATTATAGGTAATGAATATAAAACATTCACTGATTTTCCGGAAACTTCACCCGGACGCATCTCCGGCAATAGTTTTATTACCCGACTAGCTTCTTCTTCTAATACCGCATTTGGTGCTCTTACCCTTACATCTTCTACTTTTCCATTCTGGTTAATTTTAAAACGAACATAAATCCGTTTTACACCAGGTTCCATATCTTTAGAAATCTCAGTATTAAATTGCGCTGAAACTAGCTTTTGTATAGTTTGAGAAAAGCATTTTTTTGCTTCATCTCCTGACAAATGACTACATTCCGCTAGTACCGGTGCCTTATCTAAGGATGAAAAAGGGACGTTATTCTTCAACACTTCATCTTCTAACGCCTTACTTTGTAGTTTACTGGATTGCCCGTTAGTAGCCGTTAAGCTTTTTACTAATTTATCAAGGGCAACCTGATCTTGTTCAGATAGTTTTTCTTGGGAATCAAGATAACTTAATAAATCTTCTACCTTATTTGGGAAAGGACTTGATGTTATATCATGTTCACTTACATCTTTAGTACAGGAACTATAAAAAATAATACCAACTAACAATGGAATTACACTTAAATACTTCAGTTGAAAAATACGTTTTGACTTTGATTTTTGTAACATAACTATTCGTTTTTTGATTAATGAATGACTAAAAAATTGATTTATAAATGAAATATGAGTTGTTTTAAATACTTGCGAAAATAGATCCTGATAGTATTCTTTTTTATTAATTTGCTTTACCACATAAGCATCCGCAATAAATTCGTGTAAAGCCCTTAACCTACTTTGATAGACATAAAATAAAGGATTAAACCAACCCACAATTTTACATAGTTCTAGTAAGAGTAAATCAATAAAGTGGAACTCTTTAATATGAGCTTTTTCATGTAATAAAATTGTATTTCTTTGCTCGTCTTCTATTTGATCCCCTATATAAATGGTGGTTAAAAAAGAAAATGCGGTATTTGAATGAGAAAGGCAAACTATTTTATTTTTATCAACTATGGTGATTTTATTGTTTCTGCGCAGATAATTAAGAGAGGTAAATTTTTTAAAAAGTAGTACACTTTGCAGCCCAACCCCTGTTATCCAAAGGTAATAGATAATAGTACCATAAGGTATGTCAAGACGGTTAACACCTTTAAAACTTAATAAAAGTTCGGGAAGGGGTACTACGTAATTAACAGAATCAGATAAAATTACGGCTGGTAATGATATTAAGTATTCTTGTGAAACCCTATCCGAAACAAAATCAAATTGGATGAAAGGCAGAAAAAAACTAGCAATCAAAGTACTTACTAAATACAACCGGTTTTGATTAAAAAATGTTTCCTTCTTCAATAAAAGATCATACGTCAGTAGGAATAATGACTGTAGTACAAATACCTGTAATAAATAATGAATCATTCTTCTTCGGTATTAATAGTGTTCAAGATCTCTTCTAATTCATTTAAACTAATATCATTCTTTTTCATAAAAAAGGAGACCATACTTTTAAAAGAACCACTGAAGTAGTTATCAACCAATTTATTAATACTATTGTTACTATAATCCGCTTTTTTTACTATCGGAAAATAAATATGTACCCTTCCCTCTTTACGATAGCTAACAAATTTTTTATCTTCTAAAATTCGGATAATGGTTGATACCGTATTATAGGCCGGTTTAGGTTCATCAAATTGATCTCTTACCTGTTGTGCCGAACCTTCTTCTAGTTCCCAAAGAATGTGCATAATCTCCTCTTCGGCTTTAGTTAATTGCTTCATAATTTCCATTTACAATTCAAATATAAACTAAATATTTAGTTTGAACTAATTTTTTAGTTTTAATTTTTTAGTGAATAACTTTACTTATCAATTCATTTATCTTTCTACTTTCTTTTTACTTTTACTTACATGTTTAAATATCTATTTATTCTAGTGATAAGTATCTCTTGTACCCGTTCGGATACTTCGACCAAGTTGTCTAATATTACCGGATATTGGGAGATAAATAAGGTAATCGCTCCTAACGGGGATGAAAAACATTATAAATTCAATCAAAATATTGATTATTTTGAGATCAAGGATACTACCGGGATTCGTAAAAAACTACAACCTCAGTTTGATGGGACGTTTAAAGCAACCGGGGATTCTGAAAGGTTTCAAATTAAAAAAACCAGTGATAGTGTACATTTTATGTATAAAAACTCATGGTCCTCCTGGAAAGAAACGATCTTAGTAGCAGAAAAGGATAAGCTATTGATTATAAATGAAGAGGGAATTCAATATGAATATCGACCCTATGAAAAATTAAATTTGACAGATGAGTAGATCAAAGATAGAATATCAAAGCATACAAGATGTATTGAAAGATTTTGTACAGGAGAATAAATTAGAGAAAGGCTTAGACGATGTAAAAGCAAGAGATGCCTGGTTTGCCGTTATGGGTACAGCTATCGCTAACTACACCCAAGCTATAAAGTATAAAAATAATGTACTTTATGTCGAACTTACATCTTCTGTCCTACGAGAGGAGTTAAGCTACGGCAAACAAAAAATAGTTGCTAATCTTAATGAACAATTGCAATCTGAACTTATTCAGAAACTAATCCTGCGATAACCGGTCTTTCACGTATTCAATTTTTGTTTTACCATGAGGAGCAGGTTTACCTTGCTCGTTCAAGTTCACCATAATAATATTATCTACTTTAATAATAGTTTTTCGGGTAAGTTTATTACGAACCTCACATTTTAAAACTAATGAAGATTTTCCGAATTTTACCACATCCATTCCTATCTCAATAATATCCCCCTGAACTGCTGAGCTAACAAAGTTGATCTCTGACATGTACTTCGTTACAATCCTTCTGTTTTCTAATTGGATTACTGCGTATAAAGCAGCTTCTTCATCAATCCACTCTAACATCCTCCCTCCGAACAAGGTTTCATTTGGGTTGAGGTCTCCTGGTTTGACTAGTTTACGGGTATGGTATCTCATGCTTAGGTTAGTTTTGGTTAGCAAAAATAAACAAACTTACAGTTAATCAAAATTACTACAATCCTCATTTTAAAAATAGGCTTCTCTTAATTACAACCTTCATAAATTAAACCTGACAAAATTTATTATAAAGCCGACAGATTATGTAATGAATAGTAATAAAATAGAGAAAAATAGCCTGTCTCAAATTCAATTTTAAGTATTGAAATTAGGCTTTAATAGTTAATATAGATGGTGCTTTTATGTTTACTCTTGTGATTGCACTAAGATTATTCGTATTTACAATAATACGTTCCCATTGTTATTTCTAAATTCCACCATGCAAGCTAAATACAGGTTATGAAAAGATTACTTACTTTATTCGTGTTTATACTATTTATTAATCAGGTTCAAGCCCAAAGGGAAGTACTTATTCGTCATCATTTGTTTATCCCACAATACAATACAGGAGCGGTAAAATCAATGTTATTCGATTATTTTGGTGATAACTTTCAATTTCAGGGAAAGCGTAAAGTCTGGCGAGAAAAGGAGAAAACCTTTATGTACGTAGTTTCTATTCGTGACCAAAAGCTAAAGATCTATTACAAAGGTTTTCACGACGAAATGAAAGAAAAACTGGAAGCTTTTTATGCCGATGTATTACAACTAGCTGATTATTAATTAAAGTAATCTTTAAAATAGTGCAGAAATAATATTAAATAGCAGATAAAATATTGTGTTATTCATATCGATCGAATCCCAAAAAAAAAGACCCTAAAAACGTACGCTTTTAAGGTCTTCAAATATTTTAAAAATTAGGTTATTTAAAGTCCTCCTCAGAAACCCCTTCATTAATTTTAACATCTTTAACTGTAAAATCCATTTGTTGTGGTCCAAAAGAAATTGTCATTTTTTGTGGAAATTTAATTCCATTAATTTCCTTGTAATCCTTATATAATATGGTAGATGTCACTTTTTGACCACCTTGTTCTTGAATGATTACATCTTTTACCCCTAGTCCGGTCTCCATATCATAAAATGAAGTTTTTTTATCTCCAAAATTAACCTGATAGGCTTTACCTTGTTCATAAGAAACAATTCCTTTTAATTCTGCTTCCTCTTTATTATTTAATTCAGGAAAAGGAAACATATCTTTTTTCGCCTGATTAATTTGCTCCTGGGTATATGATACTTTTTGTCCTTGTGCGGAAACGTATCCGCTTGTTCCATCAAATACGTTTTTATTCACTGAGTTTCCCGCAAATTGAACATCCATCATCATTTTATTATCAGCGCTTACTTTGTTTAACATCGTTAGCGTAGCCCCGTTCATAGAAGCTTCCGCCGTAGTAAAAAGGCTTCTCACTTCTTTTAATTTATCTTCTCCTCCTATTGCTTTTAAGTATTTATCAATTACGGCAGTAGCTGTTAAACCTTCGGGAATTGTTTCACTTGCTTGCGGTTTTTCTGTTTTCTTTCCGTATTTATCAAAAAACAAGATTGGAATTTTCTTTCCTTCAAACTGAATTTTTTCAAGATTTTCTAAAGTTTCTCCTGCATTTCCTACTAGAACAATTCGTGCTTTTTCTAGAGGAAAATATTTTTCAGCTACTCGTTTTACATCTTCTTTAGTAACGTCATTTATTTTTGAAATAAAGGTGGTATAAAAATCTTCAGGTAAATTTTGAGTTTTTATCCGTACACTTCGATCAGCTATCGTACGGTCTCTTTCTGATGCTAAAATAAAATCTCCTAAAAATTTTGCTTTGGCATTTTTAAGTACAGTATCATTTACAAATTCAGTACGGATACGTTTAATTTCTTTTAAAGTTTCAACCACAGCACTATCTGTAACTGCGTTTCTTACTTTGGCAGAAGCTCTAAAGGCCGATTTATGATTTTTACTATAGGGTAAACTGGACCTACCTCCATAAGTGTATCCATGAGCTTCTCTTAGGTTCATATTAATATAACTATTAAAAGAACCTCCTAAAATGTAGTTCGCAACTCTGGCCGCATGATAATCTTTATCAGTCATTTTTAAATCCGTAATTCCCATCACTGCCATCTCCGTTTGAACGGCGTTAGGTACATCAATAAAATTAATCTGACGATATTGTGCATCTTTTACTTCGGGTAAAGCAACAGATGGAGCCGTACCACCCGTCCAGGAAACAAAGTATTTTTTAACCAGGCTTTCTGCTTTTTTCTTATCAATATCTCCTGTAATTACTAGATATGCATTTTTAGGTACAAAATTATTAAGATAGTAACTCTTTACATCGTTTAACGTAATAGTATTTACAGTTTTTTCTGTCGTAAACTCGCCCCTAGGGTGATTTTTACCGTAAGCTAATGTTGCTCGTACTCTCCCAGCGATAAAGTCAGCACTATTTTCACCAGCTTTTAATCCTTGGATTAACTTCTTTTTTTCCAAATCCAACTCTTCTTGGGTAAAATTAGGATCTAAAGCTGCCTGGCTAAATAATTCAAAAATCTTATCCGTATATTTAGATAAAGCTTGAGCGAAGCCTCCGTTTACTCCAACTTCAAGCGAAGCTCCTAAAAAATCTACTTCTTCGTTAAAAGTATTCTTGTCTACCTTAGTAGTTCCTTTTCCTAGCATTCCGGAAGTTATAGTAGCAATTCCGGCTTTACCTCCTTCCGGAGTAGGATCATTGTCTAAGGTTAGACTGAGTGTTATACGTGGCAATTTATGATTTTCTACGACCAGCACTTCAAGACCGTTACCTAACGTAAAACTATCAGGTTTTCCTAAATTTAATACTGGTGTAGGCCCGGACTCAGGTATTTGTGACCGGTCAACTTGTGCGCTTACCTGTATCCAGACAGATAGAAATAGAATTTGATAAATAATATATTTTTTCATTAGTATTTTAATAGTTTGAGATTTATAAATATAATTAGTTAGTTGCTTCCGGAACGTAGTCTATATTTACTCGCTGATTCTTATTTAAGTATTTTTTTGCAACACGTTGTATATCTTCTCGGGTAATAGATCGGTAAATATCTATTTCTTTATTGATTAGATTGGTATTATCATATAGTACGTGATAACGGGCTAAAGAATTAGCAATACCCTGAACCGTAGCATTAGAGTTTACAAAATCATTTTCAAATTGGTTTTGTAATTTTTGAAATTCTCTTTCGGAAATAAGACCTTCTTTTAGCTTGTCGATTTCTTCGTCTATTTCTTTTTGTAAATCCGGCAACGTAACTCCTCCTAAGGGCAATGCTCCTATCAAATAAGTGCCGTAGTCTTCACTCGAAATGGGAAATGCAAATACCTGTAATGACATTTTTTTATCTTCCACCATTTTTTTATACAGTCTTGAGCTTTTACCTCCGGTTAATAAGGTAGAAATATAATCAATTACGTAGGCATCCTTATCCGTTTGTTTCGGAGTTCTGTATACTAGCAATTTAGCCGGAACCTGTATATTAGCGTCCGTTTCTTTTGCTATAATTTCTTGAGTAATCGGTTCTTCTTTAATTTCATTTTTCTCAATTTTCTTTCCATTATTTTTGATCGGACCAAAATAGTCCGCAATCATTTTTTTTGTTTTTTCAATATCAATATCCCCAGCTACTACCAGGGTGGCATTATTTGGATTGTTAAATTTATCATTAAAGGCTTGAAATTCTTCAAGCTTTGCAGCATCTAAGTCCTTCATTAATCCTATAACCGGATACTTGTACGGATGTTTTTTATAGAGTTCTCTACTAGCAGTTAACAGTGCTTTTCCGTAAGGTGCATTATCATATCGCTGTCTTCTCTCTTCCTTTACTACTTCATTTTGGGTATCTACCCCTATCTGATTGATAACCGGATGCATCATACGTTCGGATTCCATCCACAAGCCAACTTCCAGGTTGTTAGATGGAAATGTCTCATAGTAAAAAGTCCGATCTTGTGTAGTATTAGCATTGTTACTTCCTCCTTTTGAAGTTACAATTTCAAACCATTTCCCTCTGCCAATATTCTTTGTTCCTTCAAATAACAGATGTTCAAAAAAATGGGCAAAACCTGTCCTTCCTGGGTCTTCGTCTTTAGCCCCCACATGGTACATCACACCTACGGTAACCACAGGAGCTTTATTCTCTTGGTGAAGGATTACGTGTAATCCGTTATCCAAATCGTATTCGGTAAATTCCACCTCCTGTGCGGCAAGATTCATCAATGGCATTATAGCAATCATCATTGCCATGTATTTAAGGTAGTTTTTCATAAAAGTAGTTGATAATAAAATTTACATTCAATTAGTAACCAAAACCCATAATTTGTTACAATTCTTAATCAAGAAAAAGGTTTAAAAGTAAAAATTATAGGATTTAAGGTCATTCCTGCAAATATCAACACTACCCGTAGTGACCTACAATATTTTAACTTTTTTTTCACTTCAAATAACTTAGGTTTTCTAAAAAATGAATCACTTTGTTTTCCGGCATTTCACAGGGTTTTAAAACCTGTTTTGATTGTAGGAGGTAATAATTGAAACTAATAAAATTGCTACCCCCCAGTTCTTGGGCATAAACTTTCAAAGATTTATGTTGATTAAATACAGTTTTAGAAATTCCGTATTTTCTACTGTCATAAAATACTTCGGAATACCCTTCGGGAATTTTTAAAATAGCTTCTTGTAATTCTTCCGGACTCATATAATAAATCAGGAACTACAGGAAAGCATGGAACATCCTACTCTATTTCGCGCCCATTCCGGCCGTTTGGCAAACCATTTTTCTTGCTCCGGTTGCTCTTCGCACGGATTTTGTAAAAGGGTAAATAATTCGTTAAGAACAGTAGTATCTTCTTGATTTGCTGCATCTATTGCTAATTGTACCATATAATTACGTAATACATATTTTGGGTTAACTGTATTCATCACTTTTTTTCGTTCTTCAAAGTTGATATCCTCTTCTTGCAATCGTTTAGCATAAGAAATAAACCATCGCGTCCACTTCTCTTTTACATCATCTTCTATTTCCGAAGCTCGGTAAAAAGCAGCTTTAACCAGTTCTACACCTTTGGTTATGGTTTCATTTTGATACCCGGATAACAACCTGAAGAAAATCGTCATATCTGTTTCGGATTCTTGTAGGACGTCGGTTAATTCTTTAATAAGCTTTTTATCTTCATCTTTTTGAAAGGTTAACCCGATTTTTTTTCGCATCATTGCTGAATACGAAACTTCTATACGTTGATAAGTTTCCTCTAAAATAGTTTCTAACAAAGATGCATCTTTGATTAAAGGAAAAAGAGCATTTGCCAGTTTTACCAGGTTCCACAACGCGATTTGAGGTTGTGTTCCGAATTTGTACCGTTTATGGGCACTATCTGTGGTATTTGGCGTCCAGTTGGGGTCATAACCTTCTAACCACCCGTAAGGTCCGTAATCAATAGTCAAACCTAAAATGGACATATTATCCGTATTCATCACACCATGTACAAAACCAACTCGCTGCCATTCGATAACCATTTCTAAAGTTCTATCTGCTACTTCGGTAAAAAACTGAAGATAGGTTTCTACGGAAGCTTCTCCTAAATGGGAAAAATGGTGTATAAGCGTGTAATCCACTAACTTTTGTAACGTATGTATATCCTGATTAGCCGCCAATAATTCATAGTTACCAAATCGTAAAAAAGAAGGGGATACCCGGCAAACTACCGCACCTTTTTCATAGGCCGGATGACCATTATATAATACATCTCTCAATACCTGGTCTCCCGTAGTGACTAAACTTAATGCTCGGGTAGTAGGCACACCCAAATGATACATAGCCTCACTACACAAATATTCCCTTACCGAAGAACGTAAGACAGCCAAACCATCTGCCGTACGTGAATAAGGAGTTTCTCCTGCCCCTTTTAGCTGCAATACCCAGCTTTTATGATGATGTTCTATTTCAGTAAGGTTAATAGCCCGACCATCACCTAACTGTCCGGCCCAATTACCAAATTGGTGTCCGCCATAACACATGGCATATGGATGTGTACCGGGAATCAACTTTTCACCGGAAAAAACCTTTAAAAAATCAGCTGTTTTAGAAAAATCGGTTAGACCTAAGGTTTCTAATAAATCCGGGGAGCTATGTAGTAAGTTTGGATTGGAAGGTTTCTTAGGCGTTACATAAGAAAAGCAAGCTTTAAATACCTGACGTCTGGTATTTTCATGATTAGGGTCAGCGGGCAATTCTTTTTGAAAAGAATCTATGATGTTAACAGGAAATTGCAATAGGTAAAGTTTTATAAAATTGAAATGGTATATGAACTATGATGTACTTCGGTTGCATTTAGCGACTGGATGCCTTCTTTTTCAGCTAAAATATGATTACTGTTTTCCAGGTCTGCATAACCTAACCAGGGTTCTACACAAATAAAAGGTGCCTTGGGTTTTGCCCAAATCCCCAAATCCGGAAAATCCGAAAAGTTTACCGATAGTATTGCACCATTTTCCTTATGAACAAGCGTAGCTTTTTCAGCCTTAATATTTTTAAAAATTAAAGCATCATCATCAAAAAGGTGGGTAGTTAGATGAATTTTATCTCCTTCCATTACCTGCTTCGTTTGATCAGTTATCAAACCGGATGAATTTAATACATAACTAAGCGTATTATGTCCGTTTTGCAATTGGATGTAATAATCTTCATAAGACTCCTGATTATTTAACGGACAATTAAATGCTGGATGCCCTCCAATAGCAAAATATAGGATATCATCCCCGGTGTTTTTCACTTCATGGTTAACGATAATCCTGTTGTCAGCTAATTCATAAGTTATTTTAAATTTAAAATCAAAAGGATAATTTTTCTTTGTTGCTTCCGTGGAAGCATAGGAATAAACTATTTGATCACCAGCTGGTTTTTCCAACTTTAAATCAGGGTTATAGCGGATAAAACCATGTTTTGGCACAGAGTACTTCTTATTTTTATATAAATAGAATTCATCCTTTAATCCACCTACAATCGGAAATAATACGGGGGCTTGGCTTTTCCAAAATTCAAGATCTCCCTGCCATAAATATTGTTTTTGATTAGACTTTTTTTTAATACTGGAAAGTTCTGCTCCAATAGGGTTTACAGCAATTTTTAATTCGTTATTTTCTATTTGTTCCATAAGCACTTTAAAAACTTAAAGGTACTTTATAACAATAAGCTTGATTTAAAAGTTGTCTTAAAACTACCATAAAAACGACTGCAATAACTTACTTTTTCTACTCCTTTTGACGTATTCTAAAATAAAAACGGAAAAATCATTCAAATTAACATAATTTTAGTAACTTTATTGATGTTAATAAATCAACTATGTTTCTTGCAACTCCCCAAGCAACTGCTAAGACTATTTTAATTGTTGAGGATGTCGATCTTAATTTTTTATTATTACAAAAGATCATTGAACGTACAGCTCATTTTCAATACACTATTATCAGGGCTAAAAATGGAAAAATAGCTGTTGATTATTGCAGTGAATGTGGAGAACCGGACTTGATTTTTATGGATATCGAAATGCCTATTATGAATGGTATTCAGGCTACCGAACATATTAAACGTAGGTTTCCGGAAATACCGGTAGTGATTCAAACTGCATATACTTCTGAAGAAAATCGGGAAAAAGCGCAAAAGGCCGGTAGTAATGATTTTATTACCAAACCTATCCGTAAAGAGCATATTGCTTCCATCCTATCAAAATTTATCCCCGTAGTATCCTGATTAAACTTAACCTCTAGTGTATTTAGGGAAAAAAGCGTAAATTCGAGTGTTTTTTCGTAATGAAATGAAGAAAAAATATATCGAGAATAGCTTTTTTAATTAAAACCCTTATAATGTTGAGCCTGGTCGAAAGATTCGATAGTCCTGCTAAACTAGTCGAAGCACACTTCTTCCTTTTGTCAAATTATTCCAACGGACGTATTTTACAATAATTATTATTCAAATGCACCTCGAATAAACTTATATAATTCATAAATTTAACTGAACTTCTTTTAATTACGGTTTTTACTGATTATTTTTGAAAGAAAAGCTTGCTAAAAATATCTTGTCCTATCCCACCTTCTGATAAAACTGATGACTTAAGTATCACTATTAAAAGATATACTAACATTGAAGAGATTCCGGAAAGTCACTGGAAAGAGGTTTCAAAATATGCTTCCGTATTCCTAGATCTTCCATATTTAAAAGCTTTACAAAAATCCGGTAGTAATACCTTATCCTTTAATTTTTATCTAGGATACGATAATAATAAAGTGATAGGTATCGCCTTTACTCAAAACATTGTAGTCGATAGAAAATTACTGGAAGAAACCACATTACCTTGTGAAATAGGTGATGGGTTAAAGAAAATAGTATCACAAAAGCTGGAAACCCGTTTATTAATATGTGGTAATATTTTTGCCACCGGGTCTTTTGGATTTCAAACTATTCCCAACTCCTGGCAACAAGCTTTTCTTAATGGTTTAGTTAAATATCTGTTAGATACAGAAAACTATCAAAAAGACAAAAAACCTTCCTTTATACTTTTTAAAGATTTTCCTAACCGTGAAAATTCGGGGATTAAATGGGAGAATTTTAAATTAAAGCCAATTACAATAGATCAGGTCATGATAATGCAGATACCTGAAGCCTGGAAAATATTTGAGGATTATCAAAACGCCCTTCGAACCAAATTTCGGTCAAGACTTAAAAAAACCTTTGAAAAATCATCCGAAATAAAGCTAGTTGACTTTGATACTGCCGCAATTATTAAGTATCAAAAAGAAATTAGCACCTTATATCAAAATGTATTGGATAAAGCCGACTATAAATTGAGTTCTTTGTCGATTAATTCTTTTATAGAATTTAAAAGGACACTTCCGGAATCTTTTATGTTTACCGGTTATATTTTAGAAGAACATTTAGTAGGCTTTACTACTTATTTTTTAAATAAAAATATACTGGAAACAAGTCATGTCGGACTGGACTATCGGGTAAATCAAGCTTACCAGGTGTATCAAAGAATGCTTTACGAATACATTAAAGCAGCCATAGTAAACCACAAAGCACAAATTAATTTTGGACGTACCGCAGAAACTATTAAAAGTAGCGTAGGTGCCGTTCCAATACCCATGCAATTGTACATTCGTCATATAAATGGAATATCCAATACCGTTTTAACTCCCCTTACCCGGTTAATTAAGCCTAACGAGTTTGAATTACGTTCGCCGTTTAAACAAGTATAATCATATGGATTCATTAACACAAATTGTTTTAGGAGCGGCTGTTGGTGAAGCGGTTTTAGGTAAAAAAGTAGGAAATAAAGCCTTACTTTGGGGAGCCATTGCAGGTACGATTCCTGATCTGGATGTACTTACCAAATTTCTTGTAGATGACGTAACCGCAAACGAATTACACCGCGGATTCTCTCATTCTATTATATTTTGTTTGCTATTTGCCCCTGTTTTTGGTTGGTCAGTAGCCAAAATTTATAAAAGACAAGAAGCAACCTGGTGGGATTGGACTCAATTCATGTTTTGGGGGCTTTTCACACATCCGTTACTCGATGCATTTACCACCTGGGGCACCCAACTTTTTTGGCCTTTTGAGTATCGGATTGCATTCAATAGTATCTTTGTAGTAGACCCTCTATATACATTACCTTTTTTAGGTTCTGTAATTGCCCTATCGTTTTACAAGCGGAATCATCCTAAACGTTCTCAACTTAACTGGCTGGGAATTAGTCTAAGTACTACGTATTTGTTAAGTACTTTAGTCATTCAGTTTTTTGCTACAAAACAGTTTAAAAACGAATTAGAAAAACAAGGCATTTCATATAATGCTATTCAAACCCGCCCTACTCCGTTTAATACTATTTTATGGACGGCAAATGTAAAAACCGAAGATTCTTTTTTGATTGGATATTACTCGTTCTTCGACACTCGGGAAACTATTTCCTTTACGGAGTTCCCAAAAAATTACCAATTGCTACAAGCAGTTAACAATGAACCCATTGTTCAACGTTTAAAACAACTAACGAACCAGTGGTATGCCGTTGAAAGAAAAGATAATACATTATACTTAAACGATTTACGTTTCGGAGTTTTAGGAATAAAACAAAAACCTCCTGAATTTGTATTTGGATATCGATTTTATAAAGATGATGAAATTCTTAAAGCCGAAGAAAAAGAACGGGATATGAGTGAAGCTTCCGGGTTATTGACTTCATTATGGGATCGCATTTGGGGGAATTAAGTTTTTTACTAGAATCCAAGACGCTGAGATTCAAAGTAACAGAGATATAGAATACTAAGTACTAAAGTAGCAAAGTTATAGAGAAGCAAAGTTGCAAAGTTATATGCGTAAAAAATAAAAGTTACGGGGATGAAAATTACATTCAAAATTGGATAAAACTAAATCATATATAAAATAATATACACCACCTAAAAGAAAAAATCAAAACCCCTCAGATTCTTTGCTCCTTTGAACCTTAGATTCTTTTTAGCTCTACATCTAAATACCTAAAACTATCGAGGCAGTGGATTGAGGCTCTCGAAGTCGTGGATTGAGGCCCTCGAAGTCGTGGATTGAGGTTCTCGAAGTCGTGGATTGAGGCTCTCGAAATCCACTAGACTGAGGCTCCCGAAGTAGTTGACTGAGGCTCTCGAAGTCAATTTCTTTTTACCTATATTTATCTAAGAAAAATATAGCACATGCAACGATATAAAGCTAAGGTTGATAATTTGATAGACTTTGAGATAACTGAAAGTGATGTTTCTATCCTCAACATCGTCCAACAATCAACCACTCAATATCATATATTACAAGATGCTAAAAAATGGAAAGCTTCCGTTCAAAAGTCGGATTTTGCTAACAAAAAATATACAATCCGGGTTAATAATACTGATTATAAAGTTCAGCTATCTGATGAATTAGATATGTTTATTGATGGCATGGGATTATCGGTGGTCAATAATACGAATATCAATTCGGTACCAGCCCCTATGCCGGGTTTAGTATTAGTAGTACAAGTAAAAGCAGGACAAGCAGTAAATAAAGGAGATACACTTGTTATTCTGGAAGCGATGAAAATGGAAAACAGCATTACAGCACCTAAAGCAGGGGTCTTAAAAAATATCTTTGTAGCAAACGGTGATGCCATAGAAAAAGGAAAAATCTTAGTTGAATTTGAATAATAAAACATGAAAAAAATTCTGGTAGCCAATCGGGGCGAAATTGCGCTTCGAATCTTAAAGACCTGTAAAAAGATGAATATTGCTACCGTAGCCGTATATTCCGAAGTAGACCGTAATGCGCCTCATGTGTTATTTGCCGATGAAGCGGTTTGTATTGGTGCCGCTGCCTCAAACGATTCCTATCTTAAAGGCGAAAAAATTATTGAAGTGGCAAAAGATTTACAGGTAGAAGGTATTCATCCCGGATATGGTTTTTTAAGTGAAAATGCCTCGTTTGCGCAAAAAGTAATAGACAGCGGACTCATATTCATCGGACCTAATCCGGAAAGTATTCGGGTGATGGGAAGCAAATTAGCTTCAAAAGAAACCGTAAAAGCCTATAACATCCCTTTAGTTCCCGGAACCGAACATGCCATTACGGATATACAAGAAGCTAAAAAAATTGCTGTAGAAATTGGATATCCTATTCTTATCAAAGCTTCTGCCGGAGGTGGTGGTAAAGGAATGCGTATGGTTGAAAGAGATAGCGATTTTGAAAACCAAATGCAACGCGCCGTTAGTGAAGCCCAGTCTGCCTTTGGTGATGGTGCCGTATTTATTGAGAAATATATAGGTTCCCCCCGGCATATCGAAATTCAGGTATTGGCAGATCGACAAGGCAATACCGTACATCTTTTTGAGAGGGAATGTAGCATCCAGAGACGGCATCAAAAGGTAGTTGAAGAAGCTCCATCTAGTATTCTATCCCCTGAATTACGTGCTAAAATGGGCGAAGCTGCGGTCAAGGTAGCTAAGTCCTGTAGTTACCTGGGTGCCGGTACCGTTGAATTTTTATTAGATGAAAATTCCAATTTCTATTTCCTGGAAATGAATACTCGCTTACAGGTAGAACATCCGGTAACAGAACTCATTACTGGTACGGATTTAGTTGCTTTGCAGATAAAAATAGCCCGTGGTGAAACCTTAGCTTTTACACAGGAAGATTTACATATCAACGGGCATGCCCTGGAATTAAGAGTGTATGCAGAAGACCCAACGCAGGACTTTTTACCCAGTACCGGGTTACTCACCACCTATCAACCCCCAAAAGGTAAAGGAATTCGGGTGGATGATGGTTATGTGGAAGGTATGGAGGTCCCTATCTATTACGATCCGTTGTTATCAAAATTAGTAGTACACGCAGAAAACCGTGAAGCAGCTATTTCCCTGATGATTGAAGCTATTGAGCAGTACCAAATCAAAGGGATACAAAATACCTTAGAATTTGGAAAATTTGTATGCCAACACGAAGCTTTTACTTCCGGGAACTTTGATACGCATTTTGTAAAGAAATACTTCAAACCCGAAGATATTCAAAAAGAAAAAGAAGCAGAAATGAAACTGGCGGCACAACTGGCTTTAAAACAGTATCTTTTAGAAAAAGAAACCCTTAAACTTCCTATTATATAATATTCTATGGATGCGCATTTAAAAAACCTCGCTGATAAAGTGGAACTCGCCAAATTAGGCGGAGGCCAAAAACGGATTGAAGCTCAACACCAAAAGAAGAAACTGACCGCACGGGAACGCATCATGTATCTATTGGATGACAATTCTTTTGAAGAAATGGGTATGTTAGTCACCCACCGGACGACGGATTTTGAAATGGACAAAGAAATATATTACGGGGACGGGGTTATTACCGGGTACGGAACGATAAATCAGCGATTGGTCTATGTTTTTGCACAGGACTTTACGGTATTTGGCGGAGCACTTTCAGAAACCCATGCTGAAAAAATATGTAAGGTCATGGATTTAACCGTAAAAACCGGAGCTCCCTTAATTGGTTTAAACGATTCTGGGGGTGCCCGTATTCAGGAAGGCGTTCGATCTTTAGGTGGCTACGCTGATATTTTTTACCGTAATGTACAGGCATCTGGGGTAATTCCTCAGATTTCGGCAATCATGGGACCTTGTGCCGGGGGTGCCGTATATTCACCCGCAATGACCGATTTCACCTTCATGGTCGACCAGTCTAGCTATATGTTTGTTACCGGACCAAATGTCGTGAAAACGGTAACTAATGAAGAAGTGACTGCCGAAGCCCTGGGTGGAGCCTACACCCATGCATCTAAATCTGGGGTGGCACACCATGTTTCGGCAAATGATGTACAGTGCCTGGAAGCTATTAAAAAATTGTTGAGTTACTTACCACAAAGTAATATAGCTACACCTGAGGATCTTTCAGTACAATTTGGTAATGAAATCCGCATGGAACTGTCTTCTATTATTCCCGATCATCCTAATAAACCTTACGATATGCACCAGGTAATTACTGGAATTATTGACGAGGATTCTTTTTTTGAAATTCATAAGGAGTATGCCGAAAACATTTTAGTAGGTTTTGCTCGTTTAGGTGGAAAAAGTATAGGTATCATCGCTAACCAACCTATGTTTTTGGCAGGTGTTCTAGATGTAAATAGTTCCAAAAAAGCAGCCCGGTTTACTCGTTTTTGCGATTGTTTCAATATTCCTTTACTTGTTTTGGTAGACGTTCCCGGATTTTTACCTGGAACCGATCAGGAGTGGAATGGAATTATCACCCACGGGGCCAAATTGCTTTATGCCCTAAGCGAAGCAACGGTGCCAAGGATTACCGTGATCACCAGAAAAGCCTACGGCGGTGCCTATGATGTGATGAATTCAAAACATATTGGGGCCGACTTTAACTTCGCCTGGCCTACAGCTGAAATTGCGGTCATGGGAGCTAAAGGTGCCAGCGAAATAATTTTTAAAAAAGAAATTAAAAATGCTACCGATCCCAAAGCAAAACTAAAAGAAAAGGAAGAAGCTTACGCCGAAGCTTTTGCCAATCCTTACCGCGCTGCACAACGAGGCTTTATCGATGAGATCATCCTCCCCGAACACACCCGAAGAAAACTAATCAAAGCTTTTAAAACTTTAGAAAATAAAGAAATTCCGGTTCCCAATAGAAAACATGGTAATATTCCGTTGTAATATGTAGTTGATTAGGCAATAGGTAAAAGGCAATAGTTGTTTTATTAGTAGTAAGTAGTTGTTGATTCTTGGTAGCAAGTTACTAGTTCATTAGTGTTGTAGGTGTCAGGCAAAAGCTAAAAGTATTCTATTTTTTGATTATATTAAGTCTAAAAATTAATTTCACAAATTTTAATCATTTTCTGATTTGGCTTTTGAAAATGCGAAAACATTTTCCAGAAAGCCACTTTTCTCTCTTCTAATGAATGAAGAAAACGGTTGTGTGAGATCTTTTTTCTCATAAACCACCATGCTCTCTCTACAGGGTTGAGTTCCGGACTATACGGGGGCAAGTATACGATCTCAAGTTTTGGGTGTTTCTTTAACCATACTTTTAGTAATTTTGCGTGGTGAAACTTTACGTTATCCACTACCATAATAATCTTAGTGTGTTTTCTATAGATGTGCATTATCTTTTTCAAGTGCTTTTTAAAACTTTGATAGTTCCCCCTTTGATGAAAGGTAACGGTAATTTGCCCGGTCTCAAAATTGTAGCTCCCCATAGCTGTCTGGCGTTCCCTTTTTCTTTGTTTGCAGATTGTTTTAGGTTGCTTGCCCTTAGGTGACCATTGATAACCTACGGTGGCAATGTTTGACAGGGAGAACTCATCTTCAAACAAAAGTACCGTGTCAGCAGGACTCTCCAAGAGTTTTTTTTAACTCCTCTTTGAACTCCCCTTGTTTCTCAAGATCAGCTTCCGGATAGATGCCTTTCGATTTCTGATAGCTAAAGCCAAGGCCCTTTAATATATTATAGATCTGAGCCCGTTTGTAGCTAACCCCCATATGTTTCTCAATCCAATCAATAAGTAAAGGACCGTTCCAGGTAGCTGAGTTGTACCCGTAATCCTCCGGGGTTGCCTCTAGAATTAATTGGCTCAACTCCGTTTTTTGATCCTCTGTAAGCTTTGGTTTGCGCCCTCTACCTGTTTTATCCTTTAGCCCTTCAATACCTTCTTTTTCAAACCTGGATACCCAGTTTAAAATTTGCTTGAAACTTGTGTTGTACAACGCCTCTAGTTCCCGGCTTGGCTTTCCTAAAGAAACTTGGTAAACGGCATACAAGCGTAAACCTATTTTGTATTTATCCTCATTGTTGAAAAGTGCCTTTATTTGATCCGGTGTATAACCAGACACTTTACGTGTAGATCTACCCATATGTTTTTAACAAAGATAAACCTTTTTTGTGTAATAAAATATTAGACTTTAAATAAAATTCTTCTTCAAAAACATTTCAACTTTAAGTAGTAAAAAAATTTAAGACTTTATACTTGATACCACCAAAATAACTTTCACCCCAAATACAAAATCTCTTTAGAATATATTTCCCCAGACTCTCAACAATTATATCTTAAAAAAATCTTTGAACCTTTGGAACTTTACTTCTTAGATTCTCAGCATCTTCACAACTTAACATCATACAAAATTATGTAAATTAGTAACTTTAAAGTTACCTTTGAAAAATGGATAAGGTTAGGGAAGTAATCCAGTATAAAAATTATTTCGAAGAATTTTTAATAAAACAACCTAAAAAGGTTCAAGATAAAATATTTAAGGTAATCGAAATAATAGAAACTTATGAACGAGTTCCCTCTACATATCTTAGAGCTATCGCAGGAACTAAAGGCCTCTATGAAGCGCGTATAAAATTGGGGTCAAATATATGGCGGGTACTTTGTTTTTTTTGATAACGGAAAATTAGTCATCTTGTTAAATGGATTTGCTAAGAAAACACAAAAAACACCAAGTAAAGAAATTAACAAAGCAGTCAGATTAATGAATTCATATTATGAAGATAAAGAAAGATAAACCGGAAACTAAAAGTTGGAAAGACATCAAAGACACCGTCTACGGAAAACAGGGTACGGAACGTAGAGATGAATTAGAAAGA